>NZ_CP102951.1:4500000-5100000 GCF_024741815.1 Pseudomonas sp. LS1212
CTGACCGACCTCACCGACGCCTTGGAATGGGAATACATCGAGATCGACCCGTTCAGCGCCGGGGTCATTACCCTGGGTTTTATCTACGGGGCCTACTTCACCGAGACCTTCCGTGGCGCGATCCTGTCTGTGCCGCGCGGGCAGGTCGAAGCCGCCACCGCTTATGGCCTCAAGCGCGGCCAGCGCTTTCGCTTCGTGGTCTTCCCGCAAATGATGCGCTTCGCCCTGCCCGGTATCGGCAATAACTGGATGGTGATGCTCAAGGCCACTGCGCTGGTCTCCATCATCGGCCTGGCCGACCTGGTCAAGGCGGCCCAGGATGCGGGCAAGAGCACCTATCAACTGTTCTACTTTCTGGTCCTTGCGGCGCTGATCTACTTGCTGATCACCAGCGCGTCGAACCTGGCCCTGCGCTGGCTGGAGCGGCGCTACAACGTAGGCACCCGGGAGGCCGTGCGATGATCGAGCTTCTGCAGGAATACTGGCGTGCGTTTCTTTACACCGATGGCTACCACATCACGGGCCTGGCCATGACGCTGTGGTTGCTCAGTGCTTCGCTGGCCATCGGCTTCCTGGTATCGATACCGCTGTCGATTGCGCGGGTTTCACCCAGGCGTTGGGTGCGCTGGCCAGTGCAGTTCTACACCTACCTGTTTCGCGGCACGCCTTTGTATATCCAGCTGCTGATCTTCTACACCGGGATCTACAGCCTCGCCGCCGTGCGCGCCCAGCCGCTGCTCGACGCCTTCTTTCGCGACGCACTGAACTGCACCATCCTGGCCTTTGCCCTGAACACCTGTGCCTACACCACGGAAATCTTCGCCGGGGCCATTCGCAGCATGAACCATGGTGAAGTCGAGGCGGCCAAGGCCTATGGCCTTCGCGGCTGGAAACTCTATGCTTACATCATCATGCCGTCGGCCTTGCGCCGTTCGTTGCCGTTTTACGGCAATGAGGTGATTCTGATGCTGCATTCGACCACCGTGGCCTTTACCGCCACCGTGCCTGACGTTCTGAAGGTCGCTCGCGATGCCAACTCGGCAACTTTTCTGACCTTTCAATCGTTCGGCATCGCAGCAATGATCTACCTGACGGTGACGTTTGCCCTGGTCGGCCTGTTCCGTCTGGCTGAACGGCGCTGGCTGGCGTTTCTCGGCCCTGCACACTAGGACTTTTCATGCACCATCGGATACATGCGTTACTCGCCCCGGTGCCCGGCATCGCCCGGCAGATCCACAGTTTCCACTTCGGCCCGCAGGGCGCCGGCAAAGTCTATATCCAGGCCTCGCTGCATGCCGATGAACTGCCCGGCATGCTGGTGGCCTGGCACCTCAAGCAGCGCCTCGCCACCCTGGAAGCCCAGGGCCTGCTGCGCAGCGAGATTGTGCTGGTTCCCATCGCCAACCCGGTGGGCCTGGAACAGGTATTGATGGATGTTCCGCTGGGGCGCTATGACCTGCAGAGCGGGGAGAATTTCAACCGCAACTTCCTCGACTTGAGCGATGAGGTCGGGGACGAGGTCGAGGCCCAGCTCAACGATGATCCGCGGCACAATCTGGAGTTGATTCGCTCCAGCCTGCACCGGGCACTGATCCGGCTGACCGCCCCCACGCCCCTGCAATCCCAGCGCCTGACCCTGCAGCGGCTGGCGTGCGATGCCGACATGGTGCTCGACCTGCACTGCGACTTCGAAGCGGTGGAACACCTCTACACCACGCCCGAGGCCTGGCCCCAGGTCGAACCCCTGTCGCGCTACCTCGGTGCCCAGGCCAGCCTGCTGGCCACGGACTCGGGCGGACAGTCCTTCGATGAGTGCTTCACCTTGGTCTGGTGGCAATTGCAGCAGCGCTTCGGCGAACGCTTTCCGATTCCCCAGGGCAGCTTCTCGGTCACTGTCGAGCTGCGCGGCCAGGGCGATGTGTCCCACCCGCTGGCCACTGCCGACTGCGAGGCGATCCTCAAGTACCTGGTGCGTTTCGGGGCCATCGAAGGCGAACCCGCCCCGCTGCCACCCTTGCCGTACCCCGCCACGCCGCTGGCCGGTGTGGAACCGGTAGCCACGCCAGTCGGCGGCCTGTTGGTATTCCATTCCCTGCCCGGTGAATTCCTGCAGTCAGGGCAATTGATCGCCGAGATCATCGACCCCGTCAGCGACAGCGTCACCCCTGTTCGCAACGAACAACCGGGCTTGCTGTATGCCCGCTCGCTGCGACGCATGGCCACTGCCGGCATGGTGATTGCCCATGTTGCGGGCCGTGAAGCCTACCGCAGCGGCTACTTGCTTTCGCCTTGAGGATGCCTTGCGCATGTACAAACTGACCATTGAAGGCCTGCATAAAAGCTACGGCGACCAGAAAGTACTCAAGGGTGTTTCGCTCAAGGCCAGGACTGGCGACGTGATCAGCCTGATCGGCGCCAGCGGCTCGGGCAAAAGCACCTTCCTGCGCTGCATCAATTTCCTCGAGCAGCCCAACGAGGGCAGCATGACCCTTGACGGGCAGGCGATACGCATGGTGCACGACCGCCATGGCATGCACGTGGCCGATGCCGATGAGCTACAGCGCATCCGCACCCGACTGGCCATGGTGTTCCAGCACTTCAACCTCTGGAGTCACCTGAGCGTGCTGGAAAACATCAGCATGGCCCCGCGCCGAGTGCTCGGCGTGAGCAAACAGGAGGCCGAAGAGCGGGCCCGGCGATATCTGGACAAGGTTGGCCTGGCCAGCCGTGTGGCCGATCAATACCCGGCCTTCCTCTCCGGCGGCCAGCAACAGCGGGTGGCCATCGCCAGGGCCCTGGCCATGGAGCCGGAGGTGATGCTGTTCGACGAACCGACCTCGGCACTCGACCCGGAGTTGGTAGGCGAAGTGTTGCGCGTTATCCAGGGGCTGGCTGAAGAAGGCCGGACCATGATCATGGTCACCCATGAGATGAGCTTCGCCCGGCAGGTGTCCAGCCAGGTGCTGTTCCTGCATCAGGGCGTAGTCGAGGAGGAAGGGCCGCCGGCCGACGTACTCGGCAATCCGAAAAGCGAACGGCTGCGACAGTTCCTCAGCGGTAATCTGAAGTAGCGATTGCACCGCAGCGGTCGGTGCGGGCCTGGGCTGTCAGAGCATTTCAGACGACAGGCGCTGGCGGAGGCTCATCCGGCAAGGTCGGCTCGCCAGGTTCGGTGGGCTGCTCGTTGGGGGTATCAGGGTCGGGTTGACCGGGTATGCCTCCCCCCATGCTGGCGTGGGGGTGCGCCAACAGCGACCAAGCCAGCAAGCCAACCTGATTGGGTTGCAGCAAGGTCAGTTTCGCAGTGATTTTCGGGTCGATTTTCATAAGGCACTCCTGAGCGAGGTTCGGTCCAGCTCGCTTCACGCAAACCGAAATGATTCAACCGTTGGAGTGCCTGGTGGCGAAGGAACTCCTTCGCCTGTTCGGCTCAGGTGCGCGGCAGTGTCACGCCACGCTGGCCCTGGTATTTGCCGCCACGGTCCTTATAGGAAACTTCGCATTCCTCATCGGACTCCAGGAACAGCATCTGCGCGATCCCTTCATTGGCATAGATTTTTGCCGGCAGGGTCGTGGTGTTGGAAAACTCCAAGGTAACGTGACCTTCCCACTCAGGCTCGAGCGGCGTCACATTCACGATAATCCCGCAACGTGCGTAGGTGCTCTTGCCCAGACAGATGGTCAGGACATTGCGCGGGATGCGGAAGTATTCAACCGTGCGCGCCAGGGCGAAAGAATTCGGCGGGATGATGCAGACGTCGCTCTTGACGTCGACGAAGCTCTTCTCATCGAAGTTTTTCGGATCGACGGTCGCCGAGTTGATGTTGGTGAACACCTTGAATTCGTCGGCGCAACGCACGTCGTAGCCATAGCTCGAAACCCCGAAGGAGATCAGCCGGTCCGCGCCTTCGCCGCGCATCTGACGCTCGACGAAAGGCTCGATCATGCCGTGCTCTTGCGCCATGCGGCGAATCCACTTGTCCGATTTGATGCTCATGGCGGGTGTCCTGAAATAGCGAGGTGGAGAAATTCTGTGCGGCATCTTACCGGGCCGGGCGCCGGGTTCAAAGTTCCACGGCGTTTCGGTCGTCGGCAGCGCGATTCACGAGGGGGTTCGTACCGGGGGCCAGAGCCGTGAAAATGACGATTCAAGCCGCTAGTCATGAAAACCGCGAAACCTGAACAAGACCATTGGCAGGCCCCGGAAAAAGGGTTAAGGTGGCGCCACTGTGCTGCTTGTGTCACTGAGAATCTCTACCCGATGTTAGATTTCGATCAAACCATCTTCATGAATTTTCCTGCTCTTTGCACTCAGTCTCGGCCAGGGCGTTTCCTGAGTCGTAGTTAACTTTGTCCAAGGAGATTCACCATGTCCAATCGCCAAACCGGTACCGTCAAGTGGTTCAACGATGAAAAAGGCTTCGGCTTCATCACCCCACAATCCGGTGACGACCTGTTCGTACACTTCAAAGCCATCCAGGCTGACGGTTTCAAAAGCCTGAAAGAAGGCCAGCAAGTTTCTTTCGTCGCTACCCGCGGCCAGAAAGGCATGCAAGCTGAAGAAGTTCAAGTTATCTAACTTGTACTGACGCAGAAAAAAAAGCCCCGCCCTCAAAAGCGGGGCTTTTTTGTGCCTGCAAGTTTTATTCTCGACACAAACTCCTCACTTGTGGGAGCTGGCTTGCCAGCGATGGCTTCACCGCAGTGTGTCAGACAGACCGCGTCGCCAGCATCGCTGGCAAGCCAGCTCCCACAGAAGTCAGTAATCAATCGTCGCTGATGGTGATATTCGGCATCGCCGGCGCCGACGCTTCCTGCAGCACGATCCGCGCGCCCACCTGTCGGGCCAGCTCCTGATACACCATGGCAATCTGGCTTTCCGGCTCGGCAATGGCCGTCGGCTTGCCACTATCGGCCTGCTCGCGGATCAGTATCGACAGCGGCAGCGACGCCAGCAGCTCGACGCCATACTGCGCAGCCAGCTTCTCGCCACCGCCCTCACCGAACAGGTGTTCGGCATGGCCACAGTTCGAGCAGATATGCACGGCCATGTTCTCGACCACGCCCAACACCGGAATGTTGACCTTGCGGAACATCTCCACGCCTTTCTTGGCATCGAGCAAGGCCAGGTCCTGCGGCGTGGTGACAATGACAGCACCAGCCACCGGCACTTTCTGCGCCAGGGTCAGCTGGATATCGCCGGTACCTGGCGGCATGTCGATCACCAGGTAATCCAGGTCGTTCCAGGCGGTCTGGGTGATCAATTGCAGCAAGGCACCGGAGACCATCGGGCCGCGCCAGACCATTGGCGTGTTGTCGTCGGTCAGGAAAGCCATGGACATGACTTCCACGCCATGCGCCTCAAGTGGCACGAACCATTTCTGCTCCTTGACCTTGGGCCGGGTGCCTTCGGCGATGCCGAACATCACGCCCTGGCTCGGGCCATAGATATCGGCGTCGAGAATTCCCACCCGCGCGCCTTCGCGGGCCAGTGCCAGCGCCAGGTTCGCAGCGGTGGTCGATTTACCGACCCCGCCCTTGCCGGAAGCCACGGCAACGATGTTCTTCACGTTGGCCATGCCCGGAATCTGCGCCTGAGCCTTGTGCGCGGCGATCACGCAATTGATCTCGACCTTGGCCGAACTCACGCCGTCGAGCGCTTCGATGGCCATTTGCAGCATCTGCGCCCAGCCATTCTTGAACAAACCCGCGGCGTAACCCAGCTCCAGTTGCACGCTGACGTGCTCGCCCTGGATGTCGATGGCGCGGACGCACCCGGCGCTGACCGGGTCCTGATTCAGATAAGGGTCGGTGTACTGGCGAAGGACGGCTTCCACCGTTGCGCGGCTGATGGTGCTCATGGGCACTCCCGATAAAAGACTGGGCAAATTAGGCGGCTATCCTAACCGTTCTGACAACCCGAGGGCATGGTTTCGCTGCATCGAATGTATCGATACCCCCCTCGATCGGTGCCCATGGGGTGAAATAAATTTCACGGCGCTTTATAGTGGCCGACCTCCGTTTCACATCAAGTAGCCGAGCCCCATGTCCGAGCCACGCAAGATCCTCGTCACCAGCGCCCTGCCCTATGCCAATGGTTCCATTCACCTTGGCCACATGCTCGAGTACATCCAGACCGACATGTGGGTGCGCTTCCAAAAGCATCGCGGCAACCAGTGCGTCTATGTCTGCGCGGACGATGCTCACGGCTCGGCAATCATGCTGCGCGCCGAAAAGGAAGGGATCACTCCCGAACAACTGATCGCCGCGGTCCAGGCCGAACACAGCGGTGACTTTGCCGACTTCCTGGTGGATTTCGACAATTTCCACTCCACTCACGCCGAAGAAAACCGCGAGCTGTCGAGCCACATCTACCTGAAGCTGCGTGAAGCCGGGCATATCGCCACGCGCTCGATCACCCAGTACTTCGACCCGGAAAAGCAGATGTTCCTGGCCGACCGCTTCATCAAGGGCACCTGCCCCAAATGCGCGGCCGAAGACCAGTACGGCGACAACTGCGAAAAATGCGGTGCGACCTACACCCCGACCGAACTGAAGAACCCGAAGTCGGCGATTTCCGGCGCCACGCCGGTGCTCAAGGATTCCCAGCACTTCTTCTTCAAGCTGCCTGACTTCCAGGCCATGCTGCAGGGCTGGACCCGCAGCGGCACCCTGCAGGACGCCGTGGCCAACAAAATCGCCGAGTGGCTGGATTCCGGCCTGCAAGAGTGGGACATCTCCCGCGATGCGCCGTACTTCGGCTTCGAGATCCCGGACGAGCCGGGCAAGTACTTCTATGTCTGGCTGGACGCGCCGATCGGCTACATGGCCAGTTTCAAGAACCTCTGCGCACGACGTCCGGAACTGGACTTCGACACCTACTGGGCCAAGAATTCCACCGCCGAGCTGTATCACTTCATCGGCAAGGACATCGTCAACTTCCACGCCCTGTTCTGGCCAGCCATGCTCGAAGGTGCCGGCTATCGCAAGCCGACCGCCATCAACGTGCACGGCTACCTGACCGTAAACGGCCAGAAGATGTCCAAGTCGCGCGGCACCTTCATCAAGGCTCGCACTTACCTCGATCATCTGTCGCCGGAATACCTGCGCTACTACTACGCCGCCAAGCTGGGGCGTGGCGTCGACGACCTGGACCTGAACCTGGAAGACTTCGTTCAGAAGGTCAACTCGGATCTGGTCGGCAAGGTGGTCAACATCGCCAGCCGCTGCGCCGGCTTCATCCACAAGGGCAACGACGGCGTGCTGGTGGCCGACAATGCCGCACCGGAACTGACCGAAGCCTTCCTGGCGGCAGCACCAGGCATCGCCGAAGCCTACGAATCCCGTGACTTCGCTCGCGCCATGCGGGAAATCATGGGCCTGGCCGATCGCGCCAACGCCTGGATCGCCGACAAGGCGCCGTGGGCCCTGGCCAAGCAGGAAGGCAAACAGGATGAAGTCCAGGCCGTCTGCGCCCTGGGGGTCAACCTGTTCCGTCAACTGGTAATCTTCCTCAAACCGGTCCTGCCATTGCTGGCGGCCGATGCCGAGGCCTTCCTGAACGTGCCACCCCTGACCTGGGACGATCACAAGACCCTGCTCGCCAACCACCAGCTGAACCCGTTCAAGGCCCTGATGACCCGCATCGACCCGGCCAAGGTACAAGCCATGACCGATGCCTCCAAAGAGGACTTGACCGCCAGCCAGGCCAGCACGCCCGCCGGCAACGGCGAGCTGCTCAAGGATCCACTGTCTCCGGAGATCGAATTCGACACCTTCGCCGCCGTGGACCTGCGCGTCGCCCTGATCCTCAAGGCCGAAGCCGTGGAGGGTGCAGACAAGCTGCTGCGCCTGACCCTGGACATCGGTGACGAGCAGCGCAACGTCTTCTCGGGCATCAGGTCGGCCTACCCGAACCCTGCCGAGCTTGAAGGTCGCCTGACCATGATGATCGCCAACCTCAAGCCACGTAAAATGCGCTTCGGCATCTCCGAAGGCATGGTCATGGCGGCAGGCCCTGGTGGGGAAGAGATTTACCTGCTCAGCCCCGACAGCGGCGCCAAGCCTGGCCAGCGCATCAAGTAAGCGCTTTACCCCCGGCCACGATGATTCGTGGCCGGGGCGTTCTAATCCCTGCGTCCTTGCCGGATAATGGCTGACAGCCCGTACACACCGGCACGATCATGACCGAACTCTTGCTCACGCTTATCAGCGCCGCCCTGATCAACAATATCGTCCTGCATCTGCCGCTGGGTATCGACCCGTTGCTGCAATCGCCGGTCGACGCTGGTCGGGCGCAGGTGCATGCCCTGGGCATCGCGACGACGGCTCTGATGCTGCTCAGTGCCCTGCCCGGCCAGGCGATCCACCACTACCTGTTGGCGCCACTGGAGCTGTCCTACCTGCGCCTGTTTGTCTTTGTGCCCTTGTGTGTCCTGCTGATCACGCCTGTACTGGCCATGCTGTCGCGCTGGCTGCCAGCCTTGCCCTTTACCGGCCTGAAACCCTTGCTGATTACCAACGCCGCCATTCTCGGCCTGAGCCTGCTCAGCGCTGAAGCCGACAAGGGACTGCTTTACACGGCGGCCTTGAGCCTGGGCGCAGGGCTGGGCTTCTGGCTGGTCCTGAGCCTGTTCAGCGATTTGCGCCAGCGCGCCTGCAATGATGATGTGCCCTTGCCGTTTCGCGGCCTGCCGATCGAACTGATCAGCGCCGGTCTGATGGCCATGGCTTTTCTCGGCTTCAACGGACTGTTCAAACCATGAACCTGATCCAACGCATCGATGCGCTTCTGCCACAGACGCAATGTGGCAAATGCGGGCATCCGGGATGCAAACCCTACGCAACCGGCATTGCCAGCGGCGAACCGATCAACAAATGTCCGCCTGGCGGCCAGGAGACCCTTGCAGCCCTGGCACAGCTGCTGGAGGTGCCGCTGATCGAACTGGACACCAGCCGGGGCTCGGCACCCGCCCAGGTCGCTTATATCCGCGAAGCCGAATGCATCGGCTGCACCAAGTGCATCCAGGCGTGCCCAGTGGACGCGATCGTCGGCGCGGCCAAGTTGATGCACACCGTCATAGTCGAAGAATGCACCGGTTGCGACCTGTGCGTGGCGCCCTGCCCGGTCGACTGTATCGAGATGCGCCCCCTGCCCTCCAGCAATGTCGTACCGATCATTGGCGGGCTGGCCTTCACCAGCGACGAACAGCAGGCCAGGGCCGCGAAACGCGATCACGCTCGCCAACGCTTCGAACAACGCAACGCACGCCTCAAGCGCGAAGAAGAGCAGAAACAGGCCGAGCGACTATCTCGCGCCCAGCGTTCAGCACCCACTCAGGAACCTGCTCGGAATCCGGTCCAGGCGGCAATCGAACGGGTCAAGGCGCAAAACGCCGCGGCCGCCGACGCAGCGCTCAAGCAGGCGAAAATCGCCGTAGCCATGAGCCGGGCGCAATTGAACAAATCCATGAAGGCATTCGGCTCGCCGCCGACTGCCGAGCAACACCGGCGCCTGCAAGCCCTCCTGCACGAGTTCGAACAGGCCGAGCAGCAACTGGCCCGACTTCAAGCGCTCGAAATACCCGCTGAAAACACTCCACCCCCTGCGAGCGGTGACGCACTGGCTGACCTCAAGCGCGCCAAGATCCAGCTGGCACTGCGTCGTGCCGAACTGAGCAAGCTCGAACGTGACCCTGCAACTACCCCTGAGACACTGCAGGAAGCTCGGCAACGACTGACCGAGGCACAATGCCAGGTAGATGCACATGCCGTCCCTTGAAGCCACCAGCGGCCTTGACCCGGCCAATGAGCGCCTGCGCAAGGCCATGAGGCTCGTCCTGCTCGCCACGCTGCCGGGCCTGCTGGCAATGCTCTGGCTGTTTGGCTGGGGCACACTGTTCAATCTGCTGCTGGCTGCAGCCGGGGCCCTGGCGACCGAAGCAGCACTGCTGAAGTTGCGGCAAAGCCCTGTACTGGCCGACGTGAGCGATGGCAGCGCACTGGTCAGTGCCACCCTCCTTGCACTGGCGCTGCCGCCCTACACGCCCTGGTGGCTGACGTTGATCGCTTCGAGCGCCGCCATGGGCCTTGGCAAGCATGTCTATGGTGGCGTGGGCAAGAATCCCTTCAACCCGGCCATGCTGGGTTACGCCCTGGTGCTGCTGTCCTTCCCCCTGCAGATGACCCAATGGCCAGCGCCACACGCACTGGACCTGATGACCGGCCTGGAGCGAGTGTTCGGTTTCCATGGCGCCGGGCAACCGGATGCCTGGGCACAGGCCACGGCGCTCGATGCACTGCGTATCAACAAAAGCCTGACCATTGAAGAGCTGTTCTCGACCCATCCGGCCTTCGGCAATTACGGCGCCAAGGGTATCGAATGGGCCAACCTGGCCTTCCTTGCCGGCGGTCTGTTCTTGATGCAGCAGCGCGTGTTCAGCTGGCACGCTCCGGTTGCCATGCTGGGCAGCCTGTTCGTCATCAGCCTGCTGTGCTGGAATGGCTCGGGCTCGGATTCCAATGGTTCGCCGGTTTTCCACCTGCTGTCCGGGGCGACCATGCTCGGCGCCTTCTTCATCGTCACAGAGCCGGTGTCCGGCCCCAGGAGTCCACGAGCCCGCCTGCTGTTCGGTGCCGGGGTCGGGCTGCTGGTTTACCTGATCCGCACGTGGGGCAACTATCCCGATGGGGTGGCTTTCGCCGTGCTGCTGATGAACCTGACGGTACCCGCCCTCGATCGACTGGCCTCGGCCTCCCAGGAGGCCCGCGCATGAGCCGGCAACCGTCGCTGATCACCGGTTTGATGCTGCTGGCGTTGCTCTGCTGCGTGACCGTGGGCGCGACGCTTGCCTGGCAACACTATTGCGCACCACGAATCGCCAAGGCCGAACAAACCTTGAAAGCCCGGGCGCTACTGACCGTGCTGCCGGCCGATAGCTACGACAATCAGCCATTGGACACCCCCCTGCAACTCAAGGAACCGACGCTGACCAACAGCACCTTGATCACCGGCTACCTGGCCACCCTCGGCGGCAAGCCACGCGCCGTGGTCCTGCACAGCCGAACCAACGGCTACGATGGCCCTCTGGACCTCCTTATCGGCATTGGCAGCAACGGCCGGTTGCTTGGGGTCAAGGCCTTGCAGCACAACGAAACCCCAGGCCTGGGGGCAGGCATTGCCGAACCGGGCAATCCGCTGATGCAGGGTTTCGTCGACAAAGACCGCACCACGACACCTGATTCCGCCTGGGCATTGACCAGGGACAAGGGGCAGTTCGACCAGTTGGCCGGTGCCACCATTACCTCGCGAGCGGTGGTAAACGCCGTGCATGATGCCTTGCGCTATTTTGACGAGCATGCCGAGGTATTGAGGGGAGGGACGGTTCATGAATAAATCCTGGTCCTGGCTTGGCGTGCTCAGCCTCGCCCCCCTGCTGGGCGCCAGCCAGACGCTGGTGCAGGCCGCCAGCCTGTTGCTGGCGACCCTGGTGGTGGTTCTGCTCTACAGCCTGGCCATGCTGGCACTGCGTCGCTTCTTGCATCCGGCGCTGCGCGAAACCGCCAGCATCGTGCTTGCCGCGGCGATTGTCAGCTGTCTCGATTTGGGGCTACGCGCCTGGGCACTGGAGATCCATCAAGGGCTCGGGCTCTATCTTGCACTGATCGGCCTGAACTGCCTGCTGCTGGAGCGCAGCCTCTTTTCCGAGGCCAGCCGTTCATTCCCGGCGCTGCGGCTGATGGCCACCTATGGCGCGCTTGTGCTCACGCTTGGCCTGAGCCGCGAGCTCCTCGCCAGTGGCACCCTGAACCTGGACATGAGCCTCATCCGGGAGGCCTCGGGCCTGCGCCTGGCAACCTTGGCACCCGGCGGTTTCATTCTCCTGGGGTTGCTTGTCGCGGCCTGGCGGAGCCTGTCCGGCCGTACCACTCGTATTCGCAAGGAAACGCTTGCCCCATGAACGCCGCAAAACGCCTGGAAATCTTTCGCAGGCTTCACGAGGACAATCCCGAGCCCAAGACCGAGCTGGCCTATTCCTCACCCTTTGAATTACTGATTGCAGTAATCCTTTCGGCCCAGGCCACTGACGTTGGCGTCAACAAGGCCACGGCAAAACTGTTTCCAGTGGCCAATACGCCCGAGGCAATGTATGCCCTTGGCGTGGAGGGTTTGTCGCACTACATCAAGACCATTGGCTTGTACAACAGCAAGGCCAGGAACGTCATCGAGACGTGCCGCCTGTTGATCGAGCAACATGACAGCCAGGTACCACAAACCCGCGAGGCACTCGAAGCCCTGCCAGGTGTTGGCCGCAAAACTGCCAACGTGGTGCTCAACACCGCGTTCCGCCAGTTGACCATGGCGGTCGACACGCACATTTTCCGCGTCAGCAACCGTACCGGCATCGCCCCCGGCAAGACCGTTCTGGAAGTTGAAAAGGGACTGTTGAAGTTCGTACCCAAGCCTTTTTTGCTGGACGCCCATCATTGGCTGATCTTGCATGGGCGCTATGTCTGCCAGGCACGTAAACCGCGTTGTGGCAGTTGCCGCATTGAAGACCTGTGCGAATACAAACACAAAACCTCCGACGATTGATCGAACATTGAAAAAACTGATCAACCGATTGAAAAAATCTTTTTTACCCGCTCAGAAATTATCGCTATAAGGTGCGCCATGGCAGTCTTAGCCTGGAGTTGACTTATGAGCACCGATAAAGAGCAACTGGAAGAAGTTGACTTCGACGCAGTCGATGGTTCTGAGGACCCGGCGGAGTCCGTAGCAGAAGTAGCCAAGACCAACCTGAGCAAACGCCGCACTATCGATAACTTATTGGAAGAGCGCCGCCTGCAAAAACAACTGGCCGATTACGACTTCGACCTTTAGCCACCCCTGATTGTCTGTCAGGCATCCATCTCTCCTGGCAGACAACCCCCGACTTGGCTGCACCAAAGCCTCCACCGGAGGCTTTTTTGTTGGGTCGCAGCCAAAATGGGCCTGCGCTCAAACCAGCCCGTTACGCTGAGCCAGCTCAATAAGGTCGACCAGAGAGCGCGCGTTGAGCTTGAGCAACAAGCGCGTCTTGTAGGTGCTGACCGTCTTGTTGCTCAAAAACATTCCATCGGCGATTTCCTTGTTGGTTTTCCCTCTGGCCAATTGCTGCAGCACCATCATTTCCCTGCCTGACAATCGCTCGACCATATCGGCTTCGGTCGAGTTGCCCAGATTGGAGCGAACCGAATGCAGCGCCTGATTTGGAAAGTAACTGTAACCGGACAACACCGCCTTGATGGCACTCAGCAGTTCGGTAAGATCCTGTTGCTTGCAGACGTACCCGGCGGCGCCGGCCTGCATGCAACGCATGGAAAAATGCCCGGGGGCCTGTGATGTCAGCACCAGTACCTTCATGGGCGTATTGGTCGATGTCAGCCGCGCAATAACCTCCAACCCATCGAGCTTGGGAATTCCGATGTCGAGAATGACTATATCCGGAACATGCTCCCGAGCCAGTTGCAAGGCATCCACACCGTTGTCCGTCTCCGCTATGACTTCATAGCCATGGCGTTCCATCAGCATGCGTACAGCAAGGCGAATGACGGGATGATCATCCACGATCAGCACTTTATTCATGGGCAAATCCAATTCTTCGCTGTTCGAATTTTTAGAGCCCGCACAATAGCCTAGTCATTCGGATCTTTGCATTGCACTCTCCCCACGCATTTACAGGCAGAGACCCCGCCTACACCCAAGAGAGATATATCCTACAAAAATCCCTCACAACAGCAGCGCTCCAGTTCAATGGAATGACACTCTCGCATGAAGGAGTCATCAAGAGCGAAAAAATTACATTATAAAAATTCCAGAGCGAGGCCAGACCACTATCAGCGGCTTCCGTAAACCATGACAGAATCTTCTAAATCAATCAGAGGACTCAGACCAGGTAAAATCACCTTAGCAGCGCCATAACAAATTTCAACCGCATACAATTTCAAAAAATCTCGACACAGAAGCACACATCGATATTGCATTCCAGTTTCGCCGGCTACAGTTGCACATTGCGTATTACGCATGCTCTGCCGAATCATTTCCACTTGATAAAAAAACAAGCCCACTGCTATTTTTGTCACACGGCATTATCCGCTCCCTGTGTCTCATCTGATTTTTCCAGGCAACAAATAATCACCTCTAGCGACGGGAGGCAGACCCTACAGTAGCCAGACCGACTCTTTCATGCGGGACGCATTGCGCGAGTCCCACCATGACCCTTCAGGCTCTCACACATGAATCAACCGTCATCCCCAAGCAAGAACCCGCTCACGATCATTGCGATCTTTGCAGGCATCATCGAAGCGTCCGCCCTGGCATCGCTTCCCTTTCTCGATAACGACAGTCAGAATATCTATACCTGGTTCCTGGTAGGCTTTCCGCCCTTCCTGACCGCCCTGTTTTTCCTCACTTTGAACTTCAATTCAAAATCTTTATATTCGCCGTCCGATTTCGTCAACGAAGAAGATTTTCTAAAACTTAGGGAATCGTCTGCAAACCATGAAAAATCCGAGACTATCAGCGACAATATCACGCCATCAGAAAGTTCCAACCCCAGCATCCCAACTGCGCCACGCACACCCACAAGAAAGAAAAAACCGACAAAAAGCGACCTCTCCAAAGCCCCCTCTTCGACGTCTGCGGATGATAATACTTCCGGCCATCTAACCGTTCATTTAAAGTCCTCCTTCCGCACCCTTCACATTATTGACAGCAGAGTTCTGACAAAGAAAATATCGCTCCCCGACATCTTCCTGGCCGCGACACCTGATGGCTGTAACAATAATCCCGAGACAACGGAGTTACTGGCTATACTATTAACCAACACAAAAACCGAACCCTGTATTGATGCTTTTCTAATCGATGCACTTCGCTCCGAAAACAAAAAAAATGCACCCAGTCGCACGGTTGCCATTTACAACCTCGACACCCTCACTCTGACAACCCTGATCAGGCAAAATCCAGACAACAACCGTCATCCTCCCTGAGCTCGAGCTCGAGTTTCATTAAACGAAAAAAAACCCCGACCAATGGCCGAGGTTTTTTTTCAACTTGCCAACAGAATCAGAACAACTTGCGACCCTTGTTCGCAGCAATTCGCATGCGCAATGCATTGAGCTTGATGAAGCCCGCCGCGTCAGCCTGGTTGTAGGCGCCGCCGTCTTCTTCGAAGGTTGCGATGTTCGCATCGAACAGCGAGTCGTCCGACTTGCGGCCGGTGACGATCACATTGCCCTTGTACAGCTTCAGGCGCACGACGCCATTCACATTCGCCTGGGACGCATCGATCATTTGTTGCAGCATCAGACGCTCAGGGCTCCACCAGTAACCGGTGTAGATGAGGCTGGCGTACTTGGGCATCAGCTCGTCTTTGAGGTGAGCGACTTCGCGGTCCAGGGTAATCGATTCGATCGCACGGTGGGCGCGCAGCATGATGGTGCCGCCAGGGGTCTCGTAGCAGCCGCGCGACTTCATGCCGACGTAGCGGTTCTCGACGATGTCCAGGCGACCGATGCCGTGTTCGCCACCGATACGGTTCAGGGTCGCCAGCACGGTAGCCGGGGTCATTTCGACGCCGTCCAGTGCGACGATGTCGCCGTTGCGGTAGGTCAGTTCCAGATACTGCGGGGTGTCAGGAGCCTTCTCCGGGGAGACGGTCCAGCGCCACATGTCTTCTTCGTGCTCGGTCCAGGTATCTTCCAGCACACCGCCCTCGTAGGAGATGTGCAGCAGGTTGGCATCCATCGAGTACGGGGACTTCTTCTTGCCGTGACGCTCGATTGGAATACCGTGCTTCTCGGCGTAGTCCATCAGCTTCTCACGCGAGAGCAGGTCCCACTCGCGCCATGGCGCAATGACCTTGACCCCAGGCTTGAGCGCGTAGGCGCCCAGTTCGAACCGCACCTGGTCGTTGCCCTTGCCGGTCGCACCATGGGAAATGGCGTCGGCACCGGTTTCGTTGGCGATTTCGATCAGACGCTTGGCGATCAAGGGACGCGCGATGGAAGTACCCAGCAGGTACTCGCCTTCGTAGACGGTGTTGGCGCGGAACATCGGGAACACGAAGTCGCGTACGAATTCTTCGCGCAGATCGTCGATGTATATCTCTTTCACGCCCATGGCTTGCGCCTTGGCACGTGCTGGCTCTACTTCTTCGCCCTGCCCCAGGTCAGCGGTGAAGGTCACTACTTCACAGTTATAAGTGTCCTGCAGCCACTTGAGGATCACCGAAGTGTCCAGGCCGCCGGAATACGCCAGAACGACCTTGTTTACGTCCGCCATGCCATCACTCCACGGGGTTGTACGGAAAGCTGTCGATTCTACCGCTCTGGCCCTTGAAATTACAGTGGCGCGACAGCTAAAGACGATGAAGCGACAGTTATTGTCGAGAGCGCGACGGTTTATGCTGCTCAGGAAGCCGCCGCAGGTTCGCGGCATCGGCCTGTGGCGCGGGGGCTTCAACAGGTGCTACACGCTCAAGCAGGATGTTTACCCGGCGATTTCGCGAACGGTTGGCCGAGCTACTGTTGGGCGCAAGCGGGTAGCGTTCGCCATGAAAGCGCAGGGTAATCTGCTGCTCGGGTATTCCCTTGGCCTTCAGGTACTCCATGACCGCCAGCGCTCGACGGCGGGACAGGTCGCGATTGGTCAGGCGGTTGCCACTGTTGTCCGAGTGGCCGTTGAGCTCGATGTGATTGACGCTCGGGTCGGCCTTGATGAAATCCAGGATCACGTCGAGCCGCGCGCGCGCGTCGGTATCAAGCTCTACCCCGCCACCGGGAAAGCCGACCTGGGTCTTGCGGACCTGATCGTAATTCATCGGCAGCAGTTTGGCCGCGCAGGCCTGATAGTCTGCATAGGCGCGGGCGAATTTCACAGGGAGCAATCGAACTTCCGTGGGTTGACCGGCCTCGCCCGAATAGTTGCGCACGACCGTGCTGCGCCCGTCGAGCAGGCCATTGATCAGGCGACCGGCCTGGCCTTGCGAGCTGTTGAACAACACGCTGCCATGGCTGACGCGCACGGCCCCCAGATTGATATCGCCACGCCCGGGCTGCCAGGGTGCAGCGGCGGCGAGCAAGGTTGCCGATCCCGTGCCGAGCCTGTGGCTGGTGGACTTGAGCTGGAACGTCGCTTGTTCGCCGGCACGGCGCACGAACTCCCCCGAGCCGAAATCGGTGATCGGCTGAATCAACCTGCACTCGAACTGATCGCCCTCGACCTTCCACTCGATGCTTTCAAGACGCGTCTGGAAGGTAAGCGCCATTGCCGGCAGGCTGGCAAATACACTGAGCAAGGCTAGATAACGCTGGCGCACGGGAGGCTCCACTGATTCCTACGGCATACCCCGAGGTATCGGTCAGCAGTGGCAAAACTTGATAGCGGGTGCCCCGCAGTGTCTTTTCCGGTAGCATTCCCCGTGAGTTCGACCCGCCTGGAATCCCCAATGTCCGACCGCCTGACCCTCCTGCGTCCCGATGACTGGCACATCCATCTTCGTGATGGCGCCGTGCTGCCCCATACCGTCGCTGACGTTGCGCGCACTTTTGGCCGCGCAATCATCATGCCCAACCTGGTACCTCCGGTACGTAATGCAGATGAAGCCGACGCCTATCGCCAGCGCATCCTGGCTGCACGTCCGGCCGGCAGCCGCTTCGAACCCCTGATGGTGCTGTACCTGACCGACCGGACACAACCCGAAGAAATCCGCACGGCCAAGGCCAGTGGCTTTGTGCACGCCGCCAAGCTCTATCCGGCAGGCGCCACGACCAATTCGGACTCTGGCGTGACCAGCATCGACAAGATTTTCCCCGCGCTCGAAGCCATGGCCGAAGTGGGCATGCCCCTGTTGGTCCATGGCGAAGTGACCCGCGGCGAAGTCGACGTGTTCGATCGCGAGAAGCTGTTCATTGACGAGCACTTGAGCCGCGTCGTCGAACGCTTCCCGAGCCTGAAGGTCGTGTTCGAGCACATCACCACCGCCGATGCCGTGCAGTTCGTCAACGAAGCCTCGAGCAACGTCGGGGCGACCATCACCGCCCACCACCTGCTGTACAACCGCAACCACATGCTGGTTGGCGGGATTCGGCCGCACTTCTACTGCCTGCCGATTCTCAAGCGCAACACCCACCAGGTCTCCCTGCTCGACGCCGCTACCAGCGGCAGCTCGAAATTCTTCCTGGGCACCGATTCGGCGCCGCATGCCCAGCATGCCAAGGAAGCGGCCTGTGGCTGCGCCGGCTGCTATACCGCCTTTGCTGCCATCGAACTGTACGCCGAGGCTTTCGAACGACGTAACGCCCTGGACAAGCTCGAAGGCTTCGCCAGCTTGCACGGCCCGGCCTTCTACGGCCTGCCGAGCAACAGCGACAGCATCACCCTGGTTCGTGAAGAATGGACTGCCCCGACCGGCCTGCCGTTTGGCGAGCAGACCGTCATCCCGCTGCGCGCCGGTGAGAAACTGCGCTGGCGCCTGCTGGAGGAACATGCGTGAGTGAAGATCATTTCGACGACGACCAGGAAGGTCATGGCGGTGGCGGGTCGCGTCACCCCATGGCTGCGCGCTTTCGCGGCTACCTGCCGGTTGTCGTAGACGTCGAAACCGGCGGTTTCAACAGTGCCACCGACGCCTTGCTGGAAATCGCTGCCGTCACCATCGGCATGGATGAAAAAGGCTTTGTGTTCCCTGACCACACCTATTTCTTCCGGGTCGAGCCGTTCGAGGGCGCCAACATCGAACCGGCGGCACTGGAATTTACCGGGATCAAGCTCGATCACCCGCTGCGCATGGCCGTCAGCGAAGAAACAGCCTTGACCGATATCTTCCGTGGCGTGCGCAAGGCGTTGAAGGCCAATGGCTGCAAGCGGGCGATTCTGGTCGGGCACAACAGCAGCTTCGACCTGAACTTCCTCAATGCCGCCGTAGTGCGCACTGACATGAAGCGCAATCCGTTCCACCCCTTCTCCAGCTTCGATACCGCGACGCTGGCAGGGTTGGCCTACGGGCAAACAGTCCTGGCCAAGGCGTGCCAGACCGCCGATATCGACTTCGACGGGCGCGAAGCACACTCGGCACGCTACGACACCGAGAAAACCGCCGAGTTGTTCTGTGGCATCGTCAACCGCTGGAAAGAAATGGGCGGCTGGGAAGATTTCCACGATTAAGCGTTTGCTTGCTCCAAAAAAAAACCGGCCTCAAGGGCCGGTTTTTTTTATCTGAGGCTGTTATTACAGCTTGTCAGCATTGGCAGACAGGTAAGCGGCAACGCCTTCTGGCGATGCAGTCATGCCCGCGTCGCCTTTTTTCCAGTTGGCCGGGCAGACTTCGCCATGCTCTTCAACGAATTGCAGGGCGTCGACCAGACGCAGCAGCTCTTCCATGTTACGACCCAGTGGCAGGTCGTTGACGATTTGCGAGCGAACCACACCGTTGGTGTCGATCAGGAACGCGCCACGGAAGGCCACGCCGCCTTCGGACTCAACGTCGTAGGCCTTGCAGATTTCGTGGGAAATGTCGGCAGCCAGGGTGTACTTGACCTGACCGATGCCGCCGTTGTTGACCGGGGTGTTGCGCCAGGCGTTATGGGTGAAGTGCGAATCGATCGACACGCCGATCACTTCGACATTGCGCGCCTGGAAGTCAGGGATGCGGTTGTCCAGAGCGATCAGCTCGGACGGGCAGACGAAGGTGAAGTCCAGTGGGTAGAAGAACACCAGGCCGTACTTGCCTTTGATGGCCGAGGACAGGTTGAAATCCTCAACGATCTCGCCATTGCCGAGTACGGCAGCGACGGTGAAATCCGGGGCTTTTTTGCCTACGAGCACGCTCATTCGATATCTCCGATGGTGTGGAATAAAAACCGGCCCATGATACACCGCGATCGGCGCGAAGCGAGCATAGAAGGACGACGCAGCTCCTACAGGGAAATCGAGGCTAAAATATACAGGTCACCAGCCGCTCTATCTCGGGCGTCGCGCAAGTTGTTTTGACAAGCATTCTCATTAACATTAAGATCCTTCGCATTGAGCCCTTACCAACGATGGTTCTCACCTATGTATGTTTGTCTTTGTGTCGGCGTAACCGACGGCCACATCCGTGAAGCGATCTACGAGGGCTGCTGCAGCTACCGTGAGGTGCGTGCCGCCACCAATGTCGGCACCCAGTGCGGTAAATGTGCCTGCCTGGCCAAGCAAGTGGTGCGTGAAACCCTCACGAAACTGCAGGCGACACAGGCTTCTCTGCCCTTTCCTGCGGAATTTACAACCGCCTGAATTCCCCGTTTTGAAGAACCGGACTCGAGGTCCGGTTTTTTTATGCCCGCAATTCAATGGTTTAGCGTCAAAATGCGGAACTCAAACATTCTTATTCCGATTAATTTTCATTTAATATTCAATAACTTAGGTTTGACAGAGGAAGTTGTCAGGCCCAAACTCTTACTTATAGGCACATACTTAATAGGGCAGGACCCCATCATGAAAGGCGACATTAGCGTCATCCAGCATCTCAACAAGATCCTCGGAAACGAGCTGGTCGCAATCAATCAATACTTCCTGCACGCCCGGATGTATGAAGATTGGGGCCTGGATAAGCTTGGCAAGCACGAGTACAAGGAATCCATCGACGAGATGAAGCACGCTGACAAACTGATCAAGCGTATTCTTTTCCTCGAAGGCATTCCCAATGTCCAGGACCTGGGCAAATTGCTGATTGGTGAACACACCAAGGAAATGCTCGAGTGCGATCTGAAGATCGAACAGAAAGGCGTGGTCGACCTCAAGGCGGCCATCGCGCATTGCGAAACCGTTGGTGACTTCGGTAGCCGCGAACTGCTCGAAAACATCCTCGAGTCCGAGGAAGAGCACATTGACTGGCTGGAAACCCAACTGGACCTGATCGACAAGGTCAGCCTGGAAAACTACCTGCAATCGCAGATGGGTGAGTGATCGGAACCGATCAGTCGCTCAACAAAAAAGCCCCGCCTCTGTAGAGAGTGCGGGGCTTTTTTGTGTGCCCTTGAGGGCACTACATCAAGCTTCGGTCTTGCCAGCAGCAGCTTTCTCGGCAGCAGCCTTGATCAACGCCTGCAGCTCACCGTTGGCGAACATCTCAGTCATGATGTCGCTGCCGCCGACCAGCTCGCCACCTACCCACAGTTGCGGGAAAGTCGGCCAGTTGGCGTATTTAGGCAGGTTGGCGCGGATTTCCGGGTTCTGCAGGATGTCCACGTACGCGAACTTCTCGCCGCAGCCCATCACGGCCTGGGCCGCTTTTGCCGAAAAGCCGCACTGCGGGGCATTCGGTGAGCCTTTCATGTAAAGCAGAATGGTGTTGTTGGCAATCTGCTCTTTAATAGTTTCAATGATATCCATGAACCACCTCGGCTGAACTTTCCGACGCATATGTCGGCACGATGGCGCATTGTATCGGAAAGCCGAGCGCCATGCTCGGCCTTGGCGATAGACAAACGTCACAGCCGGTTCAAGCTGCGACCACCTGCACAGGCACGCCATTCAAAGCCGCGTTGCCGGAAACCGCATCGAAGTGGCGCTCATCGGTCAG
The DNA here is from genome assembly GCF_024741815.1 of Pseudomonas sp. LS1212. Classification (NCBI taxonomy): domain Bacteria; kingdom Pseudomonadati; phylum Pseudomonadota; class Gammaproteobacteria; order Pseudomonadales; family Pseudomonadaceae; genus Pseudomonas; species Pseudomonas sp. LS1212. The sequence continues at coordinate 4,521,603 of NZ_CP102951.1, forward strand.
GTCATTGGCACTGGCGCCGGGTTGACTGCGGGCGATCTCCATCTGCACCCCGGGGCGTGCATGCCCCCAGCCATGGGGCAGGCTGACCACGCCCGGCATCATGTCGGCACTGCCCACCACTTCCACCTCGATCGCCCCCACCCGTGAACTGACCCGTACCCGCTGGCCATCGTTCAGGCCACGGCTGTGCAGGTCGTCAGGGTGCATCAACAACTGGTGTCGCGGCTTGCCCTTCACCAGGCGATGGTAGTTATGCATCCACGAATTGTTGCTGCGCACATGCCGTCGTCCGATCAGCAGCAATTCGTCAACCTTGGGCAATTGCTGCGCAGCAAAGCGCTCCAGGTCGGCGAGAATGGCCTGAGGCGCTGCCTGGATCCTTTGCCCGGCTGTTTTCAAGCGTGGCCCAAGGTTGGGCTTCAGCGGCCCCAGATCGATGCCATGGGGGTGCTCGAATTGCTGTGGGTCATCAAGCCGTAGTTGTGAACGCTTGGATTACCCTGGTAGACCGCCACCGCATTGTGCCCATGACGCTGCTGGATTGCCCACAGCCGCTGCGCGACCAGGTCGAAGGCCTCTTGCCACCCGACCGGCTGCCATTCATTGCCGACTTTGAGCATCGGTTGGCGCAGGCGGTCCGGATCGTTCTGGATATCCTGCAAGGCAACGGCCTTGGGACAGATGTGCCCGCGGCTGAAGCTGTCGTCGGCATCACCCTTGATCGAGCTGATGCGCAGGGGCTCGCCTTCGGTTGCGGTGGTTTCAATGGTCAAGCCGCAAATGGCTTCACACAGGTGGCACGCACGGTGATGCAGCGTCTTGGTCATGGCCAGTCTCGTTCTTGTTTGGGGCGTGGGCCCAGGACACGAAAACACGACTATGGTGCCTGCCCGGCACCTGCGCCAGAGACGTTCGTTTCATGAATCGCCCAGCATCAGGAGAACCGATGGGGCATTGCCAGACAGCTTGAATTGCCAAAGCGACAAGCCTCAGTGTACAAATGTTCTTTTTAGCGGGCTGACGACGTGGCCCGAATGCTCGTGACACATCCGGTTTCGTCGCTGCTTCAACCCCTATTGGTAACACGCGACATTTAATTATAGTATTGCGTCTTCCCCCTATTTCGTCGCCCAGTGCGGCTTACGCCGCAGGTCTCACTCGTTTTCCCGAAAAACCTGTTATTGAGCATCTGCGGTCTGTTGCAAAAAGGTAGTTAATGATGAGCGCAAGGCACTTTCTCTCCCTGATGGATTGCACGCCCGAAGAGCTGGTCAGCGTGATTCGTCGAGGGATCGAGCTCAAAGACCTGCGTAACCGCGGCGTACTCTTCGAGCCCTTGAAAAACCGGGTACTGGGCATGATTTTCGAGAAGTCCTCGACCCGTACCCGCTTGTCGTTCGAGGCCGGCATGATTCAGCTCGGCGGCCAGGCGATCTTCCTCTCGCCACGCGACACCCAGCTGGGTCGCGGCGAGCCGATCGGCGACTGCGCCATCGTCATGTCGCGCATGCTCGATGCGGTGATGATCCGTACCTTCGCCCACAGCACCCTGACAGAATTTGCCGCCAACTCGCGCGTGCCGGTGATCAACGGCCTGTCCGATGACCTGCACCCCTGCCAGTTGCTCGCCGACATGCAGACCTTCCTCGAGCATCGCGGCTCGATCCAGGGCAAGACCGTTGCCTGGATCGGCGACGGCAATAACATGTGCAACAGCTACATCGAAGCGGCCATCCAGTTCGACTTCCAGCTGCGCATCGCCTGCCCGGAAGGCTATGAGCCCAATCCGGTGTTCGTCGCCCAGGCGGGAGACCGAGTCACCATCGTGCGCAACCCGAAAGAGGCAGTCGTTGGCGCCCATCTGGTCAGCACCGACGTCTGGACCTCCATGGGTCAGGAAGAAGAAACTGCCCGTCGCCTGGCATTGTTTGCGCCTTACCAGGTCAACCGCGCGCTGCTCGACCTGGCCGCCGATGACGTCCTGTTCATGCACTGCCTGCCCGCCCATCGCGGCGAGGAAATCAGCCTGGACCTGCTCGACGACCCGCGCTCGGTTGCCTGGGATCAAGCGGAAAACCGCCTGCATGCACAGAAGGCACTTCTCGAATTTCTTGTTGAACCGGCCTATCATCACGCATGAGTCAGCCCTTACTGCTTAACCTGCGCAATCTGGCCTGTGGCTATCAGGACCAACGCGTCGTACAGAACCTCAACCTTCACCTTAATGCAGGCGACATCGGTTGCCTGCTGGGCTCCTCAGGCTGCGGCAAGACCACCACGCTGCGCGCCATTGCCGGTTTCGAGCCGGTACACGAGGGTGAAATCCAGCTGGCCGGCGAAGTCATCTCCAGGGCCGGGTTTACCCTGGCGCCGGAGAAGCGTCGAATCGGCATGGTGTTTCAGGACTACGCCCTGTTCCCGCACCTGACCGTTGCCGAGAACATCGCCTTCGGCATCCGCAAGCACCCGCAACAAAATCGGGTGGTCGATGAAATGCTTGAGCTGGTCAACCTCAAGCGCCTGGGCAAGCGCTACCCCCATGAGCTGTCCGGGGGCCAGCAGCAACGGGTAGCCCTGGCCCGCGCCCTGGCACCCGAACCGCAATTGCTGCTGCTCGATGAGCCGTTTTCAAACCTGGACGTCGAGCTGCGCCGTCGTCTCAGCCATGAAGTTCGCGACATACTCAAGAGCCGTGGCACCAGCGCGATCCTGGTAACCCATGACCAGGAAGAAGCCTTCGCCGTCAGCGATCATGTGGGCGTGTTCAAGGAAGGTCGACTGGAGCAGTGGGATACACCCTACAACCTCTATCACGAACCGCTGACACCCTTCGTTGCCAGCTTTATCGGCCAGGGCTATTTCATCCGCGGTCAGTTGACCAGCCCCGAATCGGTCCAGACCGAACTCGGCGAGTTGAGCGGCAACCGTGCCTACACCTGGGCACCCGGCAGCGCAGTGGATGTGTTACTGCGTCCGGACGACATCGTCCATGCCCCGGACAGTACGCTGAAGGCCCTTATCGTCGGCAAGAGTTTCCTGGGCGCGGCGACGCTCTACCGCTTGCAACTGTCCACCGGCAGTCAACTGGAAGCGATTTTCCCGAGCCACATCGATCAGCTGCCCGGCAGCGAAGTCGGCATCCGGGTGGCGGCGGACCATCTCGTGCTGTTCCTGGCGCAAGGAAGTGTGGCCGCGCAGTTGCCGGCCAACGAAGTCGGCGTACGCCGCTACAGTTCCGCGACCTGACCAGCCGCTTGCAAGGGCGTTGCCGCAGCCTGCGTCAGCGCCCTGCCCCGCAGACTCAATCGAGCAACAGCTGCCCGCTGGCCACCCGCGTGGCGTAGCCGCCGATTTTCACCCGATCACCCTCCAGACGACAGAACAGTTCCCCACCCCGCGCCGAGCACTGGAAAGCACTCAATTGAGACTTGCCCAGCCGCTGCGACCAGTAGGGGATGAGACTGCAATGGGTCGAGCCCGTCACCGGGTCTTCCGGAATACCGATGGCCGGCGCAAAGTAGCGCGAGACAAAGTCATGCCCGGTGCCCGGCGCCGTCACAATCGCGCCCAGCCAGGGCAGCCTGGCCAGCGCAGCCATGTCAGGCTGGCAGTCGCGTACCGCCTGCTCCGAGGCCAGCACCACAAACAACTCGGTCGACCCCAGCACCTCGATGGCCTCCACCCCCAGGGCGCGCTCGACGGCCTGCCTGTCTGCAACCGGGCCGAGACCGATGGCTGGAAAATCGAGCCACAACTGCCCGTTACGGCGCGTCACGCCCAGCGCACCGGATTGACTGGTAAACGAGAGGGTATCTCCCGGCTCGCCATAGACCTCGAACAAAACATGCGCAGAGGCCAGCGTCGCGTGCCCGCACAAGGGGATTTCCACCGTCGGCGTAAACCAGCGGATATGCCAGCCCTGCCCCTCACGAACGATAAAGGCGGTTTCCGCCAGGTTATGCTCGGCAGCGATCTTCTGCATCAGCTCATCGGCGAGCCAACTGTCCAGGCGGTAGACCATCGCAGGGTTGCCGGCAAATGGGCGCTCGCTGAACGCATCGACCTGATGGAATTCAAGTTGCATGGCCTGATCTCTTTTCGGTGGGCAAAACCCAAGCATGCACTGCAAAGGCCCTGGGCAATAAGTGACAGATCAGGGCAATTTCAAGGATACAGAAGCCCTAGCTGCGGCCAATGTCGGCAAATTGTGCCTGGGTATGCTCGGCCAGCACCGTCGCCGGCAACTCCACTTCAAGCCCGCGCCGCCCGGCGCTGACAAAAATCGTGGGCAAGGGTTGCGCCGACTGATCGATAAAAGTGCGCAAGCGCTTCTTCTGCCCCAGCGGGCTGATACCACCCAACAGGTAACCCGTGGCCCGCTGGGCCGCCGCCGGGTCGGCCATCTCACACTTCTTGACCCCTGCCGCCTGGGCCAGCGCTTTCAAATCGAGCGTGCCGACCACCGGCACTACCGCGACCAGCAGCTCGTTTTTTTCACTGCTGGCCAGCAACGTCTTGAACACCTGCGCCGGGTCGAGCCCCAGCTTCTCGGCAGCCTCCAGGCCGTATGAGGCGGCCTTGGGATCATGCTCGTAACTGTGAATCCTGTGTTCGGCGCGAACCTTCTTCAACAAATCCAATGCGGGGGTCATTACGGGACTCCAGGCGGGGAACGGTACGGCAACAAGCCGAATACTTTAGCCGATTCATCTCGGAAATCCCTTTCCCAACACGCAGAAATCTCGGGCTGTACATCACCGCTACTGCATCGAGCAGTCAAATTGTGAACGGTGGTTCACTTTCGACCTTTGACATTAGCGTTTCTTGTCTATATTTTTTCGTTTCTGAATATTCAACGCGCCCAACAGGTGCGTTTACGTGCAGCACACCCGACGGAACGGGAAGATTCTGTCGGCTCACCCCAGAGCGCGCCTGGCGCCACACAACAACAAGAACCGAGGTCACCCATGACGACTGCACTGCAACAACCCACCCTTTCGAGCCAATGCATGGCCGAATTTCTCGGAACCGCTTTACTGATTTTCTTCGGCACGGGCTGCGTTGCCGCGCTCAAGGTCGCCGGTGCCAGCTTTGGCCTGTGGGAAATCAGCATCATCTGGGGGATCGGCGTCAGCATGGCGATCTACCTGACCGCAGGCATTTCCGGCGCGCACCTGAACCCGGCAGTGAGCATTGCCCTGTGCCTGTTCGCCGGCTTCGAGAAATACAAACTGCCGTTTTACATCGTCGCCCAGGTTGCCGGGGCCTTCTGTTCGGCTGCGTTGGTTTACACGCTCTACAGCAACCTGTTCTTCGATTACGAACAGACCCACAACCTGGTTCGCGGCACCCAGGCGAGCCTGGAACTGGCCTCGGTGTTCTCGACCTACGCGCACCCCGCCCTGTCCACGGGCCAGGCCTTTCTGGTGGAAGTCATCATTACCGCCGTGTTGATGAGCGTCATCCTGTCCCTGACCGACGACAACAATGGCCTGCCGCGTGGCGCCATGGCGCCCCTGCTGATCGGCCTGCTGATCGCTGTGATCGGCAGCGCCATGGGCCCGCTGACCGGCTTTGCGATGAACCCGGCGCGGGATTTCGGCCCCAAGCTGATGACCTTCCTGGCCGGATGGGGCGAAGTCGCCTTTACCGGTGGCCGCGATATTCCCTATTTCCTGATTCCGATTTTTGCGCCAATCATAGGTGCCTGCCTCGGCGCTGCGCTGTACCGCGGCCTGATTGCGCGAAACCTGCCCAACGCCACGAGCGTAACTGCGCAGACGGACGATAATTCTCAGGGAAAAGTCCGCGCATCCTGACGTCGGAACCGGCCCGGCGAACCCTCGGCGTTCGCCCTGCCGCTGCCCCTGATCACCCCCTTATTTTGTGCAAGGCCATCGACATGACAGACACACAGAACAAGAACTACATCATTGCCCTGGACCAGGGCACGACCAGTTCGCGGGCCATTATTTTCGATCGCGATGCCAACGTGGTCGGCACCGCCCAGCGCGAGTTCGCCCAGCACTATCCACAAGCAGGCTGGGTCGAGCACGACCCCATGGAAATTTTTGCCACCCAGAGCGCGACCATGGTCGAAGCCCTGGCACAGGCGGGCTTGAGCCACGATCAGGTAGCCGCCATCGGCATCACCAACCAGCGCGAAACCACCGTGGTCTGGGACAAGCTCAGCGGCCGGCCGATCTACAACGCCATCGTCTGGCAGTGCCGGCGCAGCACCGAAATCTGTGAACAGCTCAAGCGCGATGGCTTGCAGGACTACATCAGCGAAACCACGGGCCTGGTCACCGACCCATACTTCTCCGGGACCAAATTGAAGTGGATCCTCGACAATGTCGAAGGCAGCCGCGAACGCGCCCGGCGCGGTGAACTGTTGTTCGGCACCATCGACAGCTGGCTGATCTGGAAATTCTCCGGCGGCAAGACCCACGTCACCGACTACACCAATGCCTCGCGCACCATGCTCTTCAACATCCATACCCTGCAGTGGGATGAGAAGATGCTCCAGGTCCTGGATATCCCGCGCGAAATGCTGCCCGAGGTGCGCTCTTCGTCCGAAGTCTATGGCCATACCAAGAGCGGCATTGCCATTGCCGGTATCGCCGGCGATCAGCAGGCCGCACTGTTCGGCCAGATGTGCGTGGAACCTGGCCAGGCGAAAAATACCTACGGCACCGGCTGCTTCTTGCTGATGAACACCGGTGAAAAGGCAGTGAAGTCCGCCCACGGTATGCTCACCACCATCGCCTGCGGCCCTCGCGGCGAAGTGGCGTACGCCCTGGAAGGCGCCGTGTTCAACGGTGGTTCGACCGTTCAGTGGCTGCGCGATGAACTGAAAATCATCAACGACGCCCACGACACCGAATACTTCGCCAGCAAGGTCAAGGACAGCAACGGCGTCTACCTGGTACCGGCATTCACCGGGCTGGGCGCCCCTTACTGGGACCCCTATGCTCGCGGCGCACTCTTCGGCCTGACCCGTGGCGTGAAGGTCGATCACATCATCCGTGCGGCCCTGGAATCGATTGCCTACCAGACCCGCGACGTACTCGACGCCATGCAGCAGGACTCCGGCGAACGCCTCAGCGCCTTGCGCGTGGATGGCGGCGCGGTGGCCAACAACTTCCTCATGCAGTTCCAGGCCGACATCCTCGGCACCCGGGTCGAGCGCCCGCTAATGCGCGAAACCACGGCACTGGGCGCCGCCTACCTGGCGGGCCTGGCCTGCGGTTTCTGGAGCAGCCTGGACGAGCTGCGCGGCAAGGCGGTCATCGAGCGCGAGTTCAGCCCGCAGCTGGATAATGAACAGAAGGAAAAGCTCTATGCCGGCTGGCTGAAAGCCGTCGATCGAACCCGCGACTGGGAACCGCACGAGGAGAGTTGATAGCCAGGTAGAACCTGCGACCGTTTCACGGTCGAGCGCAGCCTGCGGCAGCGGCTACATGTGATCGGCATTACAGGATCGCTGTAGCCGCTGCCGCAGGCTGCGCTCGACCGCATAGCGGTCGCGGGTTCTAGAGCCATGCCAGAATCCCGAAGGTAGCAGTGAAGGAATTCATCCGGCATCATGGAGGAATTTGCATGGCAGCCTGAAGGAAAGCCCATGAACCTGCCTCCCCGTCAGCAGCAAATTCTCGAACTGGTCCGTGAACGCGGCTATGTCAGCATCGATGAAATGGCTCAGCTGTTCGTTGTTACGCCGCAAACCATTCGCCGCGACATCAACCAACTGGCGGAAGTGAACCTGCTGCGCCGCTACCACGGCGGCGCAGCCTATGACTCCAGTATCGAAAACACCGCCTACGCCATGCGCGCCGATCAGATGCGTGACGAAAAGCAACGCATCGCCGAAGCCATCGCCGCGCAAATCCCCGATCACGCCTCGCTGTTCATCAACATCGGCACTACCACCGAATCCATTGCTCGCGCCCTGCTCAACCACAACCACCTGAAAATCATCACCAACAATCTGCATGTGGCCTCGATCCTCAGCGGCAAGGATGATTTCGAAGTGCTGCTGGCCGGCGGCAATGTTCGTCGCGACGGCGGCGTCGTCGGCCAGGCCAGCGTGGACTTCATCAACCAGTTCAAGGTCGACTTCGCTCTGGTGGGCATCAGCGGCATCGATGAAGACGGCAGCCTGCTGGACTTCGACTACCAGGAAGTGCGGGTTTCCCAGGCGATCATCGCCAACGCGCGCAAGGTCATACTGGCCGCCGACTCCAGCAAGTTCGGGCGCAACGCCATGGTACGCCTGGGCCCCATCAGCCTGATCGATTGCCTGGTGACCGACGAGGCGCCGGTACCGGCCCTGACCCAGTTGCTGAATCAGCACAAGATTCGGCTGGAAGTCGTCTAAGACAGCACAGGCGGTGTAAAAGCCGCCAAATGTTCGATTATTTTCACTTTCCCTGGCTTCGATCAGTTATTTCAATCGATGACAACTGGAAGTGTGGGTTTTATTCGGCTACTATTTTCGAAAGTGAACATTGATGTTCGAATTCAATTCTCGAAAATACTTTCCATCACCGGAAAGCAGGAGGCCGATCCATGCCCCACTCCACCTTGCCAACGCCACCTTTGGCCGAAATCTATGACCTCGCTGTCATCGGTGGCGGCATCAATGGCGTGGGGATCGCAGCCGATGCGGCAGGACGCGGCCTTTCTGTTTTTCTTTGTGAGAACGATGACCTGGCCAGCCACACCTCTTCGGCCAGCAGCAAGCTGATCCACGGCGGCCTGCGCTACCTCGAGCATTACGAGTTCCGCCTGGTGCGCGAAGCCCTCGCCGAACGCGAAGTGCTGCTCCGCAAGGCACCGCACATCGTCAAGCCCATGCGTTTCGTCTTGCCGCATCGCCCGCACCTGCGTCCGGCCTGGATGATCCGCGCCGGCCTGTTCCTCTATGACCATCTGGGCAAGCGGGAAAAACTCGCAGGTTCGCGCACCCTGCATCTGGGCGCAGAAAGCCCGCTCAAGGCTGACATCACCCGCGCGTTCGAATACTCCGATTGCGCCGTGGACGATGCGCGCCTGGTGGTGCTCAATGCCATGGCCGCCCGTGAACAGGGTGCCCACATCCATACCCGCACCCGTTGCGTGAATGCCCACCGCATCAAAGATTACTGGCATGTACACCTGGAGCGCGCCGACGGCAGCCTGTTCTCGATTCGCGCCAAGGCGCTGGTCAATGCCGCAGGCCCCTGGGTGGCCAAGTTCATCCGTGATGACTTGAAGCTGGAATCGCCTTACGGCATTCGTTTGATTCAGGGCAGCCACCTGATCGTGCCGAAACTGTATGAAGGCGAACATGCCTACATCCTGCAGAACGAAGACCAGCGCATCGTTTTCGCTATTCCGTATCTGGAGCGCTTCACCCTGATCGGGACCACCGACCGTGAGTACCAGGGCGATCCGGCCAAGGTCGCCATCACTGAAGCGGAAACCGATTACTTGCTCAACGTGGTCAATGCGCACTTCACCCGGCAGCTCGAGCGTAGCGATATCCTGAACACCTTCTCCGGTGTCCGCCCACTGTGCAATGACGAATCGGACAACCCTTCGGCGGTCACTCGCGACTACACCCTGGCACTGTCCTCGTCGCCCGGTGAAGCGCCATTGTTGTCGGTATTCGGTGGCAAGCTGACCACCTACCGCAAGCTGGCCGAATCGGCGATGGCCCAACTCAAGCCCTTCTTCACCCACATGAAAGGCAACTGGACCGCCACGTCCACCCTGCCCGGCGGCGAAGACATGAGCACCACGCTGGCCCTGGCCGATGCGATCCTGGCGCGCTTTGGCTGGCTGCCGGCCCCCATCGCAAGGCGTTGGTCGACCACCTATGGCAGCCGCACCTGGCGCCTGCTCGAAGGCGTGCAAGGGCCGGACGACCTGGGCGAACTGATCGGGGGCGGCCTCTATACCCGCGAAGTCGACTACCTGTGCAGCGAAGAGTGGGTGGTCAACGCCCAGGACATCTTGTGGCGCCGCACCAAGCTGGGTCTGTTCACCACGCTGCACGAGCAGGAGCAATTGCAGCGCTACCTGGACAAGGTCGAACTCAACAGACACAAGATCGAAGCCGCCTGACAAGGTGAAAGCCTTACGAGAACGCCTCGCCGTGCCTTGCACCGCGAGGCGTTTTGCTTTGCAGCAAACCACCTGCGCTTCAGTCGGTTTTCCGAACGATAGTTCCACGCACATTCGGCATTCCGTACGAAACAAGGTATCCCGCAACCTTCAATAAATATTAATCTCCTTTAAATTCATATAGTTAGCAATGTATGCCTGGCCTGGCACGAGTCATGCTCTACACTCTCACCGAATGCGCAAACGCTTCATTGCTGTATTCGCTGAACGAAAGGGCCCAGCAAAGGCCTCATAAAAAAAACAACGTCGAGGAAAGTTTGATGCGTATCGTTCCCCATCTTTTGGGCGCAGCCATTGCTGCCGCTCTGATTAGCACTCCAGTTTTCGCCGCCGAATTGACCGGCACACTGAAGAAAATCAAAGAGTCCGGCACCATTACCCTGGGGCACCGCGACGCTTCCATTCCGTTTTCCTATATCGCGGACGCTTCGGGCAAACCCGTCGGCTATTCCCACGATATCCAACTCAAAGTCGTCGAAGCCCTGAAAAAGGACCTCGACATGCCGGACCTCAAGGTCAAGTACAACCTGGTCACCTCCCAGACTCGCATCCCGCTGGTGCAGAACGGCACCGTCGACCTGGAATGCGGTTCGACCACCAACAACGTTGAACGTCAGCAACAAGTCGCCTTCTCGGTAGGCATCTTCGAAATCGGCACCAAGCTGCTGGCCAAGAAAGACTCCGCCTACAAGGACTTCCCCGACCTGAAAGGCAAGAACGTCGTCACCACCGCCGGTACCACTTCCGAGCGCATCCTCAAGTCGATGAATGCCGACAAGCAAATGGGCATGAACATCATCTCGGCCAAGGACCACGGCGAATCCTTCCAGATGCTCGAAACCGGCCGCGCAGTCGCCTTCATGATGGACGATGCCCTGCTCGCCGGTGAGATGGCCAAGGCCAAGAAGCCGACGGACTGGGTCGTGACCGGCACCCCGCAATCCTTTGAAGTCTACGGCTGCATGGTGCGCAAGGGCGACGAGCCGTTCAAGAAGGCCGTCGACGACGCCATCAAGGCCACCTACGCCTCGGGCGAGATCAACAAGATCTACGAAAAATGGTTCATGCAACCAATCCCGCCGAAGGGCTTGAACCTGATGTTCCCGATGAGCGAAGAGCTCAAGGCGCTGATTGCCAATCCCACCGATAAAGCCGCTGACGAAAAAAAATCCTGAGCAGTGACTAACCTTTCACTCGAGAGCGCCCCGGGCGCTCTCGAGTGCTCGAAGGTGCCCGTGAATTGACTGATCCGAGGGGAGACCCTGATGAATTACAACTGGGACTGGGGCGTGTTCTTCAAGTCCACCGGCGTGGGCAGCGAAATCTATCTGGACTGGTTCTTTACCGGTCTTGGCTGGACCATCGCCATTGCTATCGCTGCCTGGATAATTGCCTTGCTGCTGGGCTCGGTTCTCGGCGTGATGCGCACGGTTCCGAACCGCTGGGTATCGGGCTTTGCAACCGCCTATGTGGAACTCTTTCGTAACGTGCCGCTGCTGGTGCAGCTGTTCATCTGGTACTTCCTGGTACCGGATCTGCTGCCGGAAAACCTGCAGGAGTGGTACAAGCAGGACCTCAACCCGACCACCTCGGCATTTCTGAGCGTAGTCGTGTGCCTGGGCCTGTTCACCGCCGCCCGGGTCTGCGAACAGGTACGTACCGGTATCCAGGCGCTGCCACGTGGCCAGGAAGCCGCCGCCCGCGCCATGGGTTTCAAACTGCCGCAGGTCTACTGGAACGTCCTGCTGCCGCAGGCTTACCGGATCATCATTCCGCCGCTCACCTCTGAATTCCTCAACGTGTTCAAGAACTCGTCGGTGGCATCGCTGATCGGGCTGATGGAGCTGCTCGCGCAGACCAAGCAGACGGCCGAGTTCTCCGCCAACCTGTTTGAAGCCTTCACCCTGGCGACCCTGATCTACTTCACCTTGAACATGGGCCTGATGCTGCTGATGCGCCTGGTCGAGAAGAAAGTCTCTGTACCCGGCCTGATTTCCGTGGGGGGTAAATAATGGACTTCAGTGGAATCATTCCCTCCCTGCCAGGCATGTGGAACGGCATGGTCATGACCCTGCAGCTGATGGTTCTCGGGGTTATCGGCGGTATCGCCCTGGGCACTATCCTGGCACTGATGCGGTTGTCCTCGAACAAACTGCTGAGCAACATTGCCGGCGCCTACGTGAACTACTTTCGCTCCATTCCGCTGCTGCTGGTCATTACCTGGTTCTACCTGGCGGTGCCGTTCGTGCTGCGCTGGATCACCGGCGAAGACACGCCGGTGGGTGCGTTCACTTCGTGCCTGGTCGCCTTCATGATGTTCGAAGCGGCGTACTTCTGCGAAATCGTCCGTGCCGGCGTACAATCGATCTCCAAGGGACAGATGGGCGCCGCCCAGGCGCTGGGCATGAACTATGGCCAGACCATGCGCCTGATCATCCTGCCCCAGGCGTTCCGCAAGATGACCCCGCTGCTGCTGCAGCAGAGCATCATCCTGTTCCAGGACACCTCGCTGGTCTATGCCGTCGGCCTGGTGGACTTCCTCAACTCCGCACGTGCCAGTGGTGACATCATCGGACGCTCCAACGAGTTCCTGGTCTTCGCCGGTGTCGTGTACTTCGCCATCAGCTTCTCCGCCTCCTTCCTGGTCAAGCGCCTGCAAAAAAGGTTAACCGTATGATCTCTATCAAGAACGTCAACAAGTGGTATGGAGACTTCCAGGTGCTGACCGATTGCACCACGGAGGTCAAGAAAGGTGAAGTGGTGGTGGTCTGCGGCCCTTCGGGCTCGGGCAAATCCACCCTGATCAAATGCGTCAACGCCCTGGAACCGTTCCAGAAAGGTGACGTCGTGGTCGACGGCACGTCGATCGCCGATCCGAAGACCAACCTGCCCAAGCTGCGCTCGCGGGTCGGCATGGTGTTCCAGCATTTCGAACTGTTTCCGCACCTGACCATCACCGAGAACCTGACCATCGCGCAGATCAAGGTACTGGGCCGCAGCAAGGAAGAAGCCACCAAGAAGGGCCTGCAACTGCTTGAGCGCGTCGGCCTTTCGGCCCATGCGCACAAGCACCCGGGGCAGCTGTCCGGCGGCCAGCAACAGCGTGTGGCGATTGCCCGCGCCCTGGCCATGGACCCGATCGTCATGCTGTTCGACGAACCGACCTCGGCCCTGGACCCGGAAATGGTCAACGAAGTGCTCGACGTGATGGTGCAACTGGCCCACGAAGGCATGACCATGATGTGCGTCACCCACGAGATGGGCTTCGCCCGCAAGGTCGCCAACCGGGTGATCTTCATGGACCAGGGCAAGATCATCGAGGACTGCCCGAAGGATGATTTCTTCGGTGACAGGGGCGCCCGGCATGAGCGCACCCAGCACTTCCTCGACAAGATCCTCCAGCACTAAGGTCGGTTGCCCTGTGCCCGGCTCCGTCGGGCACAGGCTGCTGGTCGTACCAAGGCGACTGTGATGAAATGCGACCCCACCCTTTATCGCGCATCCAAGCCCGCCCTTGCCGTGAAACCCCGCCTGATCCGACATTTTTTCCTGCCGCCACTGATCATCCTGCTGATGCTCGGCCTGGGTTACGCCGGCTATCTGTTCAGTGAGCGCAACGGTATCCGCACGCTGAGCGAAAACGGCGAACGGCAGCTGGAGCTGCACGCACGCGCGGTCGAAAGCGAAATCAGCAAATACACCTACCTGCCGAGCCTGCTCGAGCTGGAAGACAACGTCTCGAAACTGCTCACCGAGCCCGATGGCGCGCATCGCCAAGCCGTCAACACCTACCTTGAAGGGCTGAACCGTCGCAGCCGCAGCCGAGCGATCTACGTGCTCGATACCACCGGCCGCGTGCAGGCGACCAGCAACTGGCGCGACATCGACAGCTACCTGGGCGAAGACCTCTCTTTCCGTGCCTATTTCCAGGATGCGGTGCGGGGGCAACCCGGCCGTTTCTATGGCATCGGCAGCACCACCGGCGAGCCTGGCTATTACTTGGCCCATGGCTTGGAAGAGCATGGCAAGGTGATCGGCGTGGCGGTGATCAAGGTGCGCATGGAAGCCCTCGAAGAGCGCTGGCAACGGGCCCGCCTGGAAGCTTTCGTCAGCGACGAGAACGGCATCATCATTCTCTCCAGCGATCCGGCCCGGCGCCTCAAATCGGTCCGCCCGCTCACCCCGGAAATCAAGGAGCGCCTGGCGCGCAGCCTGCAATACTACTGGTGGCCGCTCAACGAATTGCAACCGCTGGCACGCGAACGCCTCAGCGAGAACGTCGAAAAGCTGACCTTCCCGGCCAATGCCGAGCTGAGCACCGGTGAACACGAAGTCAGTTACCTGGCGCAAACCCGCCGACTGATCGACACCCCTTGGCGCTTCACCTTGCTGACGCCTCTGCAGGACCTGCGGCATGAGGCGATCACCCAGGGCGTGCTGGTCGGCGTGGCGTTCGCGCTGCTGGCCATTCTGCTGATCGCCTGGAACGAGCGGCGCAAAGTCATCGCCACCCGCCTGGCCGCACGCGAGGCGCTGGAAGAAGCCAACAGCCAGCTGGAACGCAAGATCACCGACCGAACCGCAGACCTGCGCGCCAGCAACGAGCGTCTCAAAGGCCAGATCCGCGAGCGCCGGCACGCAGAGGAAACCCTGCGCCGGGCCCAGGACGAACTGGTCCAGGCCGGCAAGCTGGCCGCCATCGGGCAAATGTCCACCAGCATTGCCCACGAGCTCAACCAACCGCTGGCGGCCTTGCGCACGCTATCGGGCAATACCGTGCGCTTCCTCGAGCGCGGTGCGCTGGACACCGCCAGCACCAACCTGCGGACCATGAACGAACTGATCGATCGCATGGGCCGGATCACCGCCAGCCTGCGCTCCTTCGCCCGGCGCGGCGAAGATCGCGGCGAAGCGTCCCTGGCCAAGGCCGTGGACGCCGCCTTGCAGGTGTTGGGCAGCCGCCTGGAAGGCAGTAAACTCCAATTGCACCACGACTTCAGCGACCAGCAGCTGACCATCGACCAGACCCGCCTGGAGCAAATCCTGGTCAACCTGATCGGCAACGCTCTGGATGCCATGCAGGCACAACCGCAGCCTGAACTCTGGCTGGAGGGCGAGCTGGCGGGCGATAAATACCGCTTGCGCGTGCGCGACAATGGCCATGGCATCGACTCCGAGGCGCGCAAGCACCTGTTTGAACCCTTTTTCACCACCAAGCCCGGGGAACAGGGGCTGGGCCTTGGCTTGACCCTGTCCGCCAGCCTTGCCGCGGCCGCCGGCGGCAGTCTCAGTGTCGAACATCCCGCCAGCGGCGGGACCGCATTCGTCCTGAGCCTGCCTTTGCTTAACGCCCCCTCTCAGCCAGCCGAGCCGATATGAACACTTCTCCCCTTACCGTTCTGATCGTCGAAGACGACCCGCATGTGTTGCTCGGGTGCCAGCAGGCGCTGGCCCTGGAGGACATCGTCAGCGTAGGCGTTGGCAGTGCCGAAGAGGCACTGGAGCGCATCGGCGATGACTTCGCCGGGATCGTCGTCAGTGATATCCGCCTGCCGGGCATCGACGGCCTGGAGCTGTTGACCCGGCTCAAGGCACGCGACCGCAGCTTGCCGGTGGTGCTGATCACCGGGCACGGCGACATCAACATGGCGGTGGGTGCCATGCGCGACGGCGCCTACGATTTCATGGAGAAACCATTCTCGCCCGAACGCCTGGTCGACGTCGTGCGTCGGGCGCTCGAACAGCGCAGCCTGGCCCGGGAAGTCTTCTCGTTGCGCCGGCAACTGGCCGAACGCAGCTCCCTGGAGGGGCGGATCATCGGGCGTTCGCAAGCCATGCAGAACCTGCGGGAGTTGATCGCCAACGTCGCCGACACGTCGGCCAACGTGCTGATCGAAGGCGAGACCGGCACCGGCAAGGAACTGGTCGCCCGTTGCCTGCATGACTTCAGCCGGCGCCAGGCCCAACCCTTCGTTGCCCTGAACTGCGGCGGCCTGCCGGAGAACCTGTTCGAAAGCGAAATTTTCGGCCATGAAGCCAATGCCTTCACCGGTGCGGGCAAACGCCGCATCGGCAAAATCGAACATGCCAACGGCGGCACGCTGTTTCTCGACGAAGTCGAGAGCATGCCGATCAACCTGCAGATCAAACTGCTGCGGGTCCTGCAGGAGCGAACCCTGGAGCGCCTGGGCTCGAACCAGAGCATCGCCGTGGATTGCCGGGTCATCGCGGCGACCAAGTCCGACCTGGACGCCTTGAGCCAGGCCAGCCAGTTCCGTAGCGACCTGTATTACCGTCTCAATGTGGTGACCCTGGAACTGCCGCCGCTGCGCGAACGTCGCGAGGATATCCTGCAACTGTTCGAGCATTTCCTGGAGCAATCCTCGCTGCGTTTCGACCGCGAAATACCGGAACTCGACAGCCAGACCCTGTCGCGCCTTGTGGCCCACGACTGGCCCGGCAACGTGCGCGAACTGCGCAACGTCGCCGAGCGTTATGCCCTGGGCCTGCCCGCCTTCAAGAAGCCCGGCAGCGGCAGCCAGGCCCAGGGTCTGGGTTTTGCCGAGGCCGTGGAAGCCTTTGAAAGAAACCTGCTCAGCGATGCCCTGCAACGCACCGGCGGCAACTTGAGCCAGGCCAGCCAGGAGCTGGGCATGGCCAAGACCACCCTGTTCGACAAGGTCAAGAAATACGGCCTGGGTTGAGCCCCGCGCTCAAAGCTGCGCCCAGTGGCTCACATCCTGGCGATGGGCCTTCAGGTAGGGCAGCACGGCCCCCAGCAATGCGCCTTTGAACTGCACTTGAAAGCGATGGGCCAGCCCCGGTATCAGGCGCAGCTGGCTGCCCTGGATATGCGCCGCCAGGTGCACCCCATGCATGACCGGCAGCAGGGGATCGGCGGTGCCATGCACGACCAGTGCCGGTACTCTCAACTGGTTGAGCAGTTGGACCCGGCTCGGCTCGGCCAGTATCGCCAGGATCTGCCGCTTCACCCCTTCAGGGTTGAACGCCCGATCATAGGATTCAGCCGCCTGCTGCAACAGTTGCTCGCGATCGTCGCTGACCTTCGGGCTGCCCAGGGCGGCCAGCAGGTCGGCCTGTTGCTCGAGGGCGACCTGGCGATTGGGTGCGCTGCGTTTAGCCAGCAGCTGCAAGAGTTCCGGGTTGGGTGCCGGCAGGCCCTCGGCACCGGAGCTGGACATGATCAGGGTCAGGCTCTCGACCCGCTGCGGCGCCATGGCGGCCATGTGCTGAGCGATCATCCCGCCCATGCTGGCGCCCAGCACATGGAACTGTCCAACCTGCAGGCTATCCATCAAGCCCAGCGCGTCGTCGGCCATATCGGTCAGGGTATAGGGCGCCGAAACCTCCAGGCCGAGTTTATGGCGCAGCACTTCGTAGGTCAGGTTGGCGCTCGCCGGGGGCTGGTTCCAGCTGGACAGTCCGACATCGCGATTGTCATAGCGGATGACCCGAAAGCCCTGCTGGCAGAGCGCGACCACCACTTCGTCGGGCCAATGGATGAGCTGGCCACCCAGGCCCATGACCAGCAACAATACCGGGTCGGACTCGCGGCCGATGCTCTGGTAGGCAAGGCTGACCTGCGCAAGTACAGCCCGTTCGGTCGGCACGTCGACGGAGCAGCGCGTTGCTGCAAAGGAAGGAAGGCCGCACAGCAGCGCGGCCAGAAACAGTATTACCCGCATGAAAAAACACCAAACCGCAGAACCCCAGTAGAGCGAGAGTCTGATGATGTTTGTTCAAGCGCGCTGCCACAGTTCGATGACAATTTGATGACGGGTGCCGAACGGTCAGAATTTATGTTGTTCTTTCGGGCCTCATCGCTGGCAAGCCAGCTCCTACAGAGTATTGTGCGAGCTGGCTTGCCAGCGATGGGGCCCTAAAAACCAACCATCAGGCCAACTGGCTACGCAACTGCCGCGCCGCCGCCACCATGTTCACCAGCGCCGCCTCGGTCTCCGGCCAGGCGCGGGTCTTCAAACCACAGTCCGGGTTGACCCACAGCCGCTCGGCCGGGATGCGCTGGACCGCCTTGCTCATCAACTTGACCATCTCGGCCGTGTCCGGCACCCGTGGCGAATGGATGTCGTACACGCCCGGGCCGATGTCGTTGGGGTAGTCGAAGGCCTCGAACGCATCGAGCAGTTCCATGTCCGAGCGCGAGGTTTCGATGGTGATCACATCGGCGTCCATGGCCGCGATGGATTTGATCACGTCGTTGAACTCGCTGTAGCACATGTGCGTGTGGATCTGCGTCTCGTCGCGCACGCCACTGGCGCACAGGCGGAAGGCTTCCACCGCCCAGTCCAGGTATTCCTGCCATTGCGCCCGGCGCAGCGGCAAGCCTTCACGGAAGGCGGCTTCGTCGATCTGGACGATCTTGATCCCGGCCTGTTCCAGGTCGACCACTTCATCACGGATCGCCAGCGCCAGCTGCTGCGCCTGGACCTTGCGTGAAACGTCTTCGCGAGGGAAGGACCACATCAGCATGGTCACGGGGCCGGTGAGCATGCCTTTCATGGTTTTCTCGGTCAGGCTCTGGGCGTACCGGGTCCAGTTGACGGTCATGGCTTCGGGGCGGCTCAGGTCGCCGAAGATGATCGCCGGTTTTACGCAGCGCGAGCCGTAGCTCTGCACCCAGCCGAAGCGGGTGAAGCTGTAGCCATCCAGCTGTTCGGCGAAGTATTCGACCATGTCATTGCGCTCGGCCTCACCGTGCACCAGCACGTCCAGGCCCAGGCGTTCCTGCACTTGCACGGCATGGCGGATTTCGCTGTGCATGGCGTCGGTGTAGTCATTGGCCGACAGCTTGCCCTGCTTGAATGCCTGACGCGCCAGGCGAATCGATGCGGTCTGCGGGAACGAGCCGATGGTCGTGGTTGGGAACGCCGGCAATTTCAGGCGTGCCCGCTGAGCTTCGATACGCTGGGCAAACGGCGACTGGCGCTGGCTGTCCTGTGCGGTAACGGCGGCAAGGCGGGCCTGGACCTCGGCCTTGTGAATGCGTGGCGACTGCGCACGGCTTTGCTGGACGACGCGGCTGGCGGCCAGTGCCGACTGCACGTTGGCCGATTGCGGATTGACCAGGGCCTCGGCGAGCACGGCGATTTCGCCACACTTCTGCACGGCAAAGGCCAACCAGCTTTTCAGTTCGGCATCCAGGCGGTCTTCGCGGCCCAGATCCACCGGGCTATGCAGCAGCGAGCAGGAGCCGGCTACCCACAGGTTCGCGCAAAAGCGCTGGCGAGCCTGTTGCAGTTGCTCCAGCGCCGCGTCCAGGTCACAGCGCCAGACGTTGCGACCGTTGACCACTCCGACCGACAACACCTTGTAGGTGGGCAGGCGATCGAGTACCGCAGCCAGTTGCTCCGGTGCGCGCACCAGGTCGACATGCAAGCCGTCGACCGGCAAGCCCACGGCCAGCCCGAGGTTGTCTTCCAGGCCACCGAAGTAGGTCGCTACCAGCTTTTTCAGCGGCGAGTACTGGAGGATGTGGTAAGCGCGTTCGAAGGCGTTCTTCCATTCCTGGGGCAGGTCGAGGGTCAGGATCGGCTCGTCGATCTGCACCCATTCCACGCCCTGGCGCGCCAGGCGACCGAGAATCTCGCCATAGATCGGCAGCAGGCGTTCGAGCAGGTCGAGCTTGTCGAAGCCGTTGCCCTTGGCCTTGCCCAGCCAGAGGTAGGTCAGCGGGCCGATCAAGACCGGCTTGACCTTGTGGCCCAGGGCCAGGGCTTCGTCGACTTCTTCAAAGAGCTGTTCCCAGCTCAGCAGGAAACGTTGGTCGGCCGTGAACTCCGGGACCAGGTAGTGGTAGTTGGTGTCGAACCACTTGGTCAGTTCCTGGGCATGCTGGGCCTGGCCATGGGCGCCCCCGCAACGGTGGCTGGCACCACGGGCCATGGCGAACAGGGTATCGAGGGTCGGCAGGCCGTTGTCGCCCTTGGCGCTGTTGAAGCGCTCGGGGACCACGCCGAAGGCCACCGAGTGGGTCAGAACCTGGTCGTACCAGGCGAAGTCGCCGACCGGCAGCAGTTCAATACCGGCGTCTTTCTGCAGCTGCCAATGGCGGGCCCGCAATTCCCGACCGACCGCCTTGAGACCGGCCTGGTCAAGGTCGCCTTTCCAATAGGACTCCAGGGCTTTTTTCAGTTCGCGGTCGGCGCCGATGCGTGGGAAACCGAGGTTGTGGGCCAGTGCCATGACAAGAATGCTCCATGTAAATGATGGTGCTATTGTCGACAGCCAGGCCAACATGAGACAAACTCAATATATTCGTGTTCATCCCAAAATTTTTTCATGGAGCCTCCGGTGCTCGAGATTCGCCACCTGAAAACCCTGCACGCCCTGCGTGAAGCCGATAGCCTGGTCGAAGCGGCCGAGCGGCTGCACCTGACCCAGTCGGCCCTGTCGCACCAGTTCAAGGAACTGGAGGAACGCCTGGGCATGCATTTGTTCATGCGCAAGACCAAGCCGATCCGTTTCACCAGCGCCGGTTTGCGCTTGCTGCAACTGGCCGATTCGACCCTGCCGCTGCTGCGCGGCGCCGAGCGCGACATTGCCCGCCTGGCCGGCGGCACCGCAGGCCGCCTGCACATGGCAATCGAATGCCACAGCTGCTTCCAGTGGCTGATGCCGACCATCGACCAGTTCCGCGATGCCTGGCCGGAAGTCGAACTGGACCTGGCCTCCGGCTTCTCGTTCGCCCCCCTGCCGGCGCTGGCGCGCGGCGACCTGGACCTGGTCGTGACCTCGGACCCGATCGACCTGGCCGGCATCACCTATGTGCCGCTGTTTACCTATGAGGCCATGCTTGCGGTCGCCAACCAGCACGCACTGGCCAGCAAGCCCTACATCGTGCCCGAAGACCTGGCCAGTGAAACCCTGATCACCTACCCGGTGGAACGCGACCGCCTGGATATCTTCACCCGCTTCCTGGAACCGGCCGACATCGAACCGGCCCAGGTCCGCACCTCGGAACTGACGGTGATGATGATGCAGCTGGTGGCCAGCGGCCGTGGCGTGTGCGGGATGCCGCACTGGGCATTGCACGAATACAGCTCGCGCGGCTATGTGAAAGCCAAGCGTCTGGGCGAGAAAGGCCTGTTTGCCACCCTGTACGCGGCCGTGCGCACCGACATGCTCGATGCGCCGTACATGCGCGACTTCCTGCTGACCGCCAAGGACACCTCGTTCTCGACCCTGGACGGCGTCAGCGCAGTACGCTGAGCCGGCTCAGACAGTGCGCCGCTGCTCCTGCACCAGGCGTAGCGCCAGCCCGGCCAGCACAAAGCCCATGACGTAACGCTGCAGCATCAGCCACAACGGGTAGCGTACGAACCAGGAGGCCAGGCCGGCAGCGAACAAAGCGATGAGCAGGTTGACCGAAAAACTCACGGCGATCTGGGTCAGGCCCAGGGTCAGGCTTTGCAGCAATACCGAGCCCCGTTCAGGGGAAATGAATTGCGGCAGCACCGAGAGATAGAACACCGCCACCTTGGGGTTCAGGGCGCTGGTCAGAAAGCCCATGAGCATCAACTTGGGCGCCGAGTCCGGCGGCAGCTGGCGCGGCTCGAAGGGCGAACGCGCACCGGGCTTGACCGCTTGCCAGGCCAGCCACAGCAGGTAACCGGCGCCTGCCCACTTGAGCAGGTCATAAGCCATTGGCACGGCCAGAAACAACGCGGTCAAGCCTACTGCAGCTGCCGTCATGTGCACCAGAAAGCCGCCGACCACCCCCACCAGCGAAGTGATTCCGGCCGTGCGGCCCTGGCAGATCGAACGTGAAATCAGGTAGATCATGTTCGGCCCCGGCGTCAGCACCATCAATAACGCCGCGCCGATAAACAACAGCCACTCATGGGTGGGGATCATGGGCATTCCTTTGCAAGTAGAGTCAGGCAGGTTCGCCAGTTAACTGCCGAAAGAGCGGCAAGATCAAGTCTCGCGTCAAGGGTGCCAGCACCTGGTCGATGTGACGGGTGGCGTCGACCCACATCACTTCCTCGATCTCGGCCGCTGGTACTACCAACGCCTCGGTGTGCAGCTGAAACAACTCAGCCTGTACTTCGAAGCCTGGCTCATTGGCCGCAGGGGCGCTGAACTGGCCGAGGTAGGTCGCCTCGGTTGGGTCGACCTGCAGGCCCAGTTCTTCGAACAACTCGCGTGCCAGCGCCGTTGCCGGTTGCTCGTGCGGCTCGATCTTGCCGCCTGGCTGCATGAACGCCTGGGTGCCGCGCTTGCGGACCAGCAGGGTCTGGCCCTGGGAGCAGCAGGGCGGCGGCGATGCGGATGGTTTGGGGCATGGGTGGGTCCGGTGCGGAAAAAGGGGTAAAGGATCACATGGTTTTGGTGACCTTTCAAACGCATCGCTGGCAAGCCAGCTCCCACAAAAAGCCAAGCGACATGCCCGGTGGGAGCTGGCTTGCCAGCGATGAGACCCTGACAGGCGACGAACAAACCTTGCTTCCTGCCGTCTACGCCCGCATAAAGACAAAATGACGCTACCCGCCCAAAAGGACCCGCTCCTGCACGGCTTCCACCCGGCTGTCAGCACCTGGTTCAACAGCACTTTCCCTGCGGTCACGCCCGCCCAGGCCCAGGCGTGGCCGCTGATTCAGCGTGGGCACTCGACCCTGATCGCCGCCCCCACCGGCTCCGGCAAGACGTTGACGGCCTTTCTCGCCGTGCTCGATGAGCTGGTCCGGCAAGGCCTGGCCAATGGCGGCAAGCTGCCGGACCAGACCCTGGTGGTCTACGTGTCGCCACTCAAGGCGCTGTCCAACGACATCCAGATCAACCTGCAAACGCCGCTGGCTGGCATCACCGCCGAATTGGCCAGCATGGGCCTGCCGGCCTTGCCGATTCGTACCGCCGTACGCACCGGCGACACCCTGCAAAAAGAGCGGGCGGCGATGCGCAAGAACGCCCCGCATATCCTGGTGACCACGCCGGAATCGCTCTATGTGCTGCTCGGCTCGGACTCCGGCCGGCGCATGCTCGGCGGTGCCCACACGGTCATCGTCGACGAGATCCATGCCATGGCCGCAAGCAAGCGCGGCAGCCATCTGGCGCTGAGCCTGGAACGCTTGCAGGCCCTGTGCGACAAGCCGCTGCGGCGAATCGGGCTGTCCGCCACGCAAAAGCCGATCGAGCAGGTTTCGCGTTTGCTGGTCGGTGTGGGCCGCCCCTGCAGCATCGTCGATATCGGCCACGCCCGGCCGCGCGACCTCGGCATCGAAGTACCGCCGGTGCCCCTTGGCGCGGTCATGGCCAACGACGTCTGGGAGCGGGTCTACGAACGTCTGGCAGAACTGGCCCGGCAGCACCGGACCACGCTCATTTTCGTCAACACCCGGCGCCTGGCCGAACGCTTGTCCCGCCATTTGAGCGAGCGGCTGGGGCGTGAGGCGGTCGCCGCGCACCATGGCAGCCTGGCCAAGGAGCACCGCCTGGATGCCGAACAACGGCTCAAGCGCGGCGAGCTGCAAGTGCTGGTGGCCACCGCCTCGCTGGAGCTGGGCATTGATATCGGCGAGGTCGACCTGGTCTGCCAGATCGGTTCGCCGCGCTCGATTTCGGCTTTTCTGCAACGCGTCGGGCGCTCCGGTCACCAGGTCGGTGGCACGCCCAAGGGGCGCTTGTTCGCCACCTCGCGCGATGACTTGATCGAGTGTGCAGCCTTGCTCGACTGCGTATGCCGTGGCGAACTGGATATCCTGCGGATTCCCGAGGCGCCGCTGGACGTGCTGGCCCAGCAGATCATTGCCGAGGTCAGTTGCCAGGAGTGGCACGAGCAGGCGCTGTTTGAATGTTTCCGGCAGGCCATGCCCTACAGGGCGCTCGACCCGGCCCATTACCAGGCCGTGCTGCGCATGCTCGCCGAAGGCTACAGCGCCCGGCAGGGCGTGCGCAGTGCCTACCTGCATCGCGATGCCGTGGCCGGCACCCTGCGTGGGCGGCGCGGCAGCAAGTTGACCGCCGTGACCAGCGGCGGCACCATCCCGGACAACGCCGATTACGCAGTGATCCTTGAACCCCAGGGGTTGAACATCGGCAGCGTCAATGAGGACTTCGCCGTAGAAAGCATCGCCGGCGATGTCTTCCAGCTCGGCAATACCTCCTATCGGATCATTCGCGTGGAGACCGGTCGGGTGCGGGTCGAGGATGCCCAGGGTCAACCGCCGAATATCCCGTTCTGGCTCGGCGAAGCGCCGGGGCGCAGCGATGAGCTGTCGCTGGCGGTGGCCCGCTTGCAAGCACAGATCGACGAACGCCTGGGTGCCAGTGCCGGCGAACTGCAGCCGGTGATCGATTGGCTGAGTGACAGCCTGGGCCTGAACCGGGACAGCGCCGAACAGCTGGTCGATTACCTGGCGCGTACCCGTCAGACGCTCGGCGCCCTGCCGTCCCAGGATACGCTGATAATGGAGCGTTTTTTCGATGAATCCGGCGGCACTCAACTGGTTATCCACTCGCCGTTCGGCAGTCGTCTCAACCGTGCCTGGGGCCTGGCCCTGCGCAAGCGTTTCTGTCGGACGTTCAATTTCGAATTGCAGGCGGCCGCCAGTGAAGACGCGATCGTTCTGTCGCTGTCCACCAGCCACAGTTTCGAACTGGATGAGGTCTGGCGTTACTTGCAGTCGAACACTGCCAAGCACTTGCTGGTCCAGGCCGTGCTCGAGGCACCGCTGTTCGGCGTGCGCTGGCGCTGGAGCGCCAGCATTGCCCTGGCCCTGCCACGATACAGCGGTGGCCGCAAAGTAGCGCCGCAGATCCAGCGGATGAAAAGCGAAGACCTGATCGCCACGGTGTTCCCCGACCAGATCGCCTGCGTTGAAAACCTCGGCGGCGAACGGGAAATCCCTGATCACCCGCTGGTCGAGCAAACCCTCGACGACTGCCTGCACGAAGCCATGGACAGCGAAGGCTGGCTGGCCCTGTTGCGGCGTATCGAACGGGCCGAAATCCGCCTGATCAGCCGTGACCTGCCGGCACCTTCGCCCTTGGCGGCAGCGATCCTCAATGCCCGGCCCTATGCCTTTCTCGATGACGCACCGCTGGAGGAGCGCCGTACCCAGGCTGTACTCAACCGGCGCTGGAGCGAACCGCAAAGCGGCGACGACCTTGGTGCATTGGATGCCGAGGCAATTGCCGCAGTACGCGAGCAAGCCTGGCCAGCACCTGCCAACGTCGATGAAATGCACGAAAGCCTGATGATGCTTGCCGCTGTCAGCCAGGCTGAAGTCAATGCCAGTTCCGACTGGCAAGGCTGGTTGGACACCTTGGCTGACTCAGGTCGAGCCACGCGCCTGCAGGTCGGTACAGGGCAATTTCTATGGCTGGCACTGGAGCGCCTGACCGGCCTGCAAGCCGTTTACCCGCAGGCTGCGATGAGCCCACCCCTGGTCCCCTTGCCCGGCTTCGATGCGGGCCAGGATCCGGAACAGGCGCTAGTGGAACTGATTCGCGCCCGACTCAGCGGTTTTGGGCCGCTACGCCTCGGCGAAATCGCCGGGCCGCTGAACCTGCCGCCGCTGCAGGTCGAGCAGGCCCTGGCGCGCCTCGAGGGCGAGGGCTATGTGCTGCGCGGCCAATTCAGCCCACAGCAACACGAAATCCAGTGGTGCGAACGACACCTGCTGGCGCGCATCCATCGCTACACGGTCAAGCGCCTGCGCCGGGAAATCGAGCCGGTGGCGCTGCAGGATTTCATGCGTTTCCTGTTCGACTGGCAACACCTGTCACCGGCGACCCGTCTGCAGGGCAGCGCGGCCCTGGGCGAAGTCCTCGGCCAATTCGAAGGCTACCCGGCGCCGGCCGGCGCGTGGGAAAGCGACCTGCTGCCGATGCGGCTCAAGGATTACGCCATGACCTGGCTGGACGAGGCCAGCCGGTCGGGTAAAACCGTCTGGGCCCGGCTCGCCCCACCCGGCAAGAACACCGGAAGCACCCTGCGTACGACGCCGATCGTGTTGTTGCCACGTACCCGGATCAATCTCTGGCGTGGTTTATGTGAACAGAACGAACTGACTGAATTGTCCCAACGCGCGCAGAATGTTCACGCCGCGCTGGCCGAGCACGGTGCGTTGTTTTTTGATGAGTTGCTCAGCGAGGCCCATCTGCTGCGCACTGAACTGGAAAACGCCCTGCAGGAGCTGGTTGCGGCCGGGCGGGTGAATGCCGACAGCTTTGCCGGCCTGCGCGCGTTGATAACCCCAGCCAGCAAACGCGTGGGGCGCAGCAGCCGACGCGGTCGCGGGGCGTTTGTCGGCGGCATGGACGATGCCGGGCGCTGGGCGCTGCTGCGTCGTGCCAGCGCCAGTGTCGACAGCAACGAAACCCTCGAACATATCGCCATGACCTTGTTGCGCCGTTATGGCGTAGTGTTCTGGCGCCTGCTCGAGCGCGAGGCCGACTGGCTGCCGAGCTGGCGCGAACTGCTGCGCACCTTTCACCGCCTGGAAGCCCGTGGCCAGATTCGTGGTGGCCGCTTTGTCAGCGGCCTGGCCGGTGAACAATTTGCCCTGCCCGAAGCCATCCCGCTGCTGCGCGAAGTACGCAGGCTTCCTGCCGATGGCAGCCTGATCGCCATCAGCGCCAGCGACCCGCTGAACCTGGCCGGGACCTTGCTGCCCGGCAGCAAGGTCCCGGCCCTGAGCGGCAATCGGCTGGTCTACCGTGACGGAGTGCCCGCTGCGGCGTTGATTGCCGGGCAGCAGTATTACTGGGTGGAGCTGGAGCCTGCCCAGGCTGCGACGTTGCGGGAAAAGCTGATTCGGCACGATTGATATCCCCCAGCACGGTCCTTGTAGGAGCGGGCTTGCCCGCGATGGAAGGCGCAGCCTTCCCCTGCGATGCTTGGCCCGACACAGCAGAGGGCTGCTGCGCACCCCATCGCGGGCAAGCCCGCTCCAGAGTCCGCACGGAGCCGGGCTGTAAGATAGGCAGGCACCACCCTTTAAGGATCCAACAACCCACCCGCCCAATTGGACGACAACCGGCTCCCCGTAAACTTGGCAACCACCGCCCCCTGCGGCACCAATCGATCGCGATAGCGGGTCACCATCCGCCCAGCCTGGGCAGCCTGCAGGATCACCTCGGACGCAGGCTCACCCGGTCTGCCGAGGATTCTGGCGAAACGCTCGCCCTCTTCAAGATAATCGCCCAACGCCTTCTCGAAGATCAGCACGCCCGATTGCGGCGCGAAGATCGATTCCATATGCCCGATGTCCACCGCTTCCCCCTGCCAGTGTTCCATTGGCATGCGTTCATCGATGACGCCACAGGCACAGAGCCAGGCATGTAACCCGGCAGCGTCCTGCTCGGCCAGCAGGTCGCAGACGTCGCCCTGCCCTCGCAGTTCGAGGGTCGCGGCCAGGCGCTGGCCGACTTCACCCGCGCGCAGCCAGGGCTCGATAATGGTTTCTTCGAATGAGCCGTCACCGCCTTCATCCCAGACAATGGCCACGTCGACCTTCAACGCTGCCGCCAGCGTGCGACCCTGCGGCCAGAAACTGCGGTGGATGTAGAGATACGGCAGCGCCTCGTCATCGGTGTGCAAATCGAGCACCAGATCGGCGGTCGCGGCCAACTGGACCAGGCGCTTTTGCCAATGCCCCAGATTGGTCGCCTCGCGCGTCAGCTTCAGTGACTGATCGAACAGCCGGTTGAAGTTCTGCCCGGTGGCGTCGTGAATCCGACCGAGAATCCGCCCCTGGCGGAATTGCCCGATGCCAAAGGGGTTGGCCTGGGGCACCACGGTCACGCTGCCCTTGAGCAGCCCTCGGTCCCGGGCGGACTGCAGCTTGGGCATGAGCTTGTGCAACACCAGCATTCCGGCGATTTCGTCGGCATGCACGCCTGCCTGCAGATGCACCTTCGGCCCACTGCCATCGCCCTGGTATCGCCAGGCCTGCACGCGCAGGCTTTCACCGGCGTCACTGCGTACGTTCAAGGAGACGTCTTCTGCCACGCTTTCACCTCGCTGTAGTCAGGTTTGCGCCGGCGTGAGTGATGCCTGGCGAGGATCATCGCCAGCGTACCGCTGACGGCGATCAAGCCGGCGCCCACCATCAACGGCACATCGATCAATGTGCCCCAGACCAGGTTCGATAGTAGAAAGGCCCAGATCAGCCCGGTGTATTCGAACGGCGCCAGCAACGTCGCGGTGGCACGCAGGAAACTGGCGAACAACAGGAACTGGCCAATGCCGCCCACCAACCCTGCGGCGAGCATTCCCAACCAGGCCGAAGTCGGCGACGGTGTGTGGGTCCAGGGCAATGCCACGGCCACGCACACCACGAAGACCCCATTGGTGATCAGCATCTGTTGCATCACCGAGGTCTGCTCATCCACCTGGCGCAATTGAATGTAGGTAAAGGCCCAGCACAAGGCCGCCAGCAGAGTCAGCACAATCGGCAGCGGTTCGCCCATGCTGTCGGGCCGACAGGCAACCACCACGCCGATGAACCCCAGGACAAGCACCAGCCATTGCCAGCGGCTGACATGCTCCTTGAGAAATATCGCCGCGAGCACAGTCACCATGATCGGCGCCGAGAAGTACAAGGTGGTCATTTCCGCCAGGCTCAGATCACGGGCCGCGGTGTAATACAGCAGCCAGGCGACGATCGATAACAGCCCGCGTACCACCAGCAGCCGTTTGCTGGATGAACGCCAGGCGCGCCGCATGAGCTCCATTCGCCCCACCGCCATACAGGCCACGACCACCACCAGGCTGCGCCAGAACAGAATGGTCACCACCGAGTAATCGGCCACCAGCCATTTGATGGCCGCGTCCTGCAGCGACAGGAAGGTATAGGCCAGCATGCACAGAGCAATGCCCTGCAGCGAGCGATCGCCGCTCTTCATACCGACCTGCGCAATGGCGTGCCACGCCGCTCGGCAAAGGCAAACAGCGCCTCGATCAGGAAGGTCAGGCAGACATACACCCCGGCCACCACCAGCAATGGCTGGTAGACCTGGAAGGTCTGGGCCCGCACCACGTTGGCGGCCCCCAGCAGGTCCATCACGGCAATGGTCGAGGCCAGCGCCGTCGACTTGAGCAGCATCACGCTTTCCCCCGCCAGTGTCGGCAACAGCAGGCGCATGGCCCGTGGCAAGCGCACACGCAGCAAGGCCTGGCGCTGGGTCATGCCAAACGCCGAGGCCGCCTCCATTTCACCCTTGGGCACCGCCAGCAAGCCGCCGCGGATCACCTCGCCGACATAGGCGCCCACCGACAACACCAGGGCGAAGACGATGTACCAGTAGCCGTCGCGCAGATAAGGCCAGAGGAAGCTGCCGCGCACCATCGGAAACTGCGCAAAGAGGCTGCCCAGCCCGTAGTAGAAGATGTAGATCTGAATCAGCAGCGGCGTGCCGCGTATCACGCTGGTGTAGGCCAGACTGCATTTGGCGATCACCTTGCGTTTCGACAGCCGGGCCAGCGCGACCAGCACCGCCAGGACAAAACCCAACAGGCTGGAGATCAGCAGAATCGTGATCGTCGTCTGCACCCCACGGCCCAACAGCGCCGCATAATCGAATATCCATTCTGGAATCATTTCGTTCACTCGACCGAAGGCATCCAGCGACGGACACGTCGCTCGAGCCGTCCAGACAAATAGTTGGACAGCAGCGTCACCAGGTAATAAAGCGCGGCCGCCGTGAGGTAGAACAGCAGGTAGTGTCGCGTCGAGCCCGCCGCCTGCTTGGCGGTGTACAGCAGCTCATTGGTGCCGACCACGCTGATCAGCGCGCTGTCCTTGATCAGGTTGATCCAGAGGTTGGCCATGCCGGCCATCGCGTAAGGCGCCATGATCGGAAGCGTGACCCGGCGGAACAGCCCCAGCCCACTCAGGCCAAATGCACGTCCCGCTTCGATCTGGCCATGGGGAATGGCCAGGATTGCCGCGCGGAAAATCTCCGAGGCGTACGCGCCCTGTACCAGCCCCAGCACCAGAATGGCCACCAGCGGCCCACTCACGTTTACCGCCTCATGACCGGCCCAGGCCAGCAGCGAATTGAGGCCCATGGAGCCGACGTAGTACAGCAACAGAATCAGCAGCAGTTCGGGAATAGCCCTGAACAACGTGGTGTATCCGCGCATCAGCGAGGCGATGGGCCTTGGCGCGTTGAGCTTGAGACAAGCCACCACCAGACCTATGAACAGACCGACCACAAAGGCACCGGCCGATATCTGCAGGGTCATCAATAACCCTTTGAGCAGCGCGCTGCCCCATCCCTGCTCGCTGAAATTGATCAAATCGAACATTGCTGGCATTTCAGCTCTCCACAGCGTGTCGCTATATCTGTAGCCGCTGCCGCAGGCTGCGCTCGAGGGCGAAGCCCTCGTAAAACCTCATATCAAGGTGGTACTGGTTCACCGCGATATCTGGATTTGCGAGTGCTTCGCGCTCGAGCGCAGCCTAATGGCAGCGGCTACAGGGCCAATTCCGCTTAATTAGCCGGTTTGACGCTGATGTCGAAATAACGCTGGGAGATGGTGTCGTAATCCTTGCTTGCCAGCAGGGACGCAATTGCGGTGTCAAGACGAGCCTTGAGCTCGGCGTCGTCCTTGCGCACACCGGCGCCCACGCCGCGACCGAACAGCGGGTCGTAGGGCACGATGCCAAGGTTTTCCAGGCCACTGGCGTCGGGGGATTTGACGAAGCTGGAGACGGCCGTGCCGTCGGCCATCATCAGGTCGATACGCCCGGCGATCAGGTCGGCGTTGGCCGAGTCCTGGGTGTCGTAGTAGCGCAGGTCAGCGATCTTTTCGTAGTGCGCCTTCAGGTAGTTGGCGCTGACCGTGGATATCTGCACGCCGATTGTCTTGCCCTTCAGGCCTTCGGGCGAAATCTCCAGCCTGGTGCCCTTGGGACCGGCAATGGCCACCGGGGTGTCGTAGTAAGCCTTACTGAAAGCGATCTGTTTTTCACGCTCTTCGGTGATCGACATCGAGGAGAAAATCACGTCGATTTTCTTGGCCAGCAACGACGGGATGATCCCGTCCCAGGCCACTTCCTTGATCTCGCATTGCGCTTTCATCTGTTCGCACAGCTTGTGGATCAGGTCGACCTCGAAGCCCGACCACTTCCCATTGGCCTGCTTGAGGGTGAACGGCGGATAGGGTTCCGCTGCCACCGCAAATTCAATGGTCTGGGCCTGTGCAATCCCGGAACCAACCAGAAACACACAAGCCATGCCGCTCAACCAGTTTGCCAACCGTCGATTTCCCATGATGTTTCCCCGTCTTTTTATTGTTTGTTTTAGCGAGTTTGATGTGCGTTGACGAATTGCCGGCAACGTTCACTGCGTGGGTGTACGAACACTTCATCCGGCGAACCGGTTTCCTCGATCAGCCCCTGATGGAGAAAGGCCACTTTGGAAGAGACATCGCGAGCGAAGGCCATTTCATGGGTGACCAGGATCATGGTCCGGCCTTCTTCGGCGAGTGAGCGGATGACCTTGAGCACCTCCCCGACCAGCTCCGGGTCGAGTGCCGAAGTGGGTTCATCGAACAGCATGACCTTCGGGCGCATGGCCAGGGCCCGGGCGATGGCCACCCGCTGCTGCTGGCCGCCGGACAGAAAAGCCGGGTATTCATTGCGCTTGGCCGCCAGCCCCACCCTGTCGAGCAGCGCTTCGGCTCGCTCGGTGGCTTCGGCGCGGCTTTCGCGCAACACCTGGGTCGGCGCCTCGATCAGGTTTTCCAGCACCGTGCGGTGCGGCCAGAGGTTGAAGTTCTGGAACACCATGCCCAGGCTGGAACGGATGCGCACCAGTTGCCTGGCGTCGGCCACCAGGGGGGCGCCGGGGCGATCGTAGTTCAAGTGAATGCTTTCGCCGTCCACCAGGATGCGACCCTGGTCCGGTACTTCGAGCATGTTGATGCAGCGCAACAGGGTGCTTTTGCCCGAACCGCTGGCGCCGATCAGGGAAATCACCTCGCCTTCGCGGGCGGTCAGGGAAACACCTTTGAGCACTTCGATATTGCCGAAGCGTTTGTGCAGGCGGTCGACCTCGATCATGATTTTCATCGCGTCAGGCCTGGCGGGCGCTGGATCGGCCGCGCTACGGGTCACCCTGGCTTTCGGTGTCTCGCCCTTCAACACCAGGGCGAACGTCCGGATGCGCTGGCACGCCCGCAACAGCTGTTCTTCACTCAAGGTAAAGGACAGCCGGACAAAGCCCTCGGCAGGCTGGCCGAACGCCGCCGCATCCAGCACCGAGACCCCGCCTTCACGGAACAGGCGCCAGGCGAAATCCAGGGAATCCAGACCGGTTTCACGGACATCCACCAGCACGAACATGCCGGCGTCGGGCTTGAGTACCGAAATGCCCGGGCAATTGGACAATGCCTCGATCACCAGGTCCCGACGCCGACGATAGACCTCGCGCATGCCCCCGGTCACTTGCTCGTGGGCCTGTACCGCCGTCAGCGCCGCTTCCATGACGAACCCCGGGAGGCCATAGAACATGCTCAGCACCAGGGTTTCGGCGTGATTGATCAAGGCCGGATCGGCGACGATCCAGCCGACACGCCAGCCGGTCATGGCGTGGGATTTCGACAGGCTGCCAATCACCACACAGCGTTCGGCCATGCCTGGCAACGAGGCCAGGCTGACATGCTCACGCTCAAAGGCCAGGCTTTCATAAACTTCATCCACGACCACCCAGAGGTCATGGGCAATCGCCAGGTCGGCGATGCCTTGCAGTTCTTCGCGATTGAGCACTACGCCCGTCGGGTTGTTGGGGTTGGACAGGAAGATCGCCCGCGTTCGTGGCGTGATGGCCTTGGCCAACAGCGCTGCATCGAGGCGAAAGCCCGAGTCCGCCGCACAGGGAACGCGCACCAGGGTCGCACCCGACGCCTTGAGCGTCGCCTCGTACGTCACGTACATCGGGTCCAGGGCGATGACTTCGTCGCCGGCATGCAGCAGGCACATCGAGGCGATGAACAAGGCGTTCTGGGCACCAGCCACCGCGATGACGTTTCGGGCATTCAGCGGGCGATCGAGCAGGGGGCTGTAGCGGGCGGCGATGGCCTCCCTCAAGGCCAGGCGGCCGGCTATCTCAGTGTAATGGGTGTCACCCTGGCGCAGGGCTTCTATGGCTACGTCGGTAATGAATTGCGGGGTCGCAAAGTCCGGATCGCCGACGCTCAGGATAATGACATCTTCACCCCGGCGCTGGGCCTCGAACGCCGCATGATGGATGTCCCAGGCCGCGACGCCCTGCCCTGCTACTCGCTCAACAAAGGGTGAAAACCGCATGCCATTGCCTCTCGTTGAAATAGAAAAAGCGCAAGCCCGCAAGTAACCGGCCGGGGGTGCCGCCAACATAGATAACACTGAACACTCGTTCAACAGATAATTTCGGATAGCGTCGTTTTAAGCGCAATCAGGTCGCTTTCGTAATGTTCAAAGAACAACGAGCAGGGACAGGCGCAGCGCCGGGCGATATCTGCTCAGAGACATTCAGTAATACCCATCCTTTGCAATTCCCGGCAAAACCCGCCACCCTCCGCGCCGCTGATCGGCATCGCATGGCAGTGCGGAACCACCGCTGTTCCCCGCCTATCCTTAGTTGAAATACCTTCCTGCAAGAGCCTGCGTCATGACTAACGATCGAGACCATCGGATCGATTTCTTTCGGGGTTTGGCGCTGATCTTCATCTTCTGGGATCACATTCCGCAAAACCCTCTGGCCCAGCTGACCGTGCGCAATTTCGGCTTCAGCGACGCGGCGGAAATTTTCGTTTTCCTGGCCGGTTACGCGGCCGCCCTGGCCTATGGCCGGATCGCCCTGCGCGATGGCTACCTGGTCGCCTGCGTGCGCATCCTGCGGCGCGCCTGGGTGTTGTACGTGGTGCATATCTTCTTGCTGGTACTGCTGATGGGCATCGTTTTCGTGGCCAACAGCCACGTCGAGACCCGCGACATGATTCAGGAGATGGGCCTCTATTACTTCCTGAGCAACCCGCAGCAGGCGCTGATCGATGAACTGCTGCTGCGCTTCAAGCCAAACCTGATGGACCCGTTGCCGCTGTACATCCTGCTGCTGCTCGGCTTGCCGCTGGTGTTGCCTCTGATGCTGCGACGCGCTGAATACGTCGTCGGGCTGTCGGTAGCGCTGTACTTGCTGGCGCCGTTGCTCCAATGGAACCTGGCGGCGCAGGAAGGCGGCGTCTGGTTTTTCAACCCGCTGGCCTGGCAGTTGCTGTTCGTCCTCGGCGGTGCGGCTGCGATGCGTGGGCAGCGCGCGTCCCGAGTCGATCAACGGCCGCTGCTGCGCCAACCTTTGTTCAGCCTGGCAGCGGTGTATCTGCTGGTGACCGGCTTGATTGCCCTGTCCTGGAAATGGCCGCAGGTACACGATGCGCTGATGCCCAAAGTGCTCGCCCAATGGCTGTACCCGATCAGCAAGACCAACCTGTCGCCCGTGCGCCTGTTGCATTTCCTGGCATTGGCCTACTGCACGGCCAAGCTGTTGCCGAGCGGGCCTTGGCTGCAGCACTGGCTGGCGCGCCAAGCCTGCAGGATGGGCCGTTACTCGCTGGAGGTGTTCTGCTTTGGCGTGCTGCTGGCGCCACTGGCCGACATGGCCAATGCACTGGCCGACGAAGGCCTGGGGATGCAAGTGTTCAGCGCGCTGGTAGGGGTGGGGTTGATGGTGGTCCTGGCAGCTTGGCTGGATTTGAACAAGCGCTTGAACCGCCCGGCCCAAGTGATGCCGGTTTGAAGGTAAACGGCGACACAACTCTCTACCGCGATGTAGATACCGTCTTGCCCCTCATCGGGCAAGCGCTATCTTTGGGGCAAGTGCGGACTCTGTAGCCGCTGCCGAAGGCTGCGCTCGCCTGCAAAGCAGGCGCAGGATCTCAAAATCGCTGGGGAGCCCCTGCGGGACTCCAGCGCAGCCTGACGACAGCGGCTACACCGTTCCAGGTGGATAGCGTGTAGGCATTATTCAAAATGTCGAGATGGCGCAGGCTCTGGTTGAGGCCTTGTTGGATGAGGCTGTCACGTAGAAACACCGCGCCGTCTGCATCGCTGGCAAGCCAGCTCCTACACGGGCTGCGGTACCCTGTAGGTGGCTTGCCAGCAATGAGGCCTTGAATGACACCCAAAAAAAGCCCCGGTCACAAGACCAGGGCTTTTTTCACATTACGACGCCGATCGCGCCAATGCCGCACTGTCCTGTTTCGGGGACAGCTTGAACACGTAGAACAGCACCGTCAGCAGCACCAGGAAGGCCGGGCCGACGTACAGTGCAATGCGGGTTTCCTCGAAGTACGCCATCAGGCCAACCACCAGGATCAGGAACGCCAGCGCCAGGTAGGAGCTCAGCGGCCACAGCCACATGCGGAACTGCAGGCGATCACGCTCGGCTTTGCTCAGGCCGGCGCGGAACTTGAGTTGCGCCAGCAGGATCATCACCCAGGTCCAGATCGCGCCGAACGTAGCGATCGCGGTCACCCACACGAAGACCTTTTCCGGTACCAGGTAGTTGAGCAGCACGCCCAGCAGCAAGGCCGCGATGGACAACAGCAGTGCACGACGCGGCACGCCATTGCTCGAGGTGTGGGCGAAGGTTTTCGGGGCCTGGCCATTCTGCGCCAGGCTGTAGAGCATGCGCCCGGTGCTGAAGATACCGCCGTTGCAGGACGACAGCGCAGCAGTGATCACCACGAAGTTGATGATGCCGGCAGCGGTCTTGATGCCAAGACGCTCGAAGGTCATCACGAACGGGCTGCCCTGGGTACCGATTTCGTTCCAAGGGTAGATCGACAGGATGACGAACAAGGCGCCGACGTAGAACAGCAGGATGCGCCAGAACACCGAGCCGATCGCGCTTGGAATGGTCTTTTGCGGGTTGCGTGCTTCACCGGCAGTCAGGCCGATCATTTCTACGCCAAGGTAGGCGAACATCACCATCTGCAGGGACATCAGCACGCCGGAAATGCCGTGCGGCATGAAACCGCCATTGCCCCACAGGTTGGAAATACCCACGGCCACGCCATCGTTGCCGAAGCCAAAAGCAATCACACCGATACCACCCAGGACCATGGCAACAATGGTGACGATCTTGATCAGGGCGAACCAGAATTCGAACTCACCGAAGGCTTTGACTGCGATCAGGTTGATGGTGCCCATGCTCGCCAGAGCAGCCAGGGCCCAGATCCAGCGCGGCACTTCGGGAAACCAGATGCCCATGTAAATGGCCACCGCGGTAATTTCCGCAACACAGGTCACCAGCCACAGGAACCAGTAGTTCCAGCCGGTGAGAAAGCCGGCCAATGGGCCGAGGTAGTCTTGGGCGTAACGGCTGAAGGAGCCGGCGACTGGGTTGTGCACGGCCATCTCGCCAAGCGCGCGCATGATCACCAGGATTGCCAGACCGCCGATGATGTAGGACAGCATGATGGCTGGACCGGCCATTTCGATGGCCTTGGCCGAACCCAGGAACAGACCGACACCGATACAGGCGCCCAGTGCCATCAGGCGAATATGTCGCTCGCCGAGTTCTCGCTTGAGTGGGCCGCCCTGGGCGGTCTCACCGTGAGATGGGTGGTTGCCGACTGGCATAAATCAACCTCGTTTTGTTATTGGATATAAACCGTCTGATCATCCATGGCGTGGGTCGATAGACCTGCGCAACGTGTTGTGCCGGGCTCGGCCTTGTGAGCGAGCCCGCCTGCCAGGGTGGAACCTGCCAGATCAACGGGGCGTGCAGTATAAAAAGTGATCAATAGCGCTTTTCACTATATAACCGGCAATGTTTGGCGAGATCTCTCGGCAAATAGGCCTTTTTCGGAGTGGCATTCTCCAAAATTCCTACCCTGAAATATCCTAATCACCTGTTCCAGCGCGGTCGGGGAAAAAAGGGTACACAGTTAGGGTGCGTAAAATAGCACCAAATCAGCGCACTCGAACCACTACCAAAGGCTGTATCCCACTGTTTTTAGGGAAATATCCGACGGCCTAATTACAAAGTTTTCACCAATGCTGGTCAGCGTCTAAGCTTCAGGCAAGTGCGATGAATATGTGATCAGGTTGAAAACTATGGGCGCGTTGTGGCAATCCGAACCAACCGAGACTGATGCCAGCGCTGAAAGTCTGGATGACTCGCAACCACCCAAAAGCCCTCGACAACGCCACTTGTGGTGGCGGTTGATCTGGCTGCTGCTGGTGGTCGGCCTGGTTGCGCTCGGGTTTGCCATCGAATCGGAAGTTCGCACCTCGAAACTCCAGGCCCGCGAAATCAGCCGTTATGCGGCCTCGCTGAGCTATTCGATGCATGGGGGGGCCAGCGATGCAGTGAGGTATCCGGGAGAAGGCCCGTTCGACAAGCGCCTGGGTTACAGCACGATGGATGAATTCCTGCCTCGGCTGCTCAAGCGCGACTACCTGATCAAGCAGCAGGCCCGGTTCTCGCCGGCGTTGATGAGTTACAGCGGCCATGGCTTCTTCGTACCCTACGCTGAGAAAATTCAGGCTGGGCTGTCGATTACCGACTGCAAGGGCGATTCGCTCTATGAATTCCATTACCCGCAACAGCTGTACAACAGCTTCGACGCCATCCCGCCGCTGATCGTCAACAGCCTGCTGTTTATCGAAAACCGCAACTTGCTCGATCCCAACGACCCCCTGGGCAACCCCGCCGTGGACTGGCCGCGTTTTGCCAAGGCCGCCTATACGCAAGTGGCCAAGATATTCGCGTTGCCGGGGCAATCGGCCGGCGGCAGTACCCTGGCCACCCAACTGGAAAAATACCGTCACTCACCCGACGGGTTGACGATTTCCGGTGGCGAGAAACTTCGGCAGATGTTTTCCGCCAGCGTGCGCGCCTATCAAACCGGCCCGCAGACGCTCGAGGCACGGCACAAGATCGTTCGCGATTACCTCAACAGCGTGCCGTTGTCGGCAGTGCCCGGGCATGGTGAAGTACATGGCATGGCCGAGGGCCTGCGGGTCTGGTACGGCGCCGACTTTTCCACGGTCAACCAGCAGTTGGCCTCCACCGCCACCGATCCGGCCAGTCTCGCCGCGCGCGGCCTGGCATTGCGCCAGGTGTTGTCGCTGATGATCGCCCAACGCCGCCCTTCGCATTTTCTGTCCAAGGGCCGCAACGAACTGGCCTTGCTGACCGACAGCCATATCCGCGTGCTGGCAGCCAGCAATGTCATCGACCGCCCCTTGGCCGATGCCGCCCTGGCCAGCCAGGTGACTTTTCGCGACTGGGTCCTGCAACCGACTATCCAGCCTATCGTGACCAACAAGGGCATCAGCGTGGCGCGCAGCCGGCTCTCGACCATGCTCAACCGGCCGCTGTACGATCTGGACCGCCTCGACCTCTCCGCCACCAGCACTTTGCAATCGGACTTGCAAGGCCAGGTCAGCCGGTACCTCAGGGAGCTCGCCGACCCGGTCGTCGCCGAAAGGCTCGGCCTGTTCGGCGAGCGCCTGCTCACGCCGACCAGCACCACCCAGGTTCGCTACAGCTTCACGTTGTTCGAACGCACCCCTGATGGTTCGCGGGTACGGGTGCAGACCGACAGCACCGACCAACCCTTCGATATCAATGAAGGCAGCAAGCTGGAACTCGGCTCCACCGCCAAGCTGCGCGTGTTGACCAGCTACGTGCGAATCATTGAAGAGTTGCATGAACGCTACGCCGGTCTGACCCCGGCCGAATTGAAAAAGGTCGAAGTCGCCGACCCCGACCGCATCACCCGCTGGGCAGTGGACTATCTGATCCAGAACAAGGACCGCAGCCTCCCGGCAATGCTTGACGCAGCGCTGGAACGCAAATACTCGGCCAGCCCCGGCGAAGCCTTCTTCACCGGCGGCGGCATGCACGTGTTCAACAACTTCCGCAAAGAAGACAACGGCCGCAACCCGACGCTCAAGGATGCCCTGCGCGAGTCGATCAACCTGCCTTTCATTCGCTTGATGCGCGACCTGGTGCGCTACAGCACCTACCAGGCGCCGGGCAACAGCGCTCAGCTACTCAAGGACGACAGTGACCCACGTCGCCAGGAATACCTCGCCCGCTTCGCCGACCGCGAAGGCACCGAATTCCTGCTGCGCTTCTGGAAAAAGTACCAGCGCAAGAGTTCGCAGCAGCGCCTGGACACCTTCCTCGACAGCCTGAACGTCACCCCGATTCGCCTGGCTGCCGTGCACCGCTATCTGTACCCGGAAGCCGACCCGGAGACCTTCAACAAATTCGTCCGGGCGCACCTGAAAAAGGACACGGTCACCGACAACAAGCTCGACGAGATGTACAGGAACTATGGCCCGGGCGCCTATGACCTGCCCGATCAAGGCTATATCGCCCGGGTGCACCCGCTGGACCTGTGGCTGCTGGGCTATCTGTTGAACAACCCCGATGCGAAGTTCAAGGACGCCGTCACTGCCAGCCGCTTCGAACGCCAGGAAGTCTACAGTTGGCTGTTCAAGAGCCGGCACAAGTTCGCCCGCGACAGCCGCGTGCGGACCATGGTCGAAATCGAGGCGTTCCTCGACATCCACCGCCGCTGGAAGGAGGTCGGCTATCCCTTCGACCACCTGGTACCGTCGCTGGCCACTGCCATCGGCAGCTCCGGCGACCGTCCGGCGGCCTTGGCCGAGCTGATCGGGATCATCCAGAACGATGGTGTCCGCCTGCCGACACTGCGCATCGACACCCTGCACTTCGCTGCCAACACGCCCTATGAGACCCAGTTGGTCAGCGACCCGGACAAAGGCAAGCGGATACTGGCGCCAGAGGTTGCCGCAGCCTTGCGCGGAGCGCTGTCGCAGGTGGTCGACGCCGGTACTGCACGGCGCCTGTCGGGCAGCTTCAAGCTGGCCGATGGCACGGCGCTGGTGCTGGGCGGCAAGACCGGCACCGGCGACAACCGCATCGAAGCCTTCGGCTCCGGCGGCCGGGTCATCAGCTCCAAGGCGATCAACCGCACCGCGACCTTTGTGTTCTTCATCGGCGACAACCACTTCGGCACCCTGACCGCCTTCGTGCCGGGCCGGGCTGCCGAGTCCTTCAAGTTCACCTCGGCGTTGCCGGTGCAAGTGCTCAAGGGCATGGCGCCGATCCTCACGCCTTACCTGGTGCCCGGTACCCATACAATGTGCAAAGTGCCACCGACTGCCGCACCTCAAGTGACGATACGCTGATCTCCTCCCCCGCCTGATGACCACATCAAGCTGTTGTTTGCCCGTACCCCCCAGGAGCAGGCCGCGCTGGAAACCATGCTGCTCAGCGCTGCCGGCAACGATGACGGCGCCAAGCCGGCCATGCGCGACTACACCCCGCGCCGGGTCGAGCTGCAGGCCGGTGAGCTGGACATCGACTTCGTCCTGCACGGCGACGGCCCGGCTTCGCAGGTCGAATCTTGACCAACCCCTTCAGCGAAGCGCCTGGCCCTGTGCCTGGCGCTTGCCCAGCCAGCGATCGAGGCCGATCAGCAGCACGGCGATCAGCACGAAGCCCAGCAGAATCGCCAAGGCATTGAGCAACACCTGGGTGTACCCCAGGTTGGCAACATTGATGAATGGGTATTGATAGACCCCGATCGACTCGCCCCGCCACAAGGCGTAGCCAAAGTACAGCAGCGGGTAGATCAACCAGAGCAGCAGATGGCCCAGGCGCAAGCCGCCCTTGGGCACGCAACGCCACCAATAGAGCAGGTACAGTACCGGCATGACGTCGTGCAGCAGCTCGTCGGCCAACCATTGCCAACCCTGGGGTTGCCACAGGTGTCGCAGCAACAGGCTGTAGGCCAGCGCGACCAGCGCGATACTCGCGGCAATGCCCGAACTCAGCCAAGGCGAGAGGAACAACCGCCGAACGCTGGAATCCCTGCCATAGGCCGCATAACTCAAGACCACGGCGACCAGGGTGTTGCTCAGCACCGTGAAATAACTGAAGAAACTGATCACCCCGCCCATCAGGCTGGCCTGGGCCGCCCAGCGCGCCTCCAGCACCAGATACAGTTGAATGGCCAGCGCCATCCAGCCCAGACACGCGGCCATCTTGATCATGCGCTGCACGGGTTCAGCCCTTGCGCTGCAACTGCACATACAGCTGCTCGACCTTCTCCCGGGCCCACGGCGTCTTGCGCAGGAAGGTCAGGCTCGACTTGATGCTCGGGTCACTCTTGAAGCAGCGAACATCAATACGCTGGGCCAGGCCCTGCCACTGGTAGTGGGCGACCAGTGTGTTGAGGATCTGCTCCAGCGTCACGCCATGCAGCGGGTTGTTGTTTGGTGCGGTCATGCCAGGCTCCAACGAAAAGAGAGGGTGCGCACCTTAGCCGAGGCGGGCTGGCATCGCGAGTGGCAATCCCTCTCAGACATTCTAGAGACAACGCAGATCCTTGCTGGAAGTTTCTGTAATGCGTCAGACCTGTC
Organism: Pseudomonas sp. LS1212; assembly: GCF_024741815.1. NCBI lineage: Bacteria > Pseudomonadati > Pseudomonadota > Gammaproteobacteria > Pseudomonadales > Pseudomonadaceae > Pseudomonas > Pseudomonas sp. LS1212. Next base: position 4,563,215 of record NZ_CP102951.1, read on the forward strand.
GAAGTTTGTCGCTCCCACATCGCGGGCAAGCCCGCTCCCACAAGGTTTGCGCAGACCTTGTGGGAGCGGGCTTGCCCGCGATGAGGCCAGACCTGCCTGTCCCGACTTTTACTGCCCCCGCAACAATCCATGTCACCAATATCTCTTTTTTTCTCCCGACCGCCCCTATATCCTTGCGCCCCAAAGCTGAATCGCTTCACCCCAACCCATTCCACCAGCCTGCCCGCGCAAGACGCAGCGCATCGCTGTTCCTGAACGCCTCAAAGATAGCGCTATCCCAATGCCAACAATCACCATTTCCTGCAAAAGCACCCTCAACCTGATCGGCAGCCTGACGGCGCTGGGCCTGGCGAACTGCGCCCAGGCTGCCCCGGCATTCGATCGCGACTCGGCGTGGATGCTCGGCGACTGGGGTGGCAAGCGCACTGAACTGGCCGAACAGGGTTATGACTTCAAGTTCGATTACACCGGCGAAATGGGTTCGAACCTGCGCGGCGGTCATGATCATGACCGCACGGCCCGCTACAGCGACCAGTTTGCCCTCGGCACCCAACTGGACCTGCAAAAGATCCTGGGCTGGCACGACGCCGAGTTCCAGCTGACCGTCACCGAACGCAGCGGCAACAACATCAGCAATGACCGGATCAACGACCCACGGGTCGGCGGCTTTACTTCCGCCCAGGAAGTCTGGGGCCGTGGCCAGACCTGGCGCCTGACCCAGATGTGGTATCAGCAGCGCTTCTTCGAGCAGAAACTCGATATCAAGGTGGGTCGCTTCGGCGAAGGCGAAGACTTCAACAGCTTCCCCTGCGACTTCCAGAACCTGGCGTTCTGCGGCTCGCAGGTGGGCAACTGGGCCGGCGACATCTGGTACAACTGGCCGGTCAGCCAGTGGGCGCTGCGGGTCAAGTACAACCTCACGCCCGAGCTTTATGCCCAGATTGGCGCCTATGAACAAAACCCATCGAACCTTGACCGTGGCAACGGCTTCAAACTCAGCGGCAGTGGCACCCAGGGCGCCGTGCTGCCGGTGGAACTGGTCTGGACCCCCGCACTTACTGGCCTGCCAGGGGAATATCGCGCCGGTTACTACTACAGTAATGCCAAGGCAACGGATGTGTACAAGGACAACAACGGTCAACCGGCGGCGCTGAGCGGCCAGGCCTATCGCAGCAGCTCGAGCAAGCACGGGCTCTGGCTTGGCGTCCAGCAGCAACTGACTTCGGTGGCAAGCGACCACTCGCGCGGCTTGAATGTGTTCGCCAATGCCACGATGCACGACAAGAAGACCAATGCCATCGACAACTATGTGCAGGCAGGTGTGGTTTACAAGGGGCTGTTCGATGCCCGCGCCAAGGACGATATCGGTTTCGCCCTGGCCCGCGTGCACGTCAATCCGGCCTTCCGCAAGAACGCCCAGGCCAGCAACCTTGCCCGGGGCATCGATGACTACGACAACCCGGCCTACCTGCCCCCCCAGGACACCGAATACAGCGCCGAACTCTATTACGGCGTGCATTTGGCGCAATGGCTGACCGTGCGTCCCAACCTGCAGTACATCCGCCACCCCGGTGGCGTCGACAAGGTCGATGACGCCCTGATTGGCGGGATCAAGCTGCAGACATCCTTCTGACACACCCAACGACTGACTGACCCGAGCCCGGCTCGATGCCTGACAACTTTACGGAGAACCACACTATGAGCACTGAGGGTGCTTTGAGTAGAAACCGCCTGTTACCGCGCCTGCTCGGCCTGGTGTTGCTGTTGATGGGGCTGGCCATGCTGGTCGGCGGGATCAAGTTGAGTGAGCTTGGCGGTTCGCTCTACTACCTGATCGCCGGTATCGGTATCGCCCTGACCGGCCTGCTGCTGCTCGCCGCCCGCCGCGTGACGCTCGGCCTATACGCCCTGGTACTGCTGGGCAGTACCATCTGGTCACTTTGGGAAGTGGGCCTGGACTGGTGGCAATTGGTGCCCCGCCTGGCTCTGTGGTTCGCTTTCGGCGTGCTGTTGCTGCTGCCCTGGTTCCGGCGCCCGCTGCTGCGTGGTCAATCGGCGTTCGTGGGCACCAGCCTGCTGACCATTGCCGTGGTAGCGGCCGGTGCGGCCGCTGTCGCCAGCCAATTCACCAACCCGGGTGAAATCAAGGGTGAACTGGACCGCGAAAGCGCTGGCACGCAAAGCGCCGCGCCAGTGATGCCTGAAGGCGATTGGCAGGCTTACGGCCGCACGGAGTTCGGTGATCGCTACTCGCCGCTCAAGCAGATCACCCCGGCCAACGTGAACACGCTGCAGGAAGCCTGGCGGACCCGCACCGGCGACCTGCCCACCGCCGATGACCCGGTCGAGTTGACCAACCAGAACACGCCGCTCAAGGCCAATGGGATGCTGTATGCCTGCACCGCTCACAGCAGGGTGCTGGCGCTGGACCCGGACACCGGCAAGGAAATCTGGCGCTTCGATCCGAAGATCCAGAGCCCGTCCGGCTTCAAGGGCTTCGCCCATATGACCTGCCGTGGCGTCTCCTACTATGACGAAAATGCCTATGGCACGAGCAACGTCGGCGCCCCGCCTGCGGCCCTTTCCGCAGCGGGCAAGGCCATCACCACCGCGTGCCCGCGTCGCCTGTACCTGCCGACTGCCGATGCGCGCCTGATCGCGTTGAACGCCGATACCGGCAAGGTCTGCGAAAACTTCGGTAACCAGGGCACCGTCGACCTGCGGGCCGGCATTGGCCCATTCACCCCCGGTGGTTACTACTCCACTTCGCCAGCGGCAATCACCCGCAACCTGGTGATTATCGGCGGCCACGTGACCGACAACGAATCGACCAACGAACCCTCCGGCGTGATTCGTGCGTTCGATGTGCATGACGGTCATCTGGTGTGGAACTGGGACAGCGACAACCCCGATGCGACCGAGCCCCTGGCGCCGGGCCAGGTCTATTCGCGCAATTCGGCGAACATGTGGTCGCTGGCCAGCGTCGACGAAAAACTCGGCATGGTCTATCTGCCACTGGGCAACCAGACCCCTGACCAGTGGGGCGGCAACCGTACGCCGGGTGCCGAGAAATTCAGCGCCGGCGTCGTCGCACTCGACCTGGGCACCGGCAAGGTTCGCTGGAACTATCAGTTCACTCACCACGACCTGTGGGACATGGACGTGGGTAGCCAACCAACGCTGGTGGACCTGAAAACCTCTGCCGGGGTCAAGCCGGCGCTGATCGCGCCAACCAAGCAAGGCAGCCTGTATGTGCTGGACCGCCGCGACGGCACGCCGATCGTGCCGATCCGTGAAATCCCTGCACCCACGGGCGCTGTTGCTGGCGACCGTACCTCGCCGACCCAGGCGCGTTCGGACCTGAACCTGCTACCGCCACCGCTGACCGAGCAAGCCATGTGGGGTGCAAGCCCCTTCGACCAGATGCTCTGCCGCATCCAGTTCCGCTCGCTGCGCTATGAAGGGCAATATACCCCGCCTTCAGAGCAGGGCAGCCTGATCTATCCGGGTAACGTCGGTGTGTTCAACTGGGGCGGCGTGTCGGTGGACCCGGTGCGCCAGCTCCTGTTCACCAGCCCGAACTACATGGCCTTCGTGTCGAAAATGGTACCGCGCGCCCAAGTCGCCGCCGGGAGCAAGCGCGAGAGCGAAACCAGCGGTGTGCAACCGAACACCGGTGCGCCTTATGCAGTGATCATGCATCCGTTCATGTCGCCCCTCGGCCTGCCTTGCCAGGCCCCCTCATGGGGCTATGTGGCAGCCATCGACCTGACCACCAACAAGGTCGTCTGGAAGCACAAGAACGGCACCAGCCGCGACAGCTCCCCGCTGCCTATCGGCCTGCCGGTCGGGGTGCCGAGCATGGGCGGTTCGATCGTCACCGCCGGTGGCGTGGGCTTTCTCAGTGGCACCCTGGACCAGTACCTGCGCGCCTATGACGTGAACAACGGCAAGGAACTCTTTGCCGCGCGCCTGCCGGCAGGCGGCCAGGCCACGCCGATGACCTACACCGGCAAGGACGGTGAGCAGTACGTGCTGGTGGTGGCCGGTGGCCATGGCTCGCTGGGCACCAAAATGGGCGATTTCATCATTGCCTACAAACTGTCCAAATAACCATCGGGACAGTTACACAAAAGGCGGCTACCGTGAGGTAGCCGCCTTTTTTATGGTCGGGGCCCTGACCGGGCGAGGTACACGACACGCTTTGACGACGCACGAGCGTTCCCCCATTGAAACCTCCCCTCGCCCGCCCCATTTAAGATCCATAGTCATTTGCGCAGGTGCCCCATGAGCGACCAGCAACCCCTTCCTGAAATCCCGGACGAACAGGCAACCGCCGAACACATCGAACACTCCAGCGCGGCCAATACCGGCCTGGCCCTGCCAGGTGAGCAGTTTCCGGACAAGGTCTACATCATCCCGATCCACAATCGGCCGTTCTTCCCGGCGCAAGTGCTGCCGGTCATCGTCAATGAAGAACCATGGGCCGAAACCCTGGACCTGGTCGCCAAGAACCCGCACCACTCCCTGGCATTGTTCTTCATGGACACGCCACCCGAAGACCATCGCCATTTCGACACCTCTGTCCTGCCCCTCTACGGCACTTTGGTCAAGGTTCATCACGCCAGTCGGGACAGCGGCAAGCTGCAATTCGTCGCCCAGGGCCTGACCCGCGTGCGCATCCGCACCTGGCTCAAGCATCATCGCCCGCCGTACCTGGTCGAAGTCGAATACCCGCACCAGCCGACCCAGCCGACCGATGAGGTCAAGGCCTACGGCATGGCCCTGATCAATGCGATCAAGGAACTGCTGCCGCTCAACCCGCTGTACAGCGAAGAGCTGAAGAATTATCTCAACCGGTTCAGCCCCAACGACCCCTCGCCATTGACCGACTTCGCCGCCGCACTCACCTCCGCCACCGGCAAGGAACTGCAGGAAGTGCTCGACTGCGTGCCCATCCTCAAGCGCATGGAAAAAGTCCTGCCGATGCTGCGCAAGGAGGTCGAGGTCGCGCGCTTGCAAAGCGAGATTTCCGCCGAAGTGAACCGCCAGATCGGTGAGCATCAGCGCGAGTTCTTTCTCAAGGAGCAACTCAAGGTCATTCAGCAGGAATTGGGCCTGACCAAGGACGATCGCAGCGCCGACCTGGAGCAGTTCGAGCAGCGCCTGGAAGGCAAGCCCCTGCCGCCGGCTGCGCAGAAGCGCATCGACGAGGAAATGAGCAAACTGTCGGTCCTTGAAACCGGCTCACCGGAATACGCCGTCACCCGCAACTACCTGGACTGGGCCACGTCCCTGCCCTGGGGTGTGTATGGCAAGGACAGGCTCGACCTCAAGCATGCGCGCAAGGTACTGGACCAGCACCATTCGGGCCTGGGTGACATCAAGACCCGTATCCTCGAGTTTCTCGCGGTCGGCGCCTACAAAGGCGAGATCAGCGGCTCGATCGTATTGCTGGTGGGCCCACCCGGCGTGGGCAAGACCAGCATCGGCAAGTCCATCGCCGAATCCCTTGACCGGCCTTTCTACCGATTCAGCGTCGGCGGCATGCGCGACGAGGCTGAGATCAAGGGGCACCGGCGCACCTACATCGGCGCCCAACCGGGCAAGCTGGTGCAGGCGCTCAAGGATGTCGAAGTCATGAACCCGGTGATCATGCTCGACGAGATCGACAAGATGGGCCAGAGCTACCAGGGCGACCCGGCTTCGGCGCTGCTGGAAACCCTCGACCCGGAGCAGAACGTCGACTTCCTCGATCATTACCTGGACCTGCGCCTGGACTTGTCCAAGGTCCTGTTCATTTGCACCGCCAACACCCTGGACTCGATCCCCGGGCCCTTGCTCGACCGAATGGAAGTGATCCGCCTGTCGGGCTACATCACCGAAGAGAAACTGGCCATCGCCAAGCGCCACCTGTGGCCCAAGCAGCTGGAAAGGGCCGGTGTCAGCAAGGGCAGCCTGAGCATTACCGACAACGCCCTGCGTGCGGTGATCGACGGCTATGCCCGCGAAGCCGGGGTGCGTCAACTCGAAAAACAATTGGGCAAGCTGGTGCGCAAGGCCGTGGTGCGGTTGCTTGAAGAGCCCGATGCCGTGATCAAGTTCGGCATCAAGGACCTGGAAGCATCGCTGGGTATGCCGGTGTTTCGCAGTGAACAGGTCTTGACCGGCACGGGGGTCATCACGGGCCTGGCCTGGACCAGCATGGGCGGTGCCACGTTGCCGATCGAAGCGACGCGGATCCATACCCTCAACCGCGGCTTCAAACTCACCGGCCAATTGGGTGAGGTAATGAAAGAGTCCGCCGAAATCGCCTACAGCTATGTCAGCTCGAACCTGAAGCACTATGGGGCGGACCCGACCTTCTTCGACGAAGCCTTCGTCCACCTGCACGTGCCGGAAGGCGCCACGCCCAAGGACGGCCCAAGCGCCGGGGTGACCATGGCCAGCGCATTACTGTCGCTGGCCCGCAACCAGGCACCGAAAAAAGGCGTGGCCATGACCGGCGAGCTCACCCTGACCGGGCATGTCCTGCCGATTGGCGGCGTGCGGGAAAAAGTCATCGCGGCGCGGCGACAGAAGATTTACGAATTGATCCTGCCCGAGCCCAATCGCGGCAACTACGAAGAACTGCCAGACTACTTGAAGGAAGGCCTGACCGTGCATTTCGCCAAGCGTTTTGCTGATGTGGCCAAGGTGTTGTTCTGATGTAGTTGTGGGAGCTGGCTTGCCAGCGATGGCCTTGCTGCGGTGCTTCAGATAGACCGCGTTGCGCCTATCGCTGGCAAGCCAGCTCCCACATTTGCCAAGCGCTTCGGTTATGCTTGGGCCCGTCCTGATCCGACTGGAGCCGTCATGTCCGCCGCCCGCCTGCTTGTCCCGCTGAGCCTCGCCCTGCTCGCTGCCTGCGCCCAGACCCCGCCGCACAACGTCAATCTGGAAGCCCAGAGTGAATGCCCGTTGCAGCTGCAGACCGGACAGATGCTGACCCTGACCTTACCCAGCAACCCCACCACCGGCTTTCGCTGGCTGGTGCAGAACCCTGCCGCCAGTATCCTGCACAGCCTGGGCCCCGAGGTCTACAGCAACCCCGAAGACGCCGGCCTGGTGGGCAGCGCGGGGCAATCTGTCTGGCGCTTCAAAGCCCAGAATGCCGGTGACGGGCATTTACTGCTGATCTATCAGCAACCCTGGGCGCCGGAAGTGCGGCCAACCCAGACCTTCGATTGCTCGATAAGCGTTAAATAGGCCTTTCCCAAAGCACTTAAGCTCCAGTCACCGCCCTTCGTTGGCCTGACGAATCAAAGCCAGATAGTGAGTCAAGGTCATGAATCGATCCTTGATGACTTTCATTGACTCGATGTCGCTCACGGCATCCAAGAGATTCTGCGCCAGGAAGCCCTGCAGTGAAGTCAGCACTTTTTCGACTTCCTGTGTCCACTGCAGGGCGGCCGCCCAGAGCTGAGAAACGCCAGATAGCGCCACGAGCCTTGGCTCGATTGTGGCTTTTTCCTGGAGCAGCGCTTGCTGGTCGCTTTTTGCCTGGGTTATGACTGCATGCAAGCGAGTGCGCTCTTTGGCCAGTTTGTTGAATCTTCGCCCTCCACTGACCAGATCGATATTTGCGGTGAGCTTCCCGAGCACAGCGGTGATCAGGTCCTGATCCACCTTTCCCAACGTCGCCGCTTGAACGGCCATTTCTACTTCGCTTGCAGTTGGAATCAGATTTCTGAAAACGCTAAGCCAATCCCGCTTTTCGAACAGCTCGATCGCGGCGGTAATCTGCGAGACGGTCTCCTGATCCTTTTCAATCTGCGTCTGCAATTCAGCGATGCGGGTTACCAAACTCTTCTGCTGCATGCTGTAGGTTCGGAGAGTGCCTTCCACGCTCGGCAATCCAATGGCCCGGACTTGACGCAGATCCTGATCAATTACCAGCGCCAGAGAACGCAGCTGCCCAAGTTCTTGCGAAATCGAATATTTGAACTCATCTTTCAACTCAGCCACCAGCGCTGTATTTTCCGCTGACGTCAACGTTTGCGTACGCTGCTGCGCCTCAACCACCTCAATGGTCTGACCCAGGTTGATGTTTTGCAACGTAACCAGGCGTAACAAGGTCCGGGCGAAAAACTGTTGTTCGGCGCCTGCCAGCTGCTGATTCAACTGTTCAAGCCGCTCCTGCGCAACCGGCAGGAATGCGAGCGCCTCTGATGAAGCGCTGAGCTGGAGGGAGCGAGAAATAGCTTTGATCACGAATACATCGGGCTGTACATACTGAAATTCTTCAATCATCTTATTTACGCTCGCCTATTATTTTGATATTGGATTAGCTGTTGTCGAGGTGGATGCTTCCAATGCCTCATTGAATAATTTCGACAATTGCTCGGCGTGCCCCTGAATCGTTTCCCAAGGGGTGATAACACGCGAAAAACGCAAGGAAAAGATGACAAGCCGTTGGCTATCATCGATTGCATTCAACTCAGTCAATGATGCCTCAACGTAGGCCGCGATAATCTGCCAAACATCCTCGAGGTTTTTACTGGCGTGCTCCGTTTCACCCAGACGGCTAGCGACATCCTCCAGATACAATGACAACCCATTAAGGCTGCTTAACAACGGTCGTTTTACCCGTAGCAGCTCGATAATTTCCGCAGTCTGATTCAACATTTCATTTTTTTCGTAACGAATTTGTTCTGCTTTCGAGCCATATATCCCTCCGGTCACTGCCACGCCAATAGGGCCGAAAAGCAATCCGCTCAAGGCGTAGCCGACGTTCTGGTTGTATTCAGCAATTTTCTCTGCGACCTGACCTTCCAAATCCCTCAATGATTCCACGTAACCCGCAATCGTTTCTTCCAACCCTTCCCGATCTGCAATGGCTCTCTTCTGCCTGACCTTCGGCAAGATAGCTTCGGTAATTTTCCGGGCAAACTCTCTGGCCAGTGCTCTAACCGCTGCAACCTTCGACTGATAACGGGCGATGTCGTCTTTTGCGATAGTCAGAAACTCTTGAATATAACGAATTGACGTGCGATCCGTTTCACTTAAAGGGTAGTTTTGCAAGGCTTCGATTTCTTCTTCCTTGAGGTCATCGAGCGAACCGTATTGTTTATAGGCTTCGGTCTGCTTGATAAATGTGATTATTGCCTGGCCTACCCCAACAAATTTTTTACCAAAAATATCGAGCTCGATTCCCAGCCTTTTACTGCCCTGCTCAAGTGCCTGCCAGTCGAGGGCATGTTGTACCACTTCCTGATGAAGCGCCTGGATATCAACCGGCTGTAGCCCATTGATTCCGCTGTCACGATACCCAAGAAATTCCTCGACTGCAGAAATATCGACCGGCCGAGCGAACGCCCATCGAACATACTTTTTAATCGAAATCAGATTATCTAGTGTAAACAACAATGCTGGGGGCCGACTGGACTTACCCTCAGCATTGAGCGAAATATCAAAGTACTGCACCGGCACGTACACAGCTTTGTCCTGCAGCGATAAATCTTTCAGATCCTTATATGTTTCTTCCATGCTAACCACCTCACAACAACATTAAAAGCTTTATGAAAACCTCATTTATGCAACAACACCAATCACGGCATATCTTGCGCTTCAAAACATACTCTTAAATACACCACTCCACCACCTGCCAAATCCTGCGCAACTGTAGGAATAGTCAAAAAAAACGAAAGAGAAACTACAAATAACTCGGACTTATTCAAATCACACAAAATACTTATATATGACCTCCCCATTATCCATGGCCAATTTTTCTATCGAATACCACAGCATGAATCCAGATGACAGCTAACGAACGCGGCACTCTCGCATATGCAAGAACACGTCAACTTCGCTAAAATGCAGCTCTTTTCTCCCCTGCACCGTTGGAACCCCTGTGAGCAAAGAGCCCGATCGCCTATTCGCCCAGCCGCTGGCCCAGGTGCCCGACTTCGCCTTCAATGAAGACGTGGTGCGGGTTTTCCCTGACATGATCAAGCGCTCGGTGCCCGGTTATCCGACCATAGTCGAGAACCTTGGCGTGCTGGCCGCCCAGTTCGCCCAGCCACACAGCGTGCTCTATGATCTGGGCAGTTCGCTCGGGGCGGTCACCCAGGCACTGCGCCGGCATGTGCGCAGCGAGGGCTGTCAGGTAATCGCCGTGGACAATTCCTCGGCCATGGTCGAGCGCTGCCGCGAATACCTCAACGCCCAGGACTCGATGTTCCAGGAGCTGCTGCCGGTAGAGGTGATCGAGGCCGACATTCTCGCGCTGGACTTCAAACCGGCGTCGGTGGTGGCCCTGAACTTCACACTCCAATTCATCGCCCCTGGACAGCGCCTGGCCCTGCTCAGTCGCATTCGCCAGGCGCTGGTGCCTGGCGGCGCGCTGATTCTCTCGGAAAAGCTGCGTTTCAACGATGCCGAAGAACACGCCCTGCTCACCGACCTGCATATCGCCTTCAAGCGCGCCAATGGCTACAGCGACCTGGAAATAGCCCAGAAGCGCAGTGCCATCGAAAACGTAATGAAACCCGACAGCCTGGAAGAACACCGCGAGCGCCTGCTGGCCGCCGGCTTCTCGAAAGTCGTTCCCTGGTTCCAATGCCTTAACTTTGCCTCGTTGATTGCCCTGCCATGATTGATCTCGCCCCCTTGGTCCGCCGTCTGGCGGGCACTCCCCTGGCTGACTGGGCTGGTGGCCTGCAAGCGCAACTCGATGCCAAGATGGAAAAAGGCCACGGCGACCTCGAGCGCTGGCAAAGCGCGCTCGATGCCCTGCCCGCCCTGATCCCGACCGAAGTCGACCTGACCGATGGCCTGACCCTCGACACCGACTGCGACAGCGAAACCCGCGCACGCATGCGCCAGGCGCTGATGGGCTTGTCACCCTGGCGCAAGGGGCCGTTCGACCTGTTCGGCGTGCACGTCGATACCGAATGGCGCTCGGACTGGAAATGGTCGCGGGTTTCCCCGCACCTGGATCTGCGTGGCAAGCGCGTGCTGGATGTGGGCTGCGGCAACGGCTATTACCAGTGGCGCATGCTCGGCGCCGGTGCCGACAGCGTGATCGGCGTGGACCCCAACTGGTTATTCTTCTGCCAGTTCCAGGCCGTACAGCGTTATCTTCCGGAACTTCCAGCCTGGCACCTGCCCTTTGCCCTGGAGGATTTGCCAGCGAACCTGGAGGGTTTCGACACTGTGTTTTCCATGGGCGTGTTCTACCATCGTCGCTCGCCCATCGAACACCTGCTGGCCCTGAAGGATTGCCTGGTCAAAGGCGGCGAACTGGTGCTCGAAACCCTGGTGGTGACCGGTGACGCGCAGCAAGTGCTGGTCCCCGAAGATCGCTATGCGCAAATGCGCAACGTCTGGTTCCTGCCCTCGGTACCGGCGTTGGAACTGTGGCTGCGGCGCGCCGGCTTCAGTGATGTGCGCTGCGTCGATGTGAGCATCACCAGCATCGAGGAACAGCGCAGCACCGAATGGATGCGTTACCAGTCGCTCAGCGACTTCCTCGACCCCAATGATCACAGCCGCACCATCGAAGGCTTGCCTGCGCCAATGCGGGCGGTGATGGTCGCGCGCAAGTAATCACTGGCCTCTCGTAAAAAAGGCGCCCGTCAGGGCGCCAAAAATTCACCTTCCCAAAGGAGCTGCAGGGGGAGCTTCAAAGGTGAATGTCCATCGCAACTCGCGCACTCAGTCCTTGGCCAGTTTCCCTCGGGTTTTCTCGGCGCTGACCTCTGTTTTTTTGCTCGAATCGGCAATACTGTTCGCGTTACCGTGAATTCTTTCCTGGCTGACCCTGAATTCTTTCCAGAACGCTTGGGAACGCTCGCTGCCACCTTCTGCCATGGCCGAAGTAGAACCCAGCGCCAGCACAGTAATAAACAACACTTGAATCCTGTTCATATCGTTCATCTCATCCAGATTAAACTTCAGATCCAACAGCCATTTGCCCTTGGAGATAGTTCAATCATAAACAGGTGAAACTAACAGGACGGTGAGTGCTTCATTACATTATTGAAAGAGTAACAACTTGATAGATTGTTAAAGCAAGGCCAGTGGATATTCGACAATCAGCCGCACCTCATCCAGGTCCGACTCGAAAGCCGTCGCCCGCGTGTTCGCCTGCCGCAGCCGTAATGACATATCCCTCAACGAGCCGGACTGCACGACGTATTTGACTTCGAAATCACGCTCCCAGCGCTTCTGATCGGTCAATGGGTTGCCAGCGGCATCCCGGCGCATGTACACGCCATTGGCATTGGAATAGTCCACATCAGTGCCTTTGCCATAACGGGTCATGAACGACAGTCCAGGCACGCCGAAGGCTGCCATGTCGAGGTCGTAGCGGACCATCCACGAGCGTTCCCCGGGTGCGTTGAAGTCGCTGTATTGGATCGAGTTGTCGAGAAAGATGGAGTCGGATTGACGCAGATAATCGAAATCGTCGTCGCCGTTGTTACGTTGGTGCGACAACGCCACGGTGTGAGCGCCGTACTTGACGCCGACCTTGCCGCTCCAGATGTCGTTGTTGAATTCGCCCAACTGTTGCTTGCCCTCATCCACCGCTTTGTAATAGTTGAAGCCGGCAAAGGCGCTGAGAGTGGTCGAGATCGGATACTTGAAGCTCGCGCCGCCGTAATACTGGTTCCAGACATCCTTCAAACGACTGGAATAGAGGCTCAGGGACAGGTTCGAATTGACCTCGTAATCACCGCCGAAGTAGCCCAGCCAAGGGGAATCGACCGCGCCACCATAGAAGGTGACGAAGCCGTCGCGCGGGTTGCTCGAAAGCGGCTGGCTCATGGCATGCAAGCGCCCGCCTTGAACCTTGAGCCCCTCGATGCCGGTATTCTCGGCAGTCACCCCGCGAAAGCTCTCCGGCAACAGACGCGAGTCGCCGTAGTGCACCACCGGGGTCGTGGGAAATACGTCGCCGACTCTCACCACCGTGTCGAATGCACGGAGCTTGGCGGCTCCGCCGACCTTGCTGAGTTCATCGCCAGCCTTGCCGTTACGATCGACCGGCAGCATGTCGAACGAACTACGCCCGCCATTGCGACCATCGCCGGTATCGAGTTTGAGCCCGAGCATGGCGAATGCGTCGACGCCCACGCCCACGGTGCCCTGGGTAAAACCCGACTCGAAGCGGCCGATAATGCCATGCGCCCAGGCCTCGGAATAACCGTTGCCGGTAGGGCTGGACTGGCCCTTGCGATCATCGCGATTGAAATAGAAATTACGATTGAGCAACGTCAGGCTGCTGCCCTCGATAAAACCCTCCCTTGAATCTTCGGCCACGGCCCATTGCGGTGCAAAACTTGCCAAAGCCGAGAAAACAGCCAAAGACCTCGTGATTCTTTTTCCCATCTGCAACTCCAGAATAATCGGCAGTTATTAGTGTTATGTGCCGCCCTGAAAGTTGTTTTCCATGGTATTCAGGGGACATCGACCGTTCATGGCGACCGATGTCCTATCCTTGCAACTCGCGGATAACCTGAAGATGATTCCCCTATTACAATTCTGTCACCTGATGATTTCCTCCTGTTCTTCCTTTCGGTGCGCCCAATAGTAAAGTGCCGGCAATACCAACAATGTCAGCGCGGTAGAAGACAGAATTCCGCCGATCACCACCGTCGCCAAAGGCCGCTGCACTTCAGCCCCGGTACCGGTTGCCAGGGCCATCGGAACAAATCCCAATGAGGCCACCAATGCGGTCATCAATACTGGACGCAACCGGGTCAAGGCGCCTTCATCGATGGCCAGGCGCAGGGGGCGCCCCTCTTCGCGAAGGTTACGGATAAAGGCAATCATCACCAGGCCGTTGAGCACTGCCACGCCCGACAGGGCGATGAACCCGACGCCGGCAGAAATCGACAGGGGAATATCGCGCAGCCACAAGGCAAACACCCCGCCGGTCAGGGCAAAAGGAATGCCGGTAAACACCAACAGGCCATCCTTGAGGTTGTTGAACATCATGAACAGCAAGGCGAACACCAACAGCAAGGCAACCGGCACCACGATCTGCAGGCGCCTGGCCGCCGATTGCAGTTGCTCGAACTGACCACCCCAGGTGGTCCAGTAACCGGCCGGGATCTGCACCTGTCGCTCGATCTGCTCGCCCGCCTCCTGCACGAACGAACCGATATCGCGGCCACGCACATTGGCGCTGACCACCACCAGCCGCTTGCCGTTCTCCCGGCTGACCTGGTTGGGACCCAGCACCAGATCGAGGCTGGCCACATCCGCCAGGGCGATAAAACCGATCTGCTCGGCGCTGTCGACTGTGGCCGGCACCGGAATCAGCAGACGGGAGAGCCCCTGGATGTCGGTGCGCAGCTTGTCCGAGAGCCTGACGACCATTTCGAAGCGCCGATCGCCCTCGTACAGCGTGCCCGCCTGCCGACCACCGACGGCCACAGCAATGGTGTCCTGCACGTCGCCGACGTTGAGGCCATAGCGAGCGGCCTTGTCGCGGTCGATGTTGATCGTCAGTACCGGCAAGCCCGAGGTCTGTTCGACCTTGACCTCCGAGGCCCCCGTGACCTTCTGCAAGGTCTCGGCAATTTGCCCGGCAGTCTTGTTGAGCACGTCCATGTCATCACCGAAAACCTTGACCGCAACGTCGCTGCGCACCCCGGAAATCAGTTCGTTGAAGCGCAGCTGGATCGGCTGCGAAAGTTCATGGTTGCTCCCCGGCACCACCGCGCTGGCGCGCTGGATATCCTCGATCAGCTGCTCGCGACGCTTGCTCGGATCCGGCCACTGGTCCTTGGGCTTGAGCATGACATAGCTGTCGGAAATGTTCGGCGGCATCGGGTCCGAAGCGATTTCGGCGGTGCCGGTGCGGGCAAATATTCGCTCGACTTCCGGCACCCGTTCGATCACGGCCTTTTCCAGCTGCTGCTGCATCTGCACCGATTGCGTCAGGCTGGTTCCCGGCACCCGCAGGGCCTGCAAGGCGAAATCGCCTTCACTCAGGCTCGGAACGAACTCGCTGCCCATGCGGCTGGCCACCAGCCCCGAAAGCAGGATGGCCGTGACTGCCACAGAGAAAGCTGCCGGGCGATGGCCCATCACCCACTTGAGCACCGGCTCGTAGCCACGCCGGGCGCTGCGCATCAGCAGGTTATCCTCTTCCTTTACCTTGCCGGTGACCAACAGCGCGATCGCTGCCGGCACGAAGGTCACCGAGAGAATCATGGCGCCGAACAGGGCGATGACGACGGTGAAAGCCATGGGATGGAACATTTTGCCTTCCACCCCGGTCAGGGCGAAGATCGGCAGGTACACCACCATGATGATCAACTGCCCGAACACCAGCGCCCGCCGCGCCTCCTTTGCCGCCGCGAACACTTCGTGCATACGTTCGGAGCGCGTCAGCGTGCGGCCATGCTGTTGCTGGGCATGGGCCAGGCGCCTGATGGCGTTTTCGACGATCACCACCGCACCGTCGACGATGATGCCAAAGTCCAGCGCGCCCAGGCTCATCAGGTTGGCGCTGACCTTGTTGGCGAACATGCCGGTAAAGGCGAACAGCATCGCCAGTGGAATGACCATCGCGGTAATCAGCGCCGCGCGAATGTTGCCCAGGAACAAAAAGAGCACCGCGATCACCAGGATCGCGCCTTCGACCAGGTTGTTCCTTACCGTGGCGATTGCTTTGTCGACCAGCGTCGTACGGTCGTACACTGTGACCGCAACCACGCCCTTGGGCAGGGAGCGGTTGATATCGGCCAGTTTCGCCGCGACAGCCTGGGAGACTGTCCGGCTGTTCTCGCCGATCAGCATGAACACTGTACCCAGCACCACCTCACGACCGTTCTCGGTGGCGGCGCCGGTACGCAGTTCCCGACCCAGGCCGACGTCCGCCACGTTCCTGATGCGAATCGGCGTGCCATCGATATTGGCCATGACGATGTTGGCAATATCGTCGGTGCTGGCGACCTGACCCGGTGCGCGAATCAACAACTGCTCGCCGCTGCGCTCGATGTAGCCGGCGCCGACGTTGGCATTGTTGCGCTCGAGCGCCGTGACCAGGTCGGTCAGCGTCAGCTTGTAAGCGGCCAGCCGCCTGGGGTCGGGGGCAATCTGGTACTCCTTGGCGAAACCGCCGATGGTGTTGATCTCGGCTACGCCCGGTACGTTGCGCAACTGCGGCTTGATGATCCAGTCCTGGATCACCCGCAGATCGGACAGGGTATAAGCGCTGCCGTCTTCCTTCAACGCGCCTTCCCTGGCTTCAACCGTCCACAGGAAAATCTCGCCGAGCCCGGTCGATATCGGCCCCATGACCGCTTCAACCCCTTCGGGCAATTGCTCGCGTGCAACCTGCAAGCGCTCGTTGACCAGCTGGCGGGCGAAGAACAGGTCGGTGCCATCCTTGAAGATCACCGTCACCTGGGACAGCCCCGAACGCGACAGCGAGCGGGTTTGCTGCAAGGCCGGCAAACCGGCCATGGCTGTCTCGATCGGGAAGGTGATGCGCTGCTCGGTTTCCAGCGGCGAGAATCCCGCCGCCGTGGTATTGATCTGCACCTGGACGTTGGTGATGTCCGGCACGGCGTCGATCGGCAGCTTCTGGTAGCTGGCGATGCCCAGCCCGGCCATGAGCAGGACAGCGAGCAACACAATGATGCGCTGCTCTATCGCGAACTGAATGATGCGTTCAAACATGAGGGACTACTCGCACGGGTGAGAATCAGTGGGCGTGCTCGGCCGAGGCCTTGCCCAACTCCGACTTGAGAACGAAACTGCCGACGGTCGCGACCCACTGGCCTGCCTGCAGGCCCTGCTTGATCTCGACATGCCCGGCTTCGCTGGCGCCCAGTACCACTGGTTGGGCGAGAAATCCCTCGGCAAGCCGGATAAACACCGAAGGCCTGTCTTCCAGGACCTGGATGGCTTGTTCGGGCACCGCGACCAGGGCCGGGCGTGTGTCGGTCGGCAACAGCACCGAGACGAACAGCCCCGGCCTCCAGACGCCACGAGGGTTGTCCAGGGTCACCCGCACGGTTGCGGTGCGGGTCTGCTCGCCAAGCAGGCTGCCGACATAGCTCACCGTGCCGGTCACCTGCTCGCCGAGTTCGATTGCACTGATCGTTACCGGTTCGCCAACCTGAACCTTGCCCAGGTCCTTGGGGGCAACGCCGAAGGTGGCCCAGACCCGTGACAGGTCCGACAGGGTGAAGGCATTGCTGGCCTCGCTGACCACCTCGCCGGGCACCAGATGCTTCTCCACCACCACGCCGTCGAAGGGGGCGCGCAACTCATAGCGGTTACCCCCGGCCAATACGCTGCTGCCACTGATCGCGCTCATCTTCTGGCGGGCATTGTTCACGGCAATCTCGGCTTCCTGCAGGGCCTGCCGTGCCTGCAGAAAGTCTTGCTCGGCAGAGATTTTTTCCTGCCATAGCTGTCGTTCACGCTCATAGGTGGTGCGTGCCAGCTCGACCCGACGCTGGCTCGCCGCCAGCTCACTGCGTTGATCGGAAATCTGCTGACTGGCGATGACAGCCAGCAGGTCCCCCTGCTTCACCGCTTGGCCGAGACTGACCTGGACCGACTCGACCACACCCGCAGCCCTGGGCACCACGTGGGCTGTCCGGTCTTCGTCGAAGCGGATTTCCCCAAGCAGCGAAAGCGTATTGCTCAGTTGCCGCGGACGGGCCTGGGCCACTTCGATCCCGGCCGCCTGGATCTGCTCGGCACTGAGCACCAACCGGTCGGCCTCGCCTTGCGGCTGCGCAGCCTGGGCATGCCCGTCTTCGCCATGTTCGTCGGCCTCTTCATGCCCGCTCCGGGTCGCTGTGGGGGTGCTGCCGAGCTCGCGTTGCACCCAGGCCCCGCCCCCTAGCCCGACCGCCAGGGCCAAGAGACCGACCATGATGTATTTCTTGTCCATGTAAACTCCTGAGAGCATCCGACCCAACCGCGACAGCACGTAAGCGACCCTCACGGCAGGCCCGTTGGATTCGATAGAAAGAGCGCGCCAAACGCGCGAAGGAATTCATGAATGCACCAGTGCCGAGGCTCCTGGACCTGGAAGTTCATAAGGTCCAGCGGGTTGTCACCGAGCAGCAGGGCACTGGCACAGAAAAGGCAAAGCACTAGCCGCTTGAATTTCTGCATTCCTGGGCAGACAGGAGGTGATCACTGCGTGTTGGAGAGATCGCCGAACGCCCGCTCGATCTGCACCCAGGCGTCGGTCACCTGCGCAGCCGCCTGGAGGTATTGAGTACGGGCATTGATCAGGGTCCGTTGTGCATCGAGCACATCGAGGAAACCGAACTTGCCCATTTCGAAACCCCGGGTCGCGACATCCACCGCATTCTGCGCGGCGGGCAGGATGATCTGATTGAACGACGTCACCTCGTTCTGCGCCGTATTCCACTGGTCCAGCGCCTGACGCACGTCCGTGCGCAAGCGCAACTCGGCGGCATTGCGCAGATCGCGGGCCTGGTCGGCGCGACGCGCAGCCGCCAGGATGTTGCCCTGGTTGCGATTGAACAGTGGGACAGGCATCGACAGCCCCACCACATTGACCCGCTCACGATCAGTTTCGCTGTATTGGCTGCCCAGGCTCACCCTCAGGTCGGGGATCCGCTGGCTTCTCTCAAGCCCCAGCGAAGCCTCGCGCTGATCGACCTGCAATTGCGCCAGACGCAGGTCGGCGGTATCGCCTATACGCCCAAGCAAGCGCGCGGCCTCGGGAACTCTCTCGGGAACGGCAATACCCGACTCGACCCGACTGAACTGCGCGAACGGCGCACCGGTAACCTCGGCCAATTGTTGATAGGCATTGGCCCGCTGCGTGTGCGCGCGGCTCACTTCCAGACGTACTTCCGACAACTGCACCTGAGCGCGAGTGGCTTCGACAGGCGAGGCTTTGCCGGCCCTGATCCGCCCTTGGGCAATGCTCAGGCCCCGTTCGGCCAGTGCCTGCGACTGCTCGGCCAGCTGCTGGCGCTCTTGCGCGCGCGCGGCGCCCGAGAAGGCGCCGATGACATTGGCGCGCAACAGATTGCGCTGGCGCTCCAACTCCACCTGTGCGACATCCTGGCCACGCCGCGCCAACTCAACGCGAGCACCACGCTTGCCGCCCAATTCCACTGCCTGACTAATGCTCAAGGTGGTGGTTCGCGAGTTTCGCCGGGTGTCCTCCGCTTCCCAGGACAATTCGGGATTGGGCACCAGGCCGGCCTGCTGTCGATCGCCCCGGGCAATTTCAATGCCCCACTGCGCCGCGGCCAGCTCGGGGTTATTGGCCAATGCCGTCTGCAGGGCCTCCTCAAGGGTGAGCGTCGGGCCTGACGCGGCCGGAAGGCGCGCACTCCAGCTCACTGCCAGGGCCACGATCACAACGCAAAGCCCCAATCGCTGCCTGGCGCCCCCCCTGGTTCTCGGTCGATAAAGTTCGCTGTTCCACTGCACTTGCACACTCCTCCACACGATTGCCCTACGCCTTCATCTATCACCGACTGCGTATGAATGACGAAACAAGACAACAGTAACTTCTGTGAGGGAGCAATGTAGTTTCCGAGCTTTATCAGCAAGGTGACCGGAACATTACAAATACGTCATCTCAGCATTTCCACCCAAGTAATGAACTAGTATGGCTATTACATTTCACATCACCCATACCTTGGCCACTTGTTACGACGTGCAACAAATTCGGGAGATGCTGGCGCGCTACAGCCCAGGCCCGGCAAAGAATTACAGGTTGACCCTGAAGCCACTTCAGGGTTGATAATAAAAAATCAAAACACTCATTAATTTGGTGTTAATGCGCCTACCTCACCACTACTTACTTTTAACCAAAAAGAAAACTCACAATAAAAACTCTATGTTTTCTGAACCAAACTCACCCATCAACACTGACTTCATAGAGTGCCTGCCCCATGCGAATCCTGATAATCGAGGATGAAACCAAAACGGCCGAATACCTGCATCAAGGCCTGACTGAAAACGGTTATATAGTCGACAGCGCCAATAATGGCGCCGATGGCCTGCACCTGGCCCAGCAACAGGCCTACGACCTGGTGGTTCTCGACGTCAACCTCCCGCAGCTCGATGGCTGGGGGGTACTGGAACGGCTACGGAGCCATGGCAATACCCGCATTATGATGCTCACCGCTCGCGGCCGTCTGGCCGACAAGGTCAAGGGGCTGGACCTGGGGGCCGACGATTACCTGGTCAAACCTTTCGAGTTTCCCGAACTGCTGGCCCGGGTGCGCACCCTGTTGCGCCGCAGCGACCAGAACATTGCGCCCCAAACCCTCAAGGTCGCCGACCTGGAACTGGACCGAGGTCGCCACCGCGCCTACCGTGGCAACCAGCGCATCGACCTGACGGCAAAGGAATTCGCGCTGCTGCACCTGTTGATGCGCCAGAGCGGCGAGGTGCTGTCACGCACCCAGATCATTTCTCTGGTCTGGGACATGAACTTCGATTGCGATACCAACGTGGTTGAAGTGTCGATCCGCAGACTACGTGCAAAGATCGACGACCCCTTCGACAATAAGTTGATCCACACCCTGCGCGGCGTCGGCTATGTGCTGGAGTCACGCGAATGAAAGCCACCCGTCTTTCGCTGCGGCTCGGACTGACTGTCAGCCTCATGGGTGCTGGCCTGGTGGTGCTGCTGGCGACCCTGGCCGTGCTGGCCCTCGATCACGAGCTGAACACCCGGGTAGAACGTGATCTGGAAAAGAAGATGCAGCAGTTGCAGCACAACCTCAGCGTGGAGCTGAAGGCCAATGACCTGTCCTTGCGCCCCCATGCCCTGCTCGATGTGGTCATGGGGCATGACAACCTGAACCTGACCATTTTTGGTCCGCGCCAGGAACAGCCGGCGCTAGTGTCGCTGGGGGCAGGCGTTGATAATCGTCACCTGGCGCAACTGGAGCCACACGAGCATCTGAGCTATCGAAGCTGGACCGACAGCGACGGCCAGCGGTTGCTGACCGCTTCGCAGTTGATGCGCCTGCAAGGTCGCGAACCGGTGCGGGTATTGCTGACGGTCAACCGCGCCGACGATGAACAGCTGCTCGGTGCCTATCTGCGCTCGACGGTTATCGCCTTGCCGCTGTTGTTGCTCTTGATCGGCGTCGCTGCCTGGTGGCTGGTGCAGCGTGGGCTGTTGCCGCTGCGACAATTTCGCCGGGTTGCGGCCAAAGTATCGGCCCAGGACCTGTCACATCGACTTTCGGTGGATAAACTGCCCCAGGAGCTGAGCGAGCTGGCCCACGGCATCAATTACATGCTCAACCGCCTGGACAACGGCGTGCAGCAACTCTCGCAGTTTTCCGATGACCTGGCGCACGAACTGCGCACGCCCATCAGCAACCTGATGGGCAAAGCCCAGGTCACCCTGGCCAAGGAGCGGCCAGCGGAGCAGTACAAGGCCGTGCTGGAGTGCAGTATCGAAGAACTCAATCGGGTCACGCGGATCATTTCCGACATGCTGTTCCTGGCTCAGGTCAGTCATCCGGCCGCCCTGGCGCCTTTTGAGCAGGTTGTGCTGGAAGACGAAGTGCAACGCGTTGCTGAGCTGTTCAGCATCGCCGCCGAAGAGAAACGGATCGGCTTGCAGATCAGCGGCCGGGCAACGGTGGCAGGTGATCGACTGATGATTCAGCGCGCGTTATCCAACCTGCTGTCCAATGCCATACGCCACAGCCCCGCGGGAGCGCAGATCGGCCTGGATATCGAGCAGCATGCAGAGGGTTTGTCAGTGGCGGTGAGCAATGGCGGGCCGGGTATCGCCGCCGAACACCTGCCGCATCTGTTCGAGCGTTTCTACCGCGCCGACAACAGCCGCTCGCGGCTCGAAGGCGGGACCGGCCTGGGCCTGGCGATCGTGCGCTCGATCATGAACCAGCATCAGGGTACCGTAGAGGTAACCAGCGTACCGGACGGCCTTACGGTCTTTCGGCTGTTTTTCCCGAAGAGTGCATCGCTTCAATTTCCAGCCACTTTTTCGACTACTTTGTCTGGAAGGTGACCAAACAGACGGGCATCGTTGCCCGCCTTGAGCACGACTTTTACCTCTGACGCTACCCTGAGGATCCAGACATGAGCAATCGCCAAACCGAAATCGCCCTGGCCCTGCAGGTCGTGCCACCCTTCACCGACGATGCGGCGCTGAAGGCCGAAGTCGAACGCCGCAAGGCCTTCATCAAGCAGTGCCTACGCAATGCCGGGGGCAAAGTGCTGGTGCTGGGAATCAGTGGCGGCGTCGACTCGCTGACCGCTGGCCGCCTGGCACAGTTGACGGTCGAGGAACTGCGCGAAGAAACCGGTGACGCCAACTACCGTTTCATCGCCGTACGCCTGCCCTACAACATCCAGCATGACGAGCAGGATGCCGCCGCGTCGCTGGCCTTTATCAAGGCTGACGTGGAAGATACGGTAAACATTGCCGCCAGCGTGCTTGGCCTGGGCGATCAAGTCGCCCACCTGCACGGGCTGACACCAGAGCGACGGGATTTTGTGATCGGCAATACCAAGGCGCGGATCCGCATGGTTGCCCAGTACACCATTGCCAACGCCAATAATGGCCTGGTAATCGGCACCGACCATGCCGCCGAAGCGGTCATGGGCTTTTTCACCAAGTTCGGTGATGGTGCCTGCGACCTGGCGCCTTTGAGCGGCCTGGTCAAGGGTCAGGTGCGGGCGATCGCGCGTTTTCTCGGAGCTCCCGAGAGCCTGGTGCTCAAGACCCCTACCGCCGACCTGGAGGAGTTGCGCCCCGGCATGCCCGACGAGGAATCCCATGGGGTGACGTACGCCCAGATCGACGCCTTCCTGCAGGGCGAAACGGTCAGCGACGAGGCCTATCAGATTATCGTGCGCACCTACGACAACACCCGGCACAAGCGCCAATTGCCGTTCGTGCCGTGACCTCCTGAGGCCGCTGTGCGCCCTGGCGCAGCCTGGCGGCAGCGGCTACAGCCAGCTGCCGCCACGGGCCTCGAAACTCAACCGCGACTGGCGGCCAGGATCAGCGCTTTCATTTCCGACACAGCCGACTTGAAGCCGACAAACAGCGCATGGGCCACCAGCGCATGGCCGATGTTCAACTCGTTGATGCCCTTGATCGCTGCCACGGCTTCGACGTTGTGGTAGTGCAGGCCGTGACCGGCGTTGACGATCAGGCCCTGGGCCAGCCCGAACGCCACCCCGTCGGCGACCCGCTGCAACTCTTCGGCAACTTCGGAGGGGGTCTGCGCATCGGCATAACGACCGGTATGCAGTTCGATGGCCGGCGCACCGACCCGGCGCGAGGCTTCGATCTGACGCTCGTCGGCATCGATGAACAGGGAGACTTCCGAGCCCAGGCGCGACAGGCGCTCTACCGCTGCCTTGATCCGCGCTTCCTGGCCGGCCACGTCCAGGCCGCCTTCGGTGGTCAGCTCCTGACGGGTTTCCGGCACCAGACAGATATGCGCCGGGCGTATGCGCTCGGCGAATACCATCATTTCTTCGGTGACGCCCATCTCGAAGTTCATGCGGGTCTGCAGCACGTCCTTGAGCACCAGGACGTCGCGCTCCTGGATATGCCGGCGGTCTTCACGCAGGTGCACGGTAATACCATCGGCACCCGCCTCTTCGGCGTCCAGTGCGGCCTTGACCGGGTCAGGGTAGCGCGTGCCGCGTGCCTGACGCAGGGTGGCCACGTGGTCGATGTTCACGCCAAGAAGAATGCGGTTACTTGTGGTCACGGAGACTCTCCAGAAGATTGAGCGCTACAGCATACGATGTGCTCAGGGCTTTCGAAACAGTTCCCGACTGACTAATGGTCGTCCGCCCAAGTGCACGGCCAGGGCCTGACGCATCAGACGCTTGGCTGCAGCCAGCGCACCGGGCGCAGTCCAGTCGGCCTCGGCCATGGCCAGCAGCTCGTCACCCTTGAACAATCCGGGCTGAAACAGATAGACGCGTTCCAGGCCTGCATCCACCTGCAAGCGATACGAGCCCTCGACCGCCAGCGGATCCCCGTTGATATCCACATCCAGGGCAAAACCGTAGCCCAGTTCATCGAGCAGCCGCCATTCGAACGAGCGCAGCAAGGGTTCGAGCGCACGCCCGGCGGCCAGTGCCTGCAGGGTCGCGGCATAGTGGTCGAACACAACGGGAAGCGGATCTTCGGCGGGCAGCAGGCGAATCAGCAGTTCATTGAGGTACAGGCCACTGAACAAGGCGTCGCCATTGAGCCAGAGGCTGATCCCGGCGCTTTCCATGCGGCCGACATTTTTCAACTCGCCGCGGCCTCGAAACTCGACTTCCAAGGGCACGAATGGCCGTGCCAGGGTACCGGCCTTGCCCCGTGCCGAGCGCAATACCGCACGCAGCCGCCCTTGGGGCGTGAGGAAGTCCACCAGTGCGCTGCTTTCGCGATACGCCCGACTGTGCAAGACGTAAGCGGGTTGAGCGACAGGCTGACTCATGGAATCCAATAGGCTCGCTGACAGCGATGGAGGGAGGGTTGCCCGCCCGGTGCAATGCGCCGGGCGGGCCGGGTATTACAAGTCGCCGTAACCCAGCGAACGCAGGGCGCGTTCGTCATCGGACCAGCCGCCCTTGACCTTGACCCAGAGGTTGAGCATGACCTTGGAGTCGAACAGCAGCTCCATGTCCTTGCGCGCTTCGGTACCGATGCGCTTGATCCGCTCGCCCTTGTCGCCAATGATGATCTTCTTCTGGCCATCACGCTCGACCAGGATCAGGCCGTGGATGTGCAGGGTCTTGCCCTGCTGCTTGAATTCTTCGATCTCGACGGTGATCTGGTAAGGCAACTCCGCACCCAGTTGGCGCATGATTTTCTCGCGGATCAACTCGGCGGCGAGGAAGCGGCTGCTGCGGTCGGTGATCTGGTCTTCCGGGAAGAAGTGATCGTTTTCCGGCAGGTGCCGGGCGATCAGACCTTCCAGCGAATCGAGGTTGTGCCCCTGCTGCGCCGAAATCGGCACGATTTCCGCGTTTGGCAGCTGCTTCTGCAACCATTCCAGATGCGGCATCAGGTCAGCCTTGTCCTCGATGCGATCGGTCTTGTTGATCGCCAGGATCAGCGGGCCCTGGACGTACTGCACGCGGTCGAGCACGAGCTGGTCTTCTTCGGTCCAGCGGGTGCGGTCCACGACGAAGATCACCACGTCGACGTCTTTCAACGCCGCCGAAGCGGTCTTGTTCATGTAGCGATTGAGAGCTTTCTCGTTGCTTTTGTGCATGCCGGGGGTATCGACGTAGATCGCCTGGATATCGCCCTCGGTCTTGATCCCGAGCATGTTGTGCCGGGTGGTCTGGGGCTTGCGCGAGGTGATCGCCAGCTTCTGCCCGAGAATATGGTTCAGCAGGGTGGACTTGCCCACATTGGGACGGCCGACGATGGCGACATAGCCGCAGCGGGTTACGTTTGTATCAGTCATTGCCATTCTCCACGCCCAAGGCTATCAGTGCTGCTGCGGCCGCCACCTGTTCGGCGATACGGCGGCTCACGCCCTGACCTCGGCTTTTTTCGTTCAACAGGGTGATTTCACATTCGACGAAAAACGTCCGGCAATGGGGCTCACCCTGAATATCCACCACTTCGTAGCGGGGCAAATCGCAGGCCCGCGACTGCAGGAATTCTTGCAGGCGGGTCTTGGGATCCTTGTTGGTGTCGACCAGCGTCAGGCTCTCGAACTCGTTGGCCAGCCAGGACAGCACGCGATCGCGCGCCGTCTCCATGCCCGAATCCAGATAGATGGCGCCAATCAAGGCTTCCAGGGCGTCGGCCAGAATCGATTCGCGGCGGAAACCACCGCTCTTCAATTCGCCGGAGCCCAGGCGCAGGTATTCACCCAGGTCGAAACCACGGGCCAGCAGGGCCAGGGTTTCGCCTTTCACCAACCGTGCACGCAAGCGCGACAGCTGGCCTTCGCGTGCCTGAGGGAAGCGCTCGAACAGCGCCTCGCCGGCAACGAAGTTGAGGATGGCATCACCGAGAAACTCCAGCCGCTCGTTATTGCGGCCGGCGAAGCTGCGGTGAGTCAGGGCCAGGACCATCAGTTCCTGATCCTTGAAGGTATAGCCGAGCTGACGCTCGAGACGGCTCAAGGAAACGCTCACAATGTACCCACGCGCATTTCGTGGTCGAATTTCACCACCGGGCCAATGAACCGGGGCTCACACTTGTCTTCTTTCAAGGAGGCCGGGACCGCAGTCCCCGCCACCGTCACGCTTAACGCTTTGTTCAAATCCGGATCCTGCAGGCTGTTGGGCTAGGTGCCCATTCGGCACAGACTGTGGCGTCGCCAAGATCGATTGACCTCATCAACACAGCCTATGCCAGAAAAGCATTCGGCGCTGTCCCAGGACAGCGCCGTTGTTGACTTACTTGATCAGGCCCACCCGCGAGAAGTTCGGGAAGTGGCTCAGTTTCGGCTCCGGCCAGCTCATCCAGACAGCGAAGGCCTTACCGACGATGTTCTGGTCCGGAACCATGCCCAGCAGATCCTTTGGAATCTTCGGGTCGTCCCAGAAACGGCTGTCGTTGGAGTTGTCGCGATTGTCACCCATCATGAAGTAATGCCCGGTCGGCACTACCCATTGCTGATCGGGCGGCATGCGGTAGCGGCTCATTTCCTTGCGGATCAAGTGCTCGGCCACGCCCAGCTTCTCCTGGTACAGCTCGGCGCTGCCCAGGGTGCCCGGCTCGCTGCCGACCAGCTGCTCGGCAACCGGCTGGCCATTGACGAACAGACGCTTGTCGTTGGTGTAACGCACCAGGTCACCCGGCAAGCCGACGACGCGCTTGATGTAGTTCACGTTCGGGTCGCTGGGGTAGCGGAACACCATCACATCGCCACGCTGCGGTTCACCGACTTCGATGACCTTTTTGTCGACCACCGGCAGACGGATACCGTAGGAGAACTTGTTCACCAGGATGAAATCGCCCACGTCCAGGGTCGGCTTCATCGACCCCGAGGGGATCTGGAAGGGTTCGACCAGGAAAGAACGCAGCACCAGGACGATGAACAGCACCGGGAAGAACGATTTGCCGTACTCGACCAGCAACGGCTCCTTGTTCAAGCGCTCGACGACCGCAATCTCGGGCTGGCTGACGCTGCCCTGGTAGTTGGCAATGGCCGTGCGCCGACGAGGTGCCAGAAACAGCAGGTCGATCAAGGCCAGCAAACCGCAGACGGCAACAGCGATGACTAACAACAGCGGGAAATTTAGAGACATAGGACCTAACTATCCAACCTGAGCACGGCAAGGAAAGCTTCTTGTGGAATTTCCACGTTGCCCACCTGCTTCATGCGTTTCTTACCGGCCTTCTGCTTTTCCAAAAGCTTGCGCTTACGGCTGACGTCACCGCCGTAGCATTTGGCCAGTACGTTCTTTCTGAGTGCCTTGACAGTGGTTCGCGCCACGATCTGCCCGCCAATGGCGGCCTGGATTGCCACGTCGAACATCTGCCGCGGGATCAGCTCCTTCATCTTCTCGGTCAGCGCGCGACCCTTGTAGTGCGCGTTGTCCTTGTGCACGATCAGCGCCAGGGCATCGACCTTGTCACCGTTGATCAGTACATCCAGCTTGACCAGGTTGGCCGACTGGTAGCGATCGAAATGGTAATCCAGCGATGCGTAACCGCGGCTGGTGGATTTCAGGCGATCGAAGAAGTCCAGTACCACCTCGTTCATCGGCAGGTCGTAACGGACTTGCACCTGGGAACCGAGGAACTGCATGTCGCGCTGTACGCCACGCTTTTCGATGCACAGGGTGATGACGTTGCCCAGGTGCTCTTGCGGCACGAGAATCGTCGCGGCCACGATCGGCTCGCGGAAATCCTCGACCGCGGAAACATCCGGCAATTTAGATGGGTTATCGACGTAGATCGTCTCACCGTTCTTCAATTGGACTTCGAAGATAACGCTAGGCGCGGTGGTGATCAGGTCCAGGTCGTATTCGCGTTCCAGACGTTCCTGGATGATCTCCATGTGGAGCATGCCGAGGAAGCCGCAACGGAAACCGAAGCCCAGTGCGTCGGAGCTTTCGGGCGAGTACTGCAGCGACGAGTCGTTCAGGGTCAGCTTTTGCAGGGCTTCGCGGAAGTCTTCGAAGTCGTCGGAGCTGACCGGGAACAGGCCGGCATAAACCTGCGGCTGTACGCGTTTGAAGCCGGGCAGTACATCGACGTCGGGGGTGCTGCTCAAGGTCAGGGTGTCACCCACCGGTGCACCGTGAATGTCCTTGATACTGGCAATGATGAAGCCTACTTCACCGGCTTTCAGATCAACGGTCTGGGTATGCTTGGGGGTGAATACACCCACGCTGTCGACCAGATGCACCTTGCCGGTGGATTTGACCAGGATCTTGTCGCCCTTTTTCACGCGGCCATGACGCACGCGCACCAGGGAGACTACGCCCAGGTAGTTGTCGAACCAGGAGTCGATGATCAACGCTTGCAGCGGATCTTCGATGTTGCCGGTCGGCGCAGGGATGGTATGAACCAGGCGCTCGAGCACTTCATCGACGCCAAGGCCCGTTTTGGCACTGCAGGTCACCGCATCGGTGGCGTCGATGCCGATGATTTTCTCGATTTCTTCCTTGACGCGGTCCGGATCGGCCTGGGGCAGGTCGATCTTGTTCAGCACCGGCATGACCTCAAGGCCCTGCTCGATGGCGGTATAGCAGTTGGCTACGGACTGGGCTTCTACGCCCTGGCCGGCATCGACCACCAGCAACGCACCTTCACAGGCCGCCAGTGACCGGCTGACTTCATAGGTGAAGTCGACGTGGCCCGGGGTGTCAATGAAGTTCAGTTGGTAGTTGATTCCGTCCTTGGCCTTGTAATACAGGGTGACGCTGTGGGCCTTGATGGTGATCCCGCGCTCGCGCTCGAGGTCCATGGAGTCCAGGACCTGGGCTTCCATTTCGCGCTCGGCCAGGCCGCCGCACATCTGGATGAATCGGTCGGCCAGCGTCGACTTGCCATGGTCAATGTGGGCGATGATGGAGAAATTGCGGATATGACTCAAATCACTCACGGGTCAACACTCAAAAAGGCTGCGGGACGGACGCCCACCGAAAAATAGCCGGGAATTGTACCTGAAAGACGCCATACCCGTCACGCGTGCAACTATTTCCTTCGATCAAACGGCGACCGCTTCGCGCTCGAGCGCAGCCTGGCGGCAGCGGCTACAGGTTCCGGCTCGACTCGGCAGGTGTAGCCGCTGCCGCAGGCTGCGCTCGAGCGCGAAGCGGTCGCAGCACTTTCAGACATCGGCATAGGGGACGGCCTTCACAGGCCGCTCCCCTGCCACACCACCCGGCATGCGGGTCCGCACCGGGCGGTTCGAGAGATTGAGGTTATGAGAGGCGCACTAATCCCAGCCTGTCGAACCACGCAATATTAAGCACGCGATTCAGCTCCAAACGACTGTTACGCCACCAGCGACAGGTGTTTCCAGCCACTTTTTGCGCCACTTGCCGGGTCGCGCCAAGCGCTCGCAGCTCCCGATAGGTCGTCGTTCCCCGCTTCCACTGCTTGAGCTGGATCGCTCGCAGCCGGTGTCGTATCCATTCGTCCAGCTCACGCCAGACGGCTGGGGTTTGCGACAAGCCGAAGTAAGTTTTCCACCCCAGAATGTAAGGTCGCAGATCATCGACGATCTGTTGCAGGCTACGACCGCATGAGCGCCGGGTGTACCAGCGTATCCGCTGCTTGAACTGCTTCTGCGCTTTGTAGGATGAAGCACGTTTGACTTCGCCTCGGGCTATCCACAACTCATAGCCTAGAAACTTGCGACCAAACGCACTCGTCACTGCACTTTTGCTCTCGTTGACACTCAAGTGCAGCTTTTCATACAGACGCCTCAGCAAAGCCATTACCCGGTGCCCCGCCTTCTGACTGCGAACATAGACATTCGCATCGTCGGCATAGCGCACGAAGCAATGACCTCGGCGTTCAAGCTCCCGATCCACTTCATCCAGCAGCACATTCGCCAGCAACGGCGACAGCGGGCCGCCTTGCGGCGCCCCGCAAAGACTGTTTTCGAGCACGCCATTAATCAGCGTTCCCGCACCCAGATACGCCCGAATCAGCCGGATAACCGCCCGATCCGAAATCCGTTTACGTAGACGATCCATCAGAATGTCGTGATCGACCCGGTCGAAGAATTTCTCCAGATCCACATCCACCACCACTTTTCGACCCGAGGACACGTAGCACTGAGCCGCCAAGACGGCCCCCTGTGCACAACGCCCCGGACGGAAGCCGTAGCTGTGCTCACTGAAAGTGGGATCGAGTAGCGGCTGCAAAATTTGCAGCAACGCTTGTTGGATCAGACGGTCGGTGACCGTCGGAATACCCAGCTCGCGCTGACCGCCGTCGGGCTTGGGGATGGCCACACGTCGTACCGGACTAGGCCGATAGACACCGGACACAAGCTGTTCACGAATCACAACCCATTGGCTCAGCAGATGTTCGGCCGTCTGATCTATATCCAGACCGTCGACCCCTGCTGCACCTTTATTGGCCTTGACCCGTTTCCACGCCCGTTTCAGGTTTTCTCTCGCAAAGGCGCGTTCCAGCAGCCCTTGCCCTGCGTAGTCGGATTCATCTTGCGGGCAATTGACCTCGTCGCTGACGGGACTTCTCACGACTTCACCGCTCGTTATCTCCATCCGCCCCGCGTTTGGCAGGCATCTGACTTCCGGTCTTTCGCATCAACATGACCTATAACGCTTTCTCTCGTTCAGCCCTTCGTCAAAAAAAAGACTACTACGGCCTCTGCTGACTTCTCGCTCCGGCTCGCGCCGTCGCCCTTTCAGGCATGAGGCGAGATCTCCCCAGGTAAGAACGCAATCCTTCACCACACAACCGCCGGATTTACGCTGCCTGATCTTTGACCACAAGAGCTTCGCGGTTTTGTGCCCGCTCACCCTGATCGGCTTCGCCTTTTATCCGGTTCTTGTACATCGGCTCATGGCTTCGATTCACGCTTCCTCCCCACACTCGGTCACCCTCATGCAGTTGCGCTTCACTTCGTTCGCTGTGGTCAGCTCACGGCGGGACTTTCACCCACAAGATTGCGCCCATGCTGGGCGCACACAAAAAAGGGCGGTCAATGACCGCCCTCCCTCAACCGTCTATCGACTTATTCAGCCAATTTGAAGGTAATGAAGCTGGCCCGCCCCTGGCGCAGGACACGCATGGACACCGAGCGGTTCTTCGGCAGTTCCTTGGCGATCTGGGTGAAATCGTTCGCCGAGGCGATTGCCTGATTGTTCAGGTGAGTGATGACATCACCCGGCTGCAGGCCGATCAGCGCGGCAGGGCCGTCCAGTACCTCTTTGATTACCACGCCACCCTGGAGGTCGAGGCTCTTTTTCTGCTCGGCGGTCAGATCGGTCACGGCCACGCCCAGACGATTGCTGCTGCGTTCCACGCCCGCCTTGGCGCTGGCACTGAGACTCTGGTCTTCCTCCGGCAGAATGCCAACGGTGACATCCAGCGTCTTGCGCTTGCCTTCCCGGATGACTTCCAGGCTGGCCTTGGCGCCGTCTTTCAGCCCACCGACCAGATGCGGCAGGTCTGCGGACATGATGATCGGCTGACCGTTCATGCTCAGGATCACGTCACCCACCTGCAGGCCACCCTTGGCCGCCGGGCCGTCCTCCATCACCTGGGCAACCAGTGCACCGGCCGGCTTGTCCAGGCCGAAGGATTCAGCCAGGTCCTTGTTGACCTCCTGAATGACCACGCCCAGCCAACCGCGGCTGACCTTGCCGTCTTTCTTCAACTGGTTGGACACGTCCAGCGCCACATCGATCGGGATGGCGAACGACAGGCCCATGAAGCCGCCGGAGCGGGTGAAGATCTGCGAGTTGATACCCACGACTTCGCCGTTCATGTTGAACAGCGGGCCACCGGAGTTACCCGGGTTGATCGCCACGTCCGTCTGGATGAAGGGTACATAGGTGTCGTTTGGCAGGGCCCGGCCCTTGGCGCTGACGATCCCCTTGGTCACCGAATGGTCCAGGCCGAACGGCGAGCCGATAGCCACTACCCACTCACCGACTTTGAGCTTGTTCGAATCACCGAGCTTGACGATCGGCAGGTCCTTGCCTTCGATCTTCAGTAGCGCGACATCGGTACGCGGGTCGGTACCGACCAGTTTGGCGGAGTACTCACTGCGATCGGACAGACGGACGAGAATCTCATCGGCACCATCGATCACATGGTTGTTGGTCAGCACGTAACCGTCGGCCGAAACGATGAACCCCGAACCCAGCGACTGCGCTTCACGCTGACGGTCACCACGCGGCGTGCGCGGAGGCTGTGGCATGTTGCGCTCGAAGAACTCGCGAAACATCGGCGGCAGGCCTTCGAGGTCCGGCATTTGCCCTGAGGCAATCCCGCGCTCAGGCAGTTTCTGCTTGGTACTGATGTTCACCACAGCCGGCGCGGCCTGCTCGACCAGCGTCGTGAAGTCAGGCAAGGCTTCGGCCTGGGCAGTGACCACCTGACCGAGCATCAGCACGGCGGCGAACAATGAAAGGCAGGTTTTCAAGCGTGGTATCGACATACGGCTCCCGTAGCAACGAGCGTGGTTAAGCAATAGGGACCAGCAAACACAAAAAACCCGGGCACCGCCCTGCAGGCTGCGACCAAGTTTCATGCATTGGCTTTTCTGATGCTGCAACAGCAAGCAAGGCCAGCCCCTGGAGGGACTGACCTATAGAAAATTTTTGGTGATTTTGCAAACGCCAATGCTCACCAAACATGTCGGCATCTCAGACGCGGATCGGGCATTCAGCACCTCGCGCCATACAATACCGCATACCGACAAGCATTGCGCCACCCCTCAATTCTTGCTCTGAGGGTCTTGCGCGCGCATCGACAGCGCAACCCGTTCGGCGGTACCGATCGGAATTTCACCCACCACGGTGACCATAATCTCGCCCTTGGGCGTGGTCAAATGCCGCGATACGGCAACGGTCGGCCCAAGCTGGGTGCGGGTATCGGTGACTGATTCGCCATTGAGCGGCTCAAGAAACACCGAGAAACGTGCCAGGCCGTCGTCATACATCAAACTGCTGACCGTGGCCTTGGTTTGCGGATCCTTGCGCACGTAGCTGTTGACGAGTTCGAAGCCAGGCGGCAGCCAGTCGGAACGCCAGCTGGCCAGTGCTTCGGCGGCCTGCGCCGATACCTTGGCAACGGCCTTGCAATTGGAACTGGGCTGCAAGTCCTGTTCGCTGGGCACGGCCTTGATGTCGAGCCCCGTGAACTGGAAACGCTCCAGCAGCTGGCTCATGTCGTTGAGCAGCAGCGACTTGAGGGGCAAGCCCGTTTCCTTGTCCAGATGCAATTCGAAGGCGTATCGGTGCTGATCGCGTGGCGTCAGTGCCACGACATCCACCTCACGGCCTGCTACGCGTGTCACTCCAATGATCTTGATGTCATACCAGGACATCAATTTGAGCGGATCGAGCAACCGACCGGATGAATCCGGGGCATTGCCCACACCCGCCACCAGGGTTCCACTTACACATTGCGTCTGCCCATCGACCCGCACCACCTCCTGGGGCAACCCATCGAGCTGCAGCAGCCGCTCGGTGATCTTGCCATCCTGAACACGGTGCCAGATCCGGTGGGTCGAGAAGATCCCGTTACGTTCGTAGACAAAAGTGCCCTGGAAGTCTTGCTGACGTTCGGCTTGTGCCAGACGGCTGAACATGTTGGTCACCCTGGCATCCGCAGGGCTCGCGGCCTGAGCAGGAACAGTCAACCATCCACCGAGCAGAAGCGGTATGAGAGGTAGGGCGCGCATGGTCCTCCTTAGCGATTTTCCAGGCTGGCGGCGCGTGCGTAAGGCAGAGCGCTTTCGGTGCCTTTAAGAGCTGCTTCCTGGGCGTGCTGGCGCAAGTAGCCTGGCAGCCGCTGATCCTGCCAGCCAGCCTGACCTTGCAGAACGCCACTGGCCATCGGGCCGGTCGCTTGCTCGGAACTTTCACTATAGCCTGCCAAAACGGCCGGGCCTTGAACTTGTGGTACAGCCAGGCCTTGCTGGGCCGATTGCTGTGCTGCGAGTTCCACGCCGGAGATTTCATCCTGGTTGTACAGACGCACGCCTGCCAGTACGGCAACGGTCACCGATGCGGCCACCGCCAGACGCCCCAGGCTGCGCCATGGGCTGCGAGTAGCCTTGACCGGCGTGGCTTCGTCCGCCAGCGCTGCCGAGACTGCCGCTGCGATATCCAGACGCGGCATCAACAGTTCATTGTGCATGGCTGCACGGGCAACCTGATAACGCGACCAGGTGGCACGGGTTTCAGAATCGTCGACGGCACTCAGTACCCGACGTAATTCCAGTTCGTCCGCTTCGTTATCCATCACCGCGGACAGCGATTCCTGCAGGGCTTCACGACTCATGGCGGTTCCTCTCTTGGCTGTCGCCGCTGTCTCAGTGTTCCTGCAACAAGGGCTGCAGGGCTTTATCAATGGCCTCCCGAGCGCGGAAAATTCGAGAGCGCACGGTACCCACCGGACACTGCATGACACTTGCAATGTCCTCGTAACTCAGACCATCGAATTCACGTAAAGTTAAGGCCGTACGCAAATCTTCTGGCAGTTGCTGGATGGTCCGATGGACAGTGCCTTCGATCTCATCGCGCAGCAACGCACGCTCCGGTGATTCGAGATCCTTGAGGCCATGATCGCCGTCGTAGAACTCTGCATCTTCAGAACTCACATCGCTATCAGGTGGCCGTCGACCACGGGACACCAGATAGTTCTTCGCCGTATTGATGGCGATACGGTACAGCCAGGTATAGAACGCACTGTCGCCGCGAAAATTACCCAGTGCCCGATAAGCTTTGATAAAGGCTTCTTGCGCCACATCCTGGGCTTCATGGGTGTCGTGCACGAACCGCACGATCAACCCGAGAATCTTGTGCTGATACTTCAGCACCAACAGATCAAACGCTCGCTTGTCGCCGCGCTGCACGCGCTCGACAAGCTGCTGATCCTCTTCCTGGGTTAGCATGAACACTCCTCGTTGAACTTGAAGGAGCGTTGCAACAGCCATCGATCAGGCTTGCAAACATAGACTCGGGCTTTTCGCAAAAGTTCTCCCCTCCAAGCAAGTTTCCTGCAGACCTTCGTTTGACCTGCACGAAAAGCGCAGCGCGGTCCTGGCCGGCTGCGTCAATGATCTGGTCGTCGAATCCGCTTGCAGTGGCCAAGACCTCAACCCTGCATAAAGCCGACGCTGCTCCCTTTATTTTGGTCAACCTTCTATGGATACCGGTCCCTTGTAGAAAGTTCCCATGCACCTCACAGCCGTTGCCGACGCCATTGGGCAATCCGACGTGGGTTTTCACGGGCACAGCAGAAGGAAAGCACGGGTTTGCGTAGCAAGCCAGGCGGTCCGACTGTTATAAAGGCAGCCCGTTTCAGTTCACGATAGTTCCACAATGCCACAAAGGCGCGACTATTGTGCCGATCCCCCCCTCTATATACTAGGGGGCTGAACCCGACAGACATGCGTCCAATGTCGCTTTGCGCGGAATCCGGAAATGAGCCAACAATATCAACATGATGTACTTGTGATTGGCAGCGGCGCGGCCGGCCTGAGCCTGGCCCTGAGCCTTCCCGGGCATCTGCGCATTGCCGTATTGAGCAAGGGTGACCTGGCCAACGGCTCGACCTTCTGGGCCCAGGGCGGCGTGGCCGCGGTACTCGACGATGCCGACACCGTACAGTCCCACGTCGAAGACACCCTCAACGCCGGTGGCGGCCTGTGCCATGAAGACGCTGTGCGCTTCACCGTCGAGCACAGCCGCGAATCGATCCAGTGGCTGATCGACCAGGGCGTGCCCTTCACGCGCGATGAAAACGCCGACGTCGATGACGGTGGCTTCGAATTTCACCTGACTCGCGAAGGCGGCCACAGTCATCGGCGCATCATTCATGCCGCCGACGCTACGGGCGCTGCGATATTCACCACCCTGCTCGCGCAGGCGCGCCTGCGGCCGAACATCGAACTGCTGGAACACCGCGTGGCCGTCGACCTGATCACCGCGCGCCGGCTGGGTCAGGACGAAAACCGCTGCCTGGGTGCCTATGTGCTCAACCGGGCCACCGGCGAAGTCGATACATGTGGCGCACGCTTTACCGTGCTGGCCACCGGCGGCGCCGCCAAGGTCTACCTCTATACCAGCAACCCGGACGGTGCCTGCGGCGACGGCATTGCCATGGCCTGGCGTGCGGGCTGCCGGGTCGCGAACCTGGAGTTCAACCAGTTTCACCCGACCTGCCTCTATCACCCGCAGGCCAAGAGCTTCCTGATCACTGAAGCCCTGCGTGGCGAAGGCGCCCTGCTCAAGCTGCCCAATGGCGAACGCTTCATGCCGCGCTTCGACCCACGCGCCGAACTCGCCCCACGGGACATCGTCGCCAGGGCCATCGACCATGAAATGAAGCGCCTGGGTGTGGACTGCGTGTACCTGGACATCAGCCACAAACCCGCTGATTTCATCAAAAACCACTTCCCCACGGTGTATGAGCGCTGCCTGGAATTTGGCATCGACATCACCCAGCAACCGATCCCGGTGGTACCGGCCGCGCACTACACCTGCGGCGGGGTCCTGGTCGACCAGCAAGGCCTGACCGATGTGCCCGGGCTTTATGCCATCGGCGAAACCAGCTTCACCGGCCTGCACGGCGCCAACCGCATGGCCAGCAACTCGTTGCTCGAATGCTTCGTTTATGGCCGCTCGGCCGCCAATGACATCATCGCCAAGCTGGCAGGCATGCCAATGCCCGAACAACTGCCCGGCTGGGATGCCAGCCAGGTCACCGATTCGGACGAAGACGTGATCATTGCGCACAACTGGGACGAGTTGCGGCGCTTCATGTGGGACTACGTGGGCATCGTGCGCACCAACAAGCGCTTGCAACGCGCCGAGCATCGGGTTCGGCTGCTGCTGGACGAGATCGACGAGTTCTACAGCAACTACAAGGTCAGTCGCGACCTGATCGAGCTGCGCAACCTGGCGCAGGTCGCCGAGCTGATGATCCACTCGGCCATGCAACGCAAGGAAAGCCGCGGCCTGCATTACACCCTCGACTACCCGGGCCTGCTGCCCGAGGCCCTGGACACTATTCTGGTGCCGCCCACCTACGCCGACTGAACTTCAGGCGCAAGCGCAGGCGCCGGTGCTGCACCGGCTCCAGCGCGTCACCGGGAATACACAGGCCGTGCACCCAGCGCCGCCCCTGCCAACGGAAACGCAGCACCACCAGCCCTGGCAATGCCAGGCTGTCGCGCTGCAGTTGCACGGGCTTCCAGCCCTCCGCGGCGCGCCACAATTGCCAGCCTGTGGCATCGCGGCGCAAGCCGGTGACGGCATACCGATGATTCAAGAGAATGTAACGCGGCAGCACCCAGACAGCATGCGCCAGGCACAGCACAATGCCGGCCAGGCTCAGCCATACGGGTATTTCAAGCAGGACCAGCGATACCAGCGCCAGCAGCTGGCCAATCAGATACGCCGCCAGCAATTGCCCGGAGGCTTGCCAGCGGCATTCGAAGCTTTCACTTGGGCTGGACACGATCCAGGATCATGCGGACCATGCGCTGCAGCTCAGGGTCCTCGGACTCGGCACGCTCCATGAACCAGCCGAACATGTCCTGGTCTTCGCATTCGAGCAGCCTGCGGTAACACTCGCGGTCCACTTCGTTCAGGTGCGGATAAACCTCTTTGACAAAGGGAACCAGCAGCACATCCAGCTCGAGCATGCCGCGGCGGCTATGCCAGTAGAGCCGGTTGAGTTCAACATCTTCGACCATGGAGCTCTCCTCAAATAGGCCGCCAGTATACAGAGGCCAGCCGCAGGGGGCACTGATCAATGGTCGCCTTGCCATGCCGATTGCGCAACCAGCGACCCAGCGTTGATTGCCGGTCCGGCAACTACCTATTTTCCCGGCAGGGCTCTATGATGGTGCCCAGTCTTTTCACCTTGCGATGACCAATGGCCGATTCAGCTTTTTTCTGCACGTTATCCCACGAAGGCGTCCTCGCCGTCCGCGGCTCCGATGCCAGCAAGTTCCTGCAAGGCCAGTTGACCTGCAACCTCGGTTACGTGAACGAAACGACCGCCAGCCTCGGTGCTCGCTGCACCCAGAAAGGCCGCATGCAATCGAGCTTCCGACTGGTGCTCGAAGGCGATGGTTGCCTGCTGGCCATGGCCCGCGAGCTGGTCGAGCCACAACTGGCGGACCTGAAGAAATACGCGGTCTTTTCCAAGTCGAAGCTGACC
This sequence comes from Pseudomonas sp. LS1212, assembly GCF_024741815.1. Lineage (NCBI taxonomy): Bacteria > Pseudomonadati > Pseudomonadota > Gammaproteobacteria > Pseudomonadales > Pseudomonadaceae > Pseudomonas > Pseudomonas sp. LS1212. The sequence goes on from NZ_CP102951.1 coordinate 4,601,538, forward strand.
GACGAAAGCGCCGACTGGGTCCGTTTCGGCTTGAGCGATGGCGATGCAGCACTGGCCAGCCTCGGCCTTGAGCTGCCGCAAGAGGACAACGCCGTGGCCCGCGCCAATGGCCTGATCGCCATTCGCGTTTGCCCTGGCCGTGCCGAACTCTGGGCCCCGGTCGATCAAACACAAAGCCTGAAGACCAACCTCGCCGCGCAACTCGCCGAAGGCGACCTGAATGCCTGGTTACTGGGGCAGATTCGCGCCGGTATTGGCCAGGTGATGGCCCAGACCCGCGAGATGTTCATCCCGCAAATGCTCAACCTGCAGGCCGTGGGCGGCGTCAGTTTCAAGAAGGGCTGCTACACCGGCCAGGAAATCGTGGCGCGCATGCAGTACCTGGGCAAACTCAAGCGCCGGCAGTATCGCCTTGAGCTTGCCGGTGGCGAACTGCCCGAGCCGGGCACCCCGCTGTTCTCGCCGACCCACGCCAGTGCCATTGGCGAGGTGGTTCTGGCGGCCTCCGCCAACGGCCACAGCGAGCTGCTGGCCGTGCTTCAGGCCGAGGCCGTGGAAAATGGCAACCTGCACCTGGGCAGCCTCGAAGGCCCGCGTGCGACGTTGCTCTCGTTGCCCTACGAACTGGACCGCGACCGCGAAATCCAGCGTTGAGCAACGCCCTTGCAAAAGCGTCGAGCGCCGAACGCGTCGACGCTTGTCCCGTGATATCGCGTTAGAGAACACAGATGAGCGAGCTGGCCCGGATGGTTCAAGAGCAGTTGCTGGCTGCCATCGACAACGATGACCTGGTTTTGCCGACACTGCCCGAAGTCGCCCTGAAAATTCGCAAGGCGGCCGAAGACAGCGACATCGATGTCGGCACCTTGAGCCGAGTGATCGGCAGCGATGCCGCCCTCTCCGCTCGCCTGATCAAAGTGGTCAACAGCCCGATGCTGCGTGCGGCCAATGAAGTCACTGACCTGCAGGCAGCCATCACCCGGCTGGGGGTCAACTACAGCTGCAACCTGGCCATCGGCCTGGTTATCGAGCAGATCTTTCACGCCCGTTCAGCAGTGGTCGAGCAGAAAATGCGCGACGTCTGGGCCAACAGCCTGGAAGTGGCAGGCATCAGCTACGAACTCTGCCATCGCTATACCCGGCTCAAGCCGGACCAGGCGGCGTTGGCGGGGCTTGTGCACCAGATCGGTGTGCTGCCCATCCTCACCTATGCCGAAGAGCACAATGAACTGCTGTCCGATCCGGTGTGCCTCAACCATGTGATCGAACGCATCCACCCGCTGCTCGGCGACAAGATCCTCAGCGTCTGGGAGTTCCCGGAAATGCTGATCAAGGTCCCCAGCTTGTCCCGGGATGCCCAGCGCCGCTCGGCCCAGGCCGATTATGTCGATGTGGTCCAGGTCGCTTCACTGCTCAGCCAAGTCGAGGACCAGAGGCACCCGTTCGATTCGTTGCCGGCGTGCCGACAATTGGGTCTGGACCCGGCCACGCTGGAAGCCAGCGACCTCCATGTTGCCCGGGCCATGTTTCATTAGTCGGGGTTAAAGCTCACCCGCACTTTCAATCCTGCCGGTTCGCCATCGTGCAGGCTGATCTGGGCCAGATGCGCCCGGCAAATCTCGCCGACGATCGCCAGGCCCAGCCCGGTGCCCTGGGCACCGCGCCGGTAAAAGCGCTCGAACACCCGCTCACGCTCCTCAATGGGGATGCCCGGGCCGTCGTCTTCGACCTCCAGTACGCCCGGCGGGCTGACCCGCAGGATCACATTGCCGCCCGCCGGTGTATGGGCCAGGGCATTGTCGACCAGGTTGCTGAGCAGCTCATTGAGCAAGGTCGGCTCACCGCGCAACCAGACCGGCTCTTCGGCTTCCAGCGCCAGGGCTACGCCGCGCGCATGCGCCAGCGGCGCCATGGCCATGCCCAGCTCCCGCGTCAATTGGCTGAGATCGAGCAGCTGCGCGCCGCCTTCGGCGATCGCCCGGGCGCCGTTTTCGACCCGGGCCAGCGAAAGTAGCTGGTTGGCCAGGTGGGTCAGCTTGTCGGTGTCTTGCGCCGCCGACTCCAGGGTCTCGCGCCAGACCTCGGACTGCGGCGCGCGCAAGCCCAATTCGAGCCGAGCCTTGAGCGCAGCCAGGGGAGTACGCAACTCATGGGCAGCATCGGCGATAAACTGCGCCTGCCGCTCGAACTGCCCGCGCAGCCGCTCGGTGAAATGGTTCAGGGCTTGCACCAGTGGCCAAAGTTCGCGCTGAACTTCTACCAGCGGCAGAGGCCGCAAGTCGTCCGGCTGGCGATCTTCGACGGCCGTACGCAAGCGCTCCAGTGGCCGCAACGCCGCGCTGATGGCAAACCACACCAGCAGCATTGCGCCCATGCCGAGCATGCCCAGGCGCAACAAGGTATCAGTCATCAGACTGCGAGCCATACGCACCCTTGCCTCTTCGGTCTCGGCCACGCGGATTTCCGCCATGCCGTTCATGTTCGGCTCACTGACCGCCTTGAGCAGGCTGACCACGCGGACATCCTGGCCCAGGTATTGGGCATCGTAAAAGCGCGCCAGGGCCGGATAGTCATCGGTACGTGGTGTGCCCGGCGGTGGTGCCGGCAGGTTCTCGTAGCCGGAAATCAGCCGCTGCTGAATGTCATTGACCTGATAGTAGATACGCCCGGCGCTGTCATAGGCGAAGGTATCGAGCGCCACGTAGGGCACATCGGCGCTCAAGCTGCCGTCGCGTTGCGAGAGGCCGGCAGCGATGGTGCGTGCCGATGCCAGCAATGTGCGGTCATACGCCGTGTCGGCGGCCTCGCGGCCGTTCCAGTACGCACTCAGGCCGCTGGCCAGCATCAACACCAGCAGCAACAGCGCCAGGTTCCACAGCAGCCGCCCACGCAGGCTGCCGGGCTTACGCATCGCGGTTCTCGAGCAGGTAGCCAAGCCCCCTGAAGGTCACGATGGCGACGGCATGCCCATCGAGTTTCTTGCGCAGGCGGTGAATGTAAATTTCGATGGCATCGGCGCTGGCCTCTTCATCCAGGCCGAAGACCTGGGCTGCCAGTTGTTCCTTGCTCATCACGCGCCCGGGCCTGGCGATCAAGGCTTCGAGCACGGCCTGCTCACGGGAGGTCAGCGTGAGCAGTTCATCACCCAGGGTGAAGCGCCGGGTATCGAGGTCATAGACCAGCACGCCACAGCGTTGCTGGCGCTCGCCGCCCAGTACGCTGCGGCGCAACAAGGCCTTGACCCGCGCCTCAAGCTCGGTGAGTTCGAAGGGTTTGGCCAGGTAGTCATCAGCGCCCAGGTTCAAGCCATGGACCCGATCCTTCACATCGCTGCGGGCGGTCAGCATCAGCACCGGCAGGTTCTTGCCGCGAGCGCGCAAGCGTGCCAGGACTTCGAAGCCGTCCATGCGCGGCAGGCCCACATCGAGGATCACCACGGCATATTCCTCGCAGCTCAGGGCCAGGTCCGCAGCCACGCCATCATGCAGTACGTCCACGGTCAGGCCCGTACTTTTCAAGGCCTGGGCAATGCTTTCGGCCAATTGCAGATGATCTTCGACGAGTAGCACACGCATCGACTTCTCCTAAAGCGCTGGCCTGTGGGGAGGCCATTTCTGGCGCGGAGTTTACAGGCGCATCGGCGCCTGTGAACCCATCGTGATAATGAAAGCTGCTTGAAAGGTTAGCGAAAGGTTCAAGCCCTAGCATCGCTTCACGGCCAGATTCAGATGCCGTGAACGACGAAAAACGCCCCGATGCGTTTTCGCAACTTATAAGAACAATAACGGAGTCACACACGATGCTGTCCATGCAGCCTCAGGCATCCTCGCCTGCTCGTACCTTCCGTCTGCACCCCGCTGCACTTGCCAGTGCCGCCGCCTTTGCCGGCTTCTCGCCCCTGGGCCAGGCCGCCTTCTTCGAAGACAGTTCCGCTACCTTCGAAACCCGCAACATGTACTTCAACCGTGATTTCCGCGACGGCACCAGTGCACAGCAATCCAAGCGCGACGAGTGGGCCCAGGGCTTCATGCTCAACCTGGAATCAGGTTACACCGACGGCGTCGTCGGCTTTGGTGTCGATGCCCTGGGCATGCTTGGGGTCAAGCTCGATTCCAGCCCCGACCGTACGGGTTCCGGCCTGTTGCCGACCCATGACGACGGCCGCGCTGCCGACGAATACTCCAAGCTCGGCCTGACCGGCAAGGTGAAGATTTCCGCCACGGAACTGAAGATCGGCACCCTGATTCCCGAACTGCCGATCCTCAAGGCCAATGATGGGCGCATCCTGCCGCAAACCTTCGAGGGCGGCCTGCTGACCTCCAAAGAGATCAAGAACCTGACCTTCACCGGCGGCCGCCTGGAAAAGGTCAAGGACCGCGATGACACCAACGTCGAAGAGATCGCCCTCAACAACAAGAACAGCCGTTTCCTCGGTACCGCGGCCGGCAACCATTTCGACACCGCGGGCCTGGATTACAAGTTCACCGACAAGATCACCGGCAGTTACTACTTCGCCCAGCTCGACGACGTCTACCGCCAGCATTTCGTAGGTCTGACCAGTTCACAGCCATTCGGCCCCGGCACCCTGGGTACCGACCTGCGCACCGCCTTCAGCGATGACCAGGGCCAGGCGCGCGGCGGCGACATCGACAATACCTCGCTCAACGGTATGATCAGCTATGGCCTCAGTGGTCACAAGATCAGCGCCGCCTACCAGCACATGTCCGGCGACAGCGCCTTCCCTTATGTCGACGGCAGTGACCCGTACCTGGTCAACTTCGTTCAGATCAACGACTTCGCCGGTGCCGACGAGCGCTCCTGGCAAGCCCGTTACGACTATGACTTCGTCGCCCTGGGTATTCCCGGCCTGAGCTTCATGAGCCGCTACGTCAGCGGCGATAATGTGAAGCTGAACAACGGTGGCACCGGCAAGGAATGGGAACGCAACAGCGAAATCAAGTACGTGGTGCAAAGCGGCGCGCTGAAAAACGTCGCCGTGCGCCTGCGCAATGCCACCTACCGTTCGAATTTCGCCCGCGATGCGGATGAAGTGCGGTTGCTGGTCAGCTACAGCGTGGCTCTTTGGTAATCCCTGATAACAATAAAACTTCTGTGGAGACTGACGATGACCCTTTCACTGCGCCAAATCGCCCTGGCTACCGGTTGCGTGCTGCTGTCGAGCCAACTGTTCGCCGCGCAACCCCCTTCTACCGAACCAAAGCGTCCCGAATGCATTGCCCCGGCATCGCCCGGCGGTGGTTTCGACCTGACCTGCAAACTGGCCCAGAGCGGCCTGCTCAACGAGAAGCTGCTGACCAAACCCATGCGCGTGACCTACATGCCCGGTGGTGTTGGCGCGGTGGCCTACAACGCGGTAGTCGCCCAGCGCCCGGCCGATGCCGGTACTCTGGTGGCCTGGTCCAGCGGTTCGCTGCTGAACCTGGCACAAGGCAAGTTCGGTCGCTTCGACGAAAATGCCGTGCGCTGGCTGGCCGCCGTCGGTACCAGCTATGGCGCCATTGCAGTGAAAAGCGACTCGCCATACAAAACCCTCGATGACCTGGTCAAGGCGCTCAAGGCCGACCCGAGCAAAGTCGTGATCGGCTCCGGCGGTACCGTCGGCAGCCAGGACTGGATGCAGACCGCGCTGATCGCCAAGGCCGCCGGGATCAACCCGCGCGACCTGCGTTATGTGGCACTCGAAGGTGGCGGTGAAATCGCCACTGCCCTGCTCGGCGGGCACATCCAGGTCGGCAGCACCGACATCTCCGACTCCATGCCGCACATCCTCAGCGGCGACATGCGCCTGCTGGCGGTGTTCGCTGAAAAGCGCATCGACGAACCGGAAATGAAGAATATTCCGACCGCCAAGGAACAGGGCTACGACATCGTCTGGCCGGTGGTGCGTGGTTTCTACCTGGGGCCAAAGGTTACCGATGAAGAATACGCCTGGTGGAAAGACGCCTTCGACAAGATGCTCGCCTCCGAAGACTTCGCCAAATTGCGCGACCAGCGCGAACTCTTCCCCTTCGCCATGACCGGCCCGGAGCTGGACACCTACGTGAAAAAACAGGTGGCCGACTACAAGATCCTGGCCAAGGAATTCGGCCTGATCCAGTAACACCCTGGAGAGCAAGCCAGCTCCTCCCATGTAGGAGCTGGCTTGCCAGCGATCGACCGCAAAGCGGTCGCCCCGTAGAGGATTCCCCCAATGGTCCTGCAACGCTTTTTCGCGCTGGCGCTCCTGCTCGCCTGCGCCGCCCTGGCCGTAATGGCCTGGCCCTATCAAGCCGCCTTCTCCTATGAACCCGTAGGCCCGCGCGCCTACCCCCTGCTGATGATCGGCCTGATGTCGGCGGCCTTGTTGTACCTGCTGTTTCGGCCCACGCCCATCGTGCGTCACGAGGACGAGCCGGAGCTCGACCACCCGACCTTGAAAAAGATCGGCCTGTGCGTGCTGTTGCTGCTGTTCTTCGCCAGCCTGTTCGAGCCGCTGGGTTTCATCCTCAGCAGCATGCTGATCGGCATTCCGATGGCACGTCTGTATGGCGGCCGCTGGCTACCCAGCGTTGTGATCATCAGCCTGATGAGCGTCGGTCTTTATCTGCTGTTCGATAAAGCCATGGACGTGCCACTGCCCCTGGGCCTGCTCGATATTCTGGAGAATTGACATGGATACTTTCAGCTATCTGAGCCAGGGTTTCGGTGTCGCTCTGACGCCGTACAACCTGGTCACCGCGTTGTGCGGCACCCTGATCGGCACCGTGGTCGGCCTGCTCCCGGGCCTGGGCCCGATCAATGGCGTGGCACTGTTGATCCCCATCGCCTTTGCCCTGGGCCTGCCGCCGGAATCGGCGCTGATCCTGCTGGCGGCGGTTTACCTGGGCTGTGAATATGGCGGCCGGATCAGCTCGATCCTGCTGAACATTCCCGGTGAAGCCTCGACCGTGATGACCACGCTGGACGGCTACCCCATGGCCCGCAAAGGCCTGGCTGGCGTGGCCCTGTCGCTGTCGGCCTGGAGCTCGTTCATTGGCGCCTTCATCGCCACCTGCGGCATGGTCCTGTTCGCGCCGTTGCTGGCCAAATGGGCCATCGCCTTCGGCCCGGCGGAATACTTCGTATTGATGGTCTTTGCCATTGTCTGCCTGGGCGGCATGGCTGGCGACAAACCTCTCAAGACCTTCATCGCGGCGTTGATCGGGCTGTTTTTGTCGAGTGTCGGGATCGACGCCAACAGTGGCGTGTATCGCTTCACCGGCGACAACGTCCATCTGGCCGACGGCATTCAGTTCGTGGTGCTGGTGCTGGGCCTGTTCTCCATCAGCGAAATTCTCTTGCTGCTTGAGAAAACCCATCACGGCCACGTCGCCGTGAAAGCCACCGGGCGCATGCTGTTCAACTTCAAGGAAGCCGCCTCGGTATTCGTGGTCAACCTGCGCTGCGGCGTGCTGGGCTTCATCATGGGCGTGCTGCCCGGTGCCGGTGCGACCCTGGCCAGCGCCGTGGCCTACATGACGGAAAAACGCATCGCCGGCAAAAGCGGCAACTTCGGCAAGGGCGACATGCGCGGCCTGGCCGCCCCGGAAACCGCCATCGGTGCCGAAGCCTGCGGCGCGCTGGTGCCGATGCTGACCCTGGGCGTGCCCGGCTCCGGCACCACGGCGGTGATGATCGGCGCACTGTCGCTGTACAACATCACCCCCGGCCCACTGCTGTTCCAGCAGCAGCCAGACATCGTCTGGGGCCTGATCGCGTCGTTGTTCATCGCCAACATCATGCTGGTGGTGCTCAACATTCCGATGATCCGGATTTTCACCCGCATCCTGGCGGTGCCGAACTGGGCGCTGGTACCCATGATCGCGATCATCACCGCCATCGGTGTCTTCGCGGTGCACGCCACCACGTTCGACCTGTTCCTGATGATCGGCATCGGCATCTTCGGCTACATCCTGCGCAAGCTGGACTTCCCGCTCTCGCCGATTCTGCTGGGCTTTATCCTTGGCGGACTGATGGAGCAAAACCTGCGCCGGGCCCTGTCGATCTCCAACGGTGCGCTGGAGATCCTCTGGTCCAGCCCGATCGCCATGGGTGTCTGGGCGCTGACGGCGATCATGCTGCTGTTGCCGCTGCTGCGCATCTGGCGCAAGCGCAGTGTTCAGCGTCGCGCCTTGGCCGATGTCTGAAACGTCCTGGAAGCTGTGGTGGGGAACCCCCTTCGTCGGCTTGGCTGGCGGTTACCTCGCCAGCCAGGTCGGCTGGCCGCTGCCATGGATGGTCGGCTCGCTGCTGGCGATCATCCTGGTGCGCTGCCTGACGCCCTGGCAGTTGGGCGAAATCCCCGGCGGACGTAAATGCGGGCAGTGGATCGTCGGAATCGGCATCGGCCTGCACTTCACGCCGCAGGTAATGGAACAAGTGCTCGGTCATTTCGGCCTGATCTTCTGCGGTGCGCTGGTGACCAGCCTGTCCAGCGTGGTCGGCGTCTGGTTACTGCGCCGCACGGGTGAGGATCGCGCCACCGCATTTTTCTCGAGCATGCCGGGCGGTTCCGGCGAAATGGTCAACCTCGGCGCGCGCAATGGCGCGACCCTCAGCCTCGTTGCGGCCGGGCAGAGCCTGCGGGTGCTGGTGGTGGTGCTATGCGTGCCTGCCGTTTTCAAATACCTGTTGGGCGACGGCGTGGCGATACAGGGTTCGGGCAGTGTCGACTGGCGCTGGCTGGCCGTGGTTTTCTCGCTGGGTGCGTTGGTGGCGTGGCTCTGGCAGCGCCTCAAGCAACCCAACCCCTGGTTGTTCGGCCCACTATTGGTGAGCGCGGTGATCAGTATCGGCTGGGACTTGCATATCGGCCTGCCGCAGGGCGGTAGTCAGGTCGGGCAGTGGTTGATCGGCAGCGGGCTGGGCTGTCACTTCAACCGGGCGTTCTTCCGTCGGGCACCGTCCTTTCTTGGCCGCACGCTGATCGGCACCGCCTTGACCATGCTCATCGCAGGCGTCGCGGCGCTGGGTCTGAGCGCCCTGACCCAGCTGGACCTGCGTTCATTGACTTTGGGCATGATGCCCGGCGGTATCGCCGAAATGAGCCTGACGGCCGAGACCTTGCAGCTGTCGGTGCCGTTGGTCACGGCACTGCAGGTCATGCGCTTGCTGTTCGTGCTGTTTCTGGCCGAGCCGTTGTTCAGGTACTGGGCCAACCCCCACTAGAGGCTTGGCCTGCCACCGATGGCCGTTTACCAGAAATACCGGACACCGATGTTCACACCGTAGGGCTGCTCGATATTCTCGCCATTGCTGTAGTCGAAATCGGCATGCACCTGGAAGCTCTCCGACAGCGACGCGGCCACACCGACACCCAGTTCCGCACGGGAGCCGGACAGGTCGTTGTTGAACACATTGTTGTTGACCTGCACCTCGTTGTTCTTGGCAAACTCGTGTGCATAGGCGGCCTTCACGTAAGGCTGCACATTACGCCCCTGGCCCAGATCGAAGGTGCGCCCAACCGTGGCCCCGACCTTGCCCAGCAAGGAACGGGTGCGGTCGCCTTCGGCATTCAGGCCATTGCTCAGCGCATAGTCCCTGGACTGAATCACCACAGCCGACAACTGACTGAACGGTTCGAGGAAGTAGCCATCATCGAGCTTGATATGGCGACCGACTTCCACCGACCCACCCACACCGTGATTGTCGTAGTCGCCCTTGGCCCGTTCACCGTCACTGAGTGCTACTTTCGCGTTGTTCTGGAAGCGGTTGAACTTCAGCACACCGTCGAAGTAGTACCCTGTGTCCGCGTCGAGCCAGGTGGTATAGGCACCGGCATAGTAACTCTCGACCGTCCCCGAAGTACCCCGGTTCAGGTCCAGATCCGACTTGCTATGCCCTGCCAGCAGCCCCACCAGCCATTGCCCGTCGCCGACCGGCAACGGCGCATCGGCGCCCAGGGAAATGCCCTGCTGGGTTTGCTGATAGCCCACCCCGGAAGCATCGGCGACGTTGTACTTGTTGCCATAAGTACGAATCCAGCCACCCGCGCGCTTGCCGCCGCTGTAGCGCAATTCGCCCATGCGGCTGCGCAGCGAAGACAACTCGCCATACCAGACGGTCGGCGCCGTGTTGAACAAGGCCAGTACCGAACGGGTGCCGGGACTCACGGTGCGGGTTTCGCCGTTCAGATACCAAGCGTTGCCATCGCGCGCCAGGTCGTAGGACCAGGCACCCAGATCGACCGGGCCATTGACCAGACTGAACTGTGCATCCCCTCCGCCGGTTTGAACCACCCGCATACGCTCGACCGCCGCAGGCTCGGTTCCGCTGCTGCTGATCAACAGGCCGTGATTACCTGTGGCCGTGCCGGTTACATTGAGGCGATCGCTTTCGCCGGTGGCGAAGTTCGAGGCCATCACAAAGGTGCCATTGCCCGACAGGCTGCCGACGTTCAGCGTATAGAACGCCTGCGGGTCGCCGAATGAAACACGGCCACCGTTCAAGGCCAAACTGTTGAGCTCATTGTCACCCGTCAAGACCCAGGTCGCTTCGCTGTTGATCGCCAGGCTGGTGACATTGTCCATGCGCCCGGTGAGTATCGACTGGTTGCTCAGCACTACATTGGCGGTACTGCCCGGCGCCGCGATCACGTCGCCGGTCAAGGTCGCCTGATCGAGCGTGAGGTTGGCGGTGCTGGCGTCCGCTACCTGTATGTTGCCAGTCAAGGCAGCATTATTGACGCGAAAAGTCGCGGTGGCTGCGCCAGCCACCTCCAGTACATTGCCGTTGTTGCCGGTCAGGGTTGTGCCATTGAGTACGGCGATTTCGGCGGTTACACCGTCGTTGACAAGGATCGCCGCACCGTTTTGCCCGACCACAGTAGTATTGTCCAGGCTCAACACAGCGCCCTGATCGCTGGCCGAAGTGTCCCGACGCATTAATATGCCCTGTTGGGCACCGGTGATGCTGCCCCCGGACGCCGTCACCCGCCCGCCCAGGATATTCACGCCATTACTGCCTGCGCCGGTTCCGAAAATGTGCGAATCGGTCAAGCGAATCTGACTGTAAGCAGAAGCCGAGGCACCGACCGTACTCCCACTGATAGTGCTGTTACTGACCACCGCGGTAGAGCCGGTGGTGGTAGAAATCACCCGTGCGGCGAACAATCCGCCCCCGGCCGTATTGGTCACTCGGGTACCACTAAGATTGGCTTGACTGTTGCTCAAGCGAATACCGGCAAGCGCCGAGGCGGAGACCGCTCCCCCCGCCAGGTTCAAGGTCGATCCCGTCGTCACTTCGATATCTTGAGTCGAGGCGCCCTGTGCATTCAGCGTGCCGCCATTGATGACCTGATAACTATTGGTTGGCGTCGTAGCATCAATGTTCCTGACTACACCGTCTACGACCTCTGGCGCCGCATCAGCATACTTGCTCAACAACGACAGTGGCATTATCGCCAGCACCGTGAGCAATGTGCGGAAACACGGCCAGGTGAAACGCCTGATTCGATTTCCCTGCATGTTAAACAACCCTATTCTGCTGATAGAAACATCTCGAAACCTGATGAGCTCTGTCACTACTGACCCTCAAGTTCCAAGCGGCGCTGATCCTACAGGCTAACGTAGGATAGATATGTAGGAAAAATCCTATGCAATTAAGAGCAAATCCGACATCGACGATCGCTCGATCATCGCAACCTTGGGTGGCACCCAAATTTCCTTTTGCAAGAGCGATCAACTTTAATTATCCGGAAGTAGCCTGAAGGAAATTCCTTCAGGCTACTTTTATTCCAACATCCAGACTCAATTAGTCGGACCGCAAATGACCCCGCCCGGTTTTACTCGACTGAAGTTGACATAGTTACTTTCCGACATACCGGCCACATCACCCGCTTTCATAATATGCCAGCGAGCTTCGATTGATCCATCGGTCACCAACGACAGATGAGGGCTGCCCCACGGCACAATAACATTCGCGGTATTACTACTGGCGTCCGTTGCAGTAACTCGGTACTCAAAAGTGCTTCGTGTCGCTTCGACAGGATTCATAGGCGGGCCGTCCGCAGGGATACGGACGCTATGCATCACCCAATGCACGGTGATGAGATCGTTCTCGCTCAGGTTTGTGTAATTGATCCGAACCGTCACCCCATTGATCCAGGGAGTGTTGCTGCAGTTTATGATATTAAGCGCCGTGTTCCGCAGCGGGAACGTCGGCAAGGTCAGATCTTCAAGGTTATTCACCGACACCTCGACCTTCGTATCGGGCGACTGTTGGTAGTTTTCTGCTGTCAGGTTCGCGTAGATCCGATAGAACGCGGGAATCGAACCATTACCAATCGTCTCGATGGTGGCGGATAGCAGCGTAACCTTTACTTCGCCAGCATCTATCTCACCTTGGGTGATTGAGTGCGCAGTACCGACAGGCGTTGTGATGTCGTTATAAAAAACCCGAATGACTTCACCGACGTTAATAGGTGTATACAACGGGACAGTAATTACCGCGTCCTTGCCTTTTTCCGCCACCGTCAGTTTGTTCGGTTCGGCAGCACCGTCACCCAGGACCACCAGGAGCTCGAGATCGGGGTTGACCGGATTCGGCCGCTCCGGATTCACCGGCCCGATCACGCTCAGGTCAACAGGCACCACCAGGACTTCGGAGGGGTCAGACTCTATATTGCCGCGATAGACCTTATAACTGACGTTGGCATCATAGAGGTCGCCGAACTGCGAAACCGTTGTCCAACTTACCACTACGTTGTCGGCGGGATAGATAAACTCCGGCTGCACCGCGCCATTCCAGTTGACGACAATCCTGTCGCCCGGCAGAGCACCCGTGTACGAGTCAACAAACACCAGTACGCCATCAGATGCGTCCTCAAGGTTGACCGGCGACTCTGGCACCCTCGGCGGCCCTAGATCAACAGGTGACGAGATCAACACAACCTCGACTGTCTCCCTGATGGACGGCTGGCTGACATTGCCCGCCCGGTCCTGCAGGGTGTAGTAAATGGTTCGCACGCCCTCACCGGCGGCCTCGATGGCTGCTTTCGGAACAGTGAACTTATGGGGTGGAGCAACCGGGATGACCTCATCGGTAACAATCCTGTTGCCGTCTCCCCAGTAAACGCTGAAGGTGTCGCCAATTCGGTAGCCAAAAACGCCCGGGATGGTCAACTCGACACCATTATTGGTATTCAAATATTCGATGGTGATCGTTTTAGGGCGCGGTAAATCGGCGGGCAGTTCAATAAGCGTGGGCGGGCTCCCCAAGGCGGGGTCTTGGGTATCGACAAAATAGAAGGCCGGATCGGAAAGTTCTTCGTTCCCGGAGGTAGCATCGACCACTGTATAGGTGATCATATGTTGGCCATGGGTATTGGTATGTACACCTGCCGGAATAAAAAGCTCACCGGTCCAACTATCGTACGGTGGTGTGACAGTCTGCCGCCCCCGTTCGACCCCATCAATCAAGAAGTAAATGATGTATGAAATTTCTGCTACATCAGGCCAAAGCGGCACCGTCACATCCAAACCATATTCCCTCTCTGCCTTGGGCAGCAGGTTATCCTGGTTATCACCGTTATCAGGTAATGTATTCCTGAAGCTCAGTACATCCAGTGCTGCAACCCCGATCGCTCTTTCGGCCAGTTCACGTAATTCATCCGACAACGAGGCAGGTAATACCATCTGGGTCCGCGGGCGGTTTGTCGCCCTGGCCTGGCTTTCCTTAATTGCAATTTGCGTTTTCAGCTGTTTGAGTTCGCTGGGAACTTTCTCGTAATCCGACATGCTGCAATCTCCCTATATGAAATAATACGCTCAACACATCCGGGACTACCCAAAAACATCCCCTTGATGCTTGGTTCAGTAAACAACTTTTTTCCAGGCCGCACACCTATCAGAAATGACAGGTGCGCGAATGAAAAAAGTGTGCTCTTGCCCACCAGAAGCAGGGGCGTACTCAACACAGAGAAATATATGGCCTTTAACAATAAAAGCAGCCGCTATAAGTCCAAAACGTTCTTCAAATAATAAATCGAACGATAGTGGACTGCCGCCCTGCCCACTTGGGAGCGGAGGTTTTTTGAAATGCAGAAATGTAAACCCGGCACGTCGCCATAGCGAGTGCCGGGAATAGGGCTTCCTACAAGAGCGTTGCGCTCTTCGTCGCTCTACTTACCATGTCGGATCCACCCTTAAGATATCTCCCATGCATGGCTCCGTCGCGCCTGGTCGCACGAGGGAAATCTTGAGCAATGCGGCTGGCGCCGTGCCTGGCGTGCCATCAGCCTTGGTCAGCCTATAACTGGCCAACGCCGAGCCATCCTGCAGCCCAAGAGGAAGGACCAGGGTGTCAAACGGCAGCACATTGATCACGGCCCCTTCGATCGCTTCGGTGGCCGATAGCGTTTTTTCGAAAACATGTGCGGCGCCTTCGATAGGTTGCTCGCCGTTCTCGGTCCTGCAGAGTTGCCAGGACAGCTCGATCAGATCCCCTTCGGACAAACGCACAGCATCGCCAGGCACCTTCACCTTGATGCCTTCCCACGGTTTGACGGCGCAGTTGACCCAGCCCCAGAGCGTGGCATCCGGGAAGCTGACTTCCTTGAGCCCTTCAACCACCGTCACCGCTACCCGCACCAATGTCTCCCGCGCGCGCTGCCGGTTAATGCCATTGAACGTCCAGTAATACACCGGCAAGGCCGAGCTGTTGCCGACCGACTCGACAATTGCCCAAGGCACCGTGAAGGCAACCTCCTGCCCACCGACATCGCCTGGCCGCACCGTATAGGTGGCGGCAGTCGAGGGGTACGCTCCCCAGTACAGCTCCAGTACCTCGCCTGCAACAGGGTTTTCATACAGGGGCACAACCACGCGAGCATCGCGACCATGGTCGGCGCCTGTCAGGACGTTATCTCCCGTACTGCCTTTGACCACCACCCGCTCGAGCTGCCGGTTGACAGGTTCAGGGCCTTCGGGGTCCGGTCCGGCGACCGTCAGGTTCACATTGAAGCTGATCGACGGGGAGTTTTGCGCCGGCTGGGCGCCTCGCCTCAATTGGTAATACACCGTGCAGGGCACTTCAGCGGCAAAGCCATCGGCAGACAGCACAGCCCATTGCACCGGAATCTGCAATGGCCACACCGGGTTGACGCCAAGCGTAACAGGCGGCAAAGGCCGGCCGTTCCAAAAGGCCTGGATCACATCCCCGGCGATGGCCTCCTCGATCCGCGGAATATGCACTTCAACCCCAATACGGGCATCGGCCAGGTTGATCAACCGGTCCGGCACAGCCTGCGGCACGATCGGGGCCGGCAAGAGGATCGGCACTTCCGACAACCGGACTTGTATCGCCACCGGAGGAGAGGAGTCATTGCGGTTACCGGCTCGGTCGACCAGCACGTAATAGGCGTTAAACAAGCCGTCGCCTTTCTCTCGAATGACATCACCGCCGTAGGAAATTTCGATCAGCTCCCCCGGGAGCAAATGTCCGGGCCCTATGGTCAAGCTTCCAACAGGTTGAGCCTCCGTTGAGGTCAGCCCCCAGTAGAATTCGACCCGATCTTGCAGGCGGATATCGTCCCAGCGCGGCACTGTGGCGTCCACCCGATCGAAATGGGCATCCAGATACGCCTGTGTCACCCCTTGGCTGATAACCTCGGGATCGAACTCCAGCACCAGGCCGGGGTTATCGCCATTGGGTGCTCGGTGGTCAATATTGACCTTGATCGCGTGCGAGTCGGTAGGGTTACCGTTGTTCAGCGTCACTCTGTAGTTCAGAGAATGGATGCCGGGGGTATTGAAAAGGGTCGACTCAATGGTGCCGATGAAAGGAAAGTCGACGTCAGGAAGGAATGGCGCGTCCAGGTAATAGGTTTCGACGACTCCCCCTCTCCAGAGAAACTCGATAGTCGTGCGATCGCCTGGATCGTTTTCGTAATTCAGCCATGCTTCTGTGATTTCCACCCGCAAAGGCTGCCCCTGAAACGTCACCGGAATCAGATAGGCGTCTTCTTCGGGTAGTAACTCTAGTGCGTCCGGCACTTTCGGTGCATCCAGCAAATCGTCCGTGGGTCCTGCACTTCGCGATCGGGGTTTTCTCTGTGACATGTCAGCTCTCCGTGAGTAAACCGGCCAATGGCCGTCGACCTTCCGATGTGGTCACTGACCACTGAAAGAGTTACACGAGGTATTAAAAGCTCAAGCCACAGAGGCCGATACTGTCAGAAATGATAGGTCTCCCCTTCAACGCCCCCGCAATCCGACCGGCGGCACGAAGACAAACAGGTAAGCCCTAGAGCGCAGGCAATTTCCAGTCAATCGGCGTCAGCCCATTCTGTTCGAGGAACTTGTTGGCCCGGCTGAAATGCCCGTTACCGATAAAGCCGCGATAGGCCGACAGTGGCGACGGATGCACCGAGGTCAGCACCAGATGCTTGGTCGCATCGATCAGCTTCTGCTTGCTCTGGGCATGTGCCCCCCACAACAGGAAGACCGTACTGGACTGATGCTCACTGACGGTCTCGATGACACGGTCGGTGAAGTGCTGCCAGCCTTTATTGGCATGAGAGGCGGCAGTGGCCCGCTCCACGGTCATGGTGGTATTGAGCAGCAGCACGCCCTGCTCGGCCCAGGACTGCAGGCAACCATGGGTCGCGATGTCGATGTTCAGGTCGCGCTTGAGCTCTTTATAGATATTGAGCAGCGACGGCGGCGTGGCGGTGCCCGGCTGGACCGAGAAGCACAAGCCATGGGCCTGGCCCGGGCCGTGGTAAGGGTCCTGCCCCAGAATCACCACTTTGACCTTATCCAGCGGCGTCGAATTGAGCGCGTTGAAAATCAGCGGTCCCGGCGGGAAGATCTCCTTGCCGGCGGCATACTCCTGGCGCAGGAAGTCACGCAACTCAGTCATGTAGGGTTGGTCGAACTCGGCACGCAGCGCATGTTTCCAGCTCGGTTCAAGTTTGATGCGGTCGTCGTCAGTGGTCATGGGGTCACCCGTAAAACAATGCGCGGACACTAGGAAAGCTCGCGGTGCTTGTCAATTGATCCGACCGATAACCAACATATTCTCTGACAGCGTACATACTTGGTAGCCACTAGCCGATAGGGGGCCACGATGAACCTGGAATTCGAAGAACTCACCGGTGTCGACGGTGCACGCATTGGTGTTGCCACGCTGGATGTCGAAAAATCGCTCAACGCCCTTTCGCTGCCAATGATCGAGGTGCTGAGCGAGCAGCTCCAGGCCTGGGCCCTGAGCCCTGAGATTGTCTGCGTATTGCTGCGCGGCAAAGGCGACAAGGCCTTTTGTGCCGGCGGCGATGTGCGCAGCCTGATCGAAGCCTGCCGCCACCACCCTGGTAACGTCCCGCCGCTGGCCGCCCACTTCTTCGCCGCCGAATATCGCCTCGACTACAGCCTGCACACCTACCCCAAGCCGTTGATCTGCTGGGGCCACGGCTATGTACTGGGCGGCGGCATGGGGTTGTTGCAGGGCGCCAGCATTCGCATCGTCACCCCCAGCAGCCGGCTGGCCATGCCGGAGATCAGCATTGGTTTGTACCCGGATGTCGGGGCCAGCTGGTTTCTGACGCGCATGCCGGGCAAGTTGGGCCTGTTCCTGGGGCTGACCGGTGCCCACATCAATGCCCGCGATGCGCTGGACCTGGGCCTGGCGGATCGATTTCTGCGTGAAGACCAGCAAGCGAACCTGATCGAAGGCTTGTTGCAATTGAACTGGCAGGAACAGACCGCCATGCAACTCAACAGCCTGCTCAAGGCCCTTGCGCAAGAAGCGCAGCCGCTGTTGCCCGAAGCCCAGTGGCTGCCTCGCAGGCAGCAGATCGACAACCTGCTCGATGTCAGCGACCCGGTCTGTGCCTGGCGCGCCATCGCGCGCCTGCAGCAAAACAGCGACGCCACCTTGAGCCGCGCCGCGCGCACCCTCGTCGAAGGCTGTCCGCTGACCGCCCATCTGGTCTGGCAACAGATTGTCCGCGCCCGGTATCTGTCCCTGGCCCAGGTGTTCCAGATGGAATACACCATGAGCCTCAACTGCTGCCGCCACCCGGAATTCAGCGAGGGGGTGCGCGCACGACTGATCGACAAGGACAACAAGCCGCGTTGGCATTGGCCGGACATTGCCAGCATTCCCGAGGCCGTGGTTCAAGCGCACTTCGCCAAAGCCTGGGAGGGCCGCCATCCGTTGGCGGATTTATCGGCGTATTGAGGGTCGAATGCTGGCCGGCACCTGCTTTTACCAGTGCTGGCCGCGGTCCAGACGACCGTCGCGGTTGCGGTCGTAGCTTCGCCGGCCGTGGTCCGGGCGACCATCGTGGTTGCGGTCGTAGCGATGCCGGCCGTAGTCCGGGCGACCATCGTGGTCGCGATCAAAATTATGCCGCGATGGCCCATGGCGGTAACGTGGGTCATACCCTCGCCCCGGGTAATGCTTGTAACCCGGCCCCGGTGCCGGACGGTAATAGTGAGGCGTCGGACGGTAATGCGGCGTATGCCGGTAGTAGTGAGAGGGTGGTGCGTAGTAGTAGCGTGGCTGAGGCGCTACATAATAGCCATGGTTGTAGGGGTAATAAGAGCGATACCCCGGATAGTCATAACGATCGGCGCTATAGACTTCGGCTCGGTAGTAGCCGGAACCTCCATACGGTGCACAAGCAGTCGTCAGCAAACCCAGCAACACTATCAGCAAAAGTCGGCGATACATGGCGGCCTCCTGGACCGCGAAACTGCCCATCCCAGCGGCGCTGGTCGGCGTCGATCAGTAGGTGCTCATCGACATAGGATCAGACATTGAAAAGGGTGTGCGGTGCCCTTTCCGAAATGATTTGATACAAGCAGCCATGGATCCAATTTGAGGGCACCGCTGTCGCCCTCCTCCACAATTCCCTTATAGAAGATGCAGTTATTTTCCAGCCACCCCACTAGAATACCGCCACCAGGAATCTGCCAACGGACTCGCTATGCCGCTTCGTTTCGCGCTGTTCTCGCAACGGTCTCTCGTTATCGCTGTACCTGAACCTGCTGATCTGCGCGCTGGTGACGCTGGTGGTGCTGTGGCTGCTCAATGGCGTGATTGGCCGCTTTCAGTCGCGCCTCGAAGCGCTGGCGACCCAGGACAGCCTCACCGGCCTGCCCAACCGCCGTGGTTTCGATCTGCTTGCCGCACAAGCATTGAACGAAGCACAGCGCGAGCCCAAGCCGCTGATGACGCTCATGCTCGACCTGGACCATTTCAAGGAGCTCAACGATACCTACGGCCACCTGGCCGGCGATGAAGTGTTGCGCAGCTATTCGCGGGTGCTGGAAAATTGCCTGCGCGACTCCGACATCATTTGCCGCTGGGGCGGTGAAGAGTTCATTGTGTTGCTCAAGAATACCGACAGCCACAACGCCCGGATGATCGCCGAAAAAATTCGCCGGCAAACCGAGCAGCAAATCTTTACCCATGCCGGCAAGGACATGCACGTGACCACCAGTATCGGCTTGACCACACTGCAGCCCGGCGACACCCTGGACAACCTGCTCACCCGCGCCGACCATGCGCTGTATCGGGCCAAACAAAGCGGACGCAACTGCGTCTGCGTCAACATGCCGAAGTCTCACTATGAATGACACCGCCCTCTGCCCCGCCTGTGGCGCCAGTAACAGCTGCACCCTGGCCGACCCGCGCACCGCCGCCCAGCCTTGCTGGTGCTATGGCGTGAGCATCGATCCGGATGTCCTGCAAGCCTTGCCCGCCGATCTGCGCGACCAGGCCTGCCTGTGCTCGCGCTGCGCCCGGGTCGAGGCGCAGCTGCAGGCAGCTGCCAAAGGGGCATCGATCCCGTAAGCTAGCGGCCCCATTTTTTGTCAGCCAACGTCCATGCGCGTCGACCGTTTTCTCAGCAACCTGCCCCGCTTCAACCGCAAGCAAGTACGCTTGCTGTTGGTGGCGCGGCGCGTGCGCGTCGACGGCATTGCCATCAGCGACCCTCATCACGAGGTGCGTGAGTTCAGCCGGGTCGAATGCGACGACGAAGTGCTGCAAGAGGGTCGCCCCGCGCGCTACTTCATGCTGCACAAGCCCATGGGCTGTGTCAGCGCCACGGTCGACCCCCAGCACCCGACCGTGCTCGACCTGATCGACGAGCCGGATAAGCAGGACTTGCACATCGCCGGTCGCCTGGATTTCAACACCTCAGGCCTGATGCTGATCACCAACGACGGCCAGTGGTCGCGACGCCTGACCCAGCCGCAGACAAAACTGCCGAAGATTTACTACGTCGAGACCGAGCAGGACATCGGCCTGGAGTACATAAAAAAATTTCGCGAAGGTTTTTATTTCGCCTTCGAAAACCTGACTACCCTGCCCGCCGAACTGACCCTGCTCGGCCCGCGCCGCGCACGCCTGAGCATCGTCGAAGGGCGCTACCACCAGGTCAAAAGAATGTTCGGGTTCTTTAATAACAAGGTCTTACGGCTGCATCGCGAGAGCATGGGCCCGCTGCGTCTGGACAGCGACCTGGCGCCGGGCTCCTACCGCGCCCTGACGCTTGAAGAGGTCGCGCGAATGTGAGCGCCTGACCGCCTGGCAGAAACCTTTGCCCGAATTAACTTGCAGGTTCTGCCCGACCCTGCTTGAATCAAATCGCGAGTCCGGATGTGACTTGCGAGTCACCCATGCATTCTAAGAAACCTTTTGTCGACCATCGGTGCCTTGAAGCTACCGAGGCTCGGCAAATCGCCCGCCTATAACAAAACTCGTCGACCAGACTCCAGCGGATCGACAAGGGCCCTCTCTTCAGGCGTATGCCTACCTGTCATAAAGAACGTGCAAGCTTGGTTGCGCGAATACCCGCTTTCGCCAGGAGTCGATGACATGAGGCCAGAAATTGCTGTGCTTGATATACAAGGTCAGTATCGGGTTTACACGGAGTTCTATCGGGCAGACGCCGCAGAAAAAACCATCATTCTGGTTAACGGCTCAATGGCCACTACCGCATCCTTCGCACAGACCGTGCGCAATCTTCATCCGCAGTTCAATGTGGTGGCCTACGATCAGCCCTACGCTGGCAAGTCCAGAGTGCACAACAGCAACGAACGGTTGCTGACCAAGGAAGAGGAAGGCCAGATCCTGGTGGAACTGATCGACCACTTCGCCGCCGACCACGTCATGTCCTTTTCCTGGGGCGGTGCCTGCACCCTCCTGGCCCTGGCACACAAGCCACGGCGCCTGAAAAAGGCCGTGATCAGCTCGTTCTCGCCGGTGATCAACGAACCGATGCGCGACTACCTCGAAAAAGGCGTGCGCTACCTCAGCGCCTGCGATGGCTATCGAGTCGGCAACCTGGTCAACGACACCATCGGCAAGCACCTGCCGTCGCTGTTCAAGCGCTTCAACTTCCGCCATGTCAGCAGCCTGGCCGACCACGAATACAAGCAGATGCACTTCCACATCAATTCGGTGCTGGAGCATGACTTGGGCAATGCCCTGCATGGCGCCAAGGTCGTCGACATTCCGGTGCTGTTCATGAATGGCGAATGGGACGAATACACCTCCGTCGAGGATGCCCAGCTTTTCGCCAAGCATGTGCGCAACAGCCACTTTTCCACCATCAGGAGTGCCGGCCACTTCCTTGATATGGAAAACAAGTCCGCTTGCCGCGACAGCCGTAACGTACTGCTGGATTTCCTCAAACCCGCTGCCAAGGAAACCCGTGTTCGTTACCAGCACATCCAGGGCCAACATGCACTGGCTATCTGACGTAAATGGTTGCCTGTAGCACAGCTCTCTGCATCGACGCCTGACCGGCACAAGGAAGATGCAGCACCTGGCGCTACCGGCAACCCGCATCATTGTTTGATCGCAACAAGAAACGCTTCAAATCGGGCCTGACATCTGGTACAAAGTCAGCCGTTGCACGCGGGTGTCGTATAATGGCATTACTCCAGCTTCCCAAGCTGATAACGAGGGTTCGATTCCCTTCACCCGCTCCAGCTTCCCCTCCTCTCTCGATGCGATAAAGAACGAATGGCCTGATGGCCTTTTTTTTCGTGTGGAGAAAATCCTGTAACGAATGCAGCCTTGTGCCTTGGTCATGTGGGCGATAGTCTTCGCTGGTCGCTGACTTATTCAGCGATCGGGCGTCGCGGCCCGAACCAATAGGCGCACAAGCGCCCCCATTACGATTGCAGGCGCTTTTTCAATGCCCGCATTTTCGTTCAATGGTGGCTGTGCGTGGGAGACCTTCGGGTCTGCCGGGTTCCTATTGTCCGGTCCGCGAACCTGCGCACAGCTGCCACCCTCCATCGTTTCGCGGCGATCAGTGGTAGCTCCTCATCAATAGGAGATACATCATGATAAAAATCGTTCCAGATCCACCTCCAACCGATAGCAACACTTCTGCGTCCAAGCCCGCTGGCACCCTCATCAAAACCGTCAACACCCCTTTCGGCACCTGCGATGCCGGCCACGAGCCGCTGTTCGCCGTATGCGCCGGAATCAATGCCGAAGATGCACTGGTGCATGCCTCACTGCTGCTCAAATCTGCAGGTGATTGCGCCTCCAAAGCGTTGGACAGTGAGGGTGGTACTGAAGAAGGACTGCTCTGGTCCACGATGCATTCCATCGAAGCGGCCAAGGCTTTGGTAGATGCAGTGGTGGATGGTGCTGAGGTTCACAAAACCTAAACCAACCCCCTCGTTCCCGCGTGCCGTAAAGGAAAAGCGTGGGAACGAGGAATGAGATTTAGCCAATGAACCAACATATCGATTCAGACTTCGACGACTAGCTGATCGCTACGCTAAATGTTTCCGGATTGAGCCTCACCAGCTCATCCAGAGCACCATTAGTGTCGAAGCCCGCACGGATGAGTCCCGCGAATTGCTCCATCGCCCAAAATGAAACATTCCTGCTCAGTGCGCCCTGCATGAAGTTGTTGGCTACCCCGTGAACCTCCCCGGTACTCGCTTGCACGCTTAGCTGGGCAAATATGGCCAGTGCCTGCTTCCCTTCTGTGGATTCGTCAATTTCAAATAGCGTCAGAAACGCCACTCCCAGCGAGCCGGCTATGTGAAGCTCGGGGCGCTCCCAATATCTGTCTATACCGCCTTGCTTTTCGGCCCTTTCGATCTGCTTACGAATTTTGTTCGGAATCGTCGCTGCCGCCTTGTACCGGTTGTAATACTCTCGGTTCGCGAGACTCGCAGCATCCCGGACGACCTTCCACATGATGAACCACAGCTGGGAAACACTGTACGTGTGCAACCCGAAACGCACGGTGGCCCGGATTTTTTCAATATCCTCATAGTCGAGGTCGTGGCTGT
This sequence comes from Pseudomonas sp. LS1212, assembly GCF_024741815.1. Classification (NCBI taxonomy): domain Bacteria; kingdom Pseudomonadati; phylum Pseudomonadota; class Gammaproteobacteria; order Pseudomonadales; family Pseudomonadaceae; genus Pseudomonas; species Pseudomonas sp. LS1212. The sequence continues at coordinate 4,624,853 of NZ_CP102951.1, forward strand.
AAACCCTGCACTGCTCCATCAGATATCGAAGCACGTCTCCCACTGCATAATCGAGCCAGAGATTGGTCATTGCTTCGGAGTCTGTGAGCTGTCGCTCGGTGATGGTCTCCAGAGCCTCAGCGCCTCTGCCCAGCGACTCATCAGCAGGGAGGAAGAATTGGAGTGAGCTCGGTATAGCTTGCAGTTTTTCATCTTGGAGATAGTAGGTGCCCGATCTCGCTGCTTCCGGATCGTCGAAAATGACACCTCCCCTGAAGAGGCGCGTCAGATATGACGTGCCCTCCCAAGGTGCCAGCGCCTCGCAGTCGTCTTCAGTAAACGTGCCATGAGCGAGCCGCGGTGTGATCAGAGCGTCGATGGCAAGGAGGATAAAGCATTGATCATCTGTTAGATCAGCATATGAGATCGACGCGGTGCGCATGTAGTCGATCCGGGTAGCCAGCTGATTCTGCAGCTCAACCTCCGCCACCCGACGCCGTTCAAGCTCCTCTAGCCGCAGGATCTCTGAGCACGCCTCACAGGGTGCCTCTGAAAGCTGGAACTGCTTTTTGACGTCAGTCCGACTGGTAATTAATATCGGGCCTTCACACTTGCGGCAGGCTTGATTCTCATCGAATGCATGGCAAAACGTCCAGACATACTTGGCAATCAGGCCGGACTGTGTGACTTCGCGAAATGGGACAAGCTCGCTCACTTTTTCCAAATACCCACCATCTTCATTCATCGCCCAGTAGCGCGTAGCCAGCGCTATTTCTTCCGGGTCTTGAGTCTGAAACTCCAGCCTAACTGTCATTTACGACACCTCTCAATATGCTGCGCCCACCCACAGGACTGGGCTGGGCTTCTTCGGGAAAACGGACAATGCAAGCGAAGCCAGGCCGGTCGCGATACCCTACCGCGCCGTAAGCGGCCATCGAGTTGATCAAGAGAAGTGGCAGAAACCATGGCGTCGACTGTGCCCGATTAGTAGTTCGGGGTAAGCCAGCCATTTCCTTTAAAGCATGCGGATAATTCTGTCAGGCCCTAGTCGCTGCCAGGGAAGATCGATCAGCAGCGCTCGAAGCAGCGCGGGACTCAACTGCGTACCCTGTTGGTGGCCGGGCCAGACGAATCGGCCTTTGTGCAGGCGGCGTGCAGCCAGCCAAATTCCTAGGCCGTCGTGAACCAGCACTTTCATACGGTTATCACGGCGATGGGCAAAGAGGTAAGCGCAGTGCGGCTGCCCCGCACCAAAGACCGCCACGACGCGGGCCAGCGCCGTTTCAGTGCCAATGCGCATGCCAGTTGGCTCGGTGGCGATCCAGATGGAGTCGATGCGGAATCATTGCGTCAATCCGTGAACGAATCACCACAACGATCATCACGTCTGGTGTTTAGATCTTGACGCTGCCAGCCCTGCATGCTAACGAGTGCTATACTTCTTTCGGATTGCATGAAGTGTGCAACGTTCCCCACGGGCACAGATACCGACTGCAAATCCAAGTGAACAGCTGCAAGACATGGGAGGTCTACAGCAAACACGAGATGGGAGGTGTGGCATGAATCGACACTATTACATCAGTGACAATCTCGACGATCTTGAAGCCCTTGAAAATGAATTGGAAGCCAACGGCATCAATAGCGAACAAATTCATGTGCTCAGTGAACAAGTTGCTGATGTTGAAGAACATCACCTCCACGAAGTTAACTCGTTAATGAAACAAGATGTTGTTCACTCTGGCGAGATTGGTGCGGTGGTCGGTGTGCCACTCGCGGCGTTGGTCCTTGGCGGCGCCTATTGGCTGGGCTGGACCGAATCCGCCGCAGGCTGGGTGCCTTTTATCTTCCTTGCCATTATTATATTTGGCTTCTGCATCTGGGAAGGCGGTTTTTTGGGTATCCAGATACCGAACGCTCACTTCCGCAATTTCAAAAAGATTGTAGAAGAAGGCAAACATATCTTCTTCGTGGATGTTGAGCCGAATCAGGAATCGGTATTGGACCGGGTAATCGAACATCATCCAATGCTGAAGATCGCCGGCACGGGAACGGCAGCCCCCCACTGGACTGTAGCCTGGCTGCACAAATGGCATCAGTTCAAGCGAACGATATAAAGCCATTGATTGCGGGTTAGCCCCTGGAGGCTTTAGGCCATCTGGAAGTTTATTATTGGCCGAAGAAAATTACCCGACTGAGGAACACATAGTCCGCCTCGGTGGCCATCAGTCCGACGAGCACCAGTAAACACAAAGGTGGCACCAATATGGCGTAGACCATGGCCAACCGTTCCCAGGCCATATGCATGAAGATAGAGACAATCAAACCTGCCTTCAACAACATGAACGTGATAATCAGGGACCACCTGAGGTAGCCTTGGAAGTGAAAATAGTCGACAAGATACGAAAGCGTGCTGAGGACGAATAACAGCCCCCAAATTTTAAGGTACAAACTGATTGGATGTTGCTGACCCTGAGCATGCGCCATCATCAGTGTTCCTCTTCAGCTCAGACCTACCACAAATAGAAGAAAGCAAAAATAAACACCCACACCAAATCCACGAAGTGCCAGTAAAGCCCGGCTATCTCGACGTTCTGATAATTTCCGGAGCGCTCATAATCTCCCCGCAATACTTTCAGCGCCACAATTCCGAGGTAGATGACGCCGAGTGACACATGCAGTCCGTGGAAACCGGTAATCATGAAAAAGCTGGCACCAAATTGTGCCGCCCCCATGGGGTTCCCCCAGGGACGCACCCCTTCTGAGATGAGCTTGCTCCATTCAAATGCCTGCATACCGACGAAGGTTGCACCCAAGGCAGCGGTCGCCAGCATCAGGGCAGCGGTTTTCGCGCGATCACGGCGATAGGCGAAATTGACTGCCATGGCCATGGTGCCGCTGCTACTGATCAGCACAAAGGTCATGATGGCGATCAGAATAAGTGGAATTTCACTGCCGCCGATCGTCAATGCGAACACTTCACTGGGGTTCGGCCAGGAGGCGGTGATGGTCATGCGTACCGACATGTAGCCGGTTAAAAAACAGGTGAATATAAAAGTATCGCTGAGCAGGAATATCCACATCATCGCCTTGCCCCAGGGGACCTGCTTGAAAACCTCTCTATCCGAGGCCCAGTCGCTGGCGATGCCCTGCCATCCCGGTGCAGGGGGCGAGCTTGGTGGATTGGATGAACTGGGCTCGCCTGGGGCTGATGGGTGCGATGCCATGGCTTTTCACCTCAGGCCGCAGAATCTGGCGATGGCTTCATAGGTTTCCGGCGTGCTGGTCAGCAGAGCGAATAGCACGAACCAAAGACCCAGTAGGTAATGCCAATAGATTGCACAAAGCTCTACGCTGCCACTGAGTTGCGGCAACGGCACGCGATGCAGGAATTTAGCGACGGTTCTGCTCCAGGCTATCAGCCCGCCCAGCAGGTGGAGCCCATGCAGGCCGGTCAACAGGTAGAAGAAACTGTTGGCCGGATTGCCGGCGACAAAGTAGCCCCAGGCGACAAATTGCTGCCAGATCCAGAGTTGCCCCGTCAGAAAGGCAATTGCAAATAGGCCCCCCAATGCAAAGCCAATGACAGTTGCGCCCAGTCGACCTTGTCGGGCGGCCATACGCGACCACTGCAGTGCGATGCAACTGAATACCAGAAAAGCCGAATTCAGCCATAGCTGCCAAAGATTGGCTAACGGCGCCAAGGGCTCTGTCAGGGGTTGCCAGTCGGCCATTTGTGAGCGGGCGATAAAGGCGATCAGGAAGAGAAAGAATAACGAGCTCACCACAACCAGAAACAAGCGCAGGCCCAATCTTGCGGTTTGGCTTCTATCGGCAGCCTGAATACCCTCAGGGTAGCGACTCCAACTGCCGCCTGGGTCATTGCCGTCGGCGTTTCTCAATAGCAGCCTGTTCATGTTTTAACGTCCGCTATCCTGGTTCCGGCGCTGAGTTGCCGCATTTGCTCCAGCTCCTCGGCGGAGACCGTTTGCGGAACGAAATCCTGTTCTATCCCCGGCACACTGTAGTCATAGGCCCAGCGATGCACGACCGGCAGCTTCGCTCCCCAGTTACCGTGTATCGGCGGGGTGTTCGGCGTTTGCCATTCCAGACTGGCCGCGCCCCAGGGGTTACTGCCTGCGGGCTTGCCTTTAAATACACTCCAGGCCAGGTTGAACAGGAACAGCAGTTGGGAAACGCCGACGGTCAATGCGACCACCGTAATGAAGGCATTCAACTCTTGCGCCGACTGCGGGATGAACTCGTAGCCTTGATAGGCGTAGTAGCGACGGGGCATGCCCAGGAAACCCAGGTAATGCATAGGGAAGTAGATGAGGTAAGTGCCCAGAAACGTAATCCAGAAATGCAACTTGCCCAGCGTGTCGTTCAGCATGCGTCCGGTTACTTTCGGGAACCAATGATAAATGGCGCCGAACACCACCAGTATCGGTGCAACGCCCATGACCATATGAAAATGGGCTACGACGAAATAGGTGTCCGATAGCGGAATATCCACGATCACATTGCCGAGAAACAACCCGGTCAGACCGCCGACCAGGAAGGTGACGATAAAGGCCAGGGCAAACAGCATCGGCACGGTCAGATGGATGTCGCCCCGCCACAGGGTCAGCACCCAGTTGTAGACTTTCAGTGCGGTCGGCACCGCGATGATCAAGGTGGTGATGGCGAAGAAGAAGCCAAAGTACGGGTTCATTCCGCTGACATACATATGGTGTGCCCAGACCACAAAGCTGAGTACGCCAATCGCAATAATGGCCCACACCATCATTCGGTAGCCGAAGATATTTTTACGAGCATGCGTGCTGATCAAGTCGGAGACCAGACCAAACGCGGGGAGAGCAACGATGTAGACTTCCGGGTGGCCGAAGAACCAGAATAGATGCTGGAATAATATTGGGCTGCCACCTTGGTGATCGAGCTGCTGCCCCAGCGAGATGATCGCCGGCATAAAGAAGCTGGTGCCCAACAGTTTGTCAAACAGCATCATGACCGCACTGACAAACAACGCCGGGAAGGCCAGCAAGGCCATAATCGAGGCCATGAAGATTCCCCATACGGAGAGCGGCATGCGAAACAATGTCATGCCGTGCGTGCGCGCCTGCAACACCGTGGTAACGTAGTTCAACCCGCCCATGGTGGTTGCGACAATAAAAATCGCCAGTGAGACGAGCATCAGTACGATGCCCCACTCGGTCCCCGGTGTCCCCTGAGTAATGGACTGTGGCGGATAGAGCGTCCAGCCCGAACCGGTGGGGCCGCCAGGGACAAAGAAACTGGCGAGCAACACCAGTACCGATAGCAGGTAGAACCAGTAACTCAGCATGTTCACATAGGGGAAGACCATGTCGCGGGCGCCCACCATCAGTGGGATCAGATAGTTGCCGAAGCCACCCAGAAACAAGGCCGTCAGCAAATAAATGACCATGATCATGCCGTGCATGGTCATCGCCTGATAGTAAGTACTGGCGTCCATGAACTCCAAACTACCGGGGAAGCCTATCTGCATGCGCATCAAGCCGGACAGCACCACGGCTATAAGACCCACGAATATAGCCGTCAAGGAATATTGAATGGCTATAACCTTGTGGTCCTGACTCCAGATATATTTGGTCAGGAAACTTTTGGGTTCGTGCAGTGCTTCTGTTTCGGCTTGCTCCGCATAGGCCATCACGTCATCCTCCTGCTGAAGTTTCGGTGTATTTCTGGCTGCTTTACGGCTACTTTCCTGGCTCCCCCTTGTTCGCATCAGCGTCGGCATTGGCTTTGGATTTAATAAAAGCGATCAGTGCGTTCAACTCCTTCTCGCTCGGAGCATAGGCCGGCATGACAGCTGCATAGCCCTTGACGATTACGGCACTGGGATTAAGAACCGAATCTTTTATATAGCCCTCATCGACCTTTATGCTCGTACCGTCGGCAAGGGTTTCTGTCGTGCCATACAGGCCCTGCCAGGTGGGGCCGACACCCTTGCTGCCATCGACACTGTGGCAGGCCAGACAGCCGAGCGACTCGGCCAACCGCTGTCCCTGCGCCGCCAGGTCGTCCGACGCTTGGCTGGCAGAAAGCTCATCCTCTTGCCGCGCGGCACCCAGTGATTTGATCAGGGCGACGATCGCACCCAGTTCATCTTCAGTGAGAGTATAGGCCACCATGACCGGCGGGTAGCCCTGTACCAGTCGGGCCTTCGGATCGAGGATCGACTCTTTCAGGTAGGCGTCATCGACCAGCACACTGGTGCCATCGGCAAGCGGTTCAGTGCGGCCGTACAGCCCCTTCCATCCCGGGCCGAGACTGGCACTGCCATCCTGGCTATGGCAGGCATTGCAGCCGAGGTTTTCGACCAACAGGCGGCCTTTTTCCAGCACGCTGTCCCCACTGGGCTTGGCAGCTGTCGTTAATGTCTGCGCAAAAGTCGGTTGGCTGTTCAGCCATTGATTGAAGGCGCCCTGTTCTTCCACGATCATATGGCCGCGCATGTTGTAATGACCTACGCCACAATATTCAGCGCAAAGGACTTCATATTTTCCGGTTTTAGTTGGCGTGAACCAAAAGTACGACACCATCCCTGGCACCATATCCATCTTGCTGCGAATTTGCGGCACATAGAAATTGTGCAGCACATCTTTAGAACGCAGTAATACTTTCACCGGCTGATCGAGCGGAAGGCGAATTTCATTGTTTTTTATAAGCACATCGTCCTGGCCAGCAGGATCCTTGGGATCAAGGCCCAGGGGGTTGGCGGAATCAACAAACCTGATATCCGATTTGCCCAGCTTCCCGTCCTGGCCAGGAAAACGAAAGGCCCATTGCCACTGCTGGGCGATCACTTCAAGCTCATAAGCATTATTCGGCACCCGGATGAAATCACTGTAGACAACCAGACCTGGCGCCAACATCCCGACGATACCTACCGAGGTAACGATAATTAACCATAATTCCAATTTTTTGTTTTCTGGTTGGTAGGCCGCCCTGGCACCCTCCTTGTGACGATAACGCATCACGGCGACCGCCATAAATACCGTGATGGCGATGAAAAATATTCCGCTAATGATCAGGGAGATGAACAGAGTGGTGTCTATTGACCCCCAGTTGGAAGCTGCCGGTGTCGCATGCCAGGGCGCTAATATATGGAACAGCACTGATGCAATAACGATTAGTATTAAGATAATTGCTATTGCCATTTTCTCTTCATCCTATTCCTGTTACTCATTGGCTATGCAAAAGCATCGCCACTAAACAGCATAGATTGAGAAGGCCAAGGCGCAGGGGCGGGCCGCCGAGCAAGGGAGGAAGGTTGGCAAGCGAGGCCCGGTTGCCAGCTATACTCAATTTCTGATTACGGACGGCAGAGATCGGCCAGAAGCGGCCCCAAAAGACGAACCCTGCCCATGCGTACTGGTCAGATAAGTGATGGCATTGAGAAGAGACAAGAGCTACAAAATCCAGCAGTCCACAACGGAGGTTTCGTCATGAGTACCTTGACGATCGAAGGCTGGTGCAAAGTCAGCGGCGCTCAAAAGTCCACCCCGGTGGGTGAAATCCATTTTTTCGTCGATGGCCCCCTCCAGCTGCGTCTGGAGCAGGCTGAAGAACGCCTACAGAAGACCCATGAGCGTGAGGCCATGGTCGATGTCGACATGAGCTCTTTGGATTTGATCATGCCAGAGGGATACGGCCCCTTGTCCGACTGCCAAATGCGCGTCTATTTGCACGACGAGCGCGGTCAGTTCCATTTGGTCGGGCATCGAGCGAGCGATGGAAGCTTGATCTATAGCAACGCGGTTTTGATTGATCAGCTGCTTCAGTAGCTACTAGGTGATTCTCGCCCCCTCGTTCCCACGCGTGGGAACGAGGGGCGGGCAAGGTCGATCAGGCAATCAGATCGGCAGTTTTCAGGCTGCTCACCCCGAGCAACTGGATTTCGAACTCAGCGGCCACGTCGGCGTCGGTGCTTCCGTACAGCATGCCGTTGGCGAACCGCAATTGCCCTGCCGCATTGCCGCTGAACACACTCGAACCGATAAACTTGAAGGCGTCGTTGAGTGTGGTCGCCAGGTTGGCGTCCAGGGTCGACAGATCGATCTTGTCGCTTTCGCCGGTTTTGAAATCGCCCAGCACATCGCGCAGGGCGCCAATAGGCTACCTTTACGCGATCTTCAACGCGAGAGGGCAGAACGCGTATTTTCGCCGGGGATGTGTTCTGCCGGGGAGATCGGCACAGGCGCCTTCAAACCTACAGGTCGCGCGTTTTCTGGAACGGGCTTGCCCGGTCTTCAGCCTTGCACTACTTCGCCCATTCGCGAATCTGCTCCAGACTCGCCGTCATCCCGCCACACACCACCACCAGCACATTCCGGTACCCAGCCAATTCCGGATTACGCTCATAAACCAGCGACAAACTCGCCCCACACGCCGGCTCGACCAATACACGGTGGTCCGCCAGAAACTGTTCACAGGCTGACAACGCCTCCCGGTCCGACACAACCGCACACTTGATCGGACAGGTTTGAGTGAGGTTGAACGCCTGTTCACAAACCTGCTTGGCCCCCAGTGAAGTTGCCACACTGGTGATCGCCGCCAGTTCGATCCGCTGCCCCGCCTTTACCGACTGAGCGAGTGAGGAGGCCCCTTCGGTCTCGACCGCAATCACCGGCACATGCCCCCAGCCATTGCGTTTGAGCCCTTCGACCATGCCTGCCAGCAAGCCACCACCACCCACCGAGAGCACCACCGCATCAGGTACGAACAGACCGGCCTGTGCCACCTCATCGATCAGTGTGGCATGGCCTTCCCACAGCAGGGGATTATCGAAGGGATGAAGAAAGGCATCGTCGGCCGTCAGCAACGATTGCGCATGGGCATTGGCTTCCATCCAGCTTGCGCCATGCACGATGACCTCGGCGTTTTCCTGGCGTATCAGCTCTTTGGCGCGCTCTGTCGTGGTATGCGGCACGACTACCGTGACAGGTATGAACAAGCGTCGCCCGGCATAGGCAACAGCGATACCGGCATTGCCTCCCGAAGAGGAAACGAAGCGCTTCTTGCCTTGCCTGGCGTAGACCTCGCAAGCCGCCCCTATGCCGCGGATCTTGAACGACCCGCAGGGTTGCAAGGCATCGAATTTGAGCCAGATGTTCTGCCCCGTGTGAAGACCGAGCGGGCGAGATTCGAGCAGCGGTGTATCGATGTGCAGTGGCATTGGATTTCCATATTCCGAGGGTGTGGCCTGACTGTGAACCATAAGCTGACAGGCCCGGCTTGGCTACAACTGCGTAGTGCTACGCCGCAGCAACCCCGGCAGTGCGTGATCGGATCTACTTTTTTCATAGGCCACCATACGGTTGTTTTTGTGATTCGCAGGCGCCGCAAAACGCTCGGCCCGTGGGGTCCCAAGCTAAGGGACCAGGGGTTGGGTTGGCTTGTCGTGGGAGGTACTGTTTATTGTGTATGGGCGTACCGGGCGGGCAAGAAAACGCAACAACTCGTCCGGACGGTTGGTGAATATCCCGTCTACTCCGGCGGCCATGACCTTCTGGAAATCCACTGGATCGTCCACGGTGTACACATGCACCAACAAACCCTTGTCATGGCTGAGTCGGTTCATCCACGGTTGCGCCAGGTCCGCGTAGCTTTGCTCGCCGCCGTGCACCAATGCAGCCGAGGGTCCGGTGCCGATCGCACCGATAGCTTTTGCAGCGTCGAGCCAGCCCTCGAACTGGAGGCGGTCGACCGGTTGGCTGTTACCCACACTGGCTTCCCTTTATCCGCATGCCGCAATCCTCGTCAGCGTCGTACCGAAACCCAGCATAGTCACCAGCGAAGATGACATACCGGTTGCATGGTAAAGTCGCGCCCTGCCCACTGACCCGATCGCGACTGACGAAAAAACCATGGAACTCGACCCATTCGATGCTGGCCTGTGTGCCTGGCCTGAGCTGAAAACCACCTGCAATTGCACGGGGCTGCTGGTGGGTAACGGCGCCAGCCGTGCAGTGTGGCGCAATTTCGCCTACGACTCGCTGTTCGAACGAGCCCAGCGGGTGCGCAACAAGCCCCTGGGCCAGACTGACCTGGCGCTGTTCAAGTCCATGGGCACGAACAATTTCGAGCAGGTGCTCAGCGCCCTCAACACCACGGTCAAGGTCAACGCCGCGCTGGCGATCAGTTCGTCCTCGCCGCTCAATCGTTACTACGCGATCAAGGAAGCACTGATCCATGCGGTGCGCAGCGTGCACATCCCCTGGAAGCTGGTGCAGCCGACCACCCTGCAAACGCTCAATGATGAACTGCGCAATTACCGCAGCATCTACTCGACCAACTACGACCTGCTCAACTACTGGGCGATCATGCACAACCCGGAGGGGTTCAAGGACCTGTTCTGGGCCGACAACGGTTTCGATGTCAGCAACACCGTCACCCAGGGGACTCGCATCCTGTACCTGCACGGTGGCCTGCACCTGATCAAGAACCTCGACGGCAGCACCCGCAGACGCAGCGCGACGGGCAGTCCCTTGCTCGACGGTTTCGCCATCAACACCCCGGGCGACGTGCCATTGTTTGTCAGCGAAGGCAATGCGCAAGACAAGCTCAGTGCTATCCGCGATTCGGACTACCTGACCTGGTGCTACGGCGAACTGGCCAGCCATGACGGTGCCTTGTGCATCTTCGGCCACAGCCTGGGTGCCGAGGATCAGCACATCATCCACGCGATCGAGCAAGCCGGTATCAAGACCCTGGCGATTTCGGTCTTCCCGCTCAGCGAAGCATCGATCATCAGCCAGAAGCAGCACTATGCACGGCTCTTCATCGGCCAGGGTGTACGACTGGAGTTCTTTGACTCAACGACCCACCCGCTGGGGGCGGCCGAATTGAATGTGCCGGTGGAGTTGCTGGGGCCGAGCAAGCGCAAGCGCTCGCGATGACTCGCTCTTAGCGATCTCCACTCTGCGTGGGAACGAGTTGTATCAAGCCGTAGGTGGGGTAATCCGATAGGCGCAGCGGCGCGAATTGCTGAGCATGTGCTCGACCCGCTCCACCCGCGCCTGCAGTGCTTGCTCGAACACTGACAGTTCCGCGCGACAGAATCCCTGGCACGCCGTGGCAGCGGCACAGATCGGGCAATGGTTTTCGACCAACAGCAGGCTGCCATCGGGCTGCTCGCTGAACTCGGCCATATACCCTTCGCGCGTGCGTATGGCCACCAGGCGGGCGACACGCTCGCGCAGGTCTGTGGCATCCTCGAGTTCGCGCACATAAAGATCGCGACTCTGTTGTTCACGCACATCGATCAAACGGTCGATGGCCTGCGGACCGAACGTCAACCGTACCGTCTCCAGCAGTTGCACGGTCAATTCCGAATGGCTGTCTGGAAATCGCGCATGCCCGGCCGGCGTAAGCTGCCAGAGTTGCACGGGGCGCCCTACCCCTCGCGTTTGCGAGTGCGCCTGGACCAGGCCGCTGGCGGCCAGTTTGATAAACTGCTGACGTGCAGCTTCGGCCGTGGTACCCAATACCCCAGCGGCATCGGCGGCCTGCTGTGGGCCACGGGTCTTGAGCAAGTGCAGAAGGCGCTCGGAAGTCGACTGGGCGGACTCCCTGGAGTTTTCCAAGTTGTTTGTTGACAAAATATTCGGCCCTGGATTCGCGCTCTGCTACTCGATGATCCAGTTGGTCTTTGCCCAGCACCTTTGGCCCCGCGCCATGGCGCTGGTTTCCGCCATGTGGGGGGTTGCGACCCTGGTTGGCCCTGCCGTGGGTGGCGTCTTCGCCGAAATGGAGGCCTGGCGGGCAGCGTTCGGCAGCCTGGTCCCGGTCACCCTGGCCTATCTGCTGTTGACCTGGTCAATCCTGCCAGACCGTGACCCGGCACTGGAGCAAACCGGCAAGCTACCGATCGTGCAGCTTTTTTTGCTGGCCGCGGCCGTGTTGGCCATCTGCGCCGGCAGCGTCTCGTCGCAGCCGGTCTGGAACGGTGCCGGTATCGCTGTCGCAGGTCTGTTGGTGTACCTGCTGATTCGCTGTGAATCGGCCAGCGAAATCCGCCTGCTGCCACGCGATGCCTTGCGCCCAGGCGCACCGCTTTTTACGCTGTACGCCACCATCGGCTTGCTGATCATTGGCATGACCGGCGAAATTTTCGTGCCCTACTTCCTCCAGACCCTGCACGGGCAGACACCGTTGATCTCCGGCTACCTGGCCGCGCTGATGGCGGCGGGCTGGACCTTCTCGGAAGTCATCAGCTCCGGCTGGAGGGAAAACGGCATGCGTCGGGCGATCATCAGCGGCCCGCTGATCGTGTTGATCGGCCTGCTGCTGTTGATGTTCACCACACCCCTCAACAGCGCTGGCGACTGGCTGATCCTCGGCCCGCTGTGCCTTGGCCTGACCCTGGTTGGCTTCGGTATCGGCCTCGGTTGGCCGCACCTGCTGACCCGTGTGCTGGAGGTTGCCCCGCCACAGGATCAGGATGCCGCTGCCTCCTCGATCACCACCGTGCAGTTGTTCGCCACTGCCGTAGGCGCCGCACTGGCCGGCATGATCGCCAACCTCGCCGGGCTTAACGACCCCGCCGGCCTGGAAGGCACCGCCAATGCCGCGCGCTGGTTGTTCGCCGCCTTCGCCCTGGCGCCGTTGCTGGCGATCCTCACCGCCCTGCGCGCAGCGACGATTACAGCGCACAACACCTGAGCGATACAAACTGTACGGATCACTCTGTCGCCAGCTGTAACAGCGCAAATGCCGGGGCTGTGGCTCAATGAGGACTCTTCTCTGTTTTTGCCAAGGCTTCTGGTATGTCTACCCGCGAAAACACCGGCATGGCCCTGGGCCTGCTCGGCGTGATCATTTTCAGCCTGACCCTGCCCATGACCCGCATCGTGGTGCAGGAACTCCATCCCCTGCTCAACGGCCTTGGCCGGGCCTTGCTCGCGGCGATTCCGGCCGCCGCCCTGTTGCTCTGGCGCCGGGAAAAGTGGCCGACCTGGGCGCAGATCAAAGGCCTGAGCCTGGTCGCTCTCGGGGTAATCCTGGGCTTTCCGGTTCTGTCGGCCTGGGCCATGCAGACCCTGCCGGCCTCCCATGGCGCGCTGGTCAACGGCCTGCAGCCGCTGTGCGTGGCGATCTATGCCGCCTGGTTGTCCCATGAACGCCCATCCAGGGCCTTTTGGGCCTGCGCCGCCCTGGGCAGTGCACTGGTGTTGGCCTATGCCATGATCAGCGGGGCCGGCAGTATCCAGGCCGGAGACCTGTTGATGCTGGCGGCCATTGCCGTAGGCGGTCTGGGTTATGCCGAGGGCGGTCGGCTGGCGCGGGAGATGGGCGGCTGGCAGGTCATCTGTTGGGCGCTGGTGCTGTCCACCCCCTTGCTGATCGGCCCGGTGATCTACCTGGCCCTGCAACATCAAGGCCCGGTGTCCATGCGTACCTGGTGGGCGTTCGGCTATGTCTCGATGTTTTCGCAGTTCATTGGCTTCTTCGCTTGGTACGCCGGTCTGGCCTTGGGTGGAATTGCTCGCGTCAGTCAGGTCCAGTTGCTGCAGATCTTTTTCACCATCGCCTTTTCAGCCCTGTTCTTTGGCGAACACGTTGAACCGATTACCTGGTTATTCGCCGCCGGCGTCATCATGACCGTGGTGCTGGGGCGCAAGACCGGCGTGCGGCCCGCGCACGGCAGGACCTTGCTGCCCAAGGCCTGAACAAGCGCAGGCGACAGCCGGCCGGACCTTCATGATGCAAGTTCCGCCTCAACCGCCGGGCGCTGAATCACCGGTTTGAGTGCAGCTCGGCGCAAATCGGAACCGGCACTCGGTAACTTGACCTCAGGGTTTGGCATGCCACTGGGAGACAATTCATGGGTCATCTCGAATTCAGCCCGCACCGACCAGCCACAGGCTTCATTGGTGCATTGCAAGTAGGCAATGCGCAAAAAAATATGCCGCCCTTCACTGGTACGAATGCGCATGCGACTCAGGCAATGTGGGCAAACCAACTTATAGGTACTCACGCCTGCACCTCTTTACTTAAGCTGTCGTGCAAGAACATCGCTTCTCTACAATTCGTATATCCCTGGCAACTTTTCATCCGCTGGGTGCTCTCCTGTAAGCTAATGAACGACACAAAGAAGGAAATTTCCTTCCCTCGTTTAAGAAAAAACAACATTGCGATATATGTACCGATTGGTAGTGTTCAATATTGCAAAAAGTATCTACGCGAATCGAGTAAATATTTGCGACAAAGTACATCAATACATACGGGTAATACTCATTATGAGTAGCAAAGGATCTGCTGCAGTGCTGGCTCGATTGAAGCTAATCACCGACTCAAAGACCGATATGGCCTTGTCCATAATCCTTGGAATCAGCCCACAGACATTGAGTAGCTGGAAAGGACGCGAAAGCATTCCTTATGCAATTTGCATAGACATCGCTGAACAACACGGCATTTCTCTTGATTGGCTGTTGACCGGAACGGGCCCAAGGCTGCGCGAAGATCATCAAGCCTCATCGCCCATTGCTCCCGACAATGCATCCTGGGAAATCGAACTGTTGAACCAGCTGCGCGCCTTGAGCGAAGTCGACAAGCATTCGATCCAGCTGGCGGTTCAGGAGAAAAAGCGCATCCTCGACCTTGAACGCCGGCTGGAAGCCTTGACCAGCGCCTTGGCCCTGCGCACCCCATCGGCCTGAATGACTTGCTCATCGCCCGCCTCTCAAGCGCTGGAAAACTTCCCGCAGATCGGCACCGTCCAGCCAGACCATGACTTTGATGCTGATGGGAATGACCACCACGGCGCCGACAAAGGCCGCTACACCGCTGGAAAGAAACGACGCCATCGATAGCACCAGCGGCGTGAACAGATATCCCACCCCCGCTGATAACAGCAGCGATCCCATGCGCTGCCAGGCTTTGAGGCTTTGTCGGGTACTGGCCACCAACCAGGCGCCAAGCAAGGCACCAAACAATGCATCGCCATTGATCAACGGAATGAAGGAAGCCAACCCCAACCCAAGATAAAGGCTGGAGATACTGGTAGAGGCAGGCTCAGTCACGACCACACACTCCTGAGATTGCCGTAGTCGATCGGACCCGGCGACGCACCCCGTTCGGCTGGCAGTCGACAACCCGCAGATGCTGCTCAAGCTCCCTGCGAACCGAAGCGTCGATTGCTTTGCTATAGCAACTGAACAAAGAAGAACTCCGGTTTTCAGACCCACCGGACAGATCTTCCAGGCGTGCGTAGCCTTTGCCTCGCAATACGGCACGCCATTTACCAAACTCCCGGTTGACCCGCTCAGCAGCACCGATGGCGGCGACCGCCAGCCGGGCATCACTGATGTCGTCGATACTGCCTAACCTTGCGCGCAGTTCGTCGAGATCAATCCGTGGCCAAAAAGGATCTGGATTGATCGCTCGAAGCTGACCGTAGGCAGGATCGGGATAATTGTCATGCAGCGATTCCATGCGCGAGTTTCCTATCTTCAAGGCACAGTGGTTGGAGAAAACGGCCTTCGATGTGGGCCGCAAAGTGTCCCTTCAGGCATGGGGCAACACCCCTTGCTCAAACGCTTTGAGCAAGGCCGCGGAACGTGTAGACACGGAGAATTTTTGACGGATGTTGCCGAAGTGAAAGTTCACGGTCGCTTCTGTGCAACCGAGAATTCGGCCAATTTCCCAAGAGGTTTTGCCTTGGGCGTACCAGCGCAATACTTCTTGCTCTCGCAGCGTTAAACGAACGGTCGTTAGGTGACCATCGTCCCTGATTGGTTGTGACATCGTTTCCGGCTCCCTGTGAATCGCTCACAGGGAAAGTACTCAGGGCGCGGCGAGCGGACAACGAGAGCGGGTTGTAGGCAGTGAGGCGACAATTGCGCCCCATCCGCAGGTGTTCAGCCGAGCAAACCATCAGCCTTGAGCAGGGTTTCCAGGCAATGCTCCTCAATGGCGTAGAAGTCCTTGAGTGCCTGGATCTTCACCAACAGGGCCGATGGATCCTGTGGCTCGGCGCGCTTGACCGCCAGGATCATCTTGTTCTTGTTGGTATGTTCCAGCGAGATGAACTCGAATACCTTGGTCTCATAGCCACAGGCTTCCAGGTACAGCGCACGGAGGCTGTCGGTCACCATTTCCGCCTGCTGGCCCAGGTGCAGGCCATACTGCAGCATCGGCTTGAGCAGGCCCGGGCTCTGGATCTGCTGGCGAATCTGTTTGTGGCAGCACGGCGAACACATGATGATTGCCGCGCCGCAGCGAATACCGGTATGGATGGCATAGTCGGTGGCAATGTCGCACGCATGCAGGGCGATCATCACGTCGATTTCGGCTGGCACCACCGTGCGCACATCCCCGTGCTCGAACACCAGGCCTGGGTGTTCCAGCCGGGCCGCAGCGTTGTTGCACAGGGTGACCATGTCTTCACGCAACTCGACCCCGGTAACCTGCGCCTCGCGCTGCAGGCTGTTGCGCAGGTAGTCATGAATGGCAAAGGTCAGGTAGCCCTTGCCCGATCCGAAGTCGGCCACGCGCACCGGCTGCCCCTGGGCCAGCGCCGAAGTGCTCAGAGCGTGGGAAAACACCTCGATGAATTTGTTGATCTGCTTCCACTTGCGCGACATGGCCGGGATCAGTTCGTGCTGCTTGTTGGTCACGCCCAGATCGGTCAGAAACGGTCGACTCAGTTCCAGGTAACGCTTTTTCTCCCGATCATGCCCGGCCGCCGGTGCTTCAGGGGTCTGCTGCGGCACATTGCGGTGCAGCATCGGCTTGCCCTTCTTGCTGAATTCCAGTTGCACCTCGTCGGTCAGGGTCAACAAATGGGCGTTGCGAAATGACTCGGGCAATAGCTCGGCAATCAACGCCTGCGCCTCGGGCACCGGCAGGTTGCGCGTTATATCGCGGGTCTTGTAGCGGTACACGAAGGACAGACACGCCTGGTCCTTCACAGTGAGCGGCTTGATAATCACCCGCTGCAGCTCCGCCTCACTACCGATATGGCGGGCCAGCACCAGCTTGATGAAGGCGTTCTGTTGCAGGCTGGTCTCGAGCAGCGCCAGAAACTGCACGCGGTGATCCGGTGCAGGTTTGGCAGAGATGGCGGTAGCGGACATGCGAAGGGTGCCTCAGGAATGCGGGGCGATCGCGGGGATCGCAATGGGCGCCATTTTAAGGGGTATGAAGGCCGAGGGCACGGGCAATTTCGCATACACACCTACTCCGCCTCGCTGACGAAGATCAGCATGCCGGTGCTGCCAACGGTGTGGTGCAGGTTCTGTTCGAGAAATTGTCGGCGGGCCAGGTTGGATGCACTCCCTCGATTCCCGTGACAACGGTGGTGGAGAGGCCCGTACGACCCCTAATGCCCGGCACTTGAGGCATAATCGGTCGCCGCCGCTGGACCATGTCGGCCCAATCCGCTAAAAGACTGCCCCAGCAAATTACAACAATAGCCGCCCCCCCAACTTCGGCTGAACAGTATTGACCGTAGGTACTGTTGCAAGCCTTGAGAGTCGAATTCATGAATAAGCTGTGTTTGCTGGGCCTGCTCGTCGGCCTGGCCAGTCACCCGGCCTTGGCCGACACCCCTGCCGAGCTGTTGAAGAACAAGAACGCATTCATCAGCGACCTGATGCAGCAGATGACGCTCGATGAAAAGATCGGGCAACTGCGCTTGATCAGCATCGGCCCGGAAATGCCCCAGCCGCAGATTCTGAAGGAAATCGCTGCCGGCCGGATCGGTGGCACGTTCAACTCCATCACACGTGCTGAAAACCGTCCGCTGCAGGACGCCGCGATCAAGAACAGCCGCCTGAAGATCCCGATGTTCTTCGCCTACGACGTGATCCACGGCCACCGGACCATCTTCCCGATCCCCCTGGCGCTGGCTTCGAGCTGGGACATGGACGCCATTGCCCTGACCGGCCGCACCTCGGCAATCGAAGCCAGTGCCGATGGCATCGACATGACCTTCGCGCCCATGGTCGACATTTCCCGCGACCCACGCTGGGGCCGCACCAGCGAAGGCTTCGGCGAAGACACCTACATGGTTTCGCGCATCGCCAAAGTCATGGTCAATGCCCTCCAGGATCAGACCGCCAGCTCGCCGACCAGTCTGATGGCCAGCGTCAAGCACTTTGCCTTGTACGGCGGCGTCGAAGGCGGCCGCGACTACAACACGGTCGACATGAGCCCCACGCGCATGTATCAGGTCTACCTGCCGCCCTACCGCGCCGCCATCGACGCCGGTGCCGGCGGGGTGATGGTCGCGTTGAACTCGGTCAACGGGGTGCCGGCCACCTCCAATACCTGGCTGATGCAGGACCTGCTGCGCAAGGACTGGGGCTTCAAGGGTGTGACCGTGAGCGACCACGGTGCGATCACCGAGCTGGTCCGTCATGGTGTTGCCCGCGATGGCCGCGAGGCGGCGAAACTGGCGATCAAGGCCGGCATCGACCTGAGCATGAACGACTCGTTGTATGGCCAGGAGCTGCCCGGCCTGCTGAAGTCTGGCGAGATCAGTCAGAGCGATATCGACAATGCCGTGCGTGAGGTCCTGGGCGCCAAGTACGACATGGGCCTGTTCGAGAACCCCTACCGACGCATCGGCATCGCCAGCGAAGACCCTGCCGACACCAATGCCGAAGGTCGCCTGCACCGTGATGCGGCCCGCGCCGTGGCGCGCAAGAGCCTGGTGTTGTTGAAGAACGAGAACCAGACCCTGCCGCTGAAGAAGCAGGGCACCATTGCCGTGGTCGGCCCGCTGGCCGATGCCCAGATCGATATGATGGGCAGCTGGGCCGCTGCGGGCGTTCCTGCCCAGTCCGTGACCTTGAACGACGGCATTCGCAAGGCAGTCGGCGAAAGGGCACGGGTCATCTATGCCAAAGGCGCCAACCTCACCCACGATAAGGCCATCATCGAGTACCTGAACTTCCTCAACTTCGATCGCCCCGAGGTGGTGATTGACCCACGCCCGGCCAAGGTGATGATCGACGAAGCTGTCGCGGCCGCCAAACAGGCGGACGTCATCGTGGCGGCGGTCGGCGAATCGCGCGGCATGTCCCATGAGTCGTCGAGTCGTACCACGCTGGAGATCCCGGCCAGCCAGCGTGACCTGATCACGGCGCTGAAAGCCACGGGCAAGCCGCTGGTGGTGGTGTTGATGAACGGTCGTCCGCTGTCGCTGAGTTGGGAGCAGGAACAGGCCGATGCCATGCTGGAAACCTGGTTCAGTGGCACCGAAGGTGGCAACGCGATTGCCGACGTTCTGTTCGGCGACTACAACCCGTCCGGCAAACTGGCGATTACCTTCCCGCGTTCGGTCGGGCAAATTCCGACCTACTACAACCATCTGAGCATCGGTCGGCCGTTTACCCCGGGCAAGCCGGGCAACTACACCTCGCAGTACTTCGAGGAGCCCAATGGCCCGCTGTATCCGTTCGGCTACGGCTTGAGTTACACCGACTTCAGCCTGTCGGAGCTGACGCTGTCGAGCCGATCGTTGAAAATGGGCGATAAACTCGACGCCAGCATCCGGGTGAAAAACACCGGCAAGCGTGAAGGCGAAACCGTGGTGCAGTTGTACATTCAGGACGTGACGGCCTCCATGAGCCGCCCGGTCAAGGAGTTGAAGAACTTCCAGAAAATCATGCTCAAGCCCGGTGAAGAGAAAATTGTTCACTTCACCATCGATGAGGAAGATTTGAAGTTCTACAACACCCAGCTCAAGTTCGCTGCCGAGCCAGGTGAATTCAATGTACAGGTGGGCCTGGATTCCCAGGCAGTGAAGCAGCAGAGTTTCGAGTTGCTTTAATTGAATGCTGCTGGCAAACCCGCTCCTTCCGTCCACTGTGGGAGCTGGCTTGCCAGCGATGCTGGCGACGCGGTCTGTCTACACCAGCGAGGTGATGCCATCGCTGGCAAGCCAGCTCCCACAATTACAAAGTGCTATGGTATCCGCCCCGAACTTCTCCGACCCTGTGCCCATGCACCTCCCCACCCGCCCCCTGCGCCTGACCCTGATCGTTCTGCTGATCCTTGCCGGCACCCTGGTCGCAGCCGGCTGGGCGATGCGCCAGGCCGAACACCGGGCAATGATCGAGGATGCCGCACGGGCCAATGAACAATTGGCGCTGTACGCCAATTCCCTGCACACCCTGATCGAACGCTACCGCGCCCTGCCTGCGGTCCTGGCACTGGACCCGGAACTGGTCGAGGCCTTGCGCGGTCCGGTCAGCCCTGTCACCCAGAATGCGTTGAACCGCAAGCTGGAACGCATCAACGGCGCGGCCAAGTCATCGACCCTGGAGCTGCTCGACCGCACCGGGCTTGCGGTGGCTGCCAGCAACTGGCAATCGCCCAGCAGCTATGTGGGGCAGAACTACGGCTTTCGCCCCTACTTCAAGCAAACCCAAAGCCAGGGCACCGGCCGTTTCTACGCCGTGGGGGTGACCAGTGGCATCCCTGGCTACTTTCTCTCGAGCGCCGTGAGCGATGAGAAAGGTGCGTTTCTCGGAGCCATGGTGGTCAAGCTGGAGTTCCCGGAACTGGAGCGTGAATGGCGTCAGGGCAGTGATGTGCTGCTGGTCAGCGATGCTCGCGGCATTGTTTTCATCGCCAACCGGGATGGCTGGCGTTATCGCGAACTGCAGCCATTGTCGGCCAAGGACCGCGCCGAACTGGCCGCCACCCGGCAATACGACAAACAGCCGCTGACGCCCTTGCAGCACCAGTCCTTGAAGCCGTTCGCCGACAATAGTCACCTGGTTCGCGTGCAGGCTCCCGAGGGCGAGGCAGAGTATTTGTGGGAGTCGCTCCCACTCGCGACCGAAGGCTGGACGCTGCACCTGCTGCGCCGTCCGTTAATGGCCGCTGAAGATGGCCGCAATGCTGCAATGGCGGCGGCCGCCATCTGGCTGAGCCTGGTGTTCCTGTTGCTGTTTCTCAACCAGCGCTGGCGCCTGGCCCGCCTGCGTCAGCGCAGTCGTGAGGAACTTGAACGCCTGGTCGAAGAGCGCACCCGGGATCTGCGAACCGCTCAGGAAGGCCTGGTGCAGTCTGCCAAGCTCGCCGCATTGGGACAGATGTCCGCCGCGCTGGCCCATGAAATCAACCAACCCCTGACCACCCAGCGCATGCAACTGGCGACCCTGCGCCTGCTGCTCGATCATGGCCGGCTCGAGGAAGCCCGCCAGGCGTTGATTCCGCTGGAACAGATGCTGACCCGCATGGCGGCCCTGACCGGCCATCTCAAGACCTTCGCCCGCAAAAGCCCGAGTGGCCTGCGCGAACGGTTGGACCTGGCCTCGGTGGTCGATCAGGCCCTGCAGCTGCTCGACCCGCGCATTCGCAGTGAAGTCGTCAGCACCGCCCTGCACCTGACCCGGCCGGCCTGGGTTCGCGGCGATGCCATTCGCCTGGAGCAAGTGCTGATCAACCTGCTGCGCAATGCCCTGGATGCCATGCGCGAAAAACCGCTCAAACGCCTGGTCATCCACCTCGATGCCGATCAGGCGCAATGGCGTCTGAGCGTGGCCGATACCGGCGGCGGGATCGCCGAAGAACACCTGGCCAACGTCTTCGACCCGTTTTTTACCACCAAACCTGTGGGTGACGGCCTGGGCCTTGGCTTGGCCGTATCCTATGGGATCGTCCAAGAGCTGGGCGGCCGACTGCTTGCCGACAATTGCGCCGATGGCGCTCTCTTTACCTTGATCCTGCCCGTCGACTCGGAGACCTCATGTTGAACACCGTAATAGTCGTCGATGATGAAGCCAGTATCCGCAGCGCCGTGGAGCAATGGCTGAGCCTGTCGGGTTTCGAGGTGCAATTGTTCAGCCGCGCCGAAGATTGCCTGGCGCAGTTGCCCCGGCATTTTCCCGGTGTGGTTATCAGCGATGTACGCATGCCCGGCATGGACGGGCTGGAGCTGCTGCAAAAACTGCAGCACGATGACCCCGACCTGCCAGTCATCCTGCTCACCGGCCATGGCGACGTGCCAATGGCCGTGGAGGCCATGCGCATCGGCGCCTATGACTTTCTCGAGAAGCCCTTCAGCCCGGAAAGCCTGCTGAGCAGCCTGCGCCGCGCCCTGGAAAAGCGCCGGCTGATCCTGGAAAACCGAAGCTTGCATGAGCAGGCCGATATCAAGGCCAAGCTCGATGCGACCTTGCTCGGCGTCTCGCCAAGCCTGCAAACCTTGCGCCGTCAGGTACAAGAGCTGGCGCCGCTGCCGGTCAATGTGCTGATTCGTGGTGAAACCGGCAGCGGCAAGGAACGGGTCGCCCGTTGCCTGCATGATTTCGGCCCGCGCGCCGACAAGCCATTCGTTGCGCTCAATTGCGCGGCCATTCCGGAGCAATTGTTCGAGGCCGAGTTGTTCGGCCATGAAAGCGGCGCCTTCACCGGTGCCCAGGGCAAACGCATCGGCAAGCTGGAATACGCCGATGGCGGCACTGTGTTTCTCGATGAGATCGAAAGTATGCCACTGGCCCAGCAAGCCAAGTTGCTGCGCGTGCTGCAGGAAAAGAAGCTCGAACGCCTGGGCGCCAACCAGAGCATTTCGGTCGACTTGCGGATCATCGCCGCAACCAAGCCCGACCTGCTGGAACTGGCCCGTGTCGGGCGGTTTCGCGAAGACCTGGCCTATCGCCTGAACGTTGCCGAATTGCGCCTGCCACCCCTGCGTGAACGGCGCGAAGACATCGCCCAGTTGTTCGAGCACTTTGCCCGCAGCGCCGCCGAGCGCCTGGGTCGCAGCGCCCCGCCGCTCAGTGGCGCGCAGTTGGGGCACCTGCTCAGTCACGACTGGCCGGGCAATGTTCGTGAACTGGCCAATGCCGCCGAGCGCCATGCGCTGGGCCTGGGCGAACCTGCGCCGGAACTGGCCGAAGTCGGCCATTCCCTGGCGGCCCAGCAGGAAGCCTTCGAGGCCCAATGCCTGCGCTCGGCGCTGAGCCGGCACAACGGCGACATCAAGGCGGTGCTCAATGAACTGCAGTTGCCCAGGCGCACCCTGAACGAAAAGATGCAACGCCATGGCTTGTTGCGCGAAGACTTCCTGAAAGACGCCTGAAACTCACCGCCATCGGCAACTTTCCGCTTATCAATACCCTGCTGATAAGCGGATTTCCGCTCATGCTTTCCGTAAAACCCCTCTAGTACGGGCGTTTCAGTTCTGGCACAGGTCCTGCTATAGCCCTGTCAGGCTGCGTTTCGACGCGCTCCACAAAAACAACTAGAAGGATCCATCATGGATAACTCCACTACCCTGCCTGCCGGGGCGGCGGCTACACCTGCCGTTGAAAGAACCACATCGAGTCGACTCAAATCGATTTTCAGCGGTTCAGTCGGCAACATGGTCGAATGGTACGACTGGTACGTCTACGCAGCATTCTCCCTTTACTTCGCCAAAGTCTTCTTCCCCAAAGGCGACACCACCGCGCAGTTGCTCAATACCGCCGCGATTTTCGCCGTGGGTTTCCTGATGCGCCCGATCGGTGGCTGGCTGATGGGCCTGTACGCCGACCGCAAGGGGCGCAAGGCCGCGCTGATGGTCTCGGTACTGATGATGTGCTTCGGCTCGTTGATCATCGCCCTGACTCCGGGCTATGAAACCATTGGCGTCGGCGCACCGATCATGCTGGTCCTGGCCCGCTTGCTCCAGGGCTTGTCGGTAGGCGGCGAATACGGCACCTCGGCCACCTACCTCAGCGAGATGGCAACCAAGGAACGCCGCGGCTTCTTCTCCAGTTTCCAGTACGTGACGCTGATCTCCGGCCAGCTCATCGCCCTGGGCGTGTTGATCGTCCTGCAACAGACCCTGACCACCGAACAGCTGCATTCCTGGGGCTGGCGTATCCCGTTCGCCATCGGCGCACTGTGTGCCGTGGTCGCGCTGTACCTGCGTCGCGGCATGGAAGAAACCGAGTCCTTTACCAAGAAAAAGGAAAAGCCCAAAGAGAGCCTGATGCGCACCCTGATGCGTCATCCCAAGGAACTGATGACCGTGGTCGGCCTGACCATGGGCGGCACCCTGGCCTTCTACACCTACACCACCTATATGCAGAAGTACCTGGTGAACACGGTCGGCATGAGCATTTCCGACTCCACCACCATTTCGGCGGCCACCCTGTTCCTGTTCATGTGCCTGCAACCGGTCATCGGCACGCTTTCGGACAAGATCGGCCGGCGTCCGATCCTGATCGCCTTCGGCGTGCTCGGCACGATTTGCACCGTACCGATCCTGACTACCCTGCACACTATCGAAACCTGGTGGGGCGCGTTCTTCCTGATCATGGCCGCGCTGATCATCGTCAGCGGTTACACCTCGATCAACGCGGTGGTCAAGGCCGAGCTGTTCCCCACCGAAATCCGCGCACTGGGTGTCGGCCTGCCCTATGCACTGACCGTGTCGATCTTCGGCGGTACCGCTGAATACATCGCACTGTGGTTCAAGAGCATCGGCATGGAGACCGGTTACTACTGGTACGTCACTGCCTGCATCGCCTGTTCGCTGCTGGTGTATGTGTTCATGAAAGACACCCAGAAGCATTCGCGGATCGAGACTGACTGATCCCACAAGCAACAAACGAAAGGGGCAGTGCCAGAGATGGCCTGCCCCTTTTTTTGCACTTTTTAATCAATTGAAACGCCAGGCAATGCCTTGCACACTACGCGCCTGTTCAACGCGATGGCCCGTCGGGGCGGGAAGGAATTCGGTAATGGCTGAGGATAAGTACTACTACGAACCTGCGCAGGGCCATGGCTTGCCCCATGACCCGTTCAACGCGATCGTCGGTCCGCGGCCCATTGGCTGGATCTCCTCGCACGACGGCGAAGGCCGCCTGAACCTGGCGCCCTACAGTTTCTTCAATGCGTTCAATTACATTCCACCGATCATTGGTTTCTCCAGTGTCGGCCGCAAGGACAGCCTGAACAACATCGAACAAACCGGCGAGTTCGTCTGGAACCTGGCAACCCGTCCGCTGGCCGATGCCATGAACCAGAGCTGCGCAGCCGTGGCCCCGGATGTCGACGAGTTCGCCCTCAGTGGCCTGACGGCCGTACCCTCAAGGGTTACCTCGGTACCCCGGGTGCTGGAAAGCCCGGTCTCGTTCGAGTGCAAGGTGACGCAGATCATTCAGCTGCAACGCGCCGACCAGGAGAAGGTACCGAGCTGGCTGGTGCTCGGCGAAGTGGTTGCGGTGCATATCGCCAGATCGCTGCTCAAGGACGGTATCTACGATACGGCTGCCGCCGAGCCGATCCTGCGTGGCGGTGGCCCGGCCGACTATTTCCAGTTGGGCGAGTTGTTCAAGATGACGCGCCCGCACGTGAGTAAATAACTCACCAGACCAGCGCACCCTCCTCGGAAACGTTGACCAGTTTCGCCAGCTCTTCGCTGGCAGCCTGGTCAGCTTCGAATGCCTTCTTGAAGGTCTGTCCTTCCAGCACCTTGTGAAAGCGCGGCGCGCCACCGGCTCCGAGCGCCTTGACGGCAATCGCCGCGCTATAACCGCCCTCGACCGGAACAACTGCTGAAACCGCTTCGTACTGCTCGAACTCTCTACGTGCCATGTCACTTATCCAGGCAATTGATCAATGGCCGCCATTCTAACGTGACGAACGCTCGCCCGAGACATCGCTGAAGGTATGCAGGTCCAACTCCTGGACCAGTTCGCTGAAGACCTGCATGGCAGGCGAGCCGAAATAGGCGGTCATGGCGCCTTCATCGGTCCAAAAACCACTGACCAGCCAGAGATCGTCATCGCGAAAGCCCGTCGCAGTTCAGCCGCGAGTACAGTCGTTTGTATGGCGCGCCGCCGCTGCGCGATTTGGCGCGATCGAGCGCGGCAGCGGTCGCAAAACGCATCAAGCCGTCAGAACACGACACGCCTCAGGCGCGATGGTGACCGAGACCGGGTGCCCAACGCTCAACCCGATATCCTGGCAAGGCGTGCTCAACGCCGTCAGCGAGACCCCGGAACAATCAATGGTGGTTTCGATGGTCGCGCCGATATCGCGTACGAAGGTCACTGTGCCCAGCAGACGATTACCCGCTGAAGCCTGCGCCGAGGACAGTTGCAGGTCCTCCGGGCGAACCAGCATCTTGATCCTGGAACCTGCCTGAATGCTGCTGCAGATCGGCACCTCGAGCGCATCGCCGCCCGGCAGGCTGACCCGGCCATTGCCCAGGGCCGTGGCCGGGAAGATATTCCCGGTACCGATGAAATCGGCGACGAATTCGTTGGCCGGGTTGCGATAGATCTCGATCGGTGTCCCGACCTGCTGCACCCGATGATTGCCCAGCACCACGACGATGTCGGCCATGGTCATGGCTTCACGCTGATCATGGGTGACCAGAATGGTGGTGATGTTGAGTCGCTGCTGCAGCTGGCGTATTTCCACCTGCATGGATTCGCGCAACTTGGCATCGAGCGCCGACAGCGGCTCATCGAGCAGCAGGATTTTCGGGTGCGAAGCGATCGCCCGGGCAATCGCCACCCGTTGACGCTGGCCACCGGAAAGCTTGGCGACCGGACGATCGACCATCTGCTGCAACTGGATCATCTGCAGCAACTCAGTGACCCGCGCCTTCTGATCCGCCTTGCTGACGCCGCGCAGCTTCAATGGATAGGCGATGTTCTCGCCCACCGTCATATGTGGAAACAACGCCAGCGACTGGAAGACCATGCCGAAGTTGCGCTCGTGCGCCGGGGTGTTGCCAATGTCTTCGCCATCCAGGCGGATCTCGCCGTCGCTGAGGGTTTCCAGCCCCGCGATCATGCGCAGCAAGGTGGTCTTGCCGCAGCCCGATGGGCCGAGAAAGCACACCAGCTTGCCCTCTGGCAGGTGCAGGTTGACGTCCGTTACCGCGCAGGCCGAGCCATAGTGTTTCTCGACGTTTTCCAGAATAAGTCCGGTCATTTTACTTAGCCTCACAAAATCAGAACGAAACGCCACCTTCGCCAACCAGCTTCTCCAACGCCCAGATCAGGACGAAGTCGATCAGCACGATCAGCACGGCGAACGAGAACACAGTCGGGTCCAGCGATGAAACGGTGCGGCTGTACATCCAGATCGGCACGGTCATCACATCGATGGTGTAGAGGAAATAGGTCACGGTGAACTCGTTGAACGAGACGATGAACGCCAACAGCATCCCGGCCAGAATCCCGGATTTCATCAACGGCACAACCACATCAACAATGGCCCGCAGCGGTGATGCGCCGAGCATCTGCGCAGCCTCTTCGACTTCGGTGCCGATGGACATCATCGCCGCCGTGCAGTTTTTGACCACGAAAGGCAGCGCCAGAATGACGTGGGCAATCACCAGCCGCGAGGTGGTCATATGGAAGGGCAAGCTGTCGAATACCAGCAGCAGCGCCAGGCCCAGCACCACCATCGGGAACACCAGTGGCAACGACATCAGTTGCAGCGCCATGGCCTTGCCGCGAAATTCACAGCGGGTCAGCGCGTACGCCGCGGGCACGGCGATCAGTGTCGCCAATACCATGGTCAGGCAGGACACCAGCAGGCTGGTGCTCATCGCCTGGCCCAGGCTCGAGACGTCACTGCTGTCCGGTGATACGAAGGTTTTCCAGGCCGCTTCGTACCACTGCAGGCTGTAGCTGCTTGGCGGAAAGTCCAGGTTCGAGGCGCCACTGAACGACATGACGATCATCGTCAGGATCGGCAGCACCGCCAACAGCAGGATGAACCCTGAAAGGATGCCGGCGAAACGACCGGTATCACCGGGCAGGGTCGGCTGGAAACGGAACAGGCTTTTCGATCGGCTGCTCATTGCGAAGCCTCCAGCATGCGGCGGCGACGGCCAGTGATGTATTCGGAGAAGGTCATGATCAGCAGGGTGGTGACGATCAGCACCACGCCGGCAGCCGAGGCCGCGGGCCAGTTCATCAGCGGTGCGATCTGGTCATGGACCATCACCGCCAGCATCGGCACGCGCCGGCCACCGAGCAGCAATGGCACGACGAAGCTGCTGGCGTTATAGGCGAACACCAGGGTCGCGCCGGTAATGATTCCCGGCAGACTCATTGGCAGCACGACCTGACGGAACACCTGCAAGCGGCTGGCGCCCAGGGTCGCGGCGGCCTCCTCGAAGCTGCGCGATACGCCACGCATGGCGCTGGCAATCGGCAATACCGCCAGCGGGAACGCGGTCTGGACCAGGCCCATCAAAACACCGTTCTGGTTGTACAGCATCATCACTGGCCGCTTGATCAGGCCGAGCCCCATCAGCGCCTGATTGAGCATCCCGGCCGGGCCGAGAATCACCAGCCAGCCGTAGCTTTGCAGCAGCAGGTTGACCAGCAGCGGCAACAGCACGGCGGCGAGGAATACCCGCCGCAGCAGCGGCGATTGCAAACGCGACATGGTGTAAGCCACCGGAATGGCCAACAGCACGGCGATCACTGCGCTGATCAAGGCCAGACGCAGGGTCAGCAGCAAGGATTTCAGGTAATAGGGTTCGAGCAGCTGCGCATAGCTGGCCAGGCTGAACCCGGTCCATTCCGCGCCCTTGGTACCGACGCTCATGCGCAGTACCAGCAAGCTGGCTGCGATCAGCACGGCGAGAAACAACATCGACGGCGAGAGGAAAAACCAGGCGCGCGCCGTCGGCGAAATCGCCCGGGCCGGGCGCACGGGCGCCTCGCCGACCGAGCGGGTCAGATTGGGATGCTGCATATCGGTTATCTCGGTAAAACTGAAGATCCCAGCCCTGTACAACACCATTTGGCAGTGCACAGGGCTCCATGGCCGCCTACATCAGGAAGAGAAGATTTCTGTGTAGCGGCGAATCCACTGATCGTGGACGCTCGCCAGGAAGGCGTTGTCGTGCATGATCGCCTTGTCGGCAATCTGCTCGGGCGTGAGGATGTAAGGGCTCTTGCGCGCTTCGGCGGAGATGATCGCCTTGGCGTTGACCGGGCCGTTGAAAATGTCTTCGGCCATCTTGCCCTGCACCAGTGGGTCGAGGGAGTGGTCGATGAAGGCATAGGTCAGGTCGGTGTCGCCCGGGCGATTTTTCGGCATGACCGAGAGCATCAGGTCGGTGTAGAAACCTTCCTTCATGCCGAAGGTCGCGCCCAGGCCGTAATTCGGGTCACGGATCTGTTTCGGGAAGAAGGCCGGTGCGTACAGGCCACCCATATCCAGCGAGCCGGTGCGGAACAGCTCGGCAATCTGGTTGGGGTTTTCGCCCAGGGTCATGACCCGATCCTTGAGCTCTTCGAGCTTTTTGAAGCCAGGCTCGATGTTGTGTTCGTCACCACCGGCCAGCTTGGCGGCGATGATGATCAGGTCCATGGCCTCGGTCCAGTTCGGTGGCGGCAGGAACAGGTTGCTGGCCAGGTCCTGATCCCACAGTGCGGCGTAGCTGGTCGGCACTTCTTTGACGGTGCGGGTGCTGTAGATCAGGCTGTTGCACCAGAGCAGATAGCCGATGCCATGGCCATTGGCGCCGGTCCGGTATTTCTCCGGCACGTCGACCAGGTTGGGAATGCGGTTGAGGTCGGGCTTTTCCAGCAGGCCGGCACTGGCCAGGCCTTCTGCGCCGACGCCAGCCAGGGTGATGATGTCGTATTGTGGGCGATCGCCCCCGGCCTTCAGCTTGGCGACCATCTCCGAGGTGCTGCCGGTACGGTCGGCGATGACCTTGGCGCCGGTCTTGGCTTCGAAGGTCGCGGCGATATTGCGCAGTGCAGCCAGCCCCGTGTCATCGGACCAGGTCAGCAGGCGCAGGGTTTTGCCCTGGAATTTGGTGTCGCTGGCCTTGGCGTGGATGAAAGGCATGGACATGGAAGCTGCGACAACCGAAGCCACGCCCACGGTTTTGATGAACTGCCTTCTGTTCAGATCATGCTGGCCCATTACGGACTCCTGTTTATTTTTGTAAGTATTTGGATCGCATCACTGCCCCAGGGCTTGATGCAGGCTCCGAATCCAGCGGCTTGTGCTGCTCGGTGCATGCATCCTGAGGCGGGTGGTAAAGCGCAACAATCGAAAGTTTGTCATCGAAGCCATGCGCCAAACGCATGCCTCGTTGTGAGGCATGCGTGACCCATTGCAGCTCGTCCTAGACAGCTCGGATAACGTGTTTGATTTCCTGGAAAGCCTGCAGGCCCCACGGGCCCAGCTCGCGGCCGATGCTGCTCTGCTTGTAGCCGCCCCAGGCCGCCTGCGGGAAAATCACCTGCGGCGCGTTGATCCACACCAGCCCCGCCTGGAGCGCATTGGCGACGCGCTCAGCGTTCGCCACGTCGCCGCCGACCACGCTGGCCACCAGGCCGAACTCGCTGTCGTTGGCCCGCGCGATCGCTTCGGCTTCGCTGCCGAAACGGCGTACGCAAAGCACCGGGCCAAAGATCTCCTCACACCACAGTGCACTGTCCAGGGGCACGTCGGTGAAGACCGCAGGCCGTAAAAAATATCCGTGTGGCGTGTTCTCGGGGCGCTGACCGCCGCATACCAGGCGCGCACCAGCGTTCAGGCCGCGATCGATATGCCCCAGCACCCGCTGATATTGAGCCTGGTTGACCAGCGCCCCCATCTCGGTGCCGTCGGCGAATGGATCGCCGACCTTGATCGATTCGGCGCGGGCCTTGAGTCGCTCGAGGAAGGATTCGAACAGCGCGTCGGCGACCAGGACCCGGCTGGTCGCCGAACACATCTGCCCGGCATTGAAGAATCCGCCACCGCTGGCCAGCTCCACGGCCAGATCGAGGTCGGCGTCTTCAAGCACCAGCAAGGAGGACTTGCCGCCCAGTTCCAGGCTCACGCCCTTCACGGTTTCCGCGGCGCGCTGCATGACCTGGACACCGACCGCATTGCTGCCGGTAAAGGAAATCCTGGCGATCCGAGGGTCCGCTGCCAGCGGCGCGCCAACGGCCAGGCCTGTGCCGCAGACCAGGTTGAACACGCCCTTGGGCAGGCCGCATTGCGCGATGATTGCCGCCAGTTCCAACTCGGGCAGGGGTGTTACT
The DNA here is from genome assembly GCF_024741815.1 of Pseudomonas sp. LS1212. Classification (NCBI taxonomy): domain Bacteria; kingdom Pseudomonadati; phylum Pseudomonadota; class Gammaproteobacteria; order Pseudomonadales; family Pseudomonadaceae; genus Pseudomonas; species Pseudomonas sp. LS1212. The sequence continues at coordinate 4,655,848 of NZ_CP102951.1, forward strand.
TCCGACGGCTTGAGCACCACGCAGCAGCCGGCGGCCAGTGCGGGTGCAAGTTTCCAGGCGGTGGTGACCATGGGGAAGTTCCATGGCACGATCAAACCGACCACACCACAGGGTTCGCGGCGCAAGCGAGCGGTAAAGTCTTCACTGGGCAGGGCTACGGGGCTGTCCTGTTTGGCATCCAACGCTTCAGCCAGCTCGGCGTAGTAAGCAAAGGTGGCGATGACGTCATCGACATCGATCGCCGCCTCGAAAAGCGGCTTGCCGTTGTTGCTCGATTGCAGCTCGATCAACCGCTCGCGGCGTGCCTGGACGCCGCTGGCAATGGCTCGCAAGTAGCCCGCGCGCTCTGCGCCAGTGGTTGCCGACCAACCGGCAAACGCCTGTTGCGCGGCAGCCACGGCCTGGCCCACCACTTCATGATCGGCACCGGCGACCAGCGCCAGGGGCTGTTCGGTGCTCGGATTGACCACGTTCAACGGCTGGTTGCCCTGCAACCAGGTACCGTCGATATAGATGCCGGGCAGGACCTGGGGGAGATTCAGCATGCCGACACCCCTTTCATCCAGGTGGCCTGGTCAATTTCGATCAAGGTCGGCAGAGTCCGGTCGCAGGCCTGGCGCAAGGCCGCCCGCAGCGCTTCGACACCGTCCACCGCCTCGGCCGCGCAACCCAGTGCCTTGGCCACACCGATAAAGTCCGGGGTGTAGATATCCACGCCTACCGGCTCGATGGCGCGGTTGACCATGTACTTCTTGATTTCTTCGTAGCCCTGGTTGTTCCACAGCAGGACGATGACCGGAATCTTCGCCTCCACCGCACTGGCCAGTTCCGGCAAGGTGAACTGCAGGCCGCCGTCACCGATCAGGCAGACCACCGGGCCACGCTCCTTGCGCTCCGGGCTGCGCCCCAGCCAGGCGCCAATGGCGGCAGGCAAGGCGTAACCAAGGGTGCCGTAACCGGTCGAGGCGTTGAACCAACGACGTGGGTGCTCAAGCTCCAGGGTCACGTTGCCGGTGTAGACTGGTTGGGTCGAGTCGCCGACCAGCACCGCTTCGGGCAATTCCTGCAGGATGGTTTGCAGGAAAACCGTCTGGCCACGCATGTTCTCGTCGAAGGTTGCCTGCACTTTCTTGCGCAAGGCCGCTGCCCGCGTAGCGCCCCAGTCGGCACGGCGTGCCGGCAGCGTCAGGCCGGCCAGGGCAGTGAGCAGCGCCTCGGTGGCGACTTCGGCGTCGGCCACCAGGGCGACTTTCGGCGGGTAGTTGCGCACGGTCTGGTCCGGGTCGATATCGATGCGCAGCAAGGTGCCGGGAATTTCGAAGCCACCGGCGAAGGTCACGTCATAGTCGGTCTCGCCCAGCTCGGTACCGATCGCCAGCACCACGTCGGCTTCGCGGACCAGTTTGCGGGTTGCCACCAGCGATTGTGTCGAGCCGATCAGCAAGGGGTGCGCCGACGGCAGCATGCCCTTGGCATTGATGGTCAGGGCGACCGGCGCCTGCAGTTGCTCGGCCAGGCGGGTCAAAGCGGCGGCGGCATCGATCGAGCCGCCACCGGCCAGGATCAATGGACGCTGTGCGCCGGCGAGCAGGCTGGCCATCTGGGCGACAGCGGCCGGTGCTGCACCGGCACGGGCCACGTTGACCGGCTCGCTGGCGAGCAGGTGATCGGCCTGTTCAACCAGCACATCCAGCGGGATTTCAATGTGCACCGGGCGTGGACGCGCGCCCTGGAATACGGCAAATGCCCGTGCCAGCACCACCGGCAGGTCATCGGCGCTCATCAGGGTGTGGGAGAACGCCGCGACACCGGCCACCAGGGCGCCCTGGGCCGGCAGCTCGTGGAGCTTGCCGCGTCCGCCGCCCAATTGGTTGCGCGACTGCACGCTGGAGATCACCAGCATCGGGATCGAGTCGGCATAGGCCTGGCCCATGGCTGTGGTGATGTTGGTCATGCCTGGGCCGGTGATGATGAAGCACACGCCGGGCTTGCCACTGGTGCGTGCATAACCGTCAGCCATGAACCCGGCGCCTTGCTCGTGGCGTGGCGTGACATGCTCGATCGTCGAACGGGCAAGCCCGCGATACAGCTCGACGGTATGCACGCCAGGAATGCCAAACACTTGGTCGACACCATAACGCTCGAGGAGTTTTACCAGTACTTCGCCGCAAGTAGCCATGTTCAATTGCCTGTCTTTTATGCTGGAACTGCAGGTTCTCCCGCCGGCTGTACGGGCCGGAGAACATTACAGATGAGGCTTGATTGAACCCCCAGACGGCTACACCCACAATGCAAAAATTGTCATACTAGCCATGTCCTGAAGTCATGCGTGAGCCGCCATGAAGCGTTTGCCCCCCTTGCCTGCCCTGCACACCTTTCTTGTCACCGCCCAGTGCTGCAACTTCACCAGGGCGGCGCAGCAACTACATATCACCCAAGGAGCGGTGAGCCGACAGATCGCCGGCCTGGAGGATCATCTGGGTTATGCGTTGTTCGTGCGCCAGGCACGCGGCTTGAGCTTGACGCCCCAGGGGCGCGATCTGTTTCCGCGTATCCAGCAGGTGTTCACGCTGATCGACGAGGCCGTCGAGCAAGTGGGCGCCAAGCGCGAGGCGCTGCAACTCAAGGCGCCAACCTGTGTGATGCGCTGGTTGCTGCCACGATTGATGCAATGGCAGGCACAGCGTCCGGATGTACCGGTGGAGCTGACCACTACCGTGCAACACAGCGTGGATTTCCGACGAGAGGAGTTTGATGCCGCGGTGGTGTATGGCCCGCCACCCAATCACGGGGTGACCTTCCAGCACTTGTTCGACGAGCAACTGACGCCGGTCTGCTCACCACAATTGCTCTCGGGTCCCGTGCCCCTGCAGAACCTCGCCGATCTGGACCGACACATGCTCCTGCACCCCACCCGCGATCAACGCGACTGGGAAACCTGGCTGAAGGTCGCTGGCGTGTCGCTGGCCAATATCAGCAAGGGTCAGCATTTCGAAACGCTGGACCTGGCCATGTCGGTGGCCTCTCAGGGGACAGGCGTGGCGATCGGTGACTGGGCGTTGATTGCCGAGGATTTGGCGAACAGGCGACTGGTGATGCCGTTCGAATTGAAGGTGCCGACAGGGCAGGCCTACTACCTGGTGCAGCCGCAACGCGCAGTGCCGTCACCGGAACTGCGCGAGCTGATCGATTGGTTGTGCGCCCAGGCCGCCGACCGGCAGGCCTGACGCTGTCTATGTATCCTCGTTGCTCCTCGTTCCCACGCGTGGGAATGCCTGGGGCGACGCTCTGCGTCGCGCTCACAAGGCTCGACCACTCGATGATCAACCCTGGCAACACGACCGGCCCGCAATTATCGCCTATGCTTTAAACACGGTCTCATCCAGCTTGCTGGAGGTCAGCACTATGTTCCTTAAAACAAGAAAGTGTGCCGTCATCTGTGCCATTTCAGCGGTCATCGGCCTTTACGCCGCAGCGGCTTACCGGGCCGAACAGGCGCGCAACACACCTCACCAGCACGCCACATGCGGCCTGGCCCATTGCCCGCCGCAAACGGCGACGCTCAACGCGCTCAGGTGAGTGTGCCGGCTTGAATAGAACTCTTAGCTAGCTATCAAGTACACTGATGGGCACCAACCAATGCCCATCAGGCCTGCCCGTGACCGATCTGAGCCAAACCAAACCCGCTGTACGCAGCGTGCTGATTGCCCTGATGCTGGCAATCTTCCTCGGTGCACTGGACCAGACCATCGTCGCCGTGTCGATGCCGGCCATTTCGGCCCAGTTCCAGGATGTCGGCCTGCTGGCCTGGGTGATCTCCGGCTACATGGTGGCCATGACCGTGGCCGTTCCGATCTACGGCAAACTCGGCGACCTCTATGGTCGCCGTTGGATGATGCTGTTCGGCATGGGGCTGTTCACCCTGGCGTCGGCCTTCTGTGCGATGGCGCAGACCATGGAGCAACTGGTGCTGGCGCGGATCATCCAGGGTATCGGTGCCGGCGGCATGATCTCGGTAAGCCAGGCGATCATTGGCGACATCATCCCGCCGCGCGAGCGCGGCCGTTATCAAGGCTACTTCAGTGGCATGTATGCGCTGGCCAGTGTCGCCGGCCCGGTACTGGGCGGCTACCTGACCGAGTACCTGTCCTGGCGCTGGGTATTCTGGATCAACCTGCCGCTGGGGCTGGCCTCCTGGTGGATCGCAAGGCACAGCCTGCGCGGCCTGCCCATCCCCCAGCGCAAACCGATGATCGACTATTTCGGCACCGTGCTGCTGATTCTCGGCTTGAGTGCCCTGTTGCTGGGTATCACCGAGATCGGCCAGGGTCGCCCTTGGCATGCCCCCGAGGTGTCGGTGCTGCTGTTGACCGCGCTGATCACCTTGACCCTGTTCGCCTGGTATGAGCAACGCGTGCCGGAGCCGCTGCTACCCATGCAATTGTTTGCCAACCGCACCGCCACGTTGTGCTGGTGCACGGTATTTTTCACCAGCTTCCAGGCCATTTCCCTGAGCGTGATCATGCCCCTGCGCTACCAGAGCATCACCGGTGAAGGTTCGGACAGTGCCGCATTGCACCTGTTGCCGCTGGCGATGGGGCTGCCGATCGGCGCTTATTTCGCCGGGAGGCTGACATCGCTGACGGGCCGGTTCAAGCCGCAGATTCTGGCGGGCGCCCTGCTGATGCCGTTTTTCATCGTTGGCATGGCCTTCAGCCCGCCCCAGTCGATGCTGCTCAGCAGCCTGTTCATGTTGCTGACGGGGATCGCCTCGGGCGTGCAGTTCCCGACTTCGCTGGTCGGCACGCAAAATGCGGTCGAGCAAAAAGACATCGGCGTCGCCACCAGCACCACCAACCTGTTTCGCTCGCTGGGGGGTGCCATGGGTGTGGCCTGCATGTCGGCCCTGTTGCTGACGATGCTGCAGGATTCAAGCCTGGCGCACATGAGCGTGGCCAGCCTGAGCGGTGAAGGTGCCTCGGGCAACGCATTGCTCCAGGGGCTCGACGCTGCCACGGGCGAGGTGCAACTGGCCCTGCGCAGCGAGCTGACGATCACCTTCCGTCACCTGCTGCTGGGAAGCGCCGCCATCTCGCTGCTCGGCCTCTGCGCCGCGCTGGCGCTGCCCAACAAGATCCTGCGCGGACGCGAGGACAAGGCCACTTGAGTCAGTGTCAGCGGCGCCGCTGGCCCCAGGCCACCGCCAGGCCGCTCAGGCAGATCACTGCGATCCCGAGAATGCCGTAAACATCTGGGGTGTGATCGAAAATCAGGTAGCCGAACATCAAGGCGAACAGAATCTGGCCATAACTGAACGGGGCCAGCATGGCCGGCGCGGCATGGCGAAAGGCCTGGGTCAGCAGCATGTGCCCCAGCATGCCGCAGGTGCCCAGCCCTACCATGAACAGGGCATGCCCCCATGTCGGGGTCGTCCAGAAAAACGGCAACAACGCCGTCATGATCAGGCTGTTGAGGATACCGGTGAGAAAGTTGCTGGTGGTCGGGCTGTCGACGCCACTGAGTTTGCGCGTGAGCAATTGATAAAAGCCGAAACACAGCGCCGAACACAGCGGCAGAAGAATCGCCGGAGTAAACAGGGCGCCCCCGGGGCGCACGACGATCAACACGCCGACAAACCCCGCCAGCACGGCCAGCCATTGATTGCGGGTAACCCGTTCGCCGAGCAAGGGCACCGACAACGCCGTCACCAGCAAGGGGGCGAGGAAGTTGACCGCCGTTGCCTCGGCCAACGGGATGTAGCGCAGCCCTGTGGTGAAGAACAGGCTGGTGCCGATCAGGCACAGCGCGCGGGCCAATTGCAGCCCCGGTCGGCGCGTGCGGATCACTGCACTGAGGCCGGTCTGTGGCACGAACACCACCAGCATCAGCAGGGTATGCACGACATAACGGGCCCAGACCACCATGACGATGGGGTAGAACGCCGAGAGGTATTTGGACAAGGCGTCATGACTGGAAAACAGCAAAACCGCCAGACAGATCAACGCGATGCCCATGATCGGTTGCTCGGTCTTTTTCAGCAGGGGGTTGCGCACCGTCATGCACACACTCGCAAGGAAGGCGTTGAAAAATAATTAGCAAACTAACTATCAAGGCAAACCATAGCAGCGGATACTCACAAAATCGGCTGCGGCACCGATTCTGACCCGATGGTCACCTCGACACAACTGGACTTAAACACTCATTTGCGCAAGGCGGGGCTCAGGCGCAGCATATCCAGCCCGGCATCGACCCAGCTTTCTGCCTGCTCATGCAAGGAAAAACTGTCCGGAACCAGCAGCCACTGCGCCAGCATGCCGTCAATAAAAGCATGCAGGGTAATCGCCGCGCGAACGGTGTCCAGGTTCTCGGGCAACTGCCCCCGGTTCACTGCGTTGTTCAAGGACAGCTCAATGCGCACATTGCACTCCAGCATTGCCGTTTGTCGCTGACGCCTCAGATCACACATTTCATCGGTGAATTCGCACTTATGAAACAGAATCTCGTTTACCCGTCGCACCTTCGGGTCCAGCTCCACCTGCTGAAGCAACTGAATCAGCAATGTGCGCATGCAACCCAGCGGGTCAAGCTCGTCCTGGTTCTCACTGGCCCGCGCCAAGGCATCCAGCGGCTCATGCAAACTGTCGAGCATGGCCTGGAACAGATCGGCCTTGTTGCTGAAGTGCCAATAGATGGCCCCACGCGTCACCCCCGCCATCGCGGCAATGTCGGCCAGGGTGGTTCGTGCCACGCCACGCTCATGGAAGGCCCTTTGCGCTGCCTCGAGAATCTGGTTTCGGGTTTCCTGGGCTTCCTCTTTGGTGCGACGAACCATGGCAGTACAACCTCAATCAGGATCACTCCAGTGGGCAGTTCTCCCCACTGAGTACAGGGCCGGGCGGCGTTTGTGGTGCCTTGTCCCGGGTCTGGAGTCTAGGCCTTGCCGTCATGAGCGCATGCAGCAAGGTATTTACAAACAACCATGAATGTAAGTATATTCGTTAGTAAGCTACTTATCCATTCGAATTTTTTTTACCATTTCCATTATTCTTGAGCGTCGTCCGCGCTTCTGACCGAGGATCTTCATGCAATTCAAGCCAGCTGTTACCGCTCTGGTTTCCGCCGTCGCCCTGGCTGCTCTGCTCAGCGGCTGTAAAAAGGAAGAAGCGGCAACTGTCGCGCACACTCCTCAGGTCGGCGTCGTAACCCTCCAAACCCAGGCCTATACCCTGACCTCGGACCTGCCAGGCCGGACCACGCCCTACCGCATCGCGGAAGTGCGCCCGCAGGTCAATGGCATCATCCTCAAGCGTCTGTTTACCGAAGGCGGCGAGGTCAAGGCCGGTCAGCAGCTCTACCAGATCGACCCGGCGGTTTACGAGTCGACCCTGGCCAGTGCACAAGCCAGCCTGCAATCGACCAAGTCACTGTCCGAGCGCTATAAACAGCTGGTTGCCGAACAAGCTGTGAGCCGCCAGGAATACGACGACGCACAAGCCAAACGTTTGCAAGCTGAAGCGACCCTCAAGGCTGCACAGATCGACCTGCGCTACACCAAGGTCCTGGCACCGCTCAACGGTCGCATCGGCCGCTCGGCTGTCACCGAAGGCGCACTGGTCAATAACGGCCAGACCAACGCCATGGCGGTCATCCAGCAACTCGACCCCATCTATGTCGATGTGACTCAATCCTCGGCAGAACTGCTGAAACTGCGCCGCGAACTCGAAAGCGGCCAGCTGCAAAAGGTCGGCAGCAATGCAGCCAAGGTCAAACTGACCCTGGAAGACGGCAGCAGTTACCCGCACGAAGGCAAACTGGAGTTTTCCGAAGTGTCAGTGGACGAAACCACAGGTTCGGTCACGCTGCGGGCAATCTTCCCCAACCCTGATCACAACCTGCTGCCCGGCATGTTCGTTCACGCCCGCCTCCAGGCTGGCGTCAACAGCGCCGCGATCCTGGCCCCGCAACAAGGCGTGACCCGCGACCTCAAGGGTGCACCAACAGCCTTGGTGGTGAACCAGGAGAACAAGGTGGAGTTGCGTCAACTCAAGGCCAGCCGCACCGTCGGCAACCAGTGGCTGATCGAAGAAGGCCTGAACGCGGGCGATCGCCTGATCACCGAAGGGTTGCAGTTCGTCAAGCCTGGCGTCGAGGTCGTTGTTACCGAGGCGACCAACGTCAAACCGTCCAAGCCGGCTGCAACCACTGCCATGGCCCATGCTCCTGCGGCTGAAAAAGTCGCTGGCGGCAAAGGGGAGTAAACAATGTCGAAATTCTTTATCGACCGTCCGATCTTCGCCTGGGTAATTGCCCTGGTGATCATGTTGGTCGGGGCACTTTCGATCCTGAAATTGCCGATCAACCAGTACCCGAGCATCGCGCCTCCGGCCATCGCCATTGCCGTGACCTACCCGGGCGCGTCGGCGCAGACGGTGCAGGACACCGTGGTCCAGGTGATCGAGCAACAGCTCAACGGGATCGACAACCTGCGTTACGTGTCGTCGGAAAGCAACTCCGACGGCAGCATGACCATCACCGCGACCTTCGAGCAGGGCACCAACCCTGATACGGCCCAGGTCCAGGTCCAGAACAAGCTGAACCTGGCCACCCCGCTGCTGCCGCAAGAAGTGCAGCAACAGGGTATCCGCGTCACCAAGGCCGTGAAGAACTTCCTGATGGTGATCGGCCTGGTGTCCGAAGACGGCAGCATGACCAAGGACGACCTGGCCAACTACATCGTTTCGAACATGCAGGACCCGATCTCGCGAACTGCCGGCGTCGGTGACTTCCAGGTGTTCGGTGCCCAGTACGCCATGCGTATCTGGCTCGACCCGGCCCAGCTGAACAAGTACCAGTTGACCCCGGTCGACGTGAAAGCTGCCGTCGCGGCACAGAACGTCCAGGTCTCTTCCGGCCAATTGGGTGGCCTGCCCGCCCTGCCCGGCCAGCAGCTCAATGCCACCATCATTGGCAAGACCCGCCTGCAGACCGCCGAGCAGTTCGAAAAGATTCTGCTCAAGGTCAACCGCGATGGTTCGCAAGTACGCCTCAAGGATGTCGCCAAGGTTGCCCTGGGTGGCGAGAACTACAGCGTCAGCGCCCAGTTCAACGGCAAGCCGGCCTCGGGCCTGGCGATCAAGCTGGCCACCGGCGCCAACGCCCTGGACACCGCCAAGGCGCTGCGCAAGACCATCAGCGACCTTGAACCCTTCTTCCCCGAAGGCATGAAAGCGGTATTCCCGTACGACACCACGCCTGTGGTGACCGAGTCGATTTCCGGCGTGATCCAAACGCTGGTCGAAGCGATCGTACTGGTGTTCCTGGTGATGTACCTGTTCCTGCAGAACTTCCGCGCCACGGTGATCACCACTATGACGGTGCCGGTGGTACTGCTCGGCACCTTCGGGATCCTGGCGGCCTTTGGCTTCAGCATCAACACCCTGACCATGTTCGGCATGGTGCTGGCCATCGGCTTGCTGGTGGACGATGCCATCGTAGTGGTGGAAAACGTCGAGCGGGTCATGGCCGAGGAAGGCCTGTCACCCAAGGAGGCGACCAGGAAGTCCATGGGCCAGATCCAGGGCGCACTGGTCGGTATCGCCCTGGTACTGTCCGCCGTACTGTTGCCCATGGCGTTCTTCGGTGGCTCGACCGGGGTGATCTACAAACAGTTCTCGATCACCATCGTCTCGGCCATGACGCTGTCGGTACTGGTCGCACTGATTTTCACCCCGGCCCTGTGCGCGACCATGCTCAAGGCGATTCCCAAGGGTGAACATCACACGCCAAAACGCGGCTTCTTTGGCTGGTTCAACCGCAATTTCGATCGCAGCGTACAAAGTTATGAGCGCGGCGTGGGCAATATGCTGCGGCACAAGGCGCCGTACCTGCTGGCCTATGTGATCATCATTGTCGGCATGATCTGGCTGTTCGCGCGCATTCCGACGGCGTTCCTGCCCGAGGAAGACCAGGGTGTAGTCTTTGCCCAGGTGCAGACACCGGCAGGTTCCACCGCCGAGCGCACCCAGGTCGTGGTCGACGAAATGCGCAGCTATCTGCTCGAAGAAGAAGGCGATACCGTCGCCTACGTGTTCACCGTGAACGGCTTCAACTTCGCCGGTCGCGGCCAGAGCTCGGGCATGGCCTTCATCATGCTCAAGCCATGGGAGGAGCGTTCGGCAGAGAACAGCGTATTCAACCTGGCCACCCGCGCCCAGCAGCACTTCTCCACCTTCCGCGACGCCAAGGTTTTCGCGTTCGCGCCCCCGGCAGTACTGGAACTGGGTAACGCCACCGGTTTCGACGTGTTCCTGCAGGACCGCGCCGGGGTTGGTCACGACAAGTTGATGGAAGCTCGCAATCAGTTCCTCGGCATGGCGGCCCAGAGCAAAGTGCTGACCGCAGTGCGACCCAACGGCCTGAACGACGAGCCGCAATATCAACTGACCGTCGATGACGAACGCGCCAGTGCCCTGGGCGTGACCATCGCCGACATCAACAACACCCTGTCCATTGCCCTGGGTGCCAGCTACGTCAACGACTTCATCGACCGCGGTCGAGTCAAGAAGGTCTATATCCAGGGCCAGCCCGGCGCCCGCATGAACCCTGAAGACCTGAAGCAGTGGTACGTGCGCAACAGCAATGGCGAAATGGTCCCGTTCGCCTCCTTCGCGACCGGCCAGTGGATCTACGGTGCACCGAAGCTGTCGCGTTACAACGGCGTCGAAGCGATGGAGATCCTCGGTGCCCCCGCCCCTGGCTACAGTACCGGTGAGGCCATGGCGGAAGTCGAGGCCCTGGCCGCGAAACTGCCGGCCGGCATTGGTTACTCCTGGACCGGCCTGTCGTATGAAGAACGGCTGTCCGGCTCCCAGGCACCGGCCTTGTATGCGTTGTCGCTGCTGATGGTGTTCCTCTGCCTGGCTGCGCTGTATGAAAGCTGGTCGATTCCGGTTGCGGTCATGCTGGTGGTGCCGCTGGGGATCATCGGTGCACTGTTGGCGACCAGCCTGCGTGGCTTGTCCAATGACGTGTACTTCCAGGTCGGCCTGTTGACGACGATCGGCCTGGCGGCGAAGAACGCGATTCTGATCGTCGAATTCGCCAAGGAACTGCACGAGCAGGGTCGCAGCCTGATCGACGCGGCCATCGAGGCCTGCCGCATGCGTCTGCGCCCGATCATCATGACGTCGCTGGCGTTCATTCTCGGCGTGGTGCCACTGGCGATTTCCACCGGCGCAGGTTCCGGTAGCCAACATGCCATCGGTACCGGTGTAATTGGCGGTATGCTGACCGCCACGGTACTGGCGATCTTCTGGGTACCCCTGTTCTTCGTGAGCGTGTCGTCGCTGTTCGGCAGCAAGAAGCCCGAGGCTGAAGAAGCGACAGACACTCCTGAAACTCCAAGCTATGAGGCTGGGAAATGAGCAAGTCCTTACTGTCCCTGGCGGTAGCCGCGTTTATTCTGGGCGGCTGCTCGCTGATTCCTGACTACCAGCGGCCTGAAGCGCCGGTAGCGACACAATGGCCTGTCGGGCCGGCCTACGAGCCGTCCCAGGCAGCCGGTGTTGCGGCCGCAGAGCAAGGCTGGCGCCAGTTCTTTCATGATCCGGCGCTGCAAAAACTGATCGAGACGTCCCTGGTAAACAACCGCGACCTGCGCGTCTCGGCGCTCAACATTGATGCCTACCGGGCGCAGTACCGCATCCAGCGTGCGGACCTGTTCCCGGCGGTGTCGGCCGATGGCAGCGGCAGCCGCCAGCGGGTGCCGGCCGATATGTCGCAAACCGGGCAGTCGGCGATCACCAGCCAGTATTCGGCAACCCTGGGCGTAAGCGCCTATGAACTCGACCTGTTCGGTCGCATTCGCAGCCTGAGCGAGCAGGCGCTGGAAGTCTATCTGTCGAGCGAAGAGGCCCGTCGCTCCACGCAGATCAGTCTGGTTGCCAGCGTCGCCAATGCCTACTTCACCTGGCAGGCCGACCAGGCCCAGTACAAGCTGGCCCAGGAAACCCTGAAAACCTTTGAAGAAAGCTACAAGCTGACGGCACGCAGCAGTGAGGTCGGCGTGGCTTCGGCACTGGACCTGAGCCAGTCACGCACGTCAGTCGAAAACGCCAAGGCCCAACTGGCGAAATACAAACGCCTGGTCGCCCAGGACCTGAACTTCCTGGTCCTGCTGGTCGGCACCGGCCTGCCGGACAACCTGCCCGCAAGCCAACCACTCGACGCCGACCTGCTCAGCGACATACCGGCCGGCCTGCCATCGGACCTGCTGCAGCGTCGCCCGGACATTCTCGAAGCCGAGCATTTGCTCAAGGCCCAGAATGCCAATATCGGTGCCGCCCGCGCAGCGTTCTTCCCCAGCATCAGCCTGACGGCCAATGCCGGGACACTGAGTTCGGATCTGGACGGCCTGTTCAAGGGTGGCTCGGGTACCTGGTTGTTCCAGCCGCAGATCAGCCTGCCGATTTTCAACGCCGGAGCGCTGAAGGCGAGCCTGGATTACTCGAAGATCCAGAAAGACATCAATATCGCCAAGTACGAGAAGGCTATCCAGACGGCTTTCCAGGAAGTCTCCGATGGCCTGGCGGCGCGGCTGACGTTCAACGATCAGTTGCAGGCGCAGCGTGATCTGGTCAGTGCCAACCAGGATTACTACCGCCTGGCCGAACGTCGCTACCGTATCGGGGTCGACAGTAACCTGACCTTCCTCGATGCCCAGCGCCAGCTGTTCAGTTCTCAGCAGACGTTGATCACTGATCGTCTTTCGCAGTTGGTCAGCGAGGTCAATTTGTACAAGGCGCTGGGTGGCGGCTGGTACGAACAGACCGGGCAAGCAAAACAGGCCACGGCCGAGCAGCCTAAAGGCTGATCGAGTCGGCAGTGAATCGAAGCCCACCTCATGGTGGGCTTTTTTATGCAATGAATTCAGTGCGCAACAAAATTAACGAAATAGTTAGTGTGCGTTTATCGCCCAATTCCATCCTGGGCGAATTGATTCAACAAGGCTCCAGCAAGCACCATCGCCCGTACAGAAACCCAAGCGTCTGAACTGCGACCCCTCTCACCGTCGCAGTGGTTTGCTGCAGCCCGAAAACCATCAGAGACCACAACAATAATGAAAAAAATCCCCCTGAGCCCCCTCATGTCACTGGCATTGGTGGGCGCTACCCTCCCCGCTTTCGCCGCCGAATCGGGCTTTGTCAAAGACGCCAAGGTCAACCTCAACCTGCGCAACTTCTACATCAACCGCAACTTCGTCAACCCGACCAACCCACAAGGCAAAGCCGAGGAATGGACCCAGAGCTTCATCCTTGACGCCAAGTCAGGCTTCACCCAAGGCTTCGCAGGATTTGGCGTGGATGTGCTGGGCTTGTACTCGCTCAAGCTCGACGGCGGACGCGGCACGACCAACACCCAATTGCTGCCGGTACATGACGATGGTCGCCCTGCCGACGATTTCGGCCGGCTGGGTGTCGCCCTCAAAGCGAAGGTCTCGAAAACCGAATTGAAAGTCGGTGAATGGATGCCCGTGCTGCCGATTCTGCGTTCCGACGACGGCCGCTCGTTGCCGCAAACCTTCCGTGGCGGCCAGGTCACCTCCCAGGAAATCGATGGCCTGACGCTCTACGGCGGTCAATTTCGCGCCAACAGCCCGCGCAACGATGCGAGCATGGAAGACATGTCGATGACCGGCAGAGCTGCCTTTACCTCTGATCGGTTCAACTTCGTCGGCGGCGAATATGCCTTCAACGACAAGCGCACCCTGATTGGCTTGTGGAACGCCGAACTGCAAGACATCTACAGCCAGCAATATGTCAACCTGGTGCACAGCCAGCCGCTGGGCGACTGGACCTTGGGCGCCAACCTCGGCTATTTCATCGGCAAGGAAGATGGCAGCGAACGTGCAGGCGAGCTGGACAACAAGACCGCCTCGGCGCTGCTCTCGGCCAAGTACGGCAGCAATACCTTCTACGTCGGCCTGCAAAAGGTGAGCGGCGACAACGCCTGGATGCGCGTCAACGGCACCAGCGGCGGCACTCTGGCCAACGACAGCTACAACTCGAGCTTCGACAATGCCAAGGAACGCTCCTGGCAAGTGCGGCACGACTTCAACTTCGCAGGCGTCGGCATTCCCGGCCTGACCTTGATGAACCGCTATATCAGCGGCGACGATGTGCACACCGGCGTCATCACCGACGGCAAGGAGTGGGCGCGTGAATCGGAACTGGCTTATGTGGTGCAGTCCGGCGCCTTGAAGAGCTTGTCACTGAAGTGGCGCAACTCGACCATGCGCCGCGACTTCAGCAACAATGAGTTTGATGAGAATCGGCTGATTATCAGTTATCCGATCAGTATTCTTTGAAACCCGGCTGACGCTATCGCGGGCAAGCCCGCTCCCACAGGGATCGCGGTGGACTTGTGGGAGCGGGCTTGCCCGCGATGGAGCGCAAAAGCGCTCCCAATGTTTCTCAACCCCGCGACTCAACCCCCAACTCATCCCACACCGACTCTGCCAGGTGGAACGTCGCATTGGCCGCTGGAATGCCGCAGTAAATCGCACTCTGCATCAACACCTCCTTGATCTCTTCACGGGTCACGCCGTTGTTGGCGGCCGCGCGCAGGTGCAGCTTCAGTTCATCATTGCGGTTCATGCCGATCAGCATGGCGATGGTGATCAGGCTGCGGGTGTGCCGCGGTAAACCAGGACGAGTCCAGATATCGCCCCAGGCGTGCCGGGTGATCATTTCCTGGAACTCGCTGTTGAACTCGGTGAGGTTGTTCAGGCTGCGATCGACATGCGCATCGCCCAATACCGCCCGACGCACCTTCATCCCCTCGGCATAACGTTCTTTTTCGTCCACGGACAACTCCTCAACACGCCTGCAAAAAGTCGATGACACGACGGCTGAACGGCTCGCCGACTTCAACGTTGGACAAGTGCGCGGCGCGGAACTCGGCGTACTCGGCGCCGTCGATACGCTCCTGAATGAACAACCCGCCCTCCGGTGGCGTGACTGCATCTTCACTACCGGAGATGACCAGGGTCGGCACCGAAATCGCGCCCAGCTGATCGCGGAAATCCGCATCGCGCACAGCACCGCAGTTGGCGGCATAGCCTTGTGGCGAAGTGGCAGCGAGCATGTCGGTGATGCGTTTGGCCTGGGCCGGGTTTGCCTGGGCATAGGCAGGCGTGAACCAGCGGGCGATCGACGCATCGCGCAAGCCGACCATGGCTGCCTGGCCGTCGCGCAGGACCATTTCGATCCGTGGGTTCCAGACATCCGGGGTGCCGATCTTGGCAGCGGTGTTGCAGACGATCAGTTTGCGCAGACGATCCCCGGCGTTGATACCCAGCCATTGCCCGATCAGGCCGCCCATGGACAGGCCGCAGAAATAAGCGCGCTCGATATGCAAGGCGTCGAGCAGCGCCAGCACGTCGCGCCCCAGCTGTTCGATGCTGTAAGGACCCTCGGTCACCAGCGACTTGCCGTGCCCACGGGTGTCATAACGCAATACCCGGAAGTGCTGGGTGAACGCCTCGATCTGGGTATCCCACATATGCAGGTCGGTGCCCAGCGAGTTCGACAACACCAGCACCGGCGCATCGGCCGGGCCATCGAGCTGATAATTCAATTCGCCATCGACTAGTTGTACGCTTCCCACAGCAGCCTCCTTCAGGCACTCAATTCGGTATGTTCAGCTACAGCCCGCTCGACCCAGCGCTGGGCCTGGCCGAGATAATGGGCAGGATCGAGCAGACGATCGAGTTCGTCTGCCGAGAGTTCGGCGGTGACCTTGGGTTCATCGCCCAATACCGCGCGCAGATGACGCTGTTCGGCCACGGCTCGCTTGCAGCAGTGCTCAAGCAGATGATGCGCGGCATCGCGCCCCAGGCGTTGCGCCAGCACAATGCTGACGGCTTCGGCCAGGACCAGACCCTGGGTCAGATCGAGGTTGCGGCGCATGCGCATCGCGTCGACTTCCATCCCCTCGGCCAACAACAATGCCTGCTGCAACGCCCCGGAAACCAGGCAGCAGATTTCCGGCAACGTTTCCCATTCGGCGTGCCACAGGCCGAGGCTGCGCTCGTGCTCCTGAGGCATGGCGCTGAACATCGTCGCCAGCAGGCCCGGCACCCGGGTCGCTGCACCGATCAACACGGCGGCGCCCACCGGATTGCGCTTGTGCGGCATGGTCGATGAACCACCTTTGCCCGGTGCCGCCGGCTCGAACACTTCAGCCGCCTCGGTCTGCATCAACAGGCTGACATCGCGCCCCAGCTTGCCCAGGCTACCGGCGACAAGGCCCAGTACCGAGGCGAACTCGACCAAACGATCACGCTGGGTGTGCCAGGGTTGCTCCGGCAGGGCCAATTGCAATTCGTTCGCCAGCGCCTGCGCTACCGGCCAGGCTTGACTGCCCAAGGCCGCCAGCGTGCCGGAGGCGCCACCGAACTGAAGGCTCAGCAAGCGCGGCTTGAGCTCGCGCAGGCGTTGGCGGCTGCGGCTGACCGCACCCAGCCAGCCGGCGATTTTCATTCCCAGCGTGACGGGGGTCGCATGCTGCAACCAGGTACGCCCAGCCAGCGGCGTGCCTTCGTGAAGCTTGGCCTGACGCGCCAGGGCTGCGCCAAGACGAGCCAGATCGGACTCGATCAAGCCCAGCGCGTCGCGCAATTGCAGGACGAGCCCGGTGTCCATGACATCCTGGCTTGTAGCGCCCAGGTGCACATAGCGTTCAGCTTCTGCATCACTGCGGGCAATCTGTTTGCCCAAGGCCTTGACCAATGGGATCGCCGAGTTGCCCGCTGTGGCGATGGCTTCGCCCAGCGCTTGAAAGTCATAGAGATCGGCCTTGCAGGCAGCTTCGATCGACCCCACCGCCGCTGACGGAATCACCCCGACACTGGCCTCGGCACGCGCCAGTGCGGCTTCGAAATCGAGCATGCCCTGGACGCGCCCCTTATCGGAGAACACATCTCGCATGTTGCGGGCAGTGAAGTAAGCATCGAACAACTGATTGCCCGGTCTTTGGCTCATAGGAAATCCTTAAGGCGCGCGTCGAGAATGGCCCGCGCGAAATGATCGATGATCATGATGCAGGTAGGCATTGGGCCATTATGACCTTCACGTAGATCATTAGAGTCTAGACACCCTCAATAACAATCCCGCACCGCAAAACAATTACCCAAAACACAGATGACCTTGCGTGGAGGACAACCATGTTCCGGGTAAGGGTTCAAGCAGGTGGCACCGGTTGCGGTGCCACTTTTTCAAACGCGTTCGATCGCCAGCGCCAGGCCCTGGCCTACGCCGACGCACATGGTCGCCAGGCCTTTCTTGCCGCCGGTTTTCTCCAGCTGATGCAACGCCGTGAGGATCAGGCGAGCGCCACTCATGCCCAGCGGGTGCCCCAGGGCGATGGCGCCGCCGTTGGGATTGACCTGTGGTGCATCATCGGCCAGACCCAGCTCACGCAGTACGGCCAGGCCTTGACTGGCGAAGGCTTCGTTGAGTTCGATCACGTCGAAATCAGCAACCGCCAGGCCCAGGCGTTCAGTCAGTTTGCGTACCGCCGGAACCGGGCCGATACCCATGACCCGTGGTGCTACGCCGGCACTGGCCATACCGAGCACGCGCGCGCGCGGGGTCAGGCCATGTTTTTTGACCGCTTCGGCCGAGGCCAGGATCATGGCCGCTGCGCCGTCGTTGACGCCCGAAGCGTTGCCCGCGGTGACGGTCTTGTCCGGGCCGTTGACCGGCTTGAGCTTGCTCAGGGTTTCCAGGCTGGTATCGGCCCGTGGGTGTTCGTCCTGCTCGACCACGGTCTCGCCTTTCTTGTGGGCGATGCGCACCGGCACGATTTCTTCGGCGAAGAACCCGGCGGCCTGCGCCGCAGCTGTGCGCTGCTGGCTGCGCAGGGCGAAGGCGTCCTGGTCGGCACGGGAGATCCTGTAGTCGTCGGCAACATTGTCGGCAGTCTGCGGCATGGCATCGACTCCGTACTGGGCTTTCATCAAGGGGTTGATGAAACGCCAGCCGATGGTGGTGTCTTCCAGCTTCATGTTGCGCGAAAACGCCGCGTCCGCCTTGCCCATCACAAATGGCGCCCGCGACATCGACTCGACGCCGCCGGCAATTGCCAGCTCCATCTCACCGCTGGCAATGGCGCGGAAGGCGGTACCCACCGCATCCATGCCCGACGCACAGAGACGGTTCAGGGTGACGCCCGGAATGCTTTCCGGCAAGCCGGCCAGCAGCAGCGCCATGCGCGCCACGTTGCGGTTGTCTTCGCCGGCCTGGTTGGCGCAGCCGAGGAATACCTCGTCCACCTGGTCCCAGTGCACCGACGGGTTGCGCTCGATCAGGGCCTTGATCGGCGCGGCGGCCAGGTCATCGGCCCGGACGCTGGACAGGCCACCGCCAAAGCGGCCGATCGGGGTGCGAATCGCATCGCAGATATAGACGTCACGCATCAGGCTTCTCCTGGCGCTTGGCCGTGAGCGGCCGCGGTACGTGCTTCCAGATCGCGCAAGGCAGTCAGTTCGACGTCGGTCGGCTCGGCGGTTTCGGTCACGTTGTCGGCGAAGCGGATTGCCCAGCCGGTGGCCGCGACGATCTGCTCGCGGGTCACGCCAGGGTGAATGGCGGTGACCACAAACTCATTGGTGCCGGCTTCCGGCTCCATGATGCACAGGTCAGTGATGATCCCGACCGGGCCTGCGCCCGGCAAGCCCAGACGCTTGCGCGAATCGCCGCCTTCGCCATGACCGACCGAGGTGATGAAGTCCAGCTTGTCGACAAATGCACGGTTGGACTGCTTGAGGATGATCAACACGGTTTTCGCGGAGCCGGCAATTTCCGGCGCCCCGCCTGCACCCGGCAGACGAACCTTCGGATTGTGGTAGTCGCCGACCACTGTGGTGTTGATGTTGCCGAAGCGGTCGACCTGGGCGGCACCGAGAAAGCCCACGTCGATACGGCCACCTTGCAGCCAGTAACGGAAAATCTCGCCAGTCGGCACCACGGTGTCGGCGGTTTCCGCCAGTTCACCGTCACCGATCGACAGCGGCAGCACAGTCGGCTTGGCACCGATCGGGCCGGATTCGTAAATCAGGACCACGTCTGGCGACGATGTCAGACGGGCCAGGTTGGCGGCCTTGGAGGGCAGGCCGATGCCGACGAAGCAGACAGAACCGTTTTTCAGGCGACGGGCCGCAGCCACGGTCATCATTTCATTGGTGGAGTAGTTCATTATTGAGCCTCCGAAGCGCTGGCCAATTTTGCCTTGAATGCGTTGAAATCAGCGGTGCCACGGATGTACTCGTCGATCCACGCGGTGAAGGTCTCACGGTTGCGGGCGATCGGGTCCCAGGCCTGATAGAAACGGTTGTCACGCTCGGAGTAGCCGTGCGCGTAAGAAGGATGGGCACCACCAGGAACCAGGCAGACTGCCGTCAGGGCCCAGGTCGGCAGCACGCAGGCGTTCATCGGTGCCTGCAGATCATCGACGATTTCCTCGACGGTGACGATGCAACGCTTGGCCGCCAATGCCGCTTCTTTCTGTACGCCGAGAATTCCCCACAGCAGCACGTTACCCTTGCGGTCGGCCTTCTGCGCATGGATGACAGTCACGTCCGGGCGTACCGACGGCACCGCAGCCAGTACTTCGCCGGTGAATGGGCACGTGACGGTCTTGATCAGCGGGTTGACCTTCGGCAGGTCGGAACCGGCATAAGCGCGCAGCACCGCGAAGGGAAGGCCCGAAGCGCCGGCAACATAAGCGTTGGCGAGGTCGGCATGGCTGTGTTCTTCGATTTCCATGGCGTGCGGCCACTGCTTCTCGACCGCATCACGCAGACGGTGCAGCGAACCTACCCCAGGGTTGCCGCCCCAGGAGAAGATCAACTTGCTGGCGCAGCCGGCACCGATCAATTGGTCATAGATCAGATCAGGAGTCATGCGCACCAGCGTCAGATTCTTCTTGCCCTGACGAATGATTTCATGACCCGCAGCCGTCGGGATCAAGTGCGTGAAGCCTTCGAGTGCAACGGCATCGCCATCGTTGACGAATTGCTTCACTGCTTCGTGGAGCGAGAGAATTTCAGCCATGGGAGACTCCTTGATTCACTGAGCCGATTGTCGGAGGTTGGGGCGCATTTATTGCCCAGGAATGACTGCAGATTAAGCCGGGCATCCCTCGCGTACAATCCGATAATCGAGTATCCGTTCGATTATCGAACCAATTGTTGTCAAGCTACCCTTCATCTCCCTCGGTGAAAAAAAGGCCCTGTCCCTGGCCGGGACAGAGCCTTTTGGCGTTGCCTGGATTCAGGAGAGTCAGGCGAACAACTGCGCACTGAGATCGCCACTCGCACTGAGCATGATCGGCAAAAAACGCTGCTCAAGTTCGCTGCGGCTGACCCGCCCGGCATGGGTACTGACGTTCAGCGCCGCCAGTACCTGGCCCGACGCGTCGTAAACGGGCACCGCGATAGAGCGCAAACCCTGCTCGAGCTCCTGATCGACAATGCACCAGCCTTGCTGCCGGACCTGTTGCAGGCATTCGAGCAGTGCCACCGGATCACTGATGGTACGGCTGGTCTTGGGTTGAAGGTCGGCGTGTTCGAGGTATTCATGCAAGGTGGCATCGTCCAGCGCTGCCAGCAGGATCCGCCCCATGGACGTGCAATAGGCCGGCAACCGTCCACCCACCGAAAGGTCGACCGAGATCAATCGTTGGGTCGTCGCCGAGCGGGCAATATAGAGGATGTCGTCGCCCTCCAGAGTGGCCATGTTGCAGGCTTCATGCAGTTGTTCGCTCATACGGTCCAGGTACGGCTGAGCCGAAACCGCCAGTGGCGTCGAGGACAGGTACGCATGCCCGAGGGTCAACACTTTGGGCAGCAGCGAATAGGTGCGTCCATCGGTGGTGGCATAACCCAGTTTGATCAGGGTATGCAGGCAACGGCGTACCGCAGCTCGGGGAATCTCGGTACGGTGGCTGATCTGGGCGATGGTCAGGTGGCGCTTGCGCTCCTGGAAAGCCTGCACCACTGCCAGGCCTCGGGCCAGCGAGGTCATGAAGTCCGGGTCACCGGTCAATGCCTGGATCCTCTTGGCCGGAGACGCCACAATGGGCGGTGCCAACGAGGTGAATGAATTGCGCAGTTGATCGTTCATTCCAGGTCCTTTATTCCGTAGATCTTTACTCATGGCTCACGCTGCCCTCTCGAGGGAACACGCCTATGTGGTCCGATTATCGAACCATCGACCGATAATCGCAATTGACCATTGCCACCGATGCTTATACCTTTCCCGCGCCACAATGTGGCTTCTTGGAGATCTTGGTCAGGTACCCACCAAAGAAGTCCCAGGCACGGCCTTGCCCACGAAGCGAGGCCGTTTTTCTCTATTCTGGACGAACCTGTTTCAACTTTCCGCCGATGCTGAAAGCGGACGTTCCCCAATAGGCTCACGCTTTCGGCATGTCGATGTAACAATCCCCACACATAAAGTTGACCTGACTGAAGTGTCCGGCGATAGTCTTATTTCATTCAATTGCTATAATCATTGTCAGTGACCAATTCGCTCCCATGAAGAACGGATCCTGTCACACCCGCAAATGTCCTCAAGGTTGGCCGAACGCCCACTTTGCATTTGCCAGTTACATGAGAACTGTAGCTACGACAGCTGTAAATCTCTGGTGCCGTGGCCGCGTGCTCCTACCGTTCCCGATTGACCGCTGCAAGCCTCCAGGCTGGTACTCCACGCAGCTGACTCGCCAGAACAGAAGTGCATTGCGTTTTACACCAGAATCCACCACTACTTTATTAGGTAACAAAGTGACGAAAGATGAACTGCGCGCGGAACTTGAGCGCCAGGAACAACGTTACAAGGAAGTCTACGGCGGGGAAGTCACCACCTACGCCGCGCAACCTGATCCGGAACGCAAGCCATGGCGTAAAAGAGCCAGTGTCCAGGACCAGGCTTTTGTCCAGGAACTGCAGAAGATGGAAAAGGATCTCAAGGCAGAGCAACAGCCTTAAGCGACTTCCCGAAGAATAGAAGCAGCCACACCTGGCTCGACACAACGCATCGCCCGACCTTTTGCGGGCGAGCACGGGCGCGGCATTTCTTGAGAAATGCCGGATAAATATTGGCTGTCGAAAAGTTCAGTAACTGAATCACACAAATTTCAAACAGTCGTTTGAAATATTTCGTGCGCCGATTTTGATAACATCTTCACCGCCGTTGCCTTCAAAATTCTGCAATTTAGCTGCCGTTCAAGCATTCCGACTGCAGTGGCAGGCGCTGTCAACCCACGATTTCCGGGTATTACCGATCAGCAGCAAGTGCATTGATTTCTAGGGTTTTCTGGCATAATCGCGCCCCCTTATGACCGGGTCAGAAAACCTTCATGATCGATTTATTCAGCGGACTTGATGCTTGGGTGCTGGTGAGCTTGCTGCTCGCCCTGGCCTTTGTCCTCACCTTCGAGTTCATCAACGGCTTTCATGACACCGCTAACGCGGTTGCCACAGTCATCTATACCAAAGCCATGCCGCC
The DNA here is from genome assembly GCF_024741815.1 of Pseudomonas sp. LS1212. NCBI lineage: Bacteria > Pseudomonadati > Pseudomonadota > Gammaproteobacteria > Pseudomonadales > Pseudomonadaceae > Pseudomonas > Pseudomonas sp. LS1212. The sequence continues at coordinate 4,678,419 of NZ_CP102951.1, forward strand.
ACATCTGGCCGTGTTCTTTTCGGGTGTCTTCAACTTTCTCGGGGTTCTGCTCGGCGGGGTCGGCGTGGCGTACGCCATCGTGCACCTGCTGCCGGTCGAACTGCTGATCAATGTGAACACCGGTCATGGTCTGGCAATGGTGTTCTCCTTGCTTGCCGCGGCCATCACCTGGAACCTCGGCACCTGGTACTTTGGTATTCCAGCGTCCAGCTCGCACACCCTGATCGGCTCGATCCTCGGCGTCGGCCTGGCCAATGCCCTGATCAACGACATCCCGTTGGGCGATGGCGTCAATTGGCAGAAGGCAATCGATATTGCCACTTCGCTGGTACTCTCGCCAATGGCGGGTTTCCTGGTGGCTGGCCTGGTGCTGATCAGCCTTAAATGGTGGCGTCCGCTGTCCAAGATGCACAAGACACCGGAGCAACGCCGCAGTATCGACGACAAAAAGCACCCGCCGTTCTGGAACCGCCTGGTATTGGTCATCTCGGCCATGGCCGTCAGCTTCGTGCACGGCTCCAACGACGGCCAGAAAGGCATCGGCCTGATCATGCTGGTGCTGATCGGTATCGTTCCGAGCCAGTTCGTGCTGGACCTGAACAGTACGACCTACCAGATCGAGCGGACTCGCGATGCAACCGTGCACCTGAGCCAGTTCTATGAGCGCAACAGCAGCACGCTGGGCGAGTTCCTGGCCCTGGGCAAGGCGAAAAGCAGCGACCTGCCTGAACAGTTCAGCTGCAACCCGCAACAGACCGAGCCCACCATCGCGGCCCTGTCGAACACCCTTAAAGGGGTTTCGGACTACCACTCGCTGCCGTCGGAAAAGCGCATCGAAGTGCGCCGCTACCTGCTCTGCCTGGATGACACCGCGAAGAAGGTCGGCAAGCTGCCTACCCTGCACGCACGTGAAAAGGCTGACCTGAACAAGCTGCGCAAGGACCTCACAGCCACCACCGAGTACGCCCCTTTCTGGGTGATCCTCGCCGTGGCGCTGGCCCTCGGCATCGGCACCATGGTTGGCTGGAAGCGTGTGGTATTGACCATTGGCGAGAAGATCGGCAAACAAGGCATGACCTACGCCCAGGGGATGTCGGCGCAGATCACCGCAGCCTGCGCCATTGGCCTTGCCAACATATTCAGCCTGCCGGTTTCGACCACGCACGTCCTTTCCTCGGGCGTAGCGGGCACCATGGTGGCGAACAAGAGCGGCCTGCAAGGCGGCACCATCAGGACCATCCTGCTGGCCTGGGTACTGACCCTGCCGACCTCGATGGCTCTGGCGGCCGGCTTGTTCTGGCTGGCGTCCAAAGCCCTGGCTTGATCGACCCGCTCATGAAAAAGGCGCCCCAGGGCGCCTTTTTCATGAGCAGAGCAACCCGCCTAGCGGCGTTTGCTGCCGCCGAGCAACGAACCCATCAACCCCCGGACCAACTGCCGCCCCAACTGATTGGCCGCCTGGCGCATGGCCGACTTCAGTGCCTGCCCGGCCACGCTGCCGAGAAACTCACCGGCTTTGTCGCTCAGGCTCTCACCGGCGGGGGTGGTTGTGTCTGGCGCAACGACCTGAGGGTCACCCACCTTGCGCGCCGCGAGCATTTCATAGGCCGATTCACGGTCGATCGGCTTATCGTAGCGCCCGGCCAGGGGCGACTGGCTGATCAAGGCCGCGCGTTCGGCCTGGCCGAGCGGCCCGATTCGCGACTGCGGCGGCGCTATCAGCACGCGCTGGACCATGGCTGGAGTGCCCTTGTCCTGCAATGTCCCCACCAACGCCTCACCAATCCCCAGTTCAGTCAGCACCGTCAGCGCATCGAACGCCGGGTTGGGCCGAAAGCCGTCAGCGACGGCCTTCAAGGACTTCTGCTCCTTGGCGGTGAAGGCGCGCAGGCCATGCTGGATACGCAAACCGAGCTGAGCCAGCACATCGTCCGGCAGATCGCCCGGAGACTGGGTGACGAAATAAACCCCGACCCCCTTGGAGCGAATCAACCGCACCACCTGCTCCAATCGCTCTTGCAGGGCCTTGGGCGTGTCGGCAAAGAGCAGGTGCGCCTCATCGAAGAACAGCGCCAACAGCGGTTTTTCCGCATCGCCGCGTTCCGGCAACTGCTCGAACAACTCAGCCAGCAGCCAGAGCAGGAAGGTCGCATACACCTTGGGCGCTTCATGCACCAGGCGACTGGCATCGAGCAGGTGAATCCGCCCACGCCCTTCTGCCGTGGGGTGCAGAATGTCTTCCAACTGCAGGGCCGGCTCGCCAAACAACGCTTCGGCCCCCTGCTGCTCCAGGGTTGCCAGCCGCCGCAGCAGGGCCTGGCTGGAACCTGTGGTCATCAAGGCACTGTCTTCACCCAACAGCTGCGGATTGTCCTTGAGGTGATTGAGCAGCGCCTTCAAATCCTTCAGGTCGAGCAGCAAAAGCCCTTCACTGTCTGCAACCTTGAATGCGGCATAGAGTGCCGCTTGCTGGCTGTCGCTCAACTCCAGCAGGCTGCCGAGCAAAAGCGGCCCCATTTCGCTGATGGTTGTTCGTAGAGGATGACCGGACTCGCCGTGTATATCCCACAAGGTCACCGGATAGGCCTGCGTTCTGTGATCGAGCCAGGGCATTCCGGCAATCCGCTCGGCGACCTTGCCCTGCGGGTTGCCTACCGCCCCCAGCCCGCACAGGTCACCTTTGATATCAGCGGCAAACACCGCCACACCCGCATCGCTGAAGGCTTCGGCCAAGCGTTGCAAGGTCACGGTTTTACCGGTCCCGGTAGCACCTGCCACCAGGCCATGACGGTTGGCCAGGCGCATTTCCTGGAAAATCGGCTGGCCGCCCAGGTCGGCACCGAGAACAAGTTGCGAAGAATCAGGCATTTTTTCACCCTTGGTTAAGCTTTGGCTCGAGTCTGTCGATACCAGTATAGGTAACAGGATTGTTCCGAATGACCGGTCAGATAAACCCCAAAGGGACGGGGGACTATCAGTTGTCAGCCTGTCATTTCATGTGAACAACTCTTGTGGGCAACCGGAATACAAGACCTTGGCGGACACAACACGTTATGAATAAAAACCTCCGTTTCAGCCACAAGATTCTGCTTGCGGCGTCCCTTATCGTAGTAGTCGCCTTCGCGCTATTCACGTTGTACAACGACTATCTTCAGCGTAATGCCATTGGCGAAGACCTGGATAACTATCTCAATGAAATGGGCGACGTCACTTCGACCAACATCAAGAACTGGTTCGACGGGCGCATTCTGCTGATCGAAAACCTTTCACAAAACGTCGCCTTGAACCCAGACCTGGCCAATGTCAGCGACCTGCTCGAACAAAAAGCCCTGGCCACAAGTTTCCTGGGTGTCTACCTGGGCGCAACCGATGGCAAGTTCCTCATTCGCCCCGACAGCAAGATGCCCGATGGATATGACCCGCGTGTTCGTCCCTGGTACAAGAGCGGCCAATCCAACAATGGGCCGGCATTGACCGAACCTTATATCGACATGGCGTCCAACAAGCTGGTGATTTCCATCGTTGCGGCAACCAGCAAGGGTGGTCAGAACGCTGGCGTGGTCGGGGGCGATCTGAGCCTCGATGCACTCACTGAAATCATCAATTCGCTGAATTTCGGCGGGATGGGCTACGCCTTCCTGGTCAGCGCCGATGGCAAGGTATTGGTCCATCCGGACAAGAACCTGGTGATGAAGTCACTGAGCGACGTCTACCCACAGAACACTCCGCGGATCAGCGGCGATCGCAGCGAAATCGAAGTGGACGGCAAGACTCGCATCCTGGCGTTCAGCCCGGTCAAGGGCCTGCCTTCGGTAAACTGGTACATCGGCCTGTCTATAGACAAGGACAAGGCCTACTCGATGCTCAGTGAATTCCGTGCCTCGGCTGTCATCGCCACCGTGATAGCCCTGGTGTTCATTATTACGTTGCTCGGCATGCTGATCCGCCTGCTGATGCAACCGCTGCACACCATGAGCCGGGCCATGGAAGACATCGCCGAGGGTGAAGGCGACTTGACCAAGCGCCTGACCATCCACACCCAGGATGAATTCGGCATTCTCGGCACAGCTTTCAACCGTTTCGTCGAACGGATTCATGGCTCGATCCGCGAAGTCTCGTCGGCCACCGAGCAAGTCAACGAAGTCGCCCTGCGCGTGGTCAGTGCGTCCAACTCCTCGATGCTCAACTCCGACGAACAGGCCAACCGGACCAACAGCGTGGCCGCAGCGATCAACCAACTGGGCGCCGCCGCCCAGGAAATCGCCCATAACGCCGCACAGGCTTCACAACACGCAAGCTCGGCCCGCCATCTGGCCGAAGAAGGCCAGCAGGTGGTCGATCGCAGCATCCAGGCGATGAACCGGCTGTCGGACCTGATCTGTACGTCAAGCGCTCACATCGAGACGCTTAACAGCAAAACCGTGAATATCGGCCAGATCCTCGAAGTCATCACCAGTATCTCTCAGCAAACCAATCTGCTGGCGCTCAACGCGGCGATCGAAGCCGCTCGCGCCGGCGAGGCCGGCCGCGGTTTTGCCGTCGTCGCCGACGAAGTCCGCAACCTGGCCCATCGCACCCAGGAATCGGCTCAGCAGGTGCAGAGCATGATCGAAGAGCTGCAGGTCGGCGCGCGCGAGTCGGTCAGCACCATGGGTGAGAGCCAGCGCCACAGCCAGGACAGTGTGTCGATCGCCAACCAGGCGGGCGAACGCCTGGGCAGCGTGACCCAGCGTATCGGCGAGATCGATGGCATGAACCAGTCGGTGGCGACCGCGACCGAGGAGCAGACGGCGGTGGTTGACTCGATCAACATGGATATCAACGAAATCAACACGCTCAATCAGGAGGGTGTAGAAAACCTGCAGTCCACCTTGCGTGCCTGTTCGGATCTTGAGCAGCAGGCTGCTCGGCTGAAGCAGCTGGTGGGTAGTTTCAGGATCTGATTGAGTCAGTCAGGGCCTCATCGCTGGCAAGCCAGCTCCTACAGGGTACGCGGTGTCCTTTGTAGGAGCTGGCTTGCCAGCGAAGAGGCCCGGATAGTCAACCAAGAAGCCCCAGCCGGTACGCACCATCGATCGAACAACTATCCTTCATAGAGGTCTACCTTAAAGGACAAGGTACTTCGGAGGGACGCTGATCGTGCATATTGCCGACATCACCATGTTCTATGCCCCTGCCAGTGGCGGCGTGCGTACTTACCTTGATGCCAAACATCGTCGCCTGGGAATCATCCCAGGTGTTCGCCACAGCCTGCTGATTCCGGGCGCCAATCACAGTCGACAAAACGGTATTTATCAAGTTCCGGCGCCTGCCCTGCCGTTTGGCAATGGCTATCGCTTTCCCCTGCGCCTGGCACCGTGGCGAAACGTCCTGCAAGATCTGCAACCGGATCTGATCGAAGTCGGCGACCCCTACCTCACCGCCTGGGCTGCGCTCGACGCCCGCCGACAACTCGATGTGCCTGTCATCGGCTTCTATCATTCGGACCTGCCGTTGCTGTTCAGCAACCGCATGGGCAATTGGTTCACACCGAACGTGGAAGCCTATGTGAGCAAACTGTATGGCAACTTCGACCGGGTCCTGGCCCCCAGCCAGGTCATGGCCGACAAGTTGCGCGGCCTGGGTATCAAGAACGTCCATGTGCAGCGCCTGGGCGTCGATCTCAATACCTTCAACCCGAGCCTGCGCGATGCAAACCTGAAAGCCGAGTTGGGCATCGACGACGATACCCAACTGCTGATCTTCGCCGGCCGCGGCTCCAGGGAAAAGAACATACCGGTCCTGCTCGACTGCATGACGCGGCTCGGCCGGCACTATCATTTGTTGCTGGTAGGCTCGCATATGCCTGGCGGCGTCCCCACCAATGTCACCGTGATCGACCATTTCTGCCCAGCCCAGGAGATCGCCCGGCTGCTGGCCAGTGCCGACGCCCTGCTGCATGCAGGCGTCCAGGAAACCTTCGGCCTGGTCATACTCGAAGCCATGGCCAGTGGCATTCCGGTGGTTGCCACGGCGGCCGGGGCGTTCCCGGAAATCGTCGGTGAAGGCTGCGGTATTCTTTGCACACCGAACGACAGCCTGGCCATGGCCCGTGCGGTGCGTGAGCTATTCAGCCAGGCCCCCCGTGACTTCGGCCAGCAGGCGCGCCGTCACGTCGAACAGAAATATTCCTGGGACACGGTGGTCAGTGGCCTGCTCGAGCACTACCGCGCCGTGCTGGGCAGCAACCTGTCGATGCCTGTCCATGCTTGAAGACACCTGCGCACCACGCAGCCTGCTGCTGGTGCTGCATGACGTCGCACCACAGACCTGGGCGGACTATCACCCCTTTGTCGAAGCAGTCGATGCCCTCGGTTCGATCCCCATGACCTTGCTGGTGGTTCCCGACTTCCATAAATGCAATGCAGTGGATAGAGATGGCTGTTTCCGGCACATGCTGGATCGGCGCCTGGCACAGGGTGATGAACTGGCCCTGCATGGCTACTACCACGTCGATGACAGCCCGGCGCCGCGCACTGCCCGGGATTTTTTCATGCGCCGCGTGTACACCCGGGAGGGCGAGTTCTACGCGCTCGACCAGCAGCAGGCACTGAACCGACTCCTTGCCGGTATCGAGGTTTTTCATCGCCATGACTGGCCTCTGGAGGGGTTTGTCGCCCCAGCCTGGCTGATGAGCGAAGGTACTCGCCAGGCACTGCGTTCATTGCCCTTGCACTACACCAGCGACCCGCAACACCTGTATCGACTGCCTGATTTCTCCTGCTTCGAGGCTCCCGGTCTGGTCTGGAGCACCCGCAGCGCCTGGCGCCGTGGGGTCTCCAGGCTGCTCAACGAGCGGTACGCAACGCGTTTGCAACACGCACCCACGATCCGCCTTGGACTGCATCCTGTGGATATGCGCCATGGCTTTTCCCGCAACTATTGGTTCAAGACCTTGCAGCAACTGTTGCATGACGGGCGCGAGCCAATGACCAAGGCTGCCTGGCTGGCCAGCCAGGACCGTAGTGGCGGCCCAGGAGCATGAGCCGGATTGCCTGGCTGTTGTTTGCCCTGCTGGCGGCGGTGCTGATCCCATTGCTGCTGGGCGGCAGAGAGATGCTGGTGCGGCTGCAAGCCTATCCACTGCCTATGTTGATGCAGCTGTTCGCCATGATCGGGGCCTGCTGGGTCATCAATGCCGCGCGCCTGCGCCTGCTGCTGGGCGATCAGGTCAGTCGCCTGAGCCGCCTGAAGAGCTTCGCCGTGATCCTGGCCACCGAGTTCGCTATCTGCGCGACCCCGGGCGGCAGCGGCGGCCCTCTGACCTTGATGGCCACGCTGGGACGCAGCGGCATACAGCCAGCACGCAGCAGTGCGGTATTTGCCATGGATCAGCTCAGCGACCTGGTGTTTTTCTTCTGCGCACTGCTCGGCATCCTGCTCTATGCCCTGTTTCAAAACCTCGATGATTACCTGGAGTGGATGCTGGTCGTCAGCGCCTTGCTGGTGCTTGTCGGCTTGAGCCTGTGCCTGGGGCTGGCACGCTTTCACCGTCAACTGTTGCGGATCAATGGACGATTACTGTCCCGACTGAATGTGCAACCGGCAACACGCCTGCGCTGGGCACGCAAGCTCCTGCTTTTTCTCGCCGCCTTTGCCGATACCTGCAAGCTGCCCTGGAGGACCCTCGCTGGAGTTTTCCTGCTGACATGCCTGCATTGGGGGCTGCGTTACAGCGTGTTGTACCTGGCACTGAGGGGGCTGGGCGTGGATCTGCAATGGGCCTGGAGTTTTCTGATCCAGATGCTTTCGCTCAGCGCCGGGCAATTCAGCCTGCTGCCTGGCGGTGCCGGCGCCGCCGAACTGACGTCGGCTGCACTGCTGGCGCCCATGGTGGGCAAGTCCACCGCCGCGGCGGCCATTCTGATCTGGCGAGCCGTGACCTACTACTTTTATCTGATCGCCGGTGGGCCGGTATTTCTGCTGATGGTCGGGCGCCCCTTGCTGCGCAAATTCATGCGGCTCAAGCAGGCTTAGGTTTATCGCCAGTCGCAGCCATTGACGGGCTTTCATTGCGAAAGCCCGGCCTGGCACTGTCAGTTGAACACGACAGTCTTGTTGCCGTGAACCAGCACACGGTCTTCCAGGTGATAGCGCAGCCCTCGGGCCAACACCATCTTCTCCACATCACGACCGAAGCGAACCATATCTTCGATGCTGTCGCTGTGGCTGACGCGAACCACATCCTGCTCGATGATGGGGCCTGCATCCAACTCTTCGGTCACATAGTGACAGGTTGCACCGATCAACTTCACCCCACGCAACGAAGCCTGGTGATACGGCTTGGCGCCGACAAACGACGGCAGAAAGCTGTGGTGAATGTTGATGACCTGGTGGGCATATTCTTCGCACAGCTGCGGTGGCAGGATCTGCATGTAGCGCGCCAGCACTACCACATCGGCCTGATGGTGCTTGACCAGGCGCGAGACTTCGGCGAACGCCGGCTGTTTGTCCTTCGGATCGACAGGCACATGGTAGTACGGGATGCCATGCCACTCGACCATGCTGCGCAGGTCATCGTGGTTGGAAATCACGCAGGCAATTTCGCAATCGAGTTCGTCGCTGTGCCAGCGGTGCAGCAAGTCGGCAAGGCAATGGGACTCGCGACTGGCCATCAACACCACGCGCTTCTTCTGGTCGGTATCGGTGATGCGCCAGACCATGGAGAACTCTTTGGCAATCGGCTCGAACGCTTCACGAAACTGCTCGATGCCAAAAGGCAGCGTGTCGGCACGAATCTCGTGACGCATGAAAAACCAACCACTGAGGTCGTCGGAGTGATGGCTCGCTTCGGTAATCCAGCCGTTGTAGGAAGCCAGGAAATTACTGACTTTGGCAACAATGCCGACACGGTCGGGGCACGCTATCACCAGCCGATAAGTGCGCATGGGGGAGACTCCAGAACTTCGCAAAGGCAGCTATTCTAGCGATTGCTTGAAAAAACTGCAGTACTCCTCGCAGGCTTCATCATCGGCCCGCGCTCAACCCGGCCGACATTCCGGCAAAACCGGGTCGGGCTCCATGTACTCAACACCTCACGGCCCCCGCGCCCAAGCCGCTCAATGCTGTTTGTCCGGAGCACGGCTTAATATCTAACTCTCGCCACGCAGTGTCGGGTTAAGATTTAAAGTAATTTGTCGGTAGTGGGTATTTAATGTTTACTTGATCAAACTGTCTGACTATTATTGCGGCACTGTCTCCCTGCCAACCCATTCATCATAAGGTAGTGCTCATGTCCCTGATCAACGAATACCGCGCCACAGAAGAAGCCATCAAAGAACTGCAAGCACGTTTGAAGAATCTGTCCCAAGACGACAAACTGCAAACCGAGCTGGAATTCGAAGGCAAACTGCGTACCCTGATGGGCGAATATCAAAAATCCCTGCGCGACATCATCGCGCTGCTGGATCCGGAAGCCAAAGTATCCAAGGCTCCACGCGGCGCCGTGAAAACTACCGGCACCAAGCGTGCCCGCAAGGTTAAACAGTACAAGAACCCACACAACGGTGAAGTCATCGAAACCAAAGGTGGCAACCACAAGACGCTGAAAGAGTGGAAAGCCAAGTGGGGCGGTGATGTGGTAGAAAGCTGGGCTACCCTGCTGGGCTAATTACCCGCAAGCTCATTGTTTAAATGCAACGAAAAAAAACGCCAGCTTGCTGGCGTTTTTTTTGTGGCTGCCGGACGCTCCCGGTCAAAGCCCCAGCTGCAAGGAAAGGCTCTGGGCATGGGCCCGCCATTGCTGCAGAATCTCCCGCTGCCCACTCGATGCATCGGCCCAAAAGGCTTCCAGTGCCTGATTGAAACTCTCCAGCGTATTGGGCGCCCCCATTGCCACGTTTGTCAGACGCTGCTGACAGAATTCTCGCCAACGCTGTTGTTCCGCCTCACTCAACGTATCGGAAAAGTTACGTGCGCGATATCGAAACAATAATTCCGGCAAACGATCATCATCGAACATCCACTGTGAACCCACCAATTGCTGTGGCTCTGCCAGCCTCACTTGCTCACATAAACGGCGGTCCCGGTCTCCGAGAAACCCGTCGTATAACTGCTGTTCCGGATCCTCACTCGGGGCAAAGTCTTCGCTGGAATAAAGGGCCTGCACTTTATCCTGCCAACGTGATTGCGCTTCAGCGAGCCGCAGTGCTTGAGCCTGATAATGCGCCATGTCCAAGTCCAACCGCTGTTGATCTTCACGGCGCAACACGTTTAACGGCGCCAACACTGGACACCGATTGACATGAATTAACTTGAGCGGCACCGGCAGTTGCCCTTGCGCCAAATCCTCACGTCGACTGTATAAACGCTGACGCAAAATATCAGCGTCCTCTTCGAGTAATGGATGAGGATCCAAGTGCAGGTCGCAGACAATCAATGCATTGCGATTACGCGGATGCCAGGCCAAGGGTAATACCACACCCAAATAGTTACGCGCAGCAGAAAACCGCCCGGAAATATGCACCAGTGGCTGCAAAAGCCTGATCTGGTCGAGCACTTTCTGCTTGCTGCGCGACTGAAACAACCAGTCATACAGTTTGGGTTGTTTGTCACGAATCAAACGGGCCAGGCCGATCGTGGCACGTACATCGGACAAGGCATCGTGGGCTTGTCCATGGTCAATGCCATTGGCGGCTGTCAGCAGCTCCAGCTTGAGGCTCGCACGCCCCTCTACCTGCGGCCAGTTGATGCCTTGCGGGCGCAATGCATAGGCGGTACGAACGACATCGATCAGGTCCCAGCGACTGTTACCGCCTTGCCATTCGCGGGCGTAGGGGTCGAAGAAGTTTCGATACAGGCTGTAACGAGTCACTTCGTCGTCGAAACGCAAGGTGTTGTAGCCTGCACCGCAAGTGCCAGGCCTGGCCAATTGGGCATGAATGCGGGTCATGAAATCCGCTTCGCTCAATCCTTGTTCGGCCAGGCGCTGGGGGGTAATCCCCGTGATCAGGCAGGCTGCCGGATGCGGCAGGATGTCGTCGCTGGGCCGGCAATAGAGGTTGACCGGCTCATCGATTTCGTTGAGATCGAGATCGGTGCGAATACCGGCGACCTGCAAGGGCCGGTCGCTGCGCGGATCGATTCCGGTGGTTTCGTAGTCGTACCAGAAAATACTGGAGCTCACGAGGCTATGTCCTGTGCTGGAGATCGCGTGAGTCTACATCAGGCCCGGCGCGTTCGAAGGATATGACATACCCTCAATGTGTCGGGTTGCTCGTGCGACCTGTCCATCTCTGATAAAGGGTCAGGGACTGCAATGCTACTCAAACCACTGGACACCCGCTTTCAGATCGAGACCCCGGAAGGTATCGATCTGGTACTGCGCCCGGCCGGGCTGGTGGCGCGAGCCCTGGCTTTCACCCTGGACCTGGGAATTCGCGGCCTGCTGCTCGGCGGCCTGTTGCTGATACTGAGCCAATTCGGCCAGGTGGGCATGGGGCTGGGCGCGATCCTTCTGTTCGTTCTGAACTGGTGGTACATGGTGTTGTTCGAAGTACTGAATCAGGGCCGCTCACCCGGTAAGCAAATGATGGGGCTGCGCGTTGTCCAGGATGACGGCACGCCCGTCGGCTGGTCGTCTTCGCTGATCCGCAACCTGTTGCGCTTCGTCGATATGCTGCCGTTCGGTTATTGCCTGGGCGCCATCAGCTGCCTGCAGCATCCGGCCTTCAAGCGAATGGGCGACCTGGCCGGAGGAACCCTGGTGATTTATCGCGACCCGCCCCTGCATCGTCCCGTGCTACCGGATGTACCGGCCCTGCATCCACCCTTTGCCCTGACCTTGACCGAGCAACGTGCCGTGCTGGGCTTTGCCGAGCGCCATGGGGAGTTGTCCGCCGAGCGTGCCCGGGAACTGGCAGGCATCCTTGCCCCAGCCTTGAACGTGGCCCCCGACCGTGCAGTGGCGCAACTCAATGGCATTGCTCGTGGCCTGTTGGGGCCGCCATGAAACAGAGCCACTTCGAAGAGCAGCATGGGCAGGCCTGGCAGGCCTTTGCTCAACTGCTCGATAGCCTGGAACGCAACGACGCCAGCCCCACGGCCTGCGAAACCTTCGCCGCGCAATATCGCCACCTGTGCCAGCACCTGGCCCTGGCCCAGGAGCGTGGTTACAGCAGCCACCTGGTCGACACCCTGCAGCATCTGGCCATGCGCGGTCATCAACAATTCTATCGCCATCGCAGCCACCTGGGTGCCAGCACACTGCAGTTTGTGCTGGCCGGGTTTCCCTGCCTGGTGCGGGCCCAATGGCGTTTCGTGGCGTTGGCCGGCCTGTTGTTCTTCGGCAGCCTGCTGATCACCGCAATGCTGGTCTATCTGTTCCCCGACCTGGTCTATAGCGTGATCACCCCGCAACAGGTGGTCGAGATGGAGTCGATGTACGATCCCGACCAGAGCCGACTCGGCCGGCTGGCCGAACGCCAGTCCAGCGAGGACTGGATGATGTTCGGCTACTACATCATGAATAACATCGGCATCGCCTTTCAAACCTTCGCCAGTGGGTTGCTGCTGGGTGTGGGCAGTCTTTTTTACCTGCTCTTCAACGGCCTGATGATCGGAGCGGTCGCCGGTCATCTTACGGAAATCGGCTACGGGCCAGGCTTCTGGCCATTCGTCATTGGCCACGGCGCCTTCGAACTAAGCGCTATCGCCCTGGCCGGGGCGGCAGGCCTGAAACTGGGCTGGGCCGTCCTGGCGCCCGGCCAGCTGTCTCGCGGCGAAGCATTGCGAGGCGCGGCCATTGTCTGCGTGCAGTTGATCTATGGAGTATTGATATTCCTCTTGATCGCCGCTTTCATCGAGGCGTACTGGTCATCGAAGACGGCGATCCAGGCACCGCTCAAATATGCGGTGGGTGCCGGATTGTGGTTGCTGGTCGGCACTTATCTTGGCTTTGCCGGAAGAATGCCGCATGCGCCTGACTGAAGCCCGTGTAGTCATCGGCCCGCGAACGCCCTGGGAAGCAATGGACCTGGGTGTGCTGCTGGCCCAGCGTCACCGCCACCTGCTGATGCTCAGCTGGGCGGCCGTGAGCCTGCCAATCTTTGCCTTGCTCTGCGTGTTGCTCTGGGACTTCCCTTCCCTCGTACTCCTGCTGTTCTGGTGGTTGAAGCCGGCCTTCGAGCGTTTGTCGCTCTACATTCTGTCCCAGACCTTGTTCGGCGAACCGCCAAGTCTGGGCCAGGCGCTACGCCAATGGCCGTCTTTGCTCAAACCGCAACTGCTGGCCAGCCTGACTTGGCGTCGCTTTAGCCTCAGTCGCAGTTTCAGCCTGCCGGTGATACAACTCGAGAAACTGGCCGGCCAAGCCCGACTGCACCGCCTGGCGGTCCTGCGTAAACGCAACCTGGGGGCGGCGCGCTGGCTGACCGTGCTCGGAATGGCCCTGGAAATCGTCCTGTGGCTGGGCTCGATGACCCTGCTCTACCTGCTGCTGCCACAACAGATCGCTCTGGACTGGGACTGGCAACAATTACTGGAAATTGCCGATGGCAACTGGCTTTGGCTCGAGCATCTGACCAATGCCTTCTATGCCCTGATCCTGGTTTTCTGGGGGCCGATCTATGTCGCCTGTGGCTTCAGCCTCTACCTGAACCGGCGCACCACCCTGGAGGCGTGGGACATCGAACTGGTTCTTCGTGGGCTGCGCCAGCGCCTGAACGGCCTGGCGGTGCTCCTGGTCACTGTTTCACTGTCGATGGGCCTGGCGCCGTGGAGCTGGGCCACACTGCCGGTTGATTCCCCGCAAAGCCCTCGCTTGCAACAGCAAGCCCTGGACAGCCAGACCGCGCACCGGGAAATCAATGCGATCATAGACAAACCACCGTTTCGCAACAGCGAAACGGTCACCCGTTGGCGCCTCGACCATGAACCGAAGACAGGCGGCAGGCCCAGGTTCCTTGGTCAATGGTTCGAACATCTGGACAGTCACGCCCTGGCCCTGGTTGCGCGGACACTGGAAGGGCTGCTCTGGAGCGCCCTGATCGGATTGCTGGCTCTGCTTGCCTGGCGCTACCGCCAGTGGATCGAAACCTTCGTCGGCAGGCGGCCTGCGGCCAAACCCACAGCCAGCCCCGCTCCACGGCAACTGTTCGGCTTGCAGGTTTCTGCGCAAAGCCTGCCCGACGACGTCGCCGGCCATGCCGAACAACTCTGGCAAAACCACCCCCGCGAAGCCCTCGGCCTGCTCTACCGGGCACTGCTGAGCCGTCTGCTCAGCGACTACCGGCTGCCAATCAAACAGGCCGATACCGAAGCTGAGGTGCTGCAACAGGTCCTCGGTCTCGGGCAGCCGGCCCTCAGCGACTTCAGCTCACGCCTGACCCGACACTGGCAGGCACTGGCCTATGGGCATCGACTACCGGATGCGCACGTGCAACACGATCTTTGCGATGGCTGGCGACAGCTCTTCGACACCGGAGCAAGGCGATGATCCGGCGCCCGGCGGTAGTGCTCGGCCTGCTGTTGTGCCTGGCCATCGGTTTGTTCGCCACGTACCTGTATCGGCATCTGCAGCCCTACCAGGCCATCATCGAGCACGGCCCCTCACCCGAGGCGCAAAACAACCCGTACCTGGCAGCCGAACAGTTCATGCGTCAGCGTGGGCTCGTGGTGGCGCGGGCCGACGGGCTGGATGTATTGCCGCAACTGCCGCCCGCACGCAGCAGCCTGCTGTTGCTCGGCAATCGCCAGCAAATGGCCCCGGGTCAGGTCGAACAGTTGTTGCATTGGGTAGTGGCCGGCGGGCGACTGCTGTTCGTCGCCGAGGCGCTGTGGGATGAGGACCGCGGCGCAAGTGGCGACCTGCTGCTCGATCGCTTGAACCTGCGCCAATACCTCAGCGCGGACTTGCCGCAGGCGTCCGCTGAGCCAGAACAGACATTCCCGCGCCTGACCCAGTTCTATCCGAAAAACGAACAGGCGCCCGCCTACTTCAGCTTCGACCCGGACTACCATCTTGAAGACCCCGACAAACAGGCCTCGTCCAGGGCCAGCAGCGGTGTATCTACCCACATGATGCAACTGCCCTATGGCCTGGGCCTGATCACCGTCGTCACGGACAGCGAACTCTGGCACAACCGGGCCATCGGCCGGTATGACAATGCCTGGCTGCTCTGGTATTTGAATCAGGGCCGTAAGGTGACGCTGGTGATGCGGGCCGAACACGAGGATCTGCTGACCCTGCTGTTGCGCCATTTCCCCCAGGCCCTGGCCGCCTTGCTGATGCTGATCGTGCTGCTCGTCTGGCGCCTGGCCATGCGTCAGGGGCCGGTCCGGCAGCCGCCTCCGCTGGCCAGACGCCAATTGCAGGAACACTTGAGCGCCAGCGCCGATTTCCTGCTGCGTCACAACGGCCAGGCAACACTCATTCAAGCCCTGCAGCAGGACATCCTGCGCCGTGCCCGGCACCGCCATCCCGGCTTCGAAAGGCTTGGCGAGGCCGAGCAGCGCCAGGTACTGGCCCGATTGACGCAACAGCCGGCCCAAGCCATCGGCCAAGCCTTGAGCCCACCCCTCGAACATCGCCTTTCCAGTACTGACTTCAGCCATCAGGTTGCCCACCTGCAATCCCTCAGGAATGCCCTATGAGCGACGCCCCACGCGAACCCGACGCCCCGTCCGACTCCATCGCGCCCCAGGAGCATGTGGCCCAGCAACGCCAGCGCGCTTCGCGGTTGGCCCAGGCCTTGCGCCAGGAGTTGCAAAAGGTGCTGATCGGACAGTCGGCAATCATTGACGATGTCTTGACCGCCCTGATAGCCGGTGGGCATGTACTGCTCGAAGGCGTTCCCGGCCTGGGCAAAACCTTGTTGGTCAGGGCCCTGGCCCGCTCCTTCGGCGGCGACTTCGCCCGCATTCAATTCACGCCGGACCTCATGCCCAGCGATGTCACCGGGCATGCGATCTACGACCGGCAGAGCGAACAGTTCAAGTTACGCAAGGGACCGCTATTCACCCACTTGCTGCTGGCCGACGAAATCAATCGGGCACCGGCCAAGACCCAGGCCGCCCTGCTCGAAGCCATGCAAGAGCGCCAGGTCACGCTGGAAGGTCGCGCGCTGCCGATTGCCAAGCCGTTCATGGTTTTGGCCACCCAGAACCCGATCGAACAGGAAGGCACCTACCCCTTGCCCGAAAGCGAACTCGACCGCTTCATGTTGAAGCTGCGCATGGACTACCCCGACGCCGAGCAAGAACTGGAAATGGTGCGCCAGGTCACCCGCTCGGCCCGTGCCGACATGCTCGACGTACAATCGCCGCGCATTGTCCTGCAAGCCAAGGATGTCATTGCCCTGCAACGCATCGCCAGCGAGCTGCCGCTCGATGGGCAAGTGCTCGACTATGCGGTGCAACTGGCCCGGGCCACGCGCACCTGGCCGGGGTTGTCGATCGGCGCCGGCCCCCGCGCCTCCATTGCACTGGCTCGCTGTGCACGGGCCAGGGCCTTGCTGCGCGGTGGAGAGTTCGTGCTTCCCGATGACGTCAAGGCCTGTGCGCTGGCGGTACTGCGCCACCGGGTACGACTGGCGCCGGAACTGGATATCGAAGGCCTTTCGGTCGATCAGGTGCTCACGCAATTGCTCGACCAGGTTCCGGCCCCCCGAGCATGAGGTCGCCTACGGCATGAAACCGTCCCGCCTGCTGATTCACTGGATAGCAGTCCTGTGCCTGCTGGCCACCCTGCTTGGCAGCCTCATGGCGCTCGAGGTGCCTGTGCCCACGTACAGCGATGCAATCGCTTGGGGACTGTTGCTGGGGCTGTTTCTGCTCGGCCTGCTCGATGCTGTCCTGCTGTTGCGCCTGCCCTCGCCTGCGCTGCAACGGCAATTACCCGGTAGCCTGGCGCTTGGCCGGGTCAATGAAGTCAGGGTCGATATTCACCACGAATATCGCAAACCGCTGCGTCTGACATTCTTCGATCATGTGCCGGAGGGTCTGGGCTTTGAATGTCTGCCGCAATCGATCGAACTGCAACCAGGCCAGGACGGCCAACTGGGCTACCGGCTGCGACCGCTGCGACGCGGGGCGTTCGCCTTCGCCCGCGCCGAGATTGCTCTGCCCAGCCCGCTGGGGCTCTGGATCGCTCGACGCTGCCTGCCGCTGGCCGACAGCACGCGGGTCTACCCGGACTTCGCCCGGCTCTACAAGGCGCAATTGCTGGCGGTGGACAACTGGCTGAGCCAACTGGGCGTACGTCAGCAGCAGCGCCGCGGCCAGGGCATGGAGTTTCATCAACTACGCGAGTTCCGCGAAGGTGACAGCCTGCGCCAGATCGACTGGAAGGCCACGGCCAGGCAACGTACGCCGATTGCACGGGAATACCAGGACGAACGCGACCAGCAGATCATGTTCCTGATCGACTGCGGCCGACGCATGCGCAGTCTGGATGGCGAGCTTTCACATTTCGACCACGCACTCAATGCCTGCCTGCTGCTCAGTTATATCGCCTTGCGCCAGGGTGATGCCGTGGGGCTGGCGACCCTTGCCAGCGATCAACCGCGTTACCTGGCACCCGTCAAGGGACCCAGCCAGCTCAAGGTGCTGCTCAATGCCGTGCATGACCTGGACAGCAGCCCACGGGCAACCGACTTCAGCGCGGCTGCCAGCCAGATCCTGGTCCGGCAGAAGCGCCGCGCATTGGTGATCCTGATCACCAACCTGCGCGATGACGACGATGATGAGCTGCTGTCGGCAGCCCGACGCATAGGTCGCCAGCACCGGGTGCTGATCGTGAGCCTGCGCGAAAACGTTCTCGATACCCTGCGGCACATGCCGGTGCAAACGGCTCGGGAAGCGCTCGCCTACTGCGGCGCCATCGACTATCTGAATGCCCGCGATGCCCTGCACGATCACTTCGAGGCACAGGACATCGCCGTGCTCGATTGCCGTGCTGGCGAATTGGAGGCCGGGTTGATATCGCGGTATCTGGGCTGGAAAAAGGCCGGTACGCTCTAGGCCGGTACGCGCTGGGGTGTCAGGCTGAAGCGCTCAGCGGATAGAAACTGAAATAGCGGCGCAAGGCACCGACCAGTTGCTCATACTCCTTGGGCGCCTGCAGCAACATGAAACCTGAATCGTAGTGACCCGGAGTGGCATCTTCATGGCACCAGAGGCAGCTGGCGGTCAGGTCTATCGTCTGCACCGCACCTCCACGGGCAGGGATTTTCAGTTGCAATTCGAAGTCCGGCCCGACCAGCAACGGAAGGTTGCTGATCAGCATCAACCCGTCTTCCGAGACATTACCCAAGTAGCCGATCTGCTGATCGGTAAAGCGGTTGAAAACCTTGAGGAAGTAAGGGAGCTGATGGCGCTCGATGTGACGTTCGGTAAACATGCTGATATCGCTGTCGATGACCCTTGAGTAGGGTCGCACTAGTGCTGCGGGTGTAAAGCCGCTCACTAACAAGCCTAGCGCAAACTGGCGACCGAGCCACAAAACCGCCTCGATTCTTTAGTACTATTCAGAGCGGTACCGGCCGGGCAATCGCGGCTTGACCGGTGCGATGGCGCCCCAATTGCTCAAGCGTCTGCAGGCGTGCCCGTGAGCGAAACGCGTACTCGCTGTCAGGGTACTGACTGATGATGAACTGATAGGTCTGGGCAGCGTCGAGATAGTATTTCTGGCGCTCCAGGCACAACCCGCGCAACATCGACACTTGCGGCTGTATATAAGGTCGCGCCCGGCTGGTGCGCTCGACCTGGGACAGTTCGAGCATGACGCGTTCGCAATTGCCCCGGTCATAAGAACGGTAGGCATTGTTCAGATGATGGTCCATCGACCAACGGGTGCAGCCGACGACACTGGCCGCCAGGGCTAAAACGATCAAGACTCGCATGGGTATCTCCTGTGCTCTGCAGTGTATCGACCTGAACGGGGAAATCTTCAAGAGCAATTGCCGGGCTGCTGCAGGACGATCGATGAGCAGTTTCCTTGAATCGGGCAATTGCAAGGTAGTGAAGAGGAACAATGACTACAGACTTATTGAGGAGTAGCCTCGGCTGCGATCCAATAGAGGAGTCAGTGCATGACCGTCCGTCGTACCAAAATCGTCGCTACCCTTGGCCCTGCCAGTAACTCGCCGGAAGTTCTCGAACAGTTGATCCTGGCCGGACTTGATGTTGCCCGTCTGAACTTTTCCCACGGCACGCCCGAAGAGCACAAGGCGCGCGCCCGCCTGGTCCGGGACACAGCTGCCAAGCATGGCCGCCATGTCGCGCTGCTCGGTGACCTGCAAGGCCCGAAAATCCGTATCGCCAAGTTCACCGACAAACGGATTGAACTGAAAGTCGGCGACCGCTTCACCTTCTCGACCACTCACCCGCTGACGGCCGGGACCCAGGACATCGTCGGCATCGACTATCCGGATCTGGTCAAGGATTGCGGTGTCGGTGACGAACTGCTGCTCGACGACGGCCGCGTGGTCATGCGCGTGGAAACCGCCACCGCCGATGCACTGCACTGCTCGGTACTGATTGGCGGCCCGCTGTCGGACCACAAAGGCATCAACCGCCGTGGTGGCGGCCTGACCGCTCCGGCACTGACCGAAAAAGACAAGGCTGACATCAAGCTGGCCGCGGAAATGGAACTGGACTACCTCGCCGTGTCCTTCCCCCGCGATGCGTCCGACATGGAATACGCCCGTCGCCTGCGTGACGAAGCCGGCGGTACCGCCTGGCTGGTGGCCAAGATCGAGCGTGCCGAAGCCGTGGCCGACGACGAAACCCTGGATGGCCTGATCCGCGCCAGTGATGCGGTCATGGTGGCCCGTGGCGACCTGGGCGTGGAAATCGGCGACG
Organism: Pseudomonas sp. LS1212; assembly: GCF_024741815.1. Classification (NCBI taxonomy): domain Bacteria; kingdom Pseudomonadati; phylum Pseudomonadota; class Gammaproteobacteria; order Pseudomonadales; family Pseudomonadaceae; genus Pseudomonas; species Pseudomonas sp. LS1212. The sequence continues at coordinate 4,698,258 of NZ_CP102951.1, forward strand.
CCGAGCTGGTCGGCATCCAGAAGAAAATCATTCTGCATGCCCGCCGCCACAACAAGGCAGTGATCACCGCGACCCAGATGATGGAGTCGATGATCCAGAACCCGATGCCAACTCGTGCCGAAGTGTCCGACGTGGCCAACGCCGTGCTCGACTACACCGACGCGGTAATGCTTTCGGCCGAAAGCGCCGCAGGTTCCTACCCTATCGAAGCGGTCCAGGCCATGGCACGGATCTGCGTCGGCGCTGAAAAGCACCCGACCAGCAAACTGTCCAGCCACCGCATGGGCACCACCTTCAGCCGTTGCGACGAAAGCATCGCGCTGGCGGCCATGTACACCGCCAACCACTTCCCGGGCGTGAAAGCGATCATCGCCTTGACCGAAAGCGGCTACACACCGCTGATCATGTCGCGGATCCGCTCCTCGATCCCGATCTTCGCCTTCTCCCCGCACCGCGAAACCCAGGCGCGCGTCGCCATGTTCCGTGGCGTCTACACCGTGCCATTCGACCCTGCCGCCCTGCCGGCGGACAAGGTCAGCCAGGCCGCCGTGGACGAGCTGCTCAAGCGTGGCGTGGTTCAGCAAGGTGACTGGGTGATCCTGACCAAGGGTGACAGCTATCACACCATTGGCGGCACCAACGGCATGAAGATCCTGCATGTCGGTGATCCGCTGGTGTAAATCGGCTGGTCATTGCGGCCTCATCGCTGGCACGCGATAGGGCCAACACAAAGCCCCGCAGTTCACGCTGCGGGGCTTTTTCATTTATTGAATAACGCTGAACTAACCGCGACCAACAAACACATCGGCAAACAGTTGATTTCGTGGCAACCCCGCCAGAAACAAGCGCCTGGAAAAACTCTCGACACTGCCCGGCGATCCACAGACCAGCGCCAGGGTTTGCCGCGAGAGCAGGCGCATGGCCTGCAATGCCGCCGGCAATTGGGCCGGCCCCAGCAGTTCGACCTGAAGTTGCGGATGACCGGCCGCCAGTTCGGCCAATGGCCCGGACAAATAATGTTCGCCCCCATCGCTGGCCAGATGCACCAGCCGAATCGGGCCTTGATGCTCCTGGCGCAGTGCTTCTCGAAGAATACCCCACAGCGGCGCCAGCCCGGTCCCGGCAGCCAGGAGCCAGAGCGGCCGGGTTTGCCAGTCTGGATCATAATGCAGGGCACCACCGCGCAACTCGCCCAGGCGCAGGCAATCGCCGGGCTGCAAGAGGCGTGCGGCATCGCTGAAGGCACCGGGGTGCCGGCAATCGAGGTGAAACTCGAGCAAGCGGTCTTCCCCGGGCAGGCTGGCCAACGAGTAGGGACGCGCCACGCCGCTCTCGGTCCAGAGCACCATATGTTGGCCAGCCTGGTAGCGCAGTGGCCGCTCGGGTAGCAGACGCAGACGAAGTACCTGCCGGCTCAACCAATCACACTCGATCACCTGGGCGGGCACCCCGTCCTGCCGCGGATCGAAGACCGCGACGGTCAAGTCGCTTTCTACCTTGCACTGGCACGCCAGACGCCAGCCCTGCTCACGCTTTTGTTCGGTCAGCGCGGTTGGGTTGATGTCCAACGGTTCGCCCAGCAGGCAGCGCACCAGGCAGGCATGGCAGCTCCCCGACCGGCAACTGTAGGGCACGGCCAAGCCCGCCTCGTTCAAGGCGTCGAGCAAATTGCTGCCACTGGCCACCGTCCAGCATCGCTGACCTGCGGTCAATTCAGGCATCGACGTTTTCCCAGGCCGCGGCGCAGCGATTGCGTCCGCCGCGCTTGGCCTTGTAGAGCGCTTGATCGGCGCGGTGCAAGGCGTCGTCCAGGTCATCGTCAGGCGCAAGCAAGGTCATGCCCACCGAGAGGCTGAGGTGCGACACCACACGACCTACCGGCTCTGCAGTGGCAAAGGCCAGGCGCAGCCGCTCGCAACACGCCCCCAGGCGGTCGCCATCGCAATCGGGTAACAACAGCACGAACTCTTCACCTCCATATCGGGCCAGCACGTCTCCCTCTCGCAGGCAGGCCAGTGCCACCGCCGCAAACGCCTGCAGCACCTGATCACCGGCGGCATGGCCATAATGATCATTGATACGCTTGAAGTGGTCCAGGTCGATCAGCGCCAGACCATGCAGGACACCCGGCGCCATCATCTCGAGTTCACGTCCGGCCAGGCGCAGGAAATGCCGACGATTGAACAACCCGGTCAACTCGTCGGTGGCGACCAGGTCTTCGAGTTGGCGCATCATCCCGCGGAGGGTGTCCTGGTGTGCCTGCAAGGCAAACCGCCGCTGCCGCATGCGCTGGCGCGACGCCTGCACATAGCTGGCATACAGGTAGAGCCATACCAGCACCACGAACAGAGCGAAGACTTGAATGGCCGCCAGCCCGGGGTCAGGCATCCGGCCATGCCAGGCATCGAGCAGATTCAGCGCGGCGAAGCTGCAGAAAACCAGCACGGCACACCGCATGAAAACGTGAAGCTTGAGGTGAAACAATCCAAACATCAGGATCAGCACATAGATCATCAGGAACGTGCCGCGCGCGTCATCGAGATTGGCGAGCAGCCAGGTCTGCCATGCCAGCGCCAGCAACACCTGAAACTCAGTCAGGCTGGGATCGGCGAAACGTTGATTGCGCCCGCTGACAAAAAACCAGTACAAGCCGACCTGGCTGGCGATCAACAGGACAGTACTTATCAGCGCAGTGGCCAGCGAGGCACGGAAATAACCGTTGAGAAAAGCCACCCACGCCAGCAGTAAAACCGGCACATAGGTGCCCGCAGCCAGGAGGAAGCGTTTGAGTAGCAGTCGTTGCAGGGCTGTTCCGGTCACTCGTCGACTCACCGTGCTTTATGGGATGACGTCCCGTACTGGCGCGTATGGCAAGTTGCCACTTTAGTGCTCTGCCTCAAAAATGACTATTCAATTGTCACGTACTTGCACAACTCGTGCACCGCCACCAGCAAAAATGGTGCCTGCCCATGGCAGACCTTCGTTTGACCAGTGACGCGTGTGCCGGCGCCTGATGCACGGTATACTGCCGCGCCTTTTTTGCGTCGGCTGTCACAGGTCGGCGCGCCTTGAAAGGACTTTTCGACGAGTCGGCTCGACCTTGTTGGAATACCTTAATGAATGTTCCCGTCTTTAAGAGGAGCGCGCCGCATGACCGTGATCAAGCAAGACGACCTGATTCAGAGCGTTGCCGACGCCCTGCAGTTCATTTCCTACTACCACCCCGTGGATTTCATTCAGGCCATGCACGAGGCCTATCTGCGTGAAGAGTCGCCGGCCGCGCGCGACTCCATCGCCCAGATCCTGATCAACTCGCGCATGTGTGCCACCGGCCATCGTCCGATCTGCCAGGACACCGGTATCGTCACCGTGTTTGTCCGCGTCGGCATGGACGTCCGCTGGGATGGCGCGACCATGGGCCTCGATGACATGATCAACGAAGGCGTGCGTCGTGCCTACAACCTACCGGAAAACGTCCTGCGCGCTTCTATCCTGGCCGACCCGGCAGGCGCGCGCAAAAACACCAAGGACAACACCCCGGCAGTCATCCACTACTCTATCGTTCCCGGCAACACCGTGGAAGTGGACGTGGCAGCCAAGGGCGGCGGTTCCGAGAACAAGTCGAAAATGGCCATGCTCAACCCGTCCGACTCGATCGTCGACTGGGTTCTGAAGACCGTTCCGACCATGGGCGCCGGCTGGTGCCCACCGGGCATGCTCGGCATCGGCATCGGCGGCACCGCCGAAAAAGCCGCGGTCATGGCCAAGGAAGTGTTGATGGAATCCATCGACATCCATGAGCTCAAGGCCCGTGGCCCGTCCAACCGTATCGAAGAAATGCGTCTGGAGCTGTTCGAGAAGGTCAACCAGCTGGGCATCGGCGCCCAGGGCCTGGGTGGCCTGACCACCGTGCTCGACGTCAAGATCATGGACTACCCGACCCACGCCGCGTCCCTGCCGGTGTGCATGATCCCCAACTGCGCCGCGACCCGTCACGCACACTTCGTGCTCGACGGTTCGGGCCCGGCCGAACTGGAAGCGCCATCGCTGGACGCCTACCCGGAAATCGTCTGGGAAGCCGGCCCTTCGGCCCGTCGTGTCAACCTCGACACCCTGACGCCTGAAGAAGTGCAAAGCTGGAAGCCGGGCGAGACCATCCTGCTCAACGGCAAGATGCTCACCGGCCGCGATGCGGCGCACAAGCGCATGGTCGAGATGCTGAACAAGGGTGAAACCCTGCCGGTAGACCTCAAGGGTCGCTTCATCTACTACGTCGGCCCGGTCGATCCGGTACGTGAAGAGGTGGTTGGCCCGGCAGGCCCGACCACCGCGACGCGGATGGACAAGTTCACTCGCCAGATCCTCGATCAAACCGGCCTGCTGGGCATGATCGGAAAATCCGAGCGTGGCCCGACCGCCATCGACGCGATCAAGGACTACAAGGCGGTCTACCTGATGGCCGTTGGTGGCGCCGCCTACCTGGTTGCGCAAGCGATCAAGAAGTCCCGCGTCGTGGCCTTCGCCGAACTGGGCATGGAAGCGATCTACGAGTTCGACGTCAAGGACATGCCGGTGACCGTTGCGGTCGACAGCAAGGGTGAATCGGTGCACATCACCGGGCCTGCAATCTGGCAACAGAAGATCAGCGAAAGCCTGGCGGTGGAAGTGAAGTAATCACTTCACCTCGCACATGAAAAAGGCGGCCGGGTTATCCCTGCCGCCTTTTTTTTGCCTACGTGAGGGCAGACGGCCGCAATCGGCTTGCCCGCTACCGGGCAGGATCTCAGTCGCGCCGATCCAACAGATTGACCACCAGGCGATCCAGCCAACCCCAGAGTCGTTGCTGCACCCTTCGCCAGAAGGGACGGGCCTGCCAATCGTCGAGGTCGATGGGGCGGCTCTGGGCAAAGTCTTGCTCGAAACTGGCCACCACCGCCCGGGTCAGGGCCGGGTCCAGTGCTTCAAGGTTGGCTTCAAGGTTGAAGCGCAAATTCCAGTGGTCGAAATTGCACGAGCCGATACTGACCCAATCGTCGATCAGGACCATTTTCAGGTGCAGGAAGCACGGCTGATATTCAAAGATCTGCACTCCTGCGCGAAGCAGGCGCGGGTAATAGCGATGACCGGCGTAGCGCACCGAGGGGTGATCGGTACGCGGGCCGGTCAGCAGCAAGCGCACTTCGATGCCCCGGGCGGCGGCGCGACGCAGTGAGCGACGCACCTTCCAGGTCGGCAAAAAGTAAGGGGTGGCCAACCAGATACGCTGTTTGCCACTGTTCAGGGCGCGGACCAGTGACTGCAGGATATCGCGGTGCTGCCGGGCGTCGGCATAGGCCACCCGGCCCAGGCCCTCGCCGGTCACCGGCACCCGGGGCAGGCGCGGCAGACCGAAATGCGTCGCCGGCTTCCATGCGGTGCGGCGCAGGTTGGCCCGCCACTGGCGGTCGAAAAGCATTTGCCAATCGGCCACCAGCGGGCCTTCCGTCGCGACCATCACTTCATGCCACTCACTGACCTCTTCACCGGGACGCCAGAATTGATCGGTGACACCGGTGCCGCCGACTACTGCCCACTCCTGGTCGACCAGGAGCAACTTGCGGTGATCGCGATAGAGATTGCGCAGGCCCCGACGCCAGCTTATCCGGTTGTAGACGCGCAGCTCCACGCCAGCCTCAAGCAGCTGGTGGCGCAGGCTCAGGGTAAAGGCCAGGGCACCATAATCATCGAACAGGCAGCGTACCTGAACACCGCGCTCGGCTGCCTGTACCAATGCCTGGATCATCGCTTCGGCACAGGCCCCGGCTTCAACCAGGTAGAGTTCCAGGTCCACCTGATGGCGGGCACGGACAATGGCGGTGAGCATGCGCGGAAAAAAATCGGGACCGTCGATCAACAGCTCGAAACGGTTGCCCGCGCGCCAGGGGAAGACCGCCCCGGCCATCTCAGCGCGCCGTGAAAATCAGCACCGCACCCACCGGCACCGACAGGCTGATCGCCTTCAACCCGGCGAACTTGCGCAATGTGGCCAGCCCCGGGGCCAAATCGAAATCTTCGGCACGCAACACCAACGGCTCCAGGGTGACCACCTGGAAACGGCGGTCATCGAGCCGGGTTGCCAACAATTGGGCGTTATAGGTTTGCTCTTTGCCATGCAGGGTCACCTTCAGTGGCAGGCGCAGCTCCAGTTGGGCACCGGGGGCCAGGTCGTTGATCGGCTGCAGATCGAGTTGAGCACGGATCACGGCCTCGGGGAAGGTATCGACCTGGAACAGGTCTTTGCGCATCCGCTCATCGCGCAATGGAATGCCACTGCTGACCGACTCCATCTCAACCTGAACCTCGGCCACCCCCTTGCGATCGACCTTGCCGTGCAGGACCAGAAAGCGCTGAACTTCTGCAACATCGGCATTTTTGGTGGTCACGAACGACAACCGGGATGACTCGTTGTCCAGATACCAATTGGCCTGGGCGGGCAAGGCAATGGCCCCGAGCAGGGCCAGTAGAAGGCGCGTCGACCTGTGCATGCGAATTCCTGTAACACATTTGCCAGCAACCTTACCCGGCTGCCCCGGCCACTGGCAAACTTCCTGCAATTCAAGGCAGCAAACGGCAGCCCTGTCGCGGGCCTATCCAGGCGGCGCTGTTGCTCTGCCCCAGGCCCCTGGCGGTCACGCGCTTGTGCTCCGGCTCATCGAGCAACCCACTCAGCGGCAGGTATTGCTTCACATAACCCAGGCAGTACTCGGTCGAATGGTTCATGACGTAACGACACGAGCAAAACTCCTTGGCGCTGTAGGCACTGAGAATACCGGGAAATGCCTGCAACGCCAGGCGCTCATGCCAGATCAGCGCCACGACGGCCAGTACCAGCAGCAGCCCCAGGCGCCTCATGGCCTGCCCTCGGCAAACGCACTCAACGCTCGTTTGAGCAATTCGTTGTGCCGGTAGCTGCCATCGCGATCATCCCCATAGCGCACGATCACCAGTTTCTCGTCAGGTAAAACGTAAAGGGCCTGACCCCAATGGCCCAACGCGGCGAATGTTCCCGCGGGCGCATCGGGCCAAGGCCTGGGCCTACCGGCAAGCGGTTGGTTCAGCCACCAATGACCACCCGGCGTTGCCTCTCCGGGCTCGGCCGTGGCATGGGTAAAGGGCGTGCGATTGAAGGCAATCCAGGCGGCAGGCAGCAACTGCCGCTGCTGCCAGCGACCCTCGCGCAGCATCAGCAGCCCGATCCGGGCCAGATCGCGCGCACTCATGTAGACATAAGACGAGGCCACCAGCGTACCGCTGGCATCGGCCTCCCACACTGCACTGCCAATACCCAGCGGCTCGAACAACGCCTGCCAGGGGTAGTCGGCATACAGGCTGCCGAGCATGCCCCGCAGGGCGGCACTGAGCACATTGCTGTCGCCGCTGGAGTAGCGAAAAGACTGGCCCGGTTCACTGTAGAGCGTGTGCGCCGCCGTGAATCCCGCCATGTCGGCGCGCCCTCGGGTATAGAGCATGGCCACCACCGACGAATTCAGGGGAGCAAATTCATAGTCCTCCTGCCAATCGAGGCCCGAAGCCCAGTGCAGCAAGTGTTCGATGCGAACCTGCGGGTGCTCGTTGAACGGCTGGTAGTAGTGCGCAACCGGATCCTGCAAGCTGAAGCGTCCCTGGCCAAAGGCCACGCCCAGCACGGTGGCCAGCAGGCTTTTACTGATCGACCAGGTCAGGTGGGCGGTACTTGCGGTGGTTGGCGCTGCATAGCGTTCGTAGATCAGGTGGCCGTCGTGGATCACCAACAGGGCGTCGGTGCGAATGCCCTGGCGGGTGACGTCGTCGCGAGGTGGGAAGGCGTAGCTTTCCAGCGCTTGCAGGGCTGGGCTGGGGGGCACGGGTTCGACCAGCCAGTCTTTGCCAGGCCAGGTTTCGGCACAGATATGACCAGTCCAGAAGAGTGCGAATGCAATAGACAATATCGAGCACTTGCCCATTGTTGGAGCTCAGGCCGTTGGATTGGACAGGCTAGCAGGGGTAGGTGACGGTTGTGTTGCCATTCAGGACCTCATCGCGGGCAAGCGGAACGCCGCCCGGCCAGCTCCCACAAGTACCGTGTCGGAACCCGATTATTGTGGGAGCTGGCCGGGCGGCGTTCCGCTTGCCAGCGATAAGGTCCAAAGGACCTTCAAAGCAGTACTCACAACCCCAAGGTCTGCCACGCCTTGGCCAACCGCTTCGCTCGCGCCGCACCGGCGATTTCCAGCACGCTCTGATCCCGCTGCCACAACGCTGCCCACTCGGGTGGCCCGTTGGCGAACGCTTCGTTCAATTCATCCTTGAGCATGGAAAACTGCGCGAACAGGCCACCCAGCAGAAGATGACCGACGGGCGCATCGGCGCATTGCCGGCACCCCTCGGCGCAGCCGCCCAGCAAACCGATCAGCCGCAACTGCAACGCCTGCGGCCAGCCAGACTCCTGCCCCACGCCATACAACCATGCGCACAGGGCACTGAGTACATAAAGGTCTTCCAGGGTGCGGAAGGGTTTGACATACGCATCCCAGCCATCCCCGGCCAGGCGTTCGCACAAGGCATTGTCCAGGAACAGTCGAGCATGTCCGATATCAGGCATCAACGGCAGGACGGGCAAGGCCTCGAGTCGCACCCCCGGCTCACCGGGGTAAACCACGGCCAGGCTGAGCTTCGGGCTGGTACCGGGCAACTCGCAGCGGGCCGCCACCAGCATCCAGTCGGCGGCGCTGCCGGCCGTGACGAAATCCTTGCGCCCGCTCAAGCGCAAATCATCGATCCGGGTCTGCATGTCGGCGGGCCGCACACTGCGCTGCTCGGTTGCGCACAGGGCGCCAAGGCTGGCCGGCGCGCTGGGCCAAAGCACCCGCAGCGCGGCCTGGTAGCCAATCAGGAATGCCAGGCCCGGCGTGGTCATCGCCCGGCCACCGAGTACCGCCAACTCGAATGGCGTAACTGCTCCCAGTTTCTGCAAAAGCGCGGCGTAGGTATCGGCCAGGTTCGACGAAACAGACTGTCGTTCGCGGTAGTTAAGGCGTTCTAGCCAGGACATCGAAGGGCTCCTCGGGGGCTGTCATACAAGCATCACCGAAACTTCACGGTGATGACACTGGGGCTACATAGGCTGAGATTGCACAACAAAGCTGACCGGCCGCAACCCCATGACTGGCTGATGGAGACTCGCAATGACTCGGATCGCTCGCTCTGGCGACAACAGCACTGAACGCCGTCTACAAGCCGAACGCCTGGTCGGCCCGGATGCCCTGCACGAAGCCCAGGCCCTGCGCTTCAGTGTATTCAGCAGTGAATTCAACGCCAGGCTCAAGGGCGCAGAACAGGGCCTGGACATGGATGATTACGATGCGCACTGTAGTCACATCGGTGTGCGCGACCTCAACACCGGTCGTCTGGTTGCCACCACCCGCCTGCTCGACCACCAGGCCGCTCATGGCCTGGGGCGCTTCTACAGCGAAGAAGAGTTCAGCCTGCATGGTCTCGGCCATCTGCAAGGGCCGATCCTGGAAATCGGTCGCACCTGCGTCGACCCGGCCTACCGCAACGGTGGCACCATAACCGTGCTCTGGGGCGAACTGGCCGAAGTCCTCAACCAGGGCCGCTATAGCTACCTGATGGGTTGCGCCAGCATTCCGATGCAGGATGGCGGGGTTCAGGCCCATGCGATCATGCAACGGCTGCGCGAACGCTACCTGTGCACCGAGCACCTGCGCGCCGAGCCGAAAAAACCCTTGCCGACCCTCGCCATCCCCGGCAATGTCATTGCCGAGTTGCCGCCCCTGCTCAAGGCCTACATGCGCCTGGGCGCGAAGATTTGCGGCGAGCCTTGCTGGGACGAAGACTTCCAGGTCGCCGACGTGTTCATCCTGCTCAAGCGCGACGAACTTTGCCCACGGTATGCCCGTCACTTCAAGGCGGCAGTCTGATGCGTCGCGTACGCGTCTATGCACGCGTGCTGCGAGTGCTGCTGGTGGTTGCGCTGGGCTTGCTGATGGCCGGCGTGTTCAGTCTCTACGAACGCCTCGGTATCGAGCACTGCATGGAGCGTCGACAACGCTGGTCGCGCTTCTTCATGACCCGGCTGAGCCGCGCCCTGCCCTTCAAGGTCACCGTTCACGGCACTCTGCCCGGCCAACCCATGCTGTGGGTCAGCAATCATGTGTCCTGGACCGACATCCCGCTGCTGGGGATGCTCACACCCTTGTCGTTTTTGTCCAAGGCCGAAGTCCGTACCTGGCCGATTGCCGGCTGGCTCGCGCTCAAGGCCGGCACCTTGTTCATCCGTCGTGGCTCGGGCGACAGCCAATTGATCCGCAAACAGATGAGCCAGCACCTGGCACAAGAACGCCCACTGCTGATCTTCCCTGAAGGCACCACTAGCGACGGCCGCAACCTGCGCACCTTCCATGGTCGTCTGCTGGCCAGCGCCATCGATACCCAAACGCCATTGCAGCCGGTTGCCCTGCGTTATGTGCGCAATGGCCAGCCTGACCCGATTGCGCCCTTCATCGGCGACGACGACCTGCTCTCGCATCTGCTGCGCCTGTTCGCCAACGATCAAGCCGAGGTGCACGTCCACCTGCTCGCCCCCATCGCCAGCTGTGGCCAGGAGCGTGCCGCCCTGGCCTTCAAGGCCCAGCAAGCGGTGCACGGTGCGCTGTTCGGGGAAAGTGAGCAAGCGATGCCGGTGCGTCCGGCCAAGGCTGCTGCCTAAGCAGCCTTCAGCGCCGTCCGGGCGAAGGCCTGCAGCTCTGGATAGAACGCCCGGAAGTCATCATTCAGGGGTTGGTAGAGTTTATCCACGACTTGCAAGGCACCGCTCATGCCTTCAGGTCGTGACAGGCGTCGAGCGATGCCGTTGAAGACCTGCTCCAACACCTCGAAATCGCGATAGGAACCCAACCAGTCATCGGCGGCCATGTACGGCGCAATCTGCGCCAACCTGCCCGGCAGCGCCGGCTCGGCCGCCAGTACCCGATAGACCTGGGCAGTGAACTGCTGCAATGGCTGGTCGGCGTAGTCCTGCCAGTGCCGCGCCAGGCAGTGGTCGAAAAACACATCGAGAATGATCCCGGCGTAACGACGCCGTTCGCTGGGAAAGCGCGCCAGGGCACTCAAGACCAGTGGATGACTGTCGGTAAATGCATCGATGCGCCGGTGCAGCGCAATGGCGGCCTCCAACTGCGCGGGAAAACGCCCGTCCAGGCGGCCTTTGACGAAATCGCCATACAGGCTGCCCAACAATTGCTGGGGTTGCTGACCACCCAGATGTAGATGCGCGAGATAGTTCATGGGCTCAGCATATCACTGCCCGCCCATATCGTTATAACTCGATATAGCGATTTACGCTGACGACAGAACCTATTCATATTTGTGTATCGCGAAATACCGATATATATTTCGCCCCATCGCGATATAACGTTATAGCCACCCCCGAGCCCTGCCATGCCTCTAGATCTCGACGAAATAATAAAAGCCCTGGCCCACCCAGTACGGCGAGAAATCCTCAGCTGGTTGAAAGACCCTGAGCGGCAATTCCCCGATCAATACCACCCCACCGAGCAAGGCGTCTGTGCCGGCCAGATCGATCAACGCTGCGGGCTTTCGCAGTCGACGGTCTCTGCCCACCTGGCCACCTTGCAGCGGGCCGGCTTGATCACCAGCCAGAAAATTGGCCAGTGGCATTTTTTCAAACGCAACGAGGAAACCATCCAGCAATTCCTCCGGCAAATGAGCCAAGAGCTCTGACAAGGACACCTCATGCCACTCTCATTTCTCATCCTGGGCCTGACCAGCGTACCGCTGGCGGCCGCCGCACTGGCTGTGGTGGCGTTGATCGTGACCCTGTTTACCTTCAGCCAGGGCGGCAAGTCCGAACTGGCCCCTGTAACCAACTGATACTGACGAGGCTTACCGCATGACGACTCTCTTCGATCCGATCACCCTTGGCGACCTCAAATTGCCGAACCGTATCATCATGGCCCCCCTGACCCGCTGCCGCGCCGACGAGGGCCGCGTACCCAATGCCTTGATGGCCGAGTACTACGTACAGCGCGCCAGTGCCGGGCTGATCCTCAGCGAGGCCACTTCGGTCACGCCCATGGGTGTCGGCTACCCGGACACCCCCGGCATCTGGTCCAACGACCAAGTGCGCGGCTGGACCAACGTGACCCGGGCAGTGCATGCCGCCGGCGGGCGAATCTTCCTGCAACTGTGGCACGTGGGGCGTATCTCGCATCCGACCTACCTGAACGGTGAAAGCCCAGTCGCGCCAAGCGCTATCCAGCCCAAGGGCCATGTCAGCCTGGTTCGACCGCTGTCTGACTACCCAACGCCCCGTGCGCTGGAAACGGACGAGATCGCCGAGATCGTCGATGCCTATCGCCAGGGCGCGGAAAACGCCAAGGCCGCCGGCTTCGATGGTGTCGAGATTCACGGTGCCAACGGCTACCTGCTCGACCAGTTCCTGCAGAGCAGCACCAACCAGCGCACCGACGCCTACGGCGGCTCGCTGGAAAACCGTGCACGTTTGATGCTGGAAGTCACCGAAGCCGTGATTGAAGTCTGGGGCGCCAACCGTGTCGGCATGCACCTGGCACCTCGCGCCGATGCTCACGACATGGGCGATGACAACCGCGCCGAGACCTTCACTTACGTAGCGCGCGAGCTGGGCAAGCGTGGCATTGCCTTCATCTGCTCGCGTGAAAAAGAGGGAGACGACAGTATCGGCCCGCTGATCAAGCAAGCCTTTGGTGGCCCTTACATCGTCAATGAACGCTTCGGCAAAGCCAGCGCCAACGCCTCCCTGGCCAGCGGCAAGGCCGATGCAGTGGCCTTCGGCATTCCGTTCATCGCCAACCCTGATTTGCCTGCACGCCTGCTCACCGATGCGCCGCTGAACGAGCCCCATCCAGAGACGTTCTACGGTAAGGGGCCGGTGGGTTATATCGACTATCCGCGTCTGTAAGTGTTACCAGGGACTCCCTCGGAGCTCTTGAGATCTTGCGTCCGCTATGCGGCCGAGCGCAGCCTTCGGCAGCGGCTACAGGTGCTCGGCTCACCACGGTCGGCGTAGCCGCTGCCGCCAGGCTGCGCTGGAGCCCCACAGGGGCTCCCGACGATCTTGAAATCCTGCGCCGCTATACCTCAAGGCCGCGCATTGAGCTGGCGCTGCAGGTTCTGGATCTGAGTCTGCAACGTGCTGATGTTACGCGTCACCTGACCGCGAAACGCGTCGAACTCGGCAGTATTGGGACCGCTCGAAGACGCGACTGCCGGACGATTCTCCTGCTCGCTCTTGAGCACGAGAAGGTCCTGCTCCAGACGATCGATTGCCGCGCTCGGGTCGCCTTGCTTTTTCAACGCCGAAATATCGGCCGACAGGCTCTTGAGTTCGGCATCGACCTTGCCCTGATCAGCCTGCGCAGCCTTCAACGCCGAGAGTTCACCGCTCAGGCTTTTGAGCTCGGACTGCAATTGCGCATTGGCGGCCTGTTGCTCGGACCGTAATTGCGCATTGGCGGCCTGCTGCTCGGCGGCCTTGGCAAGGATCTGCTCCAGGCGCTTGTCCAGGCCACTTTGCTGGCCGACGACGCCCTGCTGCTGTTTACTTTGCTCCAACAGCTTCGATTCAAGCTGCCTGATCTGCAACTTCAGTGCCTCGCTGCCGCTGTTGGCGGTGGACTCGGTCGCCACCACCTTGCCGGTGATCGCCTGAATGCGCCCTGCGGCTTCCTCACTGATGCGGGCGAAGCTTTCCTGGGTCGCCACCAACTGCTGCTCCATCAGCGAAATCTGCTGAAAGCTCCACCAACCCAGACCGGCCAGGGCAATGGATAGCGCGCCGACCAATGCCCACAGTGGTCCGGTGCTCGGGCCTTTGACCTTGACCACCGGCGTGGTGCGCGAATACACCGTCGTGCGCTCGCGGGCACCCTTGCTGGGGGCAAAATCATCATCGTCGCGCGTCCTGGCGCTCAGGCTGGGCACATCGTCGAAGTCGTCACGAATATCGTTACGCATGGGAAACCTTCTGAACCGCCATGATGGCAAAGTAATACAAAGTATAAACCGCTTGAACCGCGCACTGATCGACCACGAACAGCAAATACGGTTCCTTGGCTATTTTTTCGCCGGGGCCTGGACCTTCCACCAGGCGCAAAATTCATCCAGCGCCGACCACAGACTCACCTTCGGTTCATAGTCGAGCGTATAACGGGCACGACTGATGTCCAGGGTGAAATCCTTGCTCATCACCTGCATGCCCAACCGCGACAGTGTTGGCTGTGGCCGCCCCGGCCAGAGCAGGCACGCACCTTCATTGAGGGCCGCAACGCAATAGGCCAGGCCGAAGGAGCGATAACGCGTGACCTGCGGCAATTCCATCTGGCGCATTACATAGTTGACGGCGTCCCACAGCGGCACCGGCGTGCCATTGCTGATGTTGTAGGCCTTGCCCAAGGCCCCCTCGCCGGCCAGCAAGGCACTGAGCAAGGCCTCGTTGAGGTTTTGCATGCTGGTGAAATCGACCTTGTTCAGGCCATTGCCGATGATCGCCAGGCGGCCCTTGCCCTGCATTTGCAGCAGACGCGGAAAAATACTCATGTCACCGGCACCGGTCACGAAGCGCGGGCGCAGGGCAATCACCTCCAGACCGAACTCCCCGGCACCGAAGACCTTCTGTTCGGCCAGGTACTTGGTCGTGGCGTAGTGATCGTGAAAGCGCTTGGGTACCTGGTCTTCCTTGATGCCAAGGTGCGAGCGACCGTCAAAATAGATCGACGGCGAAGACAGGTGCACCAGGCGCCGAACCTGTTCTTTCAGGCAGGCTTCCACCACGTTTTCGGTGACGACCACGTTGCCCTGGTGAAAATCCTGGTAGCGCCCCCAGTTACCGACGGCACCGGCACAATGCACGACCGCCGCGACGCCCTGGCACAAGCGCCGCGCCAGCTCCGGATCGGTCAGATCGCCCTGAACGAACTGCGCACCACGCCGCACCAAATGCTCGACGCCTTCGGCACGACGCCCGTTGACCCGGACATCGAAGCCCTGCTCCAGGGCGAAACGCGCAAAGCGCCCGCCGATGAAGCCGCTTGCGCCGGTGACCAGAATTCTCATTTACCGCTCCGCTTTGATTGTTTTTCACACTCGGGCAAGACGCCGCCCCCTACTGCAGCGGCACCAGCCACTGGGCCGCCGTGTGGGCCAGGTGCTCGGTCAGTTGCCCCAGCAATTGACCGCCGTTGCGCCAATGATGCCAGTACAACGGCACATCGATCGGCTTGTCCGGCAAAACTTCGACCAGTCGACCGGCCTTGAGCTGGTCGCGCACCTGCAATTCAGGCACCAGCCCCCAGCCCAGTCCAGCTTCAGTCAGACGAATGAAGCCCTCGGAGGAAGGGCAAAGATGATGCTGGAACCCACCTTCGATGCCCAATGAAGCCAGGTAACGATGCTGCAGGAAATCATCCGGGCCAAACACCAGTGCCGGTACGCGCGCCAATTGGGCGGCATTGAACCCGTTCGGGAAATGTCGCGCAATGAATTCCGGGCTGGCCAGGGCCCGATAACGCATGGCCCCGAGCAATTGGCTGCGGGCGCCTGCCACCGGCCGCTCGCTGGCGCAGACGCAAGCCGCCACTTCGCCCGCGCGCATGCGCTTGAGCCCGACCTCCTGATCCTCCACCACCAGGTCCAACAGCAAGTGCTGCTGCGCACAGAAATCGCCGACCGCCGCAGCCCACCAGGTCGCCAGGCTGTCGGCATTCAGGGCGATCCGCAGTCGCTCCGGCAGGCCTTCCTCATCCAGCGCCGGCACCTGGCTCTGCAGGTCTCGCTCGAGCAGACGCACCTGTTGCACATGGTTGAGCAGGCGCCGGCCGATTTCGGTCGGGCTCGGTGGCGTGGCGCGTATCAGCACCGGTTGACCGACCCTGGCCTCGAGCAGTTTGATCCGCTGGGAAATCGCCGACTGCGACAACCCCAGCACCTGGGCCGCCCGCTCGAATCCGGCTTGCTCGATCACCGCCGCGAGGGCGGACAACAGCTTGTAGTCGAACATTACTTTTCCTAATGAGCGATCAGCATTATTTGTTTTTCTTATACAGGTGCGCCCCCCAGAATAGCCAGCATCATCTTTCATCACGCCGGCGCACGACCCTCGCTGCGCCTGCGTTACCGGAGCGACCTCACATGTGGCAAAGCTACCTCAACGGCCTGTTGGTGGCCTTCGGCCTGATCATGGCAATCGGCACGCAGAATGCGTTCGTGCTGGCGCAAAGCCTGCGTCGTGAACATCACCTGCCGGTCGCGGCATTGTGTGTGTTCTGCGATGCGGTACTGGTTGCCCTCGGTGTGTTCGGCCTGGCCACGATTTTGGCCAAGAACCCGACGTTGCTGGCGGTCGCACGCTGGGGCGGCGCGGTCTTTTTGATCTGGTATGGCAGCCTCGCGCTGCGGCGGGCCTGCTCCAGGCAGAGCCTGCAACAGGGCGAAGGCCAGGGCCAGAAATCCCGGCGCGCGGTGCTGCTCAGTGCGCTGGCGGTGACGCTGCTCAACCCCCACGTGTATCTCGATACGGTGCTGTTGATCGGCTCGCTCGGCGCCCAGCAAAGCGTACCGGGCGCGTATGTGTTCGGTGCGGCGAGCGCCTCGCTGCTGTGGTTCTTCACCCTGGCGCTGGGTGCCGCCTGGCTGGCTCCCTGGCTGGCCCGTCCCGGCACCTGGCGGCTGCTCGACCTGATGGTGGCGGTCATGATGTTCAGCGTGGCGGCACAGCTGATTCTGAACTGATAGCCCATTCATCCGCCAACTGCAAAGGCTCTGGAACCTCTTTTCCACACAGTTGTTGCGTGGTTATGCCTGTGCCCCGGTGCTATGATCCAGACCCTGCGGCGCAAAGAGTACAGACTCTCCGTCGCATATCCGGCCGCCCGTGATCGGCCTTGCGCTCACCGCACCTGACCTGATTAGGAGAATTACCATGGCTTTTGAATTGCCGCCGCTGCCTTACGCTCACGATGCCCTGCAGCCGCACATCTCCAAGGAAACCTTGGAATATCACCACGACAAGCACCACAACACCTATGTCGTGAACCTGAACA
Organism: Pseudomonas sp. LS1212; assembly: GCF_024741815.1. Classification (NCBI taxonomy): domain Bacteria; kingdom Pseudomonadati; phylum Pseudomonadota; class Gammaproteobacteria; order Pseudomonadales; family Pseudomonadaceae; genus Pseudomonas; species Pseudomonas sp. LS1212. Next base: position 4,715,396 of record NZ_CP102951.1, read on the forward strand.
ACCTGGTGCCAGGCACCGAGTTCGAAGGCAAGACTCTGGAAGAAATCGTCAAGACTTCCTCGGGCGGCATCTTCAACAACGCCGCTCAGGTCTGGAACCACACCTTCTACTGGAACTGCATGGCGCCAAACGCTGGCGGCCAACCTACCGGTGCCCTGGCTGAAGCCATCAATGCTGCATTCGGTTCCTTCGACAAGTTCAAGGATGAGTTCAGCAAAACCTCGATCGGCACCTTCGGTTCCGGTTGGGGCTGGCTGGTGAAAAAAGCTGACGGTTCCCTGGCCCTGGCCAGCACCATCGGCGCCGGCAACCCGCTGACCAGCGGCGACACTCCGCTGCTGACTTGCGACGTCTGGGAGCACGCCTACTACATCGACTACCGCAACCTGCGTCCGAAGTATGTAGAAGCTTTCTGGAACCTGGTGAACTGGAAATTCGTCGCTGAGCAGTTCGAAGGCAAGAACTTCGTCGCCTAAGCGAAGCTAAACAAAAAAACCCGGCCTGGCCGGGTTTTTTTTCGACAGTACCACCGGCCCTGGCCCTTGCCGCGGCGCGATATCACGCTAACATCAACCATTCAGGATAATTGTTGAACAGCGCTCAAGTAGAAGGGATGAACGACCGACACAGTACAGGAAGGAGAAACCTGCATTTCGCGCAGGCGGCGGGCGAGCCTTCCTATGCTTGATTGTCCCTTTGACTGACAACACGGGATTGCCAATACTGCTGGCAACTTGACGCTACGAGCATGGATTAAGGAATACCCCTTTGAAGCTGGAACTCAAAAACAGCTTGTCGGTTAAGTTGCTCAGGGTCGTGCTGCTTTCGGCACTGGTGGTCGGCGTGGTGCTCAGTTGTGCACAAATCGTGTTTGATGCGTATAAAACCCGTCAGGCCGTTGCCAATGATGCCGAACGCATCCTCGACATGTTTCGCGACCCTTCGACCCAGGCGGTCTACAGCCTGGACCGGGAAATGGGCATGCAGGTCATCGAAGGCCTGTTCCAGGACGAGGCCGTCCGCATGGCCTCCATTGGCCACCCCAATGAAACCATGCTCGCGGAAAAATCCCGCGCCCCCCTGCAGTTGTCGACCCGTTGGCTGACCGACCTGATTCTGGGTGAAGAACGCACCTATACCACTCAATTGGTCGGACGCGGCCCGTACAGCGAATACTACGGCGACCTGAGCATCACCCTCGACACCGCCACCTATGGCCAGGACTTTATCGTCAGCTCGGTGATCATTTTCATTTCCGGGGTGCTGCGGGCCCTGGCCATGGCCCTGGTGCTCTACCTGGTCTATCACTGGCTACTGACCAAGCCCTTGTCGAAAATCATCGAACATCTCACTCAAATCAACCCGGACCGCCCCAGCCAGCACCAGTTACCCTTGCTCAAGGGGCATGAAAAGAACGAACTGGGCATCTGGATCAATACCGCCAATCAGTTGCTGGCCTCCATCGAACGCAATACGCACTTGCGCCATGAGGCTGAAAACAGCCTGCTACGCATGGCCCAGTACGATTTCCTCACCGGGTTGCCAAACCGCCAGCAACTGCAGCAACAACTGGACAAGATCCTGATCGATGCCGGCCGCCTGCAGCGACGCGTGGCCGTGCTCTGCGTGGGCCTGGATGACTTCAAGGGTATCAACGAGCAATTCAGCTACCAGACCGGCGATCAACTGCTGCTGGCCCTGGCCGATCGGCTGCGCGCCCACAGCGGGCGCCTTGGGGCATTGGCAAGATTGGGCGGCGACCAGTTCGCGCTGGTCCAGGCCGACATCGAGCAGCCCTACGAAGCCGCAGAACTTGCCCAAAGCATCCTCGATGACCTGGAAGCGCCCTTCGCACTCGATCATCAGGAAATCCGCCTGCGGGCCACCATCGGCATCACCCTGTTCCCGGAAGATGGCGACAGCACCGAGAAGCTGCTGCAAAAAGCCGAACAGACCATGACCCTGGCCAAGACCCGTTCGCGCAACCGCTATCAGTTCTATATCGCCAGCGTCGACAGTGAAATGCGCCGCCGCCGCGAGCTGGAAAAGGACCTGCGAGAGGCCTTGAATCGCAACCAGCTATACCTGGTCTATCAGCCACAGATCAGTTATCGCGATCATCGCGTGGTCGGTGTCGAAGCCTTGATTCGCTGGCAACATCCCGAGCTCGGCATGGTCCCGCCGGACCAGTTCATTCCACTGGCCGAGCAGAATGGCAGCATCATCGCCATCGGCGAATGGGTGCTCGACCAGGCCTGCCGGCAACTGCGCGAATGGCATGACCAGGGGTTCAGCGAACTGCGCATGGCGGTCAACCTGTCCACGGTGCAATTGCACCACAGCGAACTGCCACGGGTGGTCAACAATCTGTTGCAGGTCTATCGCCTGCCGCCACGCAGCCTGGAACTTGAGGTCACCGAGACCGGCCTGATGGAAGACATCAGCACCGCTGCCCAGCATCTGCTTAGCCTGCGGCGTTCCGGTGCGCTGATTGCCATCGATGACTTCGGCACCGGCTATTCCTCCTTGAGCTACCTCAAGTCGCTGCCACTGGACAAAATCAAGATCGACAAGAGCTTCGTCCAGGACCTGATCGACGATGACGACGATGCCACTATCGTGCGGGCCATCATCCAGCTCGGCAAAAGCCTGGGCATGCAAGTGATCGCTGAAGGCGTGGAAACCCTGGAACAAGAGGCCTACATCATTTCCGAGGGCTGCCATGAAGGTCAGGGCTACCTCTACAGCAAGCCACTGCAGACCCGCGAATTGAGCGCCTTCCTCAGGCAGGCAGAGCGCAGCAGGGCCTCTTTGATCTGACCTATCGCCGCCCTGCGCCGCAAATCCACGACCGACACCGCGCCACCCACACAAAGATTTACGACACTACCTCTTTACAGAAAATGCATATCTTTCGCATTATGTTGCTGTTTCGCGTGTGCAAGCACACCTGTTCAATCTCTCGACGCAGGATTTCGCCATGATTCGTATGCCTCTGGCCACCGCCAGTCTGCTGGCCATTGCCATTTCACTCGCCGGCTGTGGCGATAGCAAGGACAAGGATGCTGCCGCGCAAGCACCAACCCCGGCCGCCAGCACGTCCGCTGCCACCCCGGCGACCGGCGCACTCGACGAAGCGGCGGCCAAGGCCGTTGTCGCACACTATGCCGACATCGTCTTTGCCGTTTACAGCGATGCGCACTCCACCGCGAAAACCCTGCAGACCGCTATCGACGCGTTCCTGGCCAAGCCGAACGACAACACCCTGAAAGCCGCCAAGGCCGCCTGGGTTGCCGCGCGCGCACCTTACCTGCAGAGCGAAGTATTCCGTTTCGGCAACACCATCGTCGACGACTGGGAAGGTCAGCTCAACGCCTGGCCGCTGGACGAAGGCTTGATCGACTACGTCGACAAGAGCTACGAGCACGCCCTGGGCAACCCTGGCGCTACTGCCAACATCATCGCCAACACGCAAGTGCAGGTCGGTGAAGACAAGGTCGACGTCAAAGAGATCACCCCGGAAAAACTGGCCAGCCTCAATGAGCTGGGCGGCTCCGAAGCCAACGTCGCCACTGGCTACCACGCCATCGAATTCCTGCTGTGGGGCCAGGACCTGAACGGTACCGGCCCGGGCGCCGGCGCTCGTCCTGCCTCGGACTACCTGGAAGGCGCCGGCGCCACCGGTGGTCACAACGACCGTCGCCGTGCCTACCTCAAGGCCGTGACCCAACTGCTGGTCAACGACCTGGAAGAGATGGTCGGCAACTGGAAGCCGAACGTAGCTGACAACTATCGCGCCACCCTGGAAAAGGAACCGGCTGAAGCCGGCCTGCGCAAAATGCTGTTCGGCATGGGCAGCCTGTCGCTCGGCGAACTGGCCGGCGAGCGCATGAAAGTCTCCCTGGAAGCCAACTCTCCGGAAGACGAACACGATTGCTTCAGCGACAACACCCACTATTCGCAGTTCTACGATGCCAAGGGCATTCGTAACGTCTACCTGGGCGAATACACCCGCGTCGACGGCACCAGGATGACCGGCGCCAGCCTGTCCTCCCTGGTGGCGAAAATCGACTCGGCTGCCGACACCGCCTTGAAGGCCGATCTGGAAGCTACCGAAGCCAAGATGCAGGTAATCGTCGATCACGCCAAAAAAGGTGAGCACTACGACCAACTGATCGCCGCAGGCAACACGGCCGGCAATCAGATCGTGCGTGATGCCATCGCCTCGCTGGTCAAGCAGACCGGCTCGATCGAGCAGGCTGCGGGCAAACTGGGAATCACCGACCTGAACCCGGACAATGCCGATCACGAGTTCTGATCAGCAGTGTCCTGAAAAGGCGGCCTTCGGGTCGCCTTTTTTATGCCCGCCACACAAACGCAAATCCCTCTTATTCAAAAAACCCCAAGCCTGCTAAGCTTGCACGCCCGAATTTGCTCGCCCATTCAGGATTTTCAATGTCCTCGCTGCCTTTTCGCTTGTTTGCGCTACTGTTGGCCCTGGGCCTGACAGCCTGTGATGATGCCCCGCGTTTTACCCAGGCCGAGCCAGGTGAGGCGCTTGCGGGGGGCAGTTCCACGTTCGACAAGCGTGACCGCAAGGCCTTTTCCATGCCCTCGGCCAACCTCTCGCTGGAGGGGCGCCTGAACTTCAATGTCGGCGACAGCTTCTTCCACAATCCCTGGGTGATCGCTCCGGCGACCACCACCGCACGTGATGGCCTGGGCCCGCTGTTCAATAGCAACACCTGCGAGAACTGCCACATCAAGGACGGCCGCGGTCATCCACCCACGGCCCACTCGGCCAACGCCACGTCCATGCTGGTGCGCCTGTCGATCCCCAATGAGCCCGCCTACGCCCAGGCCATCAAGCAAATGGGCGTCGTACCCGAACCTGTCTACGGAGGGCAGTTGCAGGACATGGCCGTGCCGGGCGTCGCTCCCGAAGGCAAGGTGCGGGTCGGCTACACGCCACAGACAGTGACGTTCAAGGACGGCACCCAGGTCGAGCTGCGCCGGCCACAGTTGCAGATCACGCGGCTCGGCTATGGCCCGATGCACCCCAACACCCGTTTCTCTGCCCGCGTCGCCCCGCCGATGATCGGCCTGGGCCTGCTCGAAGCGATTCCAGAGGCCGCCATCCTCGCCAATGCCGACCCTGATGATCGCAATGGCGATGGCATCAAGGGCCGCGCCAACCGGGTCTGGGACGACGCCCAGAGCAAGACGGTGCTCGGCCGCTTCGGCTGGAAAGCCGGCCAGCCGACCCTCAATCAACAGAACGTCCACGCCTTTTCCGGTGACCTGGGGCTCACTACCAGGCTGCGCACTGTCGATGATTGCAGCTGGGCCCAGACCGCCTGCCTGGCCGCACCCAACGGCAATGGCCCGCAGGGTGAACCGGAAGTCAGCGACAACATCCTGCGACTGGTGCTGTTCTACACCCGCAATATCGCTGTGCCGGTGCGCAAGGATATCGATTCGGCCCAGGTACTGGCCGGCAAGAACCTGTTCTACCAGGCCGGTTGCCAGAGCTGTCATACCCCGCAGTTCACTACCGCGGTGGACACCGCCGAGCCGGAACAGGCCAATCAGCTGATTCGCCCCTACAGCGATTTGCTCCTGCACGACATGGGCCCGGGCCTGGCAGACAACCGCACAGAATTCCTGGCCAGTGGTCAAGACTGGCGAACCCCGCCGTTGTGGGGCATCGGCCTGACCGAAACGGTCAGTGGCCACACTCAGTTTCTCCATGACGGCCGTGCCCGCAACCTCCTCGAAGCCGTGCTCTGGCATGGCGGCGAAGCGCAGGCGGCACAACGACATGTACTGACTTTCGATGCCGAGCAGCGCGCTGAGCTGCTGGCGTTCTTGAACTCACTCTAGAGAAAGGAGCCGGACATGTTCCGCCCCAAGCTGTTACTCACCAGCCTTGCTGCCCTTGTGCTGGGTGCCTGCTCGCCGCAGGACCCTCAGGCCGTGACCTGCGCCGCAATCGCCAAGCAGGTGATCCTGCCGACCTACAGCCGCTGGGTCGAAGCCGATCGGCAACTGGCGGTCAGCGCCCTGGCATTCTGCGAAGGCAAGGCAAGCCTGGAGACGGCCCGTGCCGACTTCCTCCATGCGCAAAAAGCCTGGGCCGAGTTGCAGCCCCTGCTGATCGGCCCATTGGCCGAAGGCAACCGCGCCTGGCAGGTACAGTTCTGGCCGGACAAGAAGAACCTGGTCGGCCGTCAGGTCGAGCAATTGGTCAGCAGCGACAAACCGACCGATGCCGCGTCCCTGGCCAAGTCCAGCGTAGTGGTGCAAGGCCTGTCCGCCTATGAGTACATCCTCTTCGACAGCAGGATCGACATGGCCGACAGCGCGCAAAAAGCCCGTTACTGCCCGCTGCTGATTGCCATCGGCGAACGCCAGAAGACGTTGGCCGAAGAGATCCTCGAGCGCTGGAACAGCAACGACGGCGTGCTCGCGCAGATGACCAAGTTCCCCAACCAGCGCTACGCCGACTCCCATGAGGCCATTGCCGATTTGCTGCGGGCCCAGGTCACTGCACTCGATACGCTGAAGAAAAAGCTCGGCACGCCAATGGGCCGTCAAAGCAAGGGGGTTGCCCAGCCGTACCAGGCGGACGCCTGGCGCAGCCAGTCTTCGCTCAAGAGCCTGGAAGCCAGCCTGACCGCGGCGCAAACCGTCTGGGTCGGTGTCGATGACAAAGGGCTGCGTGGCTTGCTGCCCAAAGAGCAGAAACCTTTGGCCGACAAGATCGATGCCGCCTATACCGCGTCACTGAAGCTGTTCCACGACAACCAGCGCACGCTTACCGACCTGCTGAACGACGAAGCCGGCCGCCAGCAGCTCAACGAAATCTACGACAGCCTCAATGTCGTCCATCGCCTGCACGAGGGCGAACTGGCCAAGGCACTCGGGATTCAGCTTGGTTTCAATGCGAACGATGGTGATTGATCATGCTCCGACGCCAGGCCCTCGCTCTCGGTAGCGTGCTGCTGAGTGCCGTCACACTGGGTGGCTGGACCCTCTTTCGCGGCAAGGACAGCAGCCCCCTGCTGCTCTCGGCCCGGGACGACAGTGACGGCCAGCACTACGCCGTCGGCTACCGCCTGGACGGCACGCAGGTGTTCGCCACCCGGGTTGGCCAGCGTTGCCATGACATCATCAATCACCCCGAACAGCCGATCGCATTGTTCGTCGCCAGGCGGCCCGGCACCGAAAGCTACCTGATCGACCTGCGTGACGGTCGGTTGCTGCAGACAGTTGCCTCGCAGCCCAATCGGCACTTCTATGGCCATGCCGTGATCCACAAGCACGGCCAGTGGCTGTACGCCACCGAGAACGACACCACCGAACCTGGCCGTGGCGTGCTCGGCGTCTACCGGTTCGAGGGTGAGCGGCTGAGCTACAGCGGCGAAATCAGTACCCACGGCATCGGGCCGCATCAGGTGTCCTGGCTGCCCGACGGTGAAACCCTGGTGGTGGCCAACGGCGGTATCCGCACCGAAGCCGAAAGCCGCGTGGAAATGAACCTGGATGCCATGCAGCCGAGCCTGGTGCTGATGCGGCGCGATGGAACTTTGCTGAGCAAGGAAACCCTAAAACAGCAGATGAACAGCGTGCGCCATCTGGCCGTGGCCAACGACGGTACCGTGGTCGCCGGCCAACAGTTCATGGGCGATGCGCATGAAACTGCCGAGTTGCTGGCGATCAAACGCCCCGGCGAAGCTTTCCAGCCCTTCCCGGTCGCCGACCAGCAACTGCAGGCCATGAATCACTACACCGCCAGCGTGGCCATCCACAGTGAACTGCGGCTGGTGGCGTTGACCGCGCCAAGGGCCAATCGCTTTTTCATCTGGGATCTGGACACTGCTTCAGTGCGTCTGGATGCGCCACTGCCCGATTGTGCCGGAGTCGGCGCAGTGAAGGATGGCTTTGTCGTGACGTCTGGCCAGGGCCGCTGCCGCTTCTACGATTGCCGGCAGAAAGCGCTGCTGGCCAAACCGTTGGAGTTGCCGGCAGGGCTCTGGGACAACCATCTTCATCTGGTTTGAAATACACGCTGGGAAACGGACTTCTCGGCCGTCATTAAACGAGTAATATTCGGGAATGTCGCGCCTTGCGCGCCTGCTTAGAACCGACTTCCAAGGAACTGGAAATATGCTGCGCCGTCGCATGCTGATCATGTTAGGTGTTGTCTTGCTGATCGTGCTGGTACTGGGGAGTTACAAAGCCTTTTCCATCTACCAGCAAGCCCAGCAGTTTTCCGTGCCCAAGCCGCCCATCAGCGTGGCGGCCGCCCCGGCCACCGAACGCGCCTGGCAGAATCGCCTGCCCGCCGTGGGCAGTCTCAAGGCCCTGCAGGGCATCAACCTGAGCCTCGAAGTCGCCGGCACGGTCAAGGCCGTACAGTTCGAGTCAGGGCAGAAGGTCAAACTCGGCCAACCCCTGCTGCAACTCGACAGCGATGTGGAAACCGCCTTACTTGGCACTGCGCTGGCCGACCTGGGCCTGGCCCAGGTCGATTACGGGCGTGGCAGCCAGCTGGTCGGCAGCCAGGCGATCTCCAAGGGCGAGTTCGACCGTCTCACCGCGCAGTTGGCCAGGATCAAGGCTATCGTCGCCCAACTCAAGGCTTCACTGGCCAAGAAAAGCATCGTTGCGCCCTTCTCCGGAACCATCGGCATCCGCCAGGTCGATGTCGGCGACTACCTGGCCAGTGGCACGGTCATCGCGACGCTGCAGGACCTGAGCAGCCTCTACGCCGATTTCTTTGTACCGGAGCAATCCATTCCGAAACTGGCGCTCGGGCAAAAAGTGCTGGTCAGCGTTGCCGCCTACCCGGGACAGGATTTCGAAGGCAGCATCAGTGCGATCAACCCCAAGGTCGAAGACACCACCCGCAACGTGATGGTACGCGCCACTCTGGCCAACCCGGACGGCAAGCTGCTACCAGGCATGTTTGCCAACCTGCAGGTGGTGCTGCCCAATCCAAGGAACGAAGTCGTGGTCCCCGAAAGCGCCATCACCTACACCCTTTACGGTAATTCGGTGTACGTGGTCGCGCAGAAGAAGGCCGAGGACGGTCAACCCCAGCTGGATGCGGCCGGCCAACCCACGCTGATCGCCGAGCGCCGCTTCGTCGAGACCGGCGAGCGCCGGGACGGCATGGTTGTGATCAGCAAAGGCCTCAAAAGTGGTGAGCAAGTGGTCACTGCCGGCCAGCTCAAGCTCACCCAGGGCGCCGTGATTGCCATCAGTCCCGACAAGACCATTCAAGCCGAGCAGAACAGCCGGCCCGCGCGCTGACTGATCAAGGACCTCCCCATGGCTTTTACAGATCCGTTCATCCGCCGTCCGGTACTGGCCACCGTCATCAGCCTGTTGATCGTCCTGCTGGGCTTTCAGGCCTACAACAAGCTGACCATCCGCCAGTATCCGCAAATGGAAAATGCCCTGATCACGGTCACCACTGCGTACCCCGGCGCCAACGCTGAAACCATCCAGGGCTACATCACTCAACCGATGCAGCAAAGCCTGGCCAGCGCCGAAGGCATCGACTACATGACCTCGGTCAGTCGCCAGAACTTCTCGGTGATCTCGATCTATGCCCGCATCGGCGGGGACAGCGACCGTTTGTTCACCGAGCTGCTGGCCAAGGCCAACGAGGTCAAGAACAAGCTGCCACAGGACGCCGAAGACCCGGTGCTGAGCAAGGAAGCGGCTGACGCCTCGGCGCTGATGTACATGAGTTTCTACAGCAGCGACCTGAGCAACCCGCAGATCACCGACTATCTCTCCAGGGTCATCCAGCCCAAGCTCGCTACCTTGCCGGGCATGGCCGAGGCCGAGATTCTCGGCAACCAGGTGTTCGCCATGCGTATCTGGCTCGACCCGGTCAAATTGGCCGGTTACGGCCTGAGCGCCAACGACGTCAATGACGCCGTGCGTCGCTATAACTTCCTGTCCGCCGCCGGCGAGGTAAAGGGCGAATACATTGTCACCAGCATCAACGCCAATACCGAATTGAAGTCGGCCGAAGCCTTCGCCGCGATCCCGCTCAAGACCGTCGGTGACAGCCGCGTGCTGCTCGGCGACGTGGCGCGGGTACAGATGGGTGCGGAAAACTACGACACCGTCAGCTCGTTCGACGGCATCCCGTCGGTGTATATCGGCATCAAGGGCACCCCGGGCGCCAACCCGCTGGATGTGATCAAGGAAGTGCGGCAGATCATGCCCGAGCTGGTAGCTCAGCTGCCGCCGAACCTGAAGGCGTCGATTGCCTACGATGCCACGCTGTTCATCCGGGCCTCGATCAACGAAGTGGTCAAGACCCTGATCGAGGCGGTACTCATCGTCATCGTCGTTGTCTTCCTGTTCCTGGGTGCATTGCGCTCGGTGCTGATCCCGGTGGTGACCATTCCGCTGTCGATGATCGGCGTGCTGTTTTTCATGCAGATAATGGGTTATTCGATCAACCTGCTCACGCTGCTGGCCATGGTGCTGGCGATCGGCCTGGTGGTCGACGATGCGATTGTCGTGGTGGAGAACATCCACCGGCATATCGAAGAAGGCAAGACGCCGCTGGACGCTGCTCTGGAAGGCGCACGGGAGATCGCCATGCCGGTGGTGTCGATGACCATCACCCTGGCGGCGGTCTACGCGCCCATCGGTTTTCTCGAGGGCCTGACCGGGGCACTGTTCAAGGAGTTCGCCCTGACCCTGGCCGGTGCCGTGGTGATCTCCGGCATCGTGGCGCTGACCCTGTCGCCGATGATGTGCGCCCTGCTCCTTCGTCATGAGGAGAACCCGAGCGGGCTGGCGCATCGGCTCGACATGCTTTTCGAGCGGCTCAAGCTTCGCTACCAGCACATCCTCCACGGCACCCTCAATACTCGTCCGGTAGTACTGGTGTTTGCAGCGCTGGTGCTCTGCCTGATTCCGGTGCTGTTGATGTTCACCCGCTCGGAACTGGCCCCGGACGAAGACCAGGGCGTCATCTTCATGATGGCAACCGCACCGCAGCCGACCAACCTGGATTACCTGAGCGCTTACACCGATGAATTCACCACGATCTTCAAGGAGTTCCCGGAGTACTACTCCTCGTTCCAGATCAACGGTTTCAACGGCGTGCAGTCAGGCATCGGCGGTTTCCTGCTCAAACCCTGGGACGAGCGTGGGCGCACGCAAATGGAACTGTTGCCACAGGTTCAGGCCAAACTCGACAGCATCAGCGGCCTGCAAATATTCGGCTTCAACCTGCCGTCGTTGCCCGGGACCGGCGAAGGCATGCCCTTCGCGTTCGTGATCAACACGCCGAACGACTACGAGTCGTTGCTCGAGGTCGCCGAACGGATCAAGGCCCGCGCCGAGGCTTCGGGCAAATTCGCTTTTCTCGACATCGACCTGGCCTTCGACAAGCCTGAGGTGGTAGTGGATATCGACCGGGCCAAGGCCGCGCAAATGGGCGTATCCATGGATGCCCTCGGCGGCACCCTGGCCACCCTGCTCGGCGAGGCCGAAATCAACCGGTTCACCATCGAAGGGCGCAGCTACAAGGTGATCGCCCAGGTCGAGCAGCCCTTCCGCGACAATCCGGGCTGGCTGAGCCATTACTACGTACGCAACAACAACAACGAAATGCTGCCGCTGTCGACGCTGATCACGGTCAGCGACCGGGCCAGGCCGCGCCAACTGAACCAGTTCCAGCAGCTCAACTCAGCGATTATCCAGGGTGTGCCGAAGGTCAGCATGGGCGAGGCGATCGAAACCGTGCGCAGCATCGCCGCCGAAGAGGCGCCGGCCGGTTTTGCCTTCGATTACGCCGGTACTGCACGCCAGTTCGTTCAGGAAGGCAGTGCGTTGTGGGTAACCTTCGGCCTGGCCCTGGCCATTATCTTCCTGGTGCTGGCGGCGCAATTCGAAAGCTTCCGCGACCCGCTGGTGATATTGGTGACGGTGCCGCTATCGATTTGCGGCGCATTGATCCCACTGTTCCTGGGCCTTTCGAGCATGAACATCTACACCCAGGTCGGCCTGGTCACGCTCATCGGCTTGATCAGCAAGCATGGCATCCTGATCGTCGAGTTCGCCAATCAACTGCGCCACCAGAAAGGCCTTTCGCCGCGCGAGGCGGTCGAAGAAGCCGCTGCAATCCGGCTGCGCCCGGTGTTGATGACGACTGCGGCCATGGTGTTCGGGATGGTGCCGCTGATTATCGCCACCGGTGCCGGGGCTGTCAGCCGCTTCGACATCGGCACAGTGATCGCCACAGGCATGTCCGTGGGTACCCTGTTCACCCTGTTCGTGCTGCCATGCGTCTATACCCTGCTGGCCAAGCCCGATGCCCCCGTCGTTACCCAGCCGGCCTTGACGCCATAACGCAAAAAGCCTCGTCATTGACGAGGCTTTTCAGGTTCCAGCGCAGGCTTGTCTCAGCCTTGCGGCCTCATCCCTTGAGTGAGTCCAAACATCAGCAGCAACAGATCCTGATCAGGTTTGACCGCCACCTGGACCTTGGCTGCGCGTGGCAGAGGGCAATGACCGGCCCCCTGCTCAGCGCTCAGTACGACAGGCCCGGGCTCTTCCCAGGCCGCGAGGGCTGCAGTCGCGACAGCCAACGCTGCGAGCAGAAACAGACCTCTAGCTATTTCTAGTTTCATTGCTCTAAACCTTTGACAGCGCCGCCAAACACCTTCTGATAAAAATAGAGCAGCTTTTTCCAGTCTGCCTGGCTCCAAGACGAATGGCGACGCAATTGCTTGAGGTCGTTGCGTGCGGCACGCTGGCGGCTGATGCGGCGTCGGCATTTTTCCAGGTCCAGCAGGGCGACTTCGGCGCGCGCCGCCTCCCCTTCGCCAACAACCCGAACGAAAACGTGCTTGCTGTACAGGCAGCCATGCTGCCAATGCCCCCGGTGCATGCGCGCCAGGTTCTCGGCCAGGTCCTTGAGTATCTGGTCGTGCACGGCCTCGCCATGGCGCTCACGACCGCCACCGGCATAAAAGTCATCGATCTCTTCGAAATCATCCAGCGCGGCGGTCACCAGCAAGCCACGCCATTGATGATCGGCGTCGTGCGCGACGCCACAGAAAACCATATCCGGCACCCGCACGTTCAATGCCTGGAACCCCAACAAGGCATCGCGCTCGCGCAATACCGTGGGACGACCGAACGGATGCAGCACGGTGCGGTAGATGTGCCCGATCTGACGCTTGGCATAGAGCAACTGGCCATCATCGCTGCGCAGTCTTTGCACGCCGCTTTCCCCACCCCGACGCTGATTGGGCTCTTCAACCCATTCACCACGCTGGCGCCAGAAATAGTCGAAGCGACTTTCGCCCGCAGACCCGCCTGCAAAATGTACAGCCATTCCCGTTTTACCCCTTACGCAACAAGTACACTCGCCACATGGCGTAGAGCGGTAAAAAATCCAATCGTTCCTGGATCTGGAAACCGGCTTGTACGAACTCCTTCTCGACAGTAGCTGCAGGTAACACAAAACGATTCTGGTAACTTTCCTGCCCAACGCCCTGACCGCGGCGCCGCTCCAGTTTTTTGCGTCTCCAGGCCTTGAAGTTGCCATCCACCCAGAGAGAAACAATCACACTGTCGCGGGTAACCCGATGGAATTCCTTCAATAATGTCATCCGATGCGCCGCCTCACCGATGTGGTGCATCAGGCGCATGGAGAAAATGCTATCCACCGCGTTGTCTGGCAAATCAATCGCAAAGGCAGATGTTTGCAAGGGTCGTACCCGTTCGACGATTTCGGGCGGTTGCGACTTGCAGGCAATCTCCAGCATGTCGGCCGAGTTGTCTGCGCCGATGATCACCCGGTTGGCTTTTTCTGCCAGCAAAGGCCAGAAACGCCCCGCACCGCAGGGCAGGTCGAGTACCAAACCAGGCTCACCGGCCAACTCCAGGGCACGCCTTGCCAGTTGTTCGTCACGTCGATGGGATAGCTTGCGCGACAGGCCGTCCTGATGCTTGCGCAAATACTCCCGAGCATGTTGCTGGTCGTACTTGTTGGAAAATTCGAGCTTGATGGGGCTACTCACGATGCATCTCCTGAATCATTGCCCGCTACCTTAATCAGGCAGACGTCATCGTCAGGTCATGCATATGTGAAAAAATCGTCACGCCATTGGCGAAATGTTTCCAGGTTTGACGGGGTCAGGACAGTGGCTCGGGGCCATGTTTCAGGCCCGACTCACGCCTTCGCCAACACCACTTGGAAACGACAACCATGGGGCGCCATCGGTGACAGCGTGACAGTCCAACCCTGGTCATCACAGATCCGCTGCACCAGCGACAGACCCAACCCCAATCCCTCTCCACGCTTTTCATTGCCGCGAACGAATGGCTGGAACATGGCTTCGCGTTTTTCCTCGGGGATCCCCACCCCGCTGTCTTCGACGGTGAAACCCTGGGGCTCGATGTCCAATCGGATAAAGCCCTTGTCGGTATAGTGGGCCGCATTGCGCAGCAGGTTGCCCATGACAGCCTGCAGGAACGTCGTGTTATAGCGTGCGTCCGAGGTCAGGCCCGGTTGGAAAATCAACCGCAAGCCTTTTTTCTCGATGGGCTCGCGCCACAACGCGAGCAGTTCGTCGGCGATCTCGTTCAGCGTTGAATGAGAGGCCATGTCGACCTCATCATGCTGGGCCCGGGCAAGCATGAGGAATGTCTGCACCAGCTCGCGCATTTCTTCGCAGGCCCGGGCAATCCGCTCGACCTGCAAGCGAGCGCGCTGATCGAGTTGCGGGTTTTCCAGCAGCAGTTCGCAGGAACTGGCCAGTACCATCAACGGCGTGCGCAACTCGTGACTGACATCGCTGGTGAACAACCGCTCCCGGTTCAAGGCATCGCGCAGACGCCCCAGGGTGGCGTCGAACGCCACCGCCAGTTCACCGACCTCGTCGGCTGCATAGTCCGGCGCCAGTGGCGGCGCCAGCCCCAGCAACTGATCGCGGTGGCGCACTTGCTGGCTCAAGCGTACCACCGGCGCCATGACCCGCCGCGCCAGGACCCAGCCGAGAAATACCGCCAATGCCAGGCTGAGGATGAAGCCTACCACCACCACCGCGAACAAGACGCGCTCGCGCTCTTCGAAATCACTCTGGTCCTGCAGCAGCACATAATGGCGACCATCGACCACTTCGACCATGGCGTGGTACGAAAGTCGGTCGCGGAATACTTCATGAAAACCAGGGGTCAAGTGACGCAGGTCCTTCGGCAAGTCGAAATCGCCTCTGCCGCCACTGAAGTAGAACAGCTGCCCGGGCTTGGGACGATGGCTCCAGTCACCGACGCTGTCCATCAACAGCAACCCCTGCAGGTCGCCGCCCAGGCCTGCGGAAATCAGTTTTTCCTCGACCAGGTGGACGGTGGCGACAATCCCCACCGCAAAGGCGCCGGCGACCAAAGCACTCATCAAGGCAAAGGCAATGATGATCCGCTGGGCAAGGCTTTGTTTAAACTCCATCGCGGCCCTCGGCCAAGCGATAACCGACGCCGTGCACGGTATGCAACAAGGGTTTGTCGAATGGCTTGTCGATGACTTGGCGCAACTGGTGCACATGACTGCGCAAGCTGTCGCTGTCCGGGCAGTCGTCGCCCCACAAGGCTTCTTCAAGCACTTCGCGGCGCAACACATGGGGGCTTTTCTGCATCAGGACGGCCAGCAACTTCAAGCCGACCGGATTGAGCTTGAGCAGACGCCCGTCCCGGGACACTTCGAGGGTATCGAGGTCATAGCTCAGGTCGCCTACCTGCAGGCTACGCCGACCACCGCCCTGGGCACGCCGCAAGACGGCTTCGATGCGTGCGGCCAATTCGGACAGCGCGAAAGGTTTGAGCAAGTAGTCGTCGGCACCGGAACGAAAGCCCTGCAAGCGGTCGTCCAACTGGTCGCGGGCGGTGAGCATGATGACCGGCGTGTCACGCCGTGCATCTTCGCGCAAGCGCTTGCACAGGGTATAGCCGTCGATACCGGGCAACATGATATCGAGCACGATCAGGTCGTAATGTTCGGTAGCGGCCAGGTGCAGCCCGGACAAACCATCCTGGGCACAATCGACGGTATAGCCCTTGAGGCCCAGGTAATCTGCCAGGTTGGCCAGAATATCGCGGTTGTCTTCAACCAATAGAATTCGCATGGGCACTTTCTCCGTCCGCAGCATTTAGCCCTCAAGGCAGGCGCAGCTTAAGGCGAACTTCGATACAGGTACAGGACGTTCAAGGCGTCCGGTCCCATATCATTCTTTTTTACCCCCGGCTCACAGACAAGCTGTGGCATGCCGGGCACAATATTGGGGGCTTTACGCCAACACAGTTTCATTCATTGCGGACCTTTCATGCCGCCATCCGTTACCCGACCTTACTCTCAACCGCTCAATTTGTGGCTCTGCCTCGGTATTCCCCTGCTCGGAGCGATTACGCTAATCCTGCTGGAACTGACCTCATTAGACATGGACCTGGCCAGACTGGCCTACGATTCCACTGCCGGAGCGTTTATCGGCAAGCACAGTTACTTCCTCGAAACCATCCTGCACGATCGCGCCAAACAGGTGGTCATCGCATTGTCAGTGCTCGCAATCGCCGTATTCATTTCCAGTTTCATGCTGGGTCGGCTCAAGCCCTACCGCCGAGAGCTGGGTTGCCTGGTGTTGTCGATGGCGCTCGCCACCGGTTTCGTCACGCCTCTCAAGGCGGTCACTGCCGTACAGTGCCCGTGGAGTCTGAGTGAGTTTGGCGGCAAGGAGACCTACAGCGAACTGCTCAGCCCACGGCCGCCAACCGATAAGCCTGGCCGTTGCTGGCCCGGCGGTCATGCCGCTACTGGCTTCAGCTTGTTTGCACTGTTTTTCGTGCTGCGCGATCGCCGGCCACGCCTGGCCCGCGCGGCGTTGATTTTTGCGTTTGCGCTAGGCACCGTATTTTCCATCGGACGCATGCTGCAAGGCGCACATTTTTTCTCGCACAACGTCTGGACGGCGGTCTTTTGCTGGTTGATCAGCCTGGGGTCGTATTACGCAGTCTTGTATAGAAACAAGGCAGCAGAAAAAGTGACCGAGCCCGACGCAATTTCAGTGCAATCATAATCCGACCAGCCTCCTCGTTCCCACGTAACGCGGGAATGAGGAGCTGAGGTGGTGTTAAGCCCTCACGCTATCGAGCAAGGCTTCGATCAGCGCCCGCGCCGATCCCACATTTTGAATGATCGTCAACGCCAGCGCCTTGTCGTTGAGCTCAAGGTGTTCGGCAGCAGCCCAGCCAATGGCGTCTGCACAGTCGAGCAACATCGCTACTTGCACTAACGCATCTTCGACGGGAATGCCTTCGCGGACGGTGAAGAGTGGACGGTTGTTGCTGTCCAGCGGACCGAAGGCTTTTTCGGCGGTGTGGGTGATGATGCGGCTTGGGGGTGGATCTGGGGTAATTTTTAACATGGTTCAGCTCCTGGAGAATTGGAACTGCCACGACCCGCTGTCAAACAGGTTGGGTGGCAGCTGTACGCGGGTTGACAGACCGGTCTCCAGGATCCCGGCGCACCCGAGGGTGCCCCACGCACAGCCGCCATTGCACAAATAGCGGACGCAAAAAAAAGCGTCTGCTGTTCGAGGGACGGGACGCTATGCGTCTGGAGGTTCGGTCTGTCAAAACCGGTCACTGAATTGGCAGCGACATTCAAAGGGTACCGGTATGATTCGGTTGGCGCAACTGTATCAGCGATGCATTTAGTGGCGCTCGATCAAGGGCAATTGGAACGCCGCCCTCGTCCCTTTCCTACAGGAATTTCCATCATGTATGTCATCTTTGGACACTGAGGACCCTGTGAGACTTTATTCATTGTTATTTGCCTGCACTTGAAGCCTTATATTGTAGAGCAGCCTTTCGATAGCCTCGTCGCCTTTCCATTTTATTAATTCGGCACGCCCTCCCTCGCCTCCCTGCTCTGCAGCTCATGATCGATGTGGATAAATGAGTCCCTGTCATACCCTACAAATCCTACAAATCCTACAAATCCTACAAATCCTACAAATCCTACAAATCCTACAAATCCTACAAATCCTACAAATCCTACAAATCCTACAAATCCTACAAATCCTACAAATCCTACAAATCCTACAAGGATTTCGGGCGCCTTACATTTAAACAATTTATTTCGATCTATGCGACCAGACCTAAACGAACTCAAAGAACATTGCTCCCCTCAATTCCATTCGGAACAGCAGAGGGCGAAGCCCTTTGGGCACAGCGCAGCGATAGTTATGCCCAATTGGCAGGCATTCAGGCATAGGAGATACATTACATACAATCTACGCAAAGCCCATTGCGTTCAATTTTTATAGGGTGATAATATAAATCGGGAACCTCATTAGAAAAGGACTTTCAGAATGGCTATTCCTGCATATTTATGGTTGAAGGATGATGGCGGAGCAGACATTAAAGGATCTGTAGATGTTACCGGCCGGGAGGGAAGTGTAGAAGTGCTCGGGTTCGGGCATGGGCTACACCTTCCGACAGATAATATGACAGGAAAAATCACAGGCACTCGCATTCATGCCCCTCTGACATTTGAAAAAGAATTTGATTCCTCTAGCCCATATCTCTATAAGGCAGTAGCAAAGGGGCAGACGCTAAAGTCAGTAGAAATAAAATGGTATAGCATCAATCATACGGGGCAAGAACAATAATATTTCAATATGTTTTTAGAAAACGTAAAAGTCATATCTATTTGCCCCATGATGCACGACTGTAAAAATCCTGCGATGGAAAAGCATAACCACCTCGAAGTTGTGGAACTCCGATACGAGAAAATAACATGGAAGCACTGCGACGGTAATATCATTTTTTCAGACAGTTGGGACGAAAGATGATCAGATGTACGTTCCATTTGAACGGAGGCGCTTTATCGAATCTGTCGTGCCCTGGGGTGGGATTTTTTCCCGCCTACTCAGGGATGGATAGCAGCCGGAATGACCCCAATGCCGTAGCAACTCCAAGTATCGGGCCGCTCCCTCCCGGCAACTACTATATTGTTACGAGAGGACGTGGCGGGCTAGTAACCGGCATTCGAGATTCCTTCGCGTCTCTCGTATCTGGATCAGATCGGAGTATATGGTTTCCTCTGTATCGACAAGACTCAAACATAGATGACCTAACATTTATAGAGAGCGTAGAACGTGGACATTTCCGATTACATCCAGCCGGATATAAAGGTGTAAGCGAGGGATGTATAACACTCCCTCGCCTTTCTGATTTTATGATTTTACGTGAAGCATTATTGAAGACCGCGACTTTCAACCCTACAGCCACATTAAAAGCCTTTGGTACGGTACAGGTATACTAATGCGAGCTACAAAATATGCGATCTTATGGATTTTGGAGTTCGTGATATTCACAATTGTCTTGACGATCTCTTTTTTGACTTTCCCAGAAATTACGTTTTACGAAATTATTTCCAAGTACACAGGCGTTATACAAGGAGATAACTGGGATAACTATTATTTTCTTGGTCTCTGTGTGTTTTCTGTAGTTATTACCGCTTTGTTGGTCTTCTGTTTTGTAGCTGTGCTGGATCGACTTCGACGAAAATAGTGGTCTCGGTCACGCCCAGAAAATTAAAGCAGACATAAAAAAACCCCGCACCAGGCGGGGTTCTTTTTATGCAGCGGGTAAGGCTGGCTTACATCATGCCGCCCATGCCACCCATGCCGCCCATGTCTGGCATGCCGCCGCCAGCTGGTGCGTCGTCCTTGATCTCGGCGATCATGGCTTCGGTGGTGATCATCAGGCTGGCGATCGAGGAAGCAGCCTGCAGTGCCGAACGGGTCACTTTGGCCGGGTCCAGGATACCCATTTCGATCATGTCGCCGTACTCGCCTGTGGCAGCGTTGTAGCCATAGTTGCCGGCACCTTGCTTGACCTTCTCGATCACTACGCTCGGCTCGTCGCCGGAGTTGGCAACGATCTGGCGCAGAGGTGCTTCAACAGCACGACGCAGCAGAGCGATACCCACGTCCTGATCGGCGTTGTCGCCTTTCAGTTCGGAGATGGCTTGCAGAGCGCGAACCAGTGCCACGCCACCGCCAGGTACCACGCCTTCTTCAACGGCTGCACGGGTAGCGTGCAGGGCGTCTTCAACGCGGGCTTTCTTCTCTTTCATTTCAACTTCGGAACCAGCGCCAACCTTGATCACAGCAACGCCGCCGGACAGCTTGGCCAGACGCTCTTGCAGTTTTTCACGGTCGTAGTCGGACGAAGTGTCGGCCACTTGCTGACGGATCTGGGTCACGCGAGCCTGGATGTCCGCTTCAACGCCAGCACCGTCGATGATGGTGGTGTTTTCTTTGGACAGGATGACGCGCTTGGCGTTGCCCAGGTGTTCCAGGGTGGTGCTTTCCAGGCTCAGGCCGATCTCTTCGGAGACAACGGTACCGCCGGTCAGAACGGCGATGTCCTGCAGCATGGCCTTGCGACGGTCGCCGAAGCCTGGAGCCTTGACGGCTGCAACCTTGACGATGCCACGCATGTTGTTCACAACCAGAGTCGCCAGGGCTTCGCCTTCGACGTCTTCAGCCACGATCAGCAGTGGGCGGCCGGCCTTGGCAACGGCTTCGAGCACTGGCAGCATTTCGCGGATGTTGGAGATCTTCTTGTCGACCAGCAGGATCAGCGGGCCGTCGAGCTCGGCGACCATGGTGTCTGGCTTGTTGACGAAGTAAGGGGACAGGTAGCCGCGGTCGAACTGCATGCCTTCAACGACCGACAGTTCGTTTTCCAGGCCCGAGCCTTCTTCAACGGTGATCACGCCTTCTTTACCGACTTTTTCCATGGCTTCGGCAATGATGTCGCCGATGGAGTTGTCGGAGTTGGCAGAGATGGTACCGACCTGGGCAATGGCCTTGGAGTCAGCGCATGGCTTGGACAGAAGCTTAAGCTCTTTGACGATGGCGATGGTCGCCTTGTCGATACCACGCTTGAGGTCCATCGGGTTCATGCCGGCAGCGACGGCTTTCAGGCCTTCGTTGACGATCGATTGAGCCAGCACGGTAGCGGTGGTGGTACCGTCGCCTGCGTCATCGTTGGCACGGGAGGCAACGTCTTTGACCAGCTGCGCGCCCATGTTTTCGAAGCGATCTTTCAGCTCGATTTCTTTGGCAACGGAAACGCCGTCCTTGGTGATGGTCGGAGCGCCGAAGCTCTTCTCGATGATCACGTTACGACCTTTCGGGCCCAGGGTCGCTTTTACCGCGTCAGCCAGTACGTTGACACCGGAGAGCATTTTCTTGCGGGCGGAATCGCCGAATTTAACTTCTTTAGCAGCCATGATCGTTTTTCCTTAAATACTTTTTAGTAACGGGAAACCAGCGGTTATCAGCCTTCGATGACAGCGAGGATTTCGTTCTCGCTCATCACCAGCAGGTCTTCGCCGTCAACTTTCACAGTGTTGCTGCCCGAATAAGGGCCAAACACGACCTTGTCACCCACTTTCACGGCCAGCGCACGTACTTCACCGTTGTCCAGCACGCGGCCGGCACCTACAGCGACGATTTCGCCACGGTTAGGTTTTTCAGCGGCCGAACCTGGCAGAACGATACCGCCAGCGGTTTTGGATTCTTCTTCGCTGCGACGGATAACGACGCGATCATGCAGAGGACGAAGCTTCATTGTCGATCTCTCCTAATTGTAGTTTTCATCGGCCGGTGTCGGTACCGGCAGGTTGATACATCCGGCGGTGCCGGTCGCAGCTCGCGAGGCGGGCCGCGGAAGTTATGTCTGATGCGGGACCAGAAACCTTGCGGTGACCCATACATGAGGTCGCGCAATCCAATTACAAGGCTTGCAGGTGAAATTTTTTGTCGAAACCCTGCCCAAACGAGACACGGCCCCAGAAGGGGCCGTGTCGGTAGGCAGTGCTTGCCTCAGGAGTCGCGATGCTCGTATTCGCCTTCGATCACGTTCGGCTGCCGTGGGCTGCCGTCCGGACCTTGCGGGCGACGTGCCTGCAAGTCATCGGCAAAGGCACGCTGACGCATGGCCTGTTCCTCGGCACGCGCGTGCATCTTGCGACTGGCCAGGCGGCGGGTAAACGGCAGCAGGCAGATCAAGCCCAGTACATCACTGATGAAGCCCGGCAGGATCAGCAGGCCACCACCTACGGCAAGCATCAGCCCCTGGAACATCTGCTCGGCCGGCAATTCACCGCGCTGCAGGCTTTCCCGCGCACGCAGCGCCGTGGCCAGGCCGGCCACGCGCATGACCAGCACACCAAAGGCCGAACCCGCGATGATCAGCAGCAGCGCGGGAAAGAACCCGATGGCTGTGCTGACCTTGAAAAACACATACAGCTCCAGCACCGGGAACAACAAAAACAGCAATAGAAAAGCACGCATCAAGGTTTCCTCAGCGGAAGTCTCCCTTCCTGTAGACCTTAGATGACGGCATTACTCCGCTATTTCAAGCCTCGGCCGCAGTATTTGTCGGCCACCGGTCAGCGTGAGCCAGGAAAACCAAGGCTTCGCGCACTTGTGTCGGGGTGTTGCAAGACGCTGCGAACGGCAGCCAGTACACCCCCTGGCCTATGCGCAAGTGCATGCCTTCGCCGTCGATACCGACCATTTGCGCCGGTGCCGTCTGCGGCAGGCCGGCCAGTTCCACGTAATGAGCAATGGCCTTGGCGTGGTCGCTGTTCATGTGCTCGATCATGCTCGCTTCGGCCTTGCCGGCAAAGGGATTGGCCAAGGTCACGTCATCGAGCCAGTGAATGGCGCCGAAGCCGCCGATGTAGCGGTGGCGCACAGGTGTGAGCACCCAGAAGTCGAAGTCGTGGGCGCTGTGATAGCTGCTCGACTCGGGGAAATAGCGGTAGTAACGCTCGGCAGCAGCCTCGACCGCCATCGGGTCGGTGATTTTCTGCGCCTCGGCCAGCACGGTCAGGCGGCCGACAGCCTGCACGTCTTTGGCCTCGCGCTCGCCGACCAGCAACGAACACTTTGGATCGCGTTGCAAGTTATGTGTGTGTTGCGCGATGCGACTGATCAGGATCAACGGGTTGCCCTGTGCATCCAGGCAATAAGGCACCACTGATCCGAATGGGAACCCAGGCATGGATTTGGAGTGGGTGGAGAGCACTCCACGGTATTCCTTGAGCAGCAATTCTCGTGCATGCTTAATGGCTTTCACGCTCACCTTATGACTCCTTATTTAGAATCCGTCATAAAACGGACAGGCGCCCTGGTCAATGTTCTGGCAGCGCCACGCGGGGATACCTCGACTTGCTGTCCGAGTGCCTCGGTAAGGACCACTCTCAGACCTGCTTGTGGGGCACGCAAATGCAATTAAACGACAAAGTAATCATTATCACTGGCGGATGCCAGGGTTTGGGTCGCTCGATGGCCGAATATCTCGCGGCCAAGGGCGCCAGGCTTGCGCTGGTGGACCTCAACCCCGAGAAACTCGATCAGGCCGTGGCCGCCTGCGAGGCGTTGGGCGTCGAGGCGCGCGCTTACCTGTGCAACGTTGCCGACGAAGACCAGGTGACGCACATGGTTGCCCAGGTAGCCGATGACTTCGGCGCCATTCATGGCCTGATCAACAACGCCGGCATCCTGCGCGACGGCTTGCTGCTGAAGGTCAAGGACGGCGAGATGAGCAAGATGAGCCTGGCCCAGTGGCAGGCGGTGATCGACGTGAACCTGACAGGCGTGTTCCTCTGCACCCGTGAGGTCGCGGCGAAGATGGTCGAGCTGAAGAACCAGGGCGCGATCATCAATATTTCCTCGATCTCGCGCGCCGGCAACGTTGGCCAGACCAACTACTCGGCAGCCAAGGCCGGCGTTGCGGCCGCGACCGTGACCTGGGCCAAGGAACTGGCGCGCTACGGCATTCGCGTGGCAGGCATCGCCCCCGGTTTCATCGAGACCGAGATGACCGCCAGCATGAAGCCTGAGGCTCTGGAGAAAATGACTTCCGGTATTGCGCTCAAGCGCATGGGCAAGCCCGAGGAAATTGCTCACTCGGCGGCCTATATCTTCGAGAATGATTACTACAGCGGGCGGGTTCTGGAGCTTGATGGGGGGTTGAGAATCTAAGGCGCAAGCCTTCCAGGGCCTCATCGCTGGCAAGCCAGCTCCTACAAGGGCCGCGATAATTTGTAGGAGCTGGCTTGCCAGCGATCGAGCGCGCAGCGGTCGCAACGGCTTACCAGGTCACGCCAAAGCCCGCGGTATAGCGGGTCTTGTCCAGATCGTTGTCGTCGGTCCCGCTGATGATGTCCTTTTCCGCCTTGAGGTTGAGCGAGGCCCACTCGGTGACCTTGTAGCGAAAGCCCATTTCCGCATCGAGGGCGTAATCGGCCACATTGCCCAAGGGTTTGCCCACCTCGCCGTTGGTGAAGAACTCGACTGTCTTGCCGACCAGGTAACGGTTGTAATCCCACTTCATGGCCAACGAGTAGAAATTGTCCTTGGTACCATCGGCATATTCATAGTCGGTTCGGTTGAGCAGCGAGCCCAGGGAGAATGCGCCCAGTTCGTTGTCCCAGAACTGATAACCCGGACCTGTACCGATGGTGCGTTGACGGGCCAGGTCTTCGATGTGGTCGCGCTGGTACTTCAGGCGCCCCTGCCAGAACCACTTGTCAGTAATGAAGCGGTCCAGGGCATATTCGGTCGACCAGTTGTTCGCGCTGGTAGTGCCGTCCTGGCTCTCGCGGTTGTACTCGCCTTCGGCGTTGTGCCGCCAGCGGCCGTGGCGGGCTGTGGTCTTGAAGTCGACGTCATAGTCATCGGTATCGGATTCGGCACGCTTGTAATCCAGCGCCACGTCCACGTTGCCCTTGAACATCAGGTCTTCGACGACGGGCTTTGGCTTCATGATCTGCTGAATACTCGCAAGGTCAACGGTCTTGGGCGCCTCGTCGTTGGCCAGGGTTACCTTGCCCGGTTCTGCAGCGTGCAGCGACTTGGCTTTTTCACCGCTATATTCATCTTGCTTGACCAGCAATTCCTGATCGCTTTCCAGCGTCTTGACCTGTTTCCAGTCGATCGGGATGGCACCACCGTATTCGGTCTGGATCAGCAATTTGCCGCCGTCGAAGACTTTGATCTTGCCGCTCACACGATCTCCGTTCTTCAGCCATACGGTATCGGCAACAGCGGATGAGGAGGCGCCGATGACGGCAAGGCAAAACAGGATTCTAAGCAACATAAGCAAACGCTGGGCTCGGTCTTTGAAAAAATCGGGCATTATCCGGGTAGAACAGCCTTGAGCAAGGACTGGCCGACCGAATGGCATTGAGTTCAATATGTATTTGCACCTGATACGCCGATGCAAAACCGCTCAAGCGCGGGAATTGTGAATGACCGAGCCCATCGACCTCACCGACAATCAGGCCCGACGGACGGCATTGTACGTAGTGCTTGGGCAGGTGCCCGAGGGCAAGGTCGTCAGTTATGGCCAGCTGGCCGAATTGGCCGGCCTGGGTCGGGCCGCCCGCTGGGTCGGGCGAATGCTGAGCCAACTGCCGGACGGTACACGATTGCCCTGGCACCGGGTGGTCGCCGCCGGAGGGCGCATCAGCCTGCCGCTGGGCACGATTTCCGGCGACGAACAACGTGCACGTTTACGCGCAGAAGGCATCACTATCTCGAACAATCGTATAGATATGAAGTGCCATGGCTGGCGCCCGATGTCGCCATGCGGTTAGAGTGCGCGCTTTGTTTTCGTAAACTGAGGCAGATTCCAGCCCATGCCCCGTAAAACCTGGCGCGCCGCGCTCGCTGCCTATGCCAGCCCTTCGACACTCGTGCTCCTGCTGCTCGGATTTGCCGCTGGCTTACCGTACATGCTGGTTTTTTCCACCCTTTCGGTATGGTTACGCGAGGCGGGCGTCGCCCGCGAGACCATTGGCTATGCCAGCCTGATCGGACTGGCGTATGCCTTCAAATGGGTCTGGTCACCGCTGCTCGACCAGTGGCGGCTGCCCATGTTGGGCAAATTCGGCCGGCGCCGCTCCTGGCTGGTGTTGTCCCAGGCGCTGGTGGTCGTGGGCCTGATCGGCATGGGTTTTTGCGACCCGCAAACACATCTGTCCTGGCTTATTGCCCTGGCCGTACTTGTCGCCTTCTCGTCGGCAACCCAGGACATCGCCATTGACGCCTATCGCCTGGAAATCGCCGAGGACAGCCGTCAGGCCGCCCTGGCCGCCAGCTACATGGCTGGCTATCGGGTGGCTGCGCTGCTGGCCACCGCCGGTGCGCTGTTCATTGCCGAAGGCTTCGGCTCGACGGGTTTCAATTACCTGCACAAGGCCTGGACCGGCACCTACGTGCTGTTCGGCATGCTGATGGTACCCGCGCTGATCACCAGCCTGGTGATGCGTGAACCGCCAGTGCCGCTGCGCACCCAGCTGTCGGCCGCGCGCTACGGTTTCAGTCATCAGCTGGTGTCGGTGTTCGTGTTGATTATCCTGCTGGTCTCGGTACCGGCGATGTTCACCCAGCTGTACAACACCGACTTTGCCAGCGTGCTGTTCGAGGGCGCCAGCCCGCTCGACCTGTTGTTCGAAGACCGGGCATTCCTGCGGGCGATCCTCTACACCGTCCTGACAGCCCTGTGCCTGTCCTCCATGGGGCGTCGTGGCCTGGCACCGGTACTGACCCCGGTCAACGACTTCATCCTGCGCTACCGCTGGCAGGCCCTGCTGTTGCTTGGCCTGATCGCTACCTACCGGATGTCCGATACGGTCATGGGCGTCATGGCCAATGTGTTCTACATCGACCAGGGCTTCACCAAGGATCAGATCGCCAGCGTCAGCAAGATCTTCGGCCTGATCATGACCCTGCTTGGCGCCGGCTTCGGTGGCCTGGCGATCGTACGCTTCGGGATTCTGCCGATTCTGTTCATCGGCGGCGTCGCTTCGGCAGGGACCAACATCCTGTTCCTGATGCTGGCCGGCATGGGCGCGAACCTGCAGATGCTGGTGGTGACCATTTCCCTCGACAACTTCAGTTCGGGCCTGGCGACCTCCGCGTTCGTCGCCTACCTGTCGAGCCTGACCAACCTGAAGTTCTCCGCCACCCAATATGCCCTGCTCAGCTCGATCATGCTGCTGCTGCCGCGACTGATCGGCGGTTACTCCGGGGTCATGGTGGAGAAGTTCGGCTACCACGACTTCTTCCTGATCACCGCGCTGCTTGGGGTGCCGACGCTGATTCTGATTCTCTTGCACTGGCACCAGGAAAACCGCCGAAATCGAGATGCCGACGTCGATGCCGACAACCCGGTCGGCGAGCAACCACTGAAATAAAAAAGCCCCGGCTCATGGAGCCGGGGCTTTTTCATTGGGCTTTGCGTTACTACACAGCCGCTTCCTGAACCACGCGAATTACCCGTTGTGGGAAAGGAATGTTGATCCCCTCTGCCTTGAGACGATCGCGCGCCTGCTCGTTGAGCATGAACATCACGTCCCAGTAATCGGCTGTATTGACCCAAATCCGCAGGGAAATGGTGATCGCGCTATCGCCGAGGGTCGACACAACCGCTTGCGGCTCGGGATCGGACAACACTCGAGGATCCTTGGCCAACTCCAGCAGCACCTGGCGGGCCGTCTGCAGGTCGGCCTCGTAATCGACACCGACGTCGAACACGACCTTGCGGGTCGGCTGACGGTTGTAGTTGGTGATGATGCCGTTGGACAGGTTGCCGTTGGGCACGATGACGGTCTTGTTGTCGGCGGTGCGCAATACGGTGTGGAAGATCTGAATGCTATCGACCGTACCGCTCACACCTTGCGCTTCGATCCAGTCACCGAGGCGGAAAGGACGAAACAACAAAATCAACACACCGCCGGCGAAGTTGGCCAGGCTACCTTGCAAGGCCAGGCCGATGGCCAGGCCTGCCGCACCGATCGCCGCAACGAACGAGGTGGTCTCGACACCGATCATCGAGGCGACGCTGACAATCAGCAGCACCTTCAAAATGACATTGGCCAGGCTGCTGATGAAACCCTGCAGGGCCTGATCGGCGTGACGGGTAGCCAGCAACGCGCCGACCTTCTCGGTCAGCTTGTTGATCAACCACCAGCCGATGGCCAGGGTCACCAGAGCCAACAGTACCCGACTGCCGTATTCCATGATCATCGGGATCCAGGTTTGCGAGGCCTTGACCAGCTGATCTACTTCAGCATTCAAATCCATATTTCTCTCCTATGCCGGGCGGCAACGGTTGACGGTTGGCCGGTACGCTCGAATGTTCATCAGTCGAGCGTTTCTTTTGGCCATGGGTTGGGACGCCCAAAAAGCCCAAAGGTTCCCCGGGTTCGCCAACGGCAATCAGTCGCGGAAGTTGTTGAACTGCAGCGGCATGCCGAATTCCTTGGCACGCAGGGCTGCGATGGCTTCCTGCAGGTCATCGCGTTTTTTGCCGGTAACGCGTACCTGCTCACCCTGGATGGCGGCTTGAACTTTCAATTTGGCGTCTTTGATATGAGCAACGATTTTCTTGGCCAGCTCTTTATCGATGCCTTCCTTGAGAACGGCTTCCTGCTTCACCACCTTGCCCGACGCATAAGCGTCCTTGATTTCCAGGCATTGAACGTCGATCTTGCGCTTGACCAGTGCCAGCTTGAGGATCTCGATCATCGCCTCGAGCTGGAAGTCGGCTTCAGCGGTCAAGTTCACGGTGAGCTCTTTTTCCTTGAACTCGAAGCTGCCCTTGCCCTTGAGGTCATAACGGCGATCCAGCTCCTTGACGGCGTTCTCGACAGCATTGGTGACTTCGTGCTTGTCCAGTTCGGATACCACGTCGAACGACGGCATGTAATTTCTCCATAATAAACGGCGCAGCTCAGCATACAGATGGAGCACGCCTGGTTTGACGGTTAAAATGCAGAGCCATTATAACGGTTGCCAGCATTGCAAATGGCCCTTGATGGGCTTTTTCCACCCGACATTGCGAGACTGCCATGCCAACTCCGAAACAAGCCCGATGAGCCGTACCTGGCATATCCTCGGCGCCGGCAGCCTCGGCAGCCTGTGGGCCTGTCGCCTGGCGCGCGGTGGCCTGCCGGTTCACCTGATCCTGCGCGATGCAGCACGACTGAAGTCCTACGAGGCCGCAGGCGGGCTGACACTGGTGGAACACGGCCACAGCCAGACCCTTGCCATTCCCGCCGAAACGCCAGACGCGCCCACCCCCATTCATCGCCTGCTGGTCGCCTGCAAGGCCTATGACGCCGAACAAGCGGTGGCCCGACTGGCGCCACGGCTCGCCCGCGACGCCGAACTCATCCTGCTGCAAAACGGCCTGGGCAGCCAGGACGCGGTCGCAGCATTGGTGCCTCAGGCGCGCTGTATCGTTGCGTCAAGCACCGAAGGGGCGTTTCGCGAATCGGATTGGAAGGTGGTGTTCGCCGGGCACGGTTTCAACTGGCTGGGCGATCCGGGCAATCCAGCACCTCCCACCTGGCTGGGCGATTTGCAGGACAGTGCCATTCCCCATCAATGGACACCCGACATCCTCACCCGGCTCTGGCGCAAGCTGGCGCTGAACTGTGCGATCAACCCCCTGACGGTGCTGCACGATTGCCGCAATGGCGGCCTGCTGGATCACCACTGTGAAGTTGCCACCCTCTGTGCCGAGTTGAGCGAGCTGCTCCAGAAGTGCGGGCAACCCCAGGCCGCCGTGGAACTGCAGTTTGAAGTCGAACGGGTCATCCAGGCGACGGCCGCCAACTACTCTTCCATGTATCAGGACGTGCGTCAGGGCCGGCGCACCGAAATCGGCTATTTACTGGGCCATGCCTGCCGCGTCGCGGCTCGCCACCGCTGCAACCTGCCTCATCTGCAACGACTCTACCGGCGGTTGGTCGAGCACTTGAACGCCCATGGATTGCCCAGCGACTGAAGGCGGCGTTACCCTGCCCTTTCATTCATCGAAAATGACCAGACCTTGACCATGCATTTGCGCGAACGCCTGGATAACCTGCCAGTCGGCCAGAAGCTGCTGGCCGCCCTGCTGGTGCTTTTGACCACCGTATTGCTGGTCGCCAACCTGACGTTCATCAGTGCCGCTTACTGGATTTCCCAGGAAAACATGGCACCGCAAGCCCTGCAAACCATCGGCCGACTGATCTCCAACCCCGGGATCGCCCAACAGGCACTGGATTCCGAGGCATCGGCCAAGGCATTGCTCAAGGAACTCAACAGTTACTCGCCATTGCGTGCAGCGGCCCTCTACGGCGGCGAAGGCAAACTGCTCGCACAGCTGCAGCAAGGCGACCTGCTGAGCCTGCCGAAACATTATCGCAACATCGAGAACTGGCGCATCACGGAGTTCCGCAATACCCAAGTGATCACCCTGCCACGCCCTGGCAAGGCTCCCGGGCACCTGTTGCTGGTGGCCAGCAGCGAACTGCCGATGGCCTTCTATACCGGGACCCTGACAGCCAGCCTGGGGATCCTGGTGTTCAGCGTGTTGCTGTGGATGGTCATCGCCCAACAGATCAAGCGCCTGATCACCCAGCCGATCCATCAACTCGAAGAGTTGTCGCGCCAGGTGACCCGCGAAGAAAACTACGCCTTGCGCGCCAAACCCGGCAACCACGACGAAATCGGCAGCCTGGCCGAGGCCTTCAACACCATGCTCTCGCGCATCGAGGCGCGCGAACAGCAGCTCAAGCGTGCCCGCGACGAATCCCAGGCGGCCTTCGATCAGGCGCAAGGCCTGGCCGAGGAAACCCGGCATACCAACCGCAAGCTGGAGCTCGAAGTCCAGGTCCGCAGCAAGATCGAAAAGAAGCTCACCGGCTTTCAGAATTACCTCAACAGCATCATCGACTCCATGCCTTCGGCGCTGATCGCACTGGATGAACAGCTGTACGTCACCCAATGGAACCAGGAAGCCAGCGCCCTTTCCGGCACCCCCCTGGACGAAGCCTTGAATCAGCCGATCTTCCTTGCCTTCGAGCCGCTCAAGCCCTTCCTGCCGCAATTGAAGAACACCGTCGAACGCCATAGCGTGGCGAAGATCGAACGGGTGACCTGGACCAAGGACGATATACCTCGCTACTACGCACTGACCTTCTACCCGCTGATGGGCGGTGCAGGCCGGGGCGTGGTCATCCGGATCGATGACATCACCCAGCGCCTGTCGCTCGAAGAAATGATGGTGCAGTCGGAAAAAATGCTCTCGGTGGGCGGCCTGGCAGCCGGCATGGCCCATGAAATCAACAACCCGCTGGGCGCCATCCTGCATAACGTCCAGAACATCCGCCGGCGGCTGTCGCCGGAATTGCCGAAGAACCTGGAGCAGGCCAGTGAAGCCGGCATCGATTTGACGACCGTCAATGGCTACCTGCAAAGTCGCGGGGTACCGCAGTTGCTCGACGGTATCCAGCAGGCTGGCGCACGCGCCGCGAAAATCGTTACTCACATGCTCAGTTTCAGCCGCCGCAGCACCCGCCAGATGGCGCCCTGCGACTTGCCGGCACTGATCGACCAGGCCGTCGAAATCGCCGGCAATGACTTCGACCTGGCCATCGGCTTCGATTTCAAGGGCCAGGCCATTACCCGGCAATTCGATCCTGAACTGGGACCGGTGCCGGGCACCGCCAACGAACTGGAGCAGGTTCTGCTCAACCTGCTGAAAAATGCCGCGCAAGCCATCCATCTGCGCCCCGAAGGCAGCGAACCCGGGCGCATCACCCTGCGCACCCGACTGAACCCGCCGTGGGCCGAGATCCAGGTCGAAGACAACGGCATCGGCATGTCGGAAAGTGTCCGCAAACGCACCTTCGAGCCGTTCTTCACGACCAAGGAGATCGGCCAGGGCACGGGCCTGGGCCTGTCCGTTTCGTATTTCATCATTACCAACAATCACAAGGGTCAGATGGAAGTGCAATCCACGCCGGGCCAAGGCACATGCTTTACCTTGCGTCTACCGCTGGCCGGCACCCCGGTGTCACCTCAACTCTCTACCAACGCGGAGATATAGGCATGGGTTTTCGCCTGTCGAAGATTTACACACGTACCGGCGACAAAGGTGAAACCGGCCTGGGCGACGGTCGTCGAGTCCCCAAGAATCACCCTCGGGTCGAAGCGATCGGCGAAGTCGATGCGCTCAACAGCCAATTGGGGTTGTTGCTCGCCGGGATCAAAGAGCAAAGTGCCGAACGCCCCGCCTTGGGCGAACTGCTCGAAGTATTGTCGCCCTGCCAGCATCGCTTGTTCGACCTCGGTGGCGAGTTGGCGATGCCGGCTTACCAGGCCTTGAACGAAGCTGAAGTGCAACGGCTCGAAGCGGCCATCGACCGCTGGAACGAGGAATTGGGGCCGCTGGAAAATTTTATCCTGCCGGGCGGTTCGACCCTGATTGCCCAGGCGCATGTCTGCCGCAGCCTGGCCCGCAGCGCCGAGAGGCGTTGCCAGCAGTTGAATGCCGAGGAGCCTTTGGCGGGTGTGGGGTTGGCTTACATCAATCGGCTGTCGGATTTGTTGTTTGTTGCTGCACGGTTGATTGCGCGGCGGCAGGGGGTTGCCGAGATACTCTGGCAAGCGGCCGTGAAACCTTGAGGGCCTCATCGCTGGCAAGCCAGCTCCCACAGGGTGATACGATGCACATAAAGCCTTTGTGGGAGCTGGCTTGCCAGCGATGGAGCGCAAAGCGCTCCCAACAACAACTCAATGCTCAGGCCAGAACGCCCGAATCCCCGCCACACCCTGCGCGCCAATCGACCATGCCCGCTGACGATCATTGGCCGAAACACCCCCAAGCAGGAACACCGGCTTGTTAAACCCGTCAACCAACTGACTTGCCTGTTCCCAGCCCAGCGGCCGAGCCTCCGGATGCGTCCGGGTGGCCTGCACCGGCGACAGGGTGACGAAATCGACCCCCATCTGTTCGGCGAGCGCCAGCTCTTCAGCGTTATGGCAGGACGCCGCCAGCCAACGCTCCCTGGGGAACGGACGGCCCTTGCTGGCGTATTTACGTAGTTGAGCCGAGGTAAGGTGCCAACCGGCCGCTGGAAAGTCTCCCAGCCACTCCAGAGGGCCTTTGAGCATCAACTGTGCCTTGCCGGCACACAGGCCCACGGCATCAACTGCCACGTCGCGATACTGTGGGTCGTACATGTTCGGTGCCCGCAGCTGCACCAGCTTGATACCGCTGGCAATGGCCTTCTGCATGCCGCGCAACAACGCCGGGGTTTCCAGGCCGTCAGGCGTGATCAGGTACTCGTACGGCAAGCTCGCCGCAGCAACGATCGGCTGGTTGGCTTCGGGAAAGTCATAGTTCGGCAATTCCCGGGGCGAGACCCAGGCCAGTGGCTGGCCTTCGGCGCCGTGGGGCTCGCCGTTGAAGCTCGAGACTTCCCAGACATCCAGCAGCACTTGCTTGTCCGGATAGTCATGCTTGACCTTGATCAGGGGCCGGGCTGCCGTCACGACAATCCCCAACTCCTCTTTCAACTCGCGGGCCAGGGCCACCTCGACCGCTTCACCGTCTTCGACCTTGCCGCCCGGGAATTCCCACAGGCCACCCTGGTGCTGGGTATCGGCACGCCGGGCAATCAGGATCCGACCGTCAACGCCGCGGATCACCGCGGCGGCCACATGAACGCGTTTCACTCTACAAGCTCCTGCAGACCTTCCCGTTGCCAGGCCTTGAAGGCCGGCCACTGGTAGATGGTTTCGATATAGGCCTGGGCCTCTGCCGGCAAGGCCACGCGGTAGGTGCGCAGGCGGACCGCTACAGGCGCGAAGAAAGCGTCGGCCAGGCTCGCTTTGCCGAACAGAAACGGCCCGCTCTCTTTGGCTGCCGCGCAGCACTCGGCCCAGAGCGCGACGATGCGGTCGATATCGGCCTGCACCTCGGCAGGCATCGGCGTCAGCGCTTCGTCACGGCTGAGATCGAACGGCATGTTGCCGCGCAGGGCGAAGAAACCGCTGTGCATCTGCGCGCAGGCCGAACGGGCCTGGGCACGCGCAGCAACGTCCTGCGGCCACAGTTGCGCCTCTGGAAAACGCTCGGCCAGGTATTCGCTGATCGCCATGGAGTCGGCGATGGTGCCGTGTTCGCACTTGAGCAACGGTACTTTACCGGTGGGCGCATGCTCGAGCAGCCGCGCATGGGTATCGGGCTGGTTGAGCTTGATTATTTGCTCGGTGTAAGGGGCTCCGGTCAGCTCCAGCCCCAGGGCGGCGCGCAGGGACCAGGAGGAGTACAACTTGTCGCCGATGATCAGGTGAAAGCTCATGGTTCGGCTCCCTCAGGGATTAAGAATTGAAGGTCCTTTGGACCTTATCGCTGGCAAGCGGAACGCCGCCCGGCCAGCGATCGGCCGCATGGCGGCCGTGCTTTCAGGAACGGTATTCGGCGTTGATCTTCACATATTCGTGAGACAGGTCGGTCGTCCAGATCGTCTCGCTGCAATCACCACGGCCCAGGTTGATGCGAATCGTGATTTCCTCTTTGGCCATCACCGCAGCACCCTGCTCTTCGGTATAGCTCGCGCTGCGCCCGCCACGGCTGGCGATGCAGACATCGCCCAGATACACGTCGATCAGGCTCACGTCCAGATCCGGCACGCCGGCACGGCCGACCGCTGCCAGGATACGACCCCAGTTCGGGTCGGAGGCAAACAGCGCGGTCTTGATCAGTGGCGAATGGGCAACGGCATAACCGACGTCCAGGCACTCCTGGTGATTGCCGCCGCCATTGACTTCAACAGTCACAAACTTGGTGGCGCCTTCGCCGTCGCGCACGATGGCCTGGGCCACTTCCATGCAGACGTCGAACACCGCCTGCTTCAGCGCGGCGTACAACGGACCGCTGGCTTCGGTGATTTCTGCAACGTCGGCCTTGCCGGTGGCAATCAGCATGCAGCAGTCGTTGGTCGAGGTATCGCCATCGATGGTGATGCGGTTGAAGGACTTGTTCGCACCATCGAGCAGCAGGTTCTGCAAGATGCCCGGCGCCACCTTGGCATCGGTAGCGATGTAACCGAGCATGGTTGCCATGTTCGGACGGATCATCCCCGCGCCCTTGCTGATACCGGTGACGGTGATAGTCACGCCTTCATGCTGGAACTGGCGGCTGGCGCCCTTGGGCAGGGTGTCGGTGGTCATGATGCCGGTAGCCGCAGCCGCCCAGTTATCCACAGACAGGTCGTCGAGGGCAGCCTGCAAGGCACCTTCGATTTTTTCCACGGGCAGCGGCTCGCCGATGACGCCGGTAGAGAACGGCAGTACCTCGCTCTCATCGACAGCGGCCAGCTTGGCCAATGCGGCGCAGGTCCGCGCGGCATCCTTCAGGCCTGGTTCACCGGTACCGGCGTTGGCGTTGCCAGTGTTGGTCAGCAGGTAACGCACGTTGCCTTTCACGCGCTGCCTGGAAAGGATCACGGGAGCGGCGCAAAAGGCGTTCAAGGTGAACACACCCGCCACGCTGGAACCCTCGGCACAGCGCATGACCACGACATCCTTGCGCCCTGGGCGCTTGATGCCCGCCGAGGCGATGCCGAGTTCAAAACCAGGTACCGGGTGCAACGTTGGCAAAGGACCAAGACCAACAGCCATGAAAGCGCTCCTAGAGAGGGATCTTCGCCGTATTCAAACATACGGCGCTTGAGATGGAAAAACGCCGCGACGGCTCGGGGCCGGTCGCGGCGAAGTGTTCATACAGCAGTATTAGCGCCTGCGCAGTTCGTCAGTTGATCTGACCATGGCAATGCTTGAACTTCTTGCCCGAACCGCACCAGCACAGTTCATTGCGACCCAGTTTCAGATCGTTGCGTACCGGTGTTGCCGCGGCAGCGACGGCGACATCAGCGCCCTCTTCCTGCAGCTCCACTTGCTGCTCCAGACCTGGGGCTGCGGCATGCTGGAACTGCATGCGCTGGGCCAGCTCCTCGGCCTCGCGGCGCAGACGGGCTTCTTCTTCGATCGGGTCTTCGCGGCGAACCTGAATGTGGGACAGGACGCGAATGGTGTCGCGCTTGATCGAATCCAGCAGCTCCTGGAACAGGGTGAAGGACTCGCGCTTGTATTCCTGTTTCGGGTTCTTCTGGGCGTAGCCGCGCAGGTGGATACCGTGACGCAGGTGATCCATGGTCGACAGGTGGTCTTTCCACAGGTCGTCGAGCACGCGCAGCAGGATCTGCTTCTCGAAGGTGCGCAGGGCATCGGCGCTGGCCTGCTCTTCCTTCTCGTTGTAGGCAGCCAGCAGTTCGGCCAGCAGCTTCTCGCGCAGGGTTTCTTCGTACAGGTGATCGTCTTCGTCGAGCCATTGCTGGATCGGCAGCTTCACGCCGAAGTCGCTGGCCAGCGCCGCTTCCAGGCCTGCCACATCCCATTGCTCGGGCAACGATTGCGGAGGAATGTGCTGGCTGATGGTGACATCGAGCACTTCCTGGCGGAAATCGGCAATGGTATCGCCGATGTTGTCCGCCGCCAGCAGGCTGTTGCGCATGTGGTAGATCACTTTACGCTGTTCGTTGGCGACGTCGTCGAACTCGAGCAGTTGCTTGCGAATATCGAAGTTGCGGCCTTCTACCTTGCGCTGGGCTTTCTCGATCGCATTGGTCACCATGCGATGCTCGATGGCCTCGCCGGACTGCATGCCCAGCGCCTTCATGAAGTTTTTCACCCGGTCGGAGGCGAAAATGCGCATCAGGCTGTCTTCGAGCGACAGGTAGAAACGGCTGGAACCCGGGTCACCCTGACGACCGGAACGACCGCGCAGCTGGTTGTCGATACGGCGCGACTCGTGACGCTCGGAGGCGATCACGTGCAGGCCACCGGATTCGATCACCTGCTGGTGACGCTTCTGCCAGTCGGCCTTGATCTGGGCGACCTGCTCTGGCGTCGAATTCTCCATGGAGGCGACTTCGACTTCCCAGTTGCCGCCCAGCAGAATGTCGGTACCGCGACCGGCCATGTTGGTGGCGATGGTCAGCGCACCCGGACGACCGGCCTGGGCAATGATCTCGGCTTCCTTCTCGTGGTACTTGGCGTTGAGCACCTTGTGATCGATGCCTTCGCCCTGGAGCAGGCTGGACATGTGCTCGGAGGTTTCGATGGTCGCCGTACCGACCAGGACCGGACGGCCCTGGGTCATGCTTTCCTTGATGTCAGCGATGATCGCGGCGTACTTCTCTTGCGCGGTCAGGTAGACCAGGTCGTTGAAATCCTTGCGCGCCAATGGCTTGTTCGGCGGGATGACCATGACCGGCAGGTTGTAGATTTGCTGGAACTCGAACGCTTCGGTATCGGCAGTACCGGTCATGCCGGACAGCTTGTTGTACAGACGGAAGTAGTTCTGGAAGGTGGTCGATGCCAGGGTCTGGCTTTCGGCCTGGATATTCAGACCTTCCTTCGCTTCGATTGCCTGGTGCAGGCCCTCGGACAGGCGCCGGCCCGGCATGGTACGGCCGGTATGTTCGTCGACCAACAGGATCTGACCATCCTGGACGATGTACTCGACGTTGCGATGGAACAGCTTGTGCGCACGCAGGCCGGCGTAAACGTGGGTCAACAGGGCCAGGTTGTGCGCCGAGTAGAGGCTCTCGCCTTCTGCGAGCAGGCCGACCTGGGTCAGCATCTCTTCGATGAACTGGTGACCGGCCTCATTGAGTTCGACCTGGCGGGTCTTCTCATCGACGGTGTAGTGGCCGGCCTTGGTGACCTCGCCTTCCACTTCCTCGATGTGCTGCTCCAGAAGCGGGATCAGCTTGTTGATCTCGGTATAGAGCTTGGAGCTGTCTTCGGCCTGGCCGGAGATGATCAGCGGCGTACGGGCTTCGTCGATCAGGATGGAGTCGACTTCGTCGACCACGGCGAAATTCAGCTCGCGCTGGAATTTCTCTTCCATGCTGAACGCCATGTTGTCGCGCAGGTAGTCGAAACCGAATTCGTTGTTGGTACCGTAGGTGATATCGGCAGCATAGGCCGCGCGCTTTTCTTCCGGCGGCTGGAACGGCGTGACGATGCCGACACTCATGCCGAGGAATTCGTACAGAGGGCGCATCCAGTTGGCGTCCCGGCGAGCCAGGTAGTCGTTCACGGTCACAACGTGCACGCCGTTGCCGGACAGCGCATTGAGGTAAACGCCCAGGGTGGCGACCAGGGTCTTGCCTTCGCCGGTGCGCATTTCTGCGATCATGCCTTCGTGCAAGGTGATGCCGCCGATCAGCTGCACGTCGAAGTGGCGCATGCCCATGACACGCTTACCGGCTTCGCGGGCTACCGCGAAGGCTTCAGGCAGAAGGTTGTCGAGGGTCTCACCTTTTGCCAGGCAGGCCTTGAACTCTGCGGTCTTGGCGCGCAGCTGCTCGTCCGAGAGGGCCACCATCTGCTCTTCGAAGGCATTGACGATCTGTACCGTCTTGAGCATGCGTTTGACTTCACGCTCGTTCTTGCTTCCAAAAAGTTTCTTTAACAAAGGCGCAAACATATCGGCAGGATCTTCCACACGTAGGGATGGAGGGCGGCCCCGTGAGTCGCCCGTGCAGCCCTTATGGCCGCATGCGAACGAGCATTCTACCCGGAAACGATGGTGAGGAAAGTGGCGTTATTCCACGATGCTGGTACAGCGTTGTGACGGGGCTTTTTTAAAGTAAGGGCTTTTTCGTCAACTTCAAGCTTTCAAGCGCACAAGAATGCACGTTGGTGCCAATGTTCGCAGCGCCGGCGACAGGCCGGACAGGCACTGCACAGGCATTCTGTTAACATGCAGGCTCTGTATCTTCAGGTTTCCTATGTATGGCATTCCGCCCTCTTCCGGCTCGAGCACCCGCCGTTCTATTGCGCGAAGCCAAGCCACTCAAAGCGCTGTTCAGTCAGGCTCAACGCTTGGCGCATCTGCAGTGCCTGCTCGAAAGCCAACTGCAACCCGCTGCCCGCGAACATTGCCATGTCGCTTCATGGCGCGAAGGCAGCCTGCTGTTGATCGTGACCGACGGTCACTGGGCCACCCGCCTGCGTTATCAGCAGAAGCGCCTGCAACGCCAGCTCCAGGCGCTCGAAGAATTCTCCAGCCTGACCCGCATTCTGTTCAAGGTCCAGCCGCCTACGGTGCAAAGCGGCGCTGCCGGGCACTCCATGGATCTTTCCAGCCAGGCGGCAGAAAGCATCCAGGCGACGGCCGAAGGCATCAGCGACCCCAAGCTGCGCGCAGCCCTGGAGCGCCTGGCGGCTCACGCCAAGGCCCGCGAATAATCCCCTTGACTGCCCCCCGTAGCCGCTGCCGCAGGCTGCGCTCGCCTGCGAAGCAGGCGCAAGATCTCGAGATCGCCGGGGAGCCCCTCCGGGACTCCAGCGCAGCCTTCGGCAGCGGCTTGTATCTCGACTAACGCCAAAATTTCGGCATAAAAAAAGGCTGCCCGAGGGCAGCCTTCAAAAACTAAAGAGAAGAGAGATTGTACTTACACTGCCGCAACCGGACGCATGTAAGAGATCGGTGCCGTACTGGCATCTTCGAAAGTCACCACTTCCCAGGCATCCTTCTGCTCGATGAGCTTGCGCAGGAGCTGGTTGTTCAATGCATGGCCGGACTTGAAGCCACGGAACTCACCAATCAGGCTATTGCCCAGCAGGTAGAGGTCGCCGATGGCGTCGAGGATCTTGTGCTTGACGAATTCGTCCTCATACCGCAGGCCGTCTTCGTTCAACACGCCGTCCGTATCGACCACGATGGCGTTCTCCACGCTACCGCCGAGTGCGAGGTTGTGCGTGCGCAGGTACTCGATATCACTCATGAAGCCAAAGGTACGGGCGCGGCTGACTTCTTTCACGAAAGAAGTGCTGGAAAAATCCACGCTGGCACTTTGGGTGCGGTCTTTGAACACCGGGTGATCGAAATCGATCTCGAAACTCACCTTGAACCCTTCGAAAGGCACGAAAGTAGCGCGCTTGTCGCCATCTTCCACTGTCACTTCTTTCAGGATCCGGATGAACTTCTTGGCTGCGTCCTGTTCTTCCAGGCCGGCAGATTGAATCAGGAATACGAAGGGACCTGCGCTGCCATCCATGATTGGCACTTCGGACGCGGAGAGTTCGACGTAGGCGTTATCGATGCCCAGGCCGGCCATGGCCGAGAGCAAATGCTCTACCGTGTCTACCTTGGTATCGCCGTTGACCAGAGTGGTCGACATCGTGGTTTCACCGACGTTTTCCGCACGGGCAGGAATCTGCACCACGGGGTCGAGGTCGGCGCGACAAAATACGATGCCGGTATCCACAGGTGCGGGTTTGAGGGTCAGGTAAACCTTTTCCCCCGAGTGCAGGCCGACACCTGTGGCACGGATAATATTCTTCAGGGTGCGTTGTTTAATCATGGCATTGGCCGCTTCAGCGCAAATTGCGAACTGGTATCAACAAAGGCTGGCGATAATACCAGACCCGGCCTTTGCTGAACACCAATCACCCTAATACCCCTGATAAATTTCATTAATCAGCCTGACGACGCAGGAAAGCCGGGATATCCAGGTAATCCAGATCGTCATGAGGATTCATTTTAGCAGCGGCTGCTGCACCAGCGTGTGCCTGATTGCGCATTACCGTCGGACGGTCCAGATCACGGTAGTTGACCGATGGCTGTTCCTGGCGCGCAGGTGCAGGAGCGGCAACGGTTTGTTGCGCGGTTTGCAGGGTATTGTCGATAATCTTCACCGGTTTCTCGATCTTTGCACCCAGACCCGTGGCAACTACGGTCACGTGCAGCTCGTCGCGCATGTCCGGATCGATAACGGTACCGACCTTTACCATGGCGTGATCGGAAGCGAAGGCCTCGATGATACTACCCACGTCCGAGTACTCGCCCAGAGACAGGTCGGGACCGGCAGTGATATTCACCAGGATACCGCGAGCACCCTGCAGGTTGACGTCTTCGAGCAGCGGGTTGCGAATCGCCGCCTCAGTCGCTTCGCGTGCGCGGTTAGGACCGCTGGCGCAGCCGGTACCCATCATGGCCATGCCCATTTCGCTCATCACGGTACGTACGTCGGCGAAGTCGACGTTGATCATGCCCGGACGCTTGATGATATCGGAGATACCGCGAACGGCACCGGCCAGAACGTCGTCAGCCTTGGCGAAAGCCGACAGCAGGCTGGCATCCTTGCCCAGGATGGTCAGCAGCTTTTCGTTCGGAATGGTGATCAGCGAATCGACGCTTTCCGACAGCGCGCGGATGCCTTCATCGGCGATCTGCATGCGCTTTCGGCCCTCGAACGGGAACGGACGGGTGACCACCGCAACGGTGAGGATACCCAGTTCCTTGGCCACTTCGGCGATGATCGGCGCAGCACCGGTACCGGTACCGCCGCCCATGCCGGTGGTGATGAACACCATGTTGGTGCCTTGCAGTACTTCGGCGATGCGCTCGCGGTCTTCCAGAGCGGCCTGACGGCCGACTTCCGGATTTGCGCCCGCACCCAGGCCCTTGGTCACGCCGGTGCCCAGCTGCAGGATGGTGCGCGCACCGATGTTTTTCAGCGCTTGTGCGTCGGTGTTGGCGCAGATGAATTCCACGCCTTCGATGTTGCTCTTAACCATATGGTTAACAGCATTGCCACCGCCGCCACCAACACCGATAACCTTGATTACCGGGCTTTGCGGGATGTTGTCTACGAGTTCGAACATTTTCCCTCTCCTTTCATTTCTCTAGTTTTTGCGCCTACTACTACTGCTTTGAAAACTTAAAAGTTGCCCTGGACCCAACGCTTGAATCGTTCAAGCACAGGTGCTTTAGCTTCGTCGCTATAGCTGTTGTTGCTGCTCATACCGGTCAGGGACATGCCATCGGACTGCTTCTGCAATCCGTACATCAGCAGGCCCACACCAGTGGAATAAATCGGGTTGCGCACAACGTC
The DNA here is from genome assembly GCF_024741815.1 of Pseudomonas sp. LS1212. Classification (NCBI taxonomy): domain Bacteria; kingdom Pseudomonadati; phylum Pseudomonadota; class Gammaproteobacteria; order Pseudomonadales; family Pseudomonadaceae; genus Pseudomonas; species Pseudomonas sp. LS1212. The sequence continues at coordinate 4,757,280 of NZ_CP102951.1, forward strand.
GGCCAAACCATGCACCGTGTGCGGCACGCCAAGGCGAACCGGCATGTGGAAGATCTCTTCGGCCAACTCGACCGCGCCTTCCATCTTCGCCGTACCGCCGGTCAGCACGATGCCGGCCGGAATCAGGTCTTCGTAGCCACTGCGACGCAGTTCGGCCTGGATGAGGGTGAAGAGCTCGTCGTAACGGGGCTCGACCACCTCGGCCAGGGCCTGGCGGGACAATTCGCGCGGCGGACGATCGCCAACGCTCGGTACCTTGATGGTTTCACCGGCACCGGCCAGCTTGGCCAGGGCGCAGGCGTAACGAATCTTGATTTCTTCGGCGTACTGGGTCGGCGTACGCAGGGCCATGGCGATGTCGTTGGTGACCTGGTCGCCAGCGATCGGGATAACCGCGGTATGACGGATCGCGCCTTCAGTGAAAATGGCAATGTCGGTAGTCCCGCCGCCGATATCGACCAGGCACACGCCCAGCTCTTTCTCGTCGTCGGTCAGCACCGAGTAGGCCGAGGCCAGTTGTTCGAGGATGATGTCGTCGATTTCCAGGCCGCAACGGCGAACGCATTTCTCGATGTTCTGCGCCGCATTCACCGCGCAGGTCACCACGTGCACCTTGGCTTCCAGACGAACGCCGGACATGCCCAGAGGCTCGCGAACGCCTTCCTGGTTATCGATCACATAGTCCTGCGGCAAGGTGTGCAGCACGCGTTGGTCAGCCGGGATCGCGACCGCCTGGGCAGCATCGAGTACCCGCTCCAGATCCGCCGCGCTGACTTCGCGGTCGCGGATTGCCACGATGCCGTGGGAATTGAGACTGCGAATATGATTGCCGGCCACGCCCACGAACGCCGAGTGGATACGGCAGCCCGCCATCAGCTGGGCTTCCTCGACGGCGCGCTGGATCGATTGCACGGTCGACTCGATATTCACCACCACGCCCTTTTTCAGGCCGCGCGATGGATGGGTACCGATACCGACGATTTCCAGCGTACCGTCGGCAGCGACTTCGCCTACCAGCGCCACTACCTTGGAGGTGCCGATATCCAAGCCAACGATCATTTTGCCGCTTTGCACATTTGCCATGGTCCTGCCTCTCTTAATTCTTCGCGACGGCGGGTTGGTCCGTCGATGGCGCAATCGGCTCCCGCCAGCCAACGGCCAGGCCGTTGGCGTAGCGCAGGTCGACGCGCGCGATATTCGTGATCTGTTCTTTCAGCGTCTTGTCGTAAATGGCAATGAAGCGGCGCATTTTCTCCACCAGGTGGTCGCGCCCCAGCAACAGCTCGATGCCAGGGCCGGCGCTGCCTGCACCGGTGGTCAAGAACCAGCTGCCTCGTTCACGCAACTCCAGCCGCACAATCGAAAAGCCCATGGGCCGCAGCATCTGGCTCAACACCTGATACTGCTGCATGATCTTCTGCTGGGCCCGCTGCGGACCGAACAGCTGCGGCAGATGCTCGTAGTTGGCCAGCTCGCGCGGCGCGAACGCCTGGCCCTGGTTGTTCAGCAGGGCCTCTTCGCCCCAACGCGCCACGGGCAATTGCTCTTCCAGACGGATCACCACCTGGTCCGGCCAGACGCGGCGAACCTCGGCATGGGCGATCCACGGCATCTGTTCGAGCTCGGCGCGCATGCTTGCCAGGTCGATGGTGAAAAAGCTCGCGGTGACATAAGGTGCGATCCGCTGCTGCACCGCCTGCTGGCTGATGTAGCTCAGGTCGCCCTGCACGGCGATTTTGGTGATCGGCCGGTCGGCATACGGCATCAGGCGCTGCGCACCTTCGTAGGTACCGAACCCCAGTGCAACCAGCAGAACGGGCCACATCAGGCGTTTGAAGAAACTGAAGTTGGCCTTGGGCAGGCGCGCCGACAGTGGCTCCTTGGCCACCATCCGACTGGCACCACGCGGCACCGGCTTGCGGCCGGTGGCGGGTTGCTGATGACGTAACATCGCGCCTTGCATGGGATTAACCTCGCGCCTCTACGCTGGCTGCCAGGATGGCCAGCACCAACTGCTGGAAATCCAGGCCGGCAGCACGTGCAGCCATCGGAACCAGACTGTGATCGGTCATGCCTGGAGTCGTGTTGACTTCCAGTAACCAGAACTTCCCTTGGGCGTCCTGCATCACATCGAGCCGGCCCCAGCCGGAAATGCCGATGGCCTCGCAAGCCCTTGCGGTCAGGTCGATGAGTTCAGCTTCTTTGGCGGCGTCGAGCCCGCACGGGATCCGATACTGGGTATCGTTGGCCACGTACTTGGCGTCGTAGTCGTAGAACGTGTGGGGAGTGCCCAGGGCTATAGGCGGCAATACCTGGTCACGCAAGGTCGCGATAGTGAACTCCGGCCCCTGGATCCATTGCTCGACCAGGACTTGCGAGTCATAGGTGCTGGCCGCTTGCCAGGCGCCGATCAATTCTTCGACGCTGGACACTTTGGCCATACCGATACTTGAACCTTCATGGGCCGGTTTGACGATCAAAGGGAAGCCCAGTTCCGTCGCCGCCGAAATACAATCGTCCTCGCTGGCGAGCACCGCGTGATGCGGGGTCGGGATGCCAAGGCTTTTCCAGACTTGCTTGGTGCGCAGCTTGTCCATGGCCAGTGCCGAAGCCAGAATCCCGCTACCGGTATAAGGAATGTCCAGGCATTCGAGCAGGCCCTGCATGCTGCCGTCTTCGCCGCCGCGGCCGTGCAGGATGATGAAGGCACGGTCGATTTTTTCGCTCATCAGACGGGTCAGCAGATCGTCGCCGACATCGATGCCGAACGCATTCACGCCGGCACTGCGCAGCGCCTCGAGCACCGCATTGCCCGACTTCAAGGAAACCTCACGCTCGGCGCTCTTGCCGCCGAACAGCACGGCGACCCGGCCGAAATCCTTCGGCGCGATCGTCGAAAACAGCTGGTCGTAGGTGTTAACAGTCATTTCACCTTCCCCTGACTGGCGACAGCACCAGCAAACAACGGACTCTTCAGTAATTGCGGCGCCAGCCCGCCGATATCCCCTGCCCCTTGGCACAACAGGATGTCGCCAGCGCGCAGCAGCGGTTTGACCAGTGGCGCCAGTTCGACACCACGCTCGATATAGATCGGATCAAGCTGGCCGCGCTGCCGGATGCTGTGGCAGAGCTGACGGCTGTCCGCACCCGGAATCGGCTCTTCACCGGCCGGGTAGACTTCCATGAGCAGCAAGACGTTGGCGTCGGCCAAAACCTGGACGAAATCGTCGTACAGATCGCGGGTACGGCTGTAGCGATGCGGCTGGTAGACCATCACCAGACGGCGTTCCGGCCAACCGCCGCGCACGGCCTTGATCACGGCGGCGACTTCGGTCGGGTGGTGACCATAGTCGTCGACCAGCATCACGCTGCCCTTGTCGATCGGCAGTTCGCCGTAGACCTGGAAGCGTCGACCGACACCCTGGAAGCCCGACAGCCCCTTGACGATGGCTTCATCGCTGATGCCTTCGTCGGTGGCAATGGCAATGGTCGCCAGCGAGTTCAGAACGTTGTGGTTGCCCGGCATGTTCACCGACACATCCAGTGGCTCACGGTCCCGGCGCAGCACGGTGAAATGGGTCAGCATGCCTTCCTGGCGAATATTGATCGCCCGCACGTCCGCCTCTTCGCTGACGCCATAAGTGACGGTCGGGCGCTTGACCTGCGGCAGAATTTCACGCACCACCGGATCGTCCAGGCAGACCACGGCCAGACCATAGAACGGCAGGTTGTGCAGGAATTCGACAAAGGTTTTCTTCAGTTTGTTGAAGTCACCTTCGTACGTCGCCATGTGGTCGGCGTCGATGTTGGTGACCACCGCGACCAATGGCTGCAGATGCAGGAAACTGGCATCGCTCTCGTCCGCTTCGGCAATCAGGTAACGGCTGGTGCCCAATTGTGCATTGGTGCCGGCTGCATTCAGTCGGCCACCGATGACGAAAGTCGGATCCAGGCCGCCGGCGGCGAACACCGAGGCGAGCAGGCTGGTGGTAGTGGTCTTGCCATGGGTACCGGCAACGGCAATACCATGGCGATAGCGCATCAGTTCGGCCAGCATCTCGGCACGCGGCACCACCGGAATACGTCGCTCCAGTGCGGTAGCGACTTCCGGGTTGGATGGATTGACCGCGCTGGACACCACCAGCACATCGGCAGCCGCCGCGTTTTCGGCACGATGGCCGATGAAGATCTCGGCACCGAAGGTTTTCAGCCGCTCAGTCACTGCCGACGCTTTCAGGTCGGAACCCGAAACCTGATAGCCCAGGTTCAGCAGTACTTCGGCAATGCCGCACATGCCCACGCCGCCGATACCGACGAAGTGAATACGACGGATGCGGCGCATTTCCGGTTGAGGCATCGCTTTCTTGCTTTCAACCATGGGCCACCTCCAGACAGATATCGACTACTGTGCGGGTAGCATCGGGTTTGGCCAGGCGCCGTGCAGTGCTGGCCATGGTGTTGAGTTTTTCCGGTTGCATCAGCACCTCGTTCAGGCGTTCAGCCAGCTCGGCTGCGCCAGTTGTCGCTTGCGGCATCAGGAAGGCGGCGCCTTCGCGAGCCAGATAGTTGGCGTTGTGGGTCTGGTGATCGTCGATCGCGTGGGGCAAGGGCACCAGCATCGATGGCAGGCCCGCGGCCGCCAGTTCACTGACCGTGAGCGCGCCGGCGCGGCAGACTACCAGGTCCGCCCAGCCGTAGGCCTGTGCCATGTCTTTGATAAAGGGTGCCACCTGGGCTTCTACACCCGCCTCGCGGTAGCGTTTTGCGGTCGCTTCATCGTGTTGTTTGCCGGCCTGGTGAAAGACTTCGGGGCGAGCCGCCTCAGGGACTTTCGCCAGTGCTTGCGGCAAGAGCTTGTTCAAAGGCTCCGCCCCCAGGCTGCCGCCCAGGACCAACAACCGTGGCTTGCGCCCGGCCAGGGTCGGGCGCAGTGTTTCCAGAAACAATTCGCTACGCACGGGGTTGCCGGTGGTACGGCGCTTACCCGACGCGGCGAAGGTTTCCGGGAAAGCTTCGCAGACTCGACTGGCCAACGGCACCAGGAGCCGATTGGCGGTACCGGCCTTGGCGTTTTGCTCGTGAATCACCACTGGCACACCGGACAGTTTTGCAGCAACGCCACCGGGGCCTGTCACATAACCGCCAAAACCGATCACGCAGACCGGCTTCAACTGAGCAATGATCCGACGCGCCTGCAGTACCGCCTTGATCAAGGTGAATGGCGCCTTGAGCAGCGACAGCCGTCCCTTGCCACGCAGGCCGGTAACCTTGATCAGGTGCAGCGGTATTCCTGCCTGGGGCACCAACTCGTTTTCAATGCCGCGCGGCGTGCCCAGCCAGTGCACGCTGTAGCCGCGGGCCTGGAACTCGCGGGCACAGGCCAGCGCCGGGAATACGTGACCGCCGGTGCCACCGGCCATGATCAAGACATTAGCGCCCATGGGTCGGCTCCTCGGCGAAGTCGCTTTCGCTGAACTCCGTCTCTTCACTGCCCAGGTGCGTGCGGCTCTCCCACTCGATGCGCAGGAGCAAGCCCATGCAGGCACAGCAGATCACCAGGGAGCTGCCGCCATAACTGAGGAACGGTAAAGTCAGGCCCTTGGTCGGCAGCAAACCGACGTTCACGCCGATATTGATCAAGAATTGACCAATCCACAGGAAAGCCAGGCCGTAGGCCATGTAAGCGGCAAAGAATTGCTTGGCCTTTTCGGCCCACAGACCGATATACATTGCTCGCACACTGACAAACACGAACAGCGCCACGGTTGCCAGGGAGCCAATCACCCCCAGCTCTTCGGCCAGTACCGAGAACACGAAGTCAGTGTGCGCTTCAGGCAGGTAGAACTGCTTCTGCACGCTGTTACCCAGACCGACGCCCAGCCACTCACCACGACCGAAGGCAATCAATGCCTGGGTCAGTTGATAGCCGGAGCCGAACTGGTCGGACCAGGGATCGGTAAACGTGATCAGACGTGCCATCCGATAGGGTTGCGCCTGGACCAGGACGAACACCGCCCCCACGGCGAGCACCACCATCAGGCTGAAGCGAAACAGACCGACGCCGCCCAGGAACAGCATCGCGGCCGCCGCCCCCATCATGACGACGGTGGCACCGAAGTCCGGCTCCATCAGCAGCAGGCCGGCCATCGGCAACAGCACAATGAACGGCTTGAAGAAACCCATCCAGCTCTCACGGACTTCCTGCTGGCGGCGCACCAGGTAACCGGCCAGGTAAATCACCACGAACACCTTGGCGATTTCCGAAGGCTGCACGTTGAAGAAACCGAAGCCGATCCAGCGCATTGAGCCGTTCACTTCGCGACCGATGCCCGGCACCAGTACCAGCACCAGCAAGCCGAAGGCACCCACCAGCATCATCCAGCCCAGGCGTTGCCAGGTGGCGATCGGCACCAGCATGGTGAAAATACAGGCGCCCAGCCCGATCACCACGTAAATCAGGTGACGGATCATGTGATAGAGCGGATTGCCCAACTGCGCGGCCGCCACTTCCGAGGAAGCCGAGGTGATCATCACCAGGCCCAGGCCAATCAAGGCCAGGCAACCGGCCAGCATGGCAAAGTCCAGGTCGATGCCGCGACCACTGATCAGCGGCGATGGATAGGGCTTGATCAGGCCGAGGATCATGGCAAGGCCTCCACGGCTTGAGCGAACAGACGCCCACGCTCTTCGAAGTTCTTGAACATGTCCAGGCTTGCGCAGGCGGGAGACAGCAGCACTGCATCACCCTCCCGGGCGAGCTCGGCACACTGCTGCACGGCCTCGTCGAGGGTCTTGACCCGAATCAGCGGCACCTCATCACCCAAGGCCTTGGCCAACAGCTCGGCATCGCGACCGAGCAACACGACCGCGCGGCAATGGGCCGCCACGGGTGCACGCAGGGCACTGAAGTCAGCACCCTTGCCATCGCCACCGGCCACCAGCACCAGCTTGCCGGCAATATCGGCTCCCAGCCCTTCGATGGCGGCAAGCGCTGCACCGACGTTGGTCGCCTTGGAGTCGTCGTACCAGGTCACGCCATCGCGCTCGCGCAGCCACTGGCACCGATGCGCAAGACCGGTGAAGGTGCGCAGGCTGGAAAGCATCGCATCGAACGGCAAACCGACCGCATGCCCCAATGCCAGCGCCGCGAGGGCATTGGCCTGGTTGTGGGCGCCACGAATTTTCAAGTCACGCACCGGCATCAGGTTTTCGAACTGGAACGCCAGGTACTTCTCACCGTTTTCTTCGCGCAGGCCAAAGGCCTTGAAGTCCGGCTTGTTCAAGCCGAAGGTCCAGCAAGGCAGACCTTCGCCCATCAATGGCCGGGACAGGGCATCCTGGCGATTGACCACCACTTGCCGGGCACCACGGAAGATCCGGTGCTTGGCCAAGTGATAGGCCGGCAGACCGCTGTAGCGATCCATGTGGTCTTCGCTGACATTGAGCACGGTGGCGACTTCAGCGTTCAACTGATCGGTGGTTTCCAGTTGGAAGCTGGACAGTTCGAGTACGTAGAGCTCGACGTCATCGGCCAGCAGGTCCAGGGCTGGCGTACCCAGGTTGCCGCCCACCGCCACGCGTTTGCCGGCCGCCGCGGCCATTTCGCCGACCAGGGTGGTCACGGTGCTTTTTGCGTTCGAGCCGCTGATTGCCACGATCGGTGCTTTCGCGTTACGCGCGAACAGTTCGATATCGCCGGACAGTTTCACCCCACGGGCGGCAGCCTGCTGCAACGCCGGGGTCGCCAGGGCGAGGCCGGGGCTGATGTACAGTTCGTCGGCACGGCAGAGGAATTCCACGTCCAGCTCGCCACAACGCACTTCCACCTGTGGGTAGTCACGCCGCAGCGTCGCCAGCTCCGGTGGGTTCTCGCGCGTATCGGCCACCGCAAACGCCACGCCCCGCTGCGCCAGGAAGCGCACCAGGGACATGCCGCTCTTGCCGAGGCCGACAACGATGCGGAAGTGGTCAGAAGCGATCAGAGACACTCTTTCTACCTCAGTTTCAGGGTGGCAAGGCCAATCAGCACCAGAATCACGGTGATGATCCAGAAACGGACAATCACGCGCGGCTCGGGCCAGCCCTTGAGTTCAAAATGGTGGTGGATCGGTGCCATGCGAAATACGCGGCGACCGGTCAACTTGAAGGAAGCAACCTGAATTACGACCGAAAGGGTTTCCATCACGAACACGCCGCCCATGATGAACAGCACGATCTCCTGGCGCACGATCACCGCAATGGTGCCCAGTGCGGCACCGAGGGCCAGTGCACCGACATCACCCATGAAGACCTGTGCCGGATAGGTGTTGAACCAGAGAAAGCCCAGGCCCGCCCCGATCAGGGCGCCGCAGAACACGATCAGCTCACCCGCGCCCGGAACGTAAGGAATCAGCAGGTACTCGGCAAACTTCACGTTGCCGGACAGGTAGCAGAAGATCCCCAGCGCACCGCCAACCATCACCGTCGGCATGATCGCCAGGCCATCGAGGCCGTCGGTCAGGTTGACCGCGTTGCTCGAGCCGACGATGACGAAATAGGTCAACACAATGAAGCCGGCGCCCAACGGGATGCTGACATCCTTGAGCATCGGTACGATCAGGGTGGTTTCCACGCTGGTCGGCGCAGTCACATAAAGGAAGATCGCCGCGCCCAGGCCAAACACCGATTGCCAGAAATATTTCCAGCGGCTTGGCAGCCCACGCGAGTTCTTTTCGATGACCTTGCGATAGTCGTCGACCCAGCCGATGGCGCCGAACAGCAAGGTGACGATCAACACCACCCAGACATAACGGTTGCTCAGGTCAGCCCAGAGCAAGGTACTGATACCGATTGCCGACAGGATCAGCGCACCACCCATGGTGGGCGTGCCGGATTTTGACAGGTGCGATTGCGGACCATCGTTACGAACGGCTTGTCCGATCTGGCGAATCTGCAGGGTACGAATCATCCATGGCCCCAGGCAAAGGGCCAGCGACAATGCGGTCAGCACACCGAGAATCCCGCGCAGGGTCAGGTACTGAAAGACCGCGAAGCCTTTGTAGAACTGTTGCAGATACTCAGCCAGCAGCAGCAGCATTAATGTTTCTCCCCGCTGGAACCGCACAAGGCTGCCACGACGTTTTCCATCGCAGCGCTGCGCGAACCCTTGATCAAAATAGTTGTATGAGTGCCCTGCTCGGCGCCAACGGCCGCGATCAGGTCAGCTTGAGTAGCGAAATGGTGGGCATCAGGCCCGAACGCTGCAACCGCATGCGCCATCAACGGACCCACTGCGTAAAGCACCGAGACCCTGCCTTTGGCATAGTCACCGACTTGCCGGTGACCTTCCTGCGCCCATTGGCCCAACTCGCCAATATCTCCGAGCACCAGGACAGTGCGACCGGAAAAGCCGGCGAGTATATCAATGGCCGCGCACATTGAGGTGGGGTTTGCGTTATAGGTGTCATCGATCACCCGCACACCCAGGGGGGTCATTTGCACGACAGTCCGGCCCTTGACCGGCTGCACGTTGTTCAGGCCAAGAGCGATGCCTTCGAGTGACAGACCAAAGGCATGCGCGGCAGCCGCCGCCGCCAGTGCATTCTGGACATTGTGCGTACCCAGCAGATTCAGCTGGACCCGCGCGACGCCAGACGGGCCGTGCAGATCGAAAGCCGGGCAGCCACGTTCGTCGCGGGTCAGCCCGCTGGCATGGAAATCGGCTGCCGGATTGTCCAGGGCGAAACTCAGTACGGCATGCTGGCCGGCACGCGCCTTCCAGATGGCAAAAGCCTTGTCGTCGAGGTTGAGCACTGCGGTACCGCCGTCACCCAACCCCTCGAGAATCTCGCCCTTGGCCTGGACAATCTTCTCGGGGCCGCCGAACTCACCTACATGAGCGGTCCCGGCGTTGTTGATGACAACCACATGCGGCTGGGTCAAGCCGACAGTGTAGGCAATCTCGCCAACACGCGAAGCGCCCAGCTCGATAACCGCCGCCGCATGCTCCGGGGCGATTTCCAGTAACGTCAGCGGTGCACCCAAATCGTTATTCAGGTTGCCACGCGTGGCCAGCACCGGACCGCGCGTACGCAGAATGCTGGCGAGCATTTCCTTGACCGTGGTTTTCCCGCTGGAACCGGTGATTGCCGCCACCTGCCGGGTGAACGCGGCGCGATTGAGCGCACCCAGTTGGCCCAATGCCAGGCGCGTGTCGGCCACGACCAGTTGCGGCAGCTTGCTGTCGGGCACTTCGCGCTCGACCAGCGCCGCAACGGCGCCCTTGGCCGCGACATCGTTCAGGTAGTCGTGCCCGTCGAAGCGCGGGCCGGCCAGCGCCACGAACAATTGGCCGGCAGCAATTGCCCGGCTGTCGATGCTGACGCCATTGAAGGCAGTGTCGGCACCGACCAGGCGAGCCTGCAGCGGCGCGACCAGTTCACTCAGAAAAATTGGCTTAAGCATGGGCTGCCTCCCAGGCTTTCAGGGCTTTTTGGGCTTCGACCAGATCGGAGAAGTCATGGCGCTGGCCATTGATCTCCTGATAGTCCTCATGCCCCTTGCCGGCGAGCACGATGACGTCATCGGCCGAGGCGCCAGCGATCAGTTGCTCGATCGCTTGACCACGACCTGCGACGAAACGGGCGCGCTCCGGCGCGGCGAAGCCTGGACGAATATCACTGAAAATTTGCTGCGGATCTTCGCTGCGCGGATTGTCATCGGTCACCAGCACGCCGTCAGCCAGGCGCTCGGCCACTTCGGCCATCAACGGACGCTTGCCGCGATCGCGATCGCCGCCACAGCCGAACAGGCAGAGCAATTTGCCCTTGGCGTGGGGCCGCAGGGCTTCGAGGACTTTTTCCAGCGCATCAGGCGTATGCGCATAATCGACCACCACCAGCGGCAGGGCTCCGCCGCCCAGGCGCTGCATGCGTCCGACCGGGCCTTCCAGTTGCGGCATGACCTTGAGAATTTCATCCAGCGGGTAATCCATGCCGAGCAAGGCACCGATCGCAGCCAACACATTGCTCAAGTTGAAGCGTCCCAACAGCGCGCTGCGCAGGCTATGCTGACCTTGGGCGGTGACCAGCGTGGCGCGCACGCCGGTATCGTCGAAGTGCGCCTCGCGGCAATACAGCGAAGCACTGGAGTCTTCCAGGCTATAACTGATCAGGCGCGACTCATGGGACTGACTGGCGAGCTCACGACCGAACTCATCATCGATGTTGACGACCCGGCAGCGCAGGTTCGGCCGGGTGAACAACTTGCCCTTGGCCTCGGCGTACGCATCCATGCTGCCGTGGTAATCGAGATGATCACGCGACAGGTTGGTCATGACCGCGATATCGAATGCCAGCGCCGCCACGCGCCCCTGATCCAGGGCGTGGGACGACACTTCCATGGCCACGGCGCGGGCACCGGCCTTTTTCAAGTCGTACAGGGTCGCCTGGACCGCGATCGGGTCTGGCGTGGTCAAGCGGCCGCTTTTCAATGCACCGTAAAAACCGGTGCCCAGCGTGCCGATCAGACCGCAGTGCTTGCCCAGCTTGTCCAATGCCTGCGCGACCAACTGCGTGACGCTGGTCTTGCCATTGGTACCGGTGACGCCAACCAGGTCCAGCAGGCGGCTCGGCTCGCCATAAAAGCGCCCGGCGATATCGGAAAGCTGCATCGCCAGCCCCCTGACCGGAATCAACGGTACATCGGTGATCGGCAGCACGGTAGCGCCCGCCTCTTCATAGGCCACCGCCGCAGCACCGCGCTGTAGGGCATCGGCAATATGCGCACGGCCGTCGAACTTGCCACCTGGCACGGCCAGGAACAGATCGCCGGGTCGAACATTTCGACTGTCGAGCGTCAGCTCGCGAATCAATGGATCGCGACCGGCTTGTGAAAATATTTTGCTCAGAGGCATAGTCATCAGCCGCGCCCTCCCTTGGCGAGCGCAGCATCGGCTTGCTGCTGTGGAGTTGCCGTCGGCAAGTTATCTGGTGGAATATTCATCAATCGCAGTGTCCCGGACATCACCTTGCTGAAAACCGGCGCCGAAATCAGACCACCGTAATAGCCGCCCTTGCCTGGCTCGTCGATCACCACGACGATGGCGTAGCGAGGGTTGCTCATAGGACCGAAACCGGCGAACAGCGAGCGATAGGCGTTTTCTGTGTAGCCTTTGGAGCCGATAGTGGCTTTACGCGCGGTACCACTCTTGCCACCCACGTGATAGGCCGGCACTTGAGCGCGGAACACCCCACGCGGCGCCTCGATCACCTGTTGCAACATGCCCTGGATGGTCTTCGCGGTTTCAACCGGAATCACCTGAGCCGACTCCGGCTCCTTGTCGACCTTGAGAATGCTCAGCGGTACCAGTCGACCATCGTTGGCCATCGCTGCATAGGCATGAACCAACTGCAGCGCCGTGACCGACAGGCCATAGCCATAGGACAGCGTGGCCGTCTCGGCCTTGCGCCACTCGCGATGGTTCGGCAGGTTGCCGACCCGCTCACCCGGGAAACCCAGGCCGGTGTACTGCCCAAGGCCCAGCGAGGACATCATGCGATAAATGGACTCGCCACCGATATCGAACGCCACCTTGCTCATCCCCACGTTACTGGAGTTGATCAGAATGCCGGTCAGGTCCAGTACCGGCCCTTCGGTCTTGGACACGTCGCGAATGGTGTAGCGCCCCAGCTGCAGGGTGCCCGGATAGACTTCGACCTTGTCGGTCGGCTTCCAGCGCCCGGTCTGCAGGGCTGCGCTCATCGAGATGGGCTTTACCGTGGAACCCGGCTCGAACACATCGATGATGGCGCGGTTGCGCATCGCCGACGGGAACATGCTGCGGCGGTTGTTCGGGTTGTAGGTCGGCTGGTTGGCCATGGCCAGCACTTCGCCAGTTTTCACGTCCATGATGACCAGACTGCCGGCCTTGGCATTGTTCTCGACGATGGCGTTGCGCAGCTCGCGGCTGGCCAGGTATTGCAGGCGCAGGTCGATGGACAACGCCAAGGCCTTGCCGGCCTTGGCGTTTTTGGTGACCTGGATATCCTTGATCAACCGACCTCGTCGGTCCTTGATGACCTGTCGCTTGCCGGGAACCCCGGCCAGCCAGTCGTCATAGGCCAGTTCGACACCTTCGCGACCGTGGTCATCGAGGTCGGTGAAGCCGACCATGTGCGCCGCGACATCACCTGCCGGGTAGAAGCGCCGAAACTCTTCGATGCCATAGACACCGGGCACTTTGAGGTCAAGCACCAGCTGCCCCTGTTCCGGCGTCAGGCCACGGACCAGGTAAATGAATTCTTTATTGGCCTGCTGCTCCAGGCGCTCGCTCAACTGCTTGGGGTCTTGTCGCAAGGCAGCCGCCAGCGACGGCCATTTGTCCTTGGCCTGCTGCATTTCCTTGGGGTTGCCCCACAGGGTCGTGACCGGCGTACTGACGGCCAGCGGCTCGCCGTTACGGTCGGTGATCAAGCCACGGTGCGCGGGAATCGGGATATGACGAAGGCTGCGCGCATCACCCTGCCCCTTGAGGAAGTCATGGTCGATGACTTGCAGGTCGACGATGCGCCAGACGATGGCACCCACCATCAGTGCCAGCAGACCAAGCACCACACGAAACCGCCAGGGGTAAAGTGCACCTTCGAGTTTCATCATGGCGCCACCATGCGGACTTCCGCGGCGCCGGGAATGCGCATTTTCAGCTGTTCACTGGCCAGGGTTTCGATACGACTGTGGGCAGTCCAGGTACTTTGCTCGAGGATCAACCGCCCCCATTCGGCCTGGGCCTTGTCACGCTCGCTCAACTCCCCGTACAGGGTGTTGAGCAACTGGCGGCTCCAATGTGCACTGTATGACACCCCGATCGCCGAAACGAGCACGCCGACAAACAGCAGAAGCATCAGGAAGCTTCCGCCTGGCAGGGGTTTTGCGAATAGCCTGCTCACCGCAGCTTCTCCGCCACGCGCATGACGGCGCTACGCGAGCGCGGGTTGGCCTTGAGCTCGGCCTCGGAGGCAAACTGCGCCTTGCCGTGGACCTTGATCTTGGGCTCGAACGCCTGAAAGCGTACCGGCAGATTGCGTGGCAGGTTGTCGGCTTCGCCCTTGGCGTGACGACGCATGAACAGTTTGACGATACGGTCTTCCAGCGAGTGGAAGCTGATCACCACCAGACGCCCGCCGATCTCGAGCGATTCCAGGGCAGCCTCAAGCCCGGCCTCCAGGTCGGCCAGTTCGTTATTGACGTGGATACGCAAGCCCTGAAATGCACGGGTGGCCGGGTTCTTGCCCTTTTCCCAGGCCGGATTGGCCACCTTGAGTACTTCGGCAAGATCGGCCGTGCGCTCGAAACGCTGGGTCTCGCGACGCAATACCACGGCACGGGCCATGCGTTTGGCAAAACGCTCTTCGCCGTATTCCTTGAATACCCGGGCGATCTCTTCTTCTGGCGCAGTGGCGATGAAGTCGGCCGCGCTGATCCCGCGGGACGGATCCATGCGCATATCCAGAGGACCGTCGTTGAGGAAACTGAAGCCGCGCTCAGGGTCGTCGAGCTGCGGCGACGAAACGCCCAGATCGAGCAGCACGCCACTGACCTTGCCGGCCAGGCCACGCTGGGCGACTTCGGCGCCCAGCTCGGCAAAACTGCGTTGCACAATGACAAAGCGGCCGTCTTCGGCCGCCAGCGCTTGTCCGGTGGCAATCGCTTGTGGATCCTTGTCGAACCCCAGCAACCGACCATCGGCCCCCAGGTTCTGGAGAATCAGGCGGCTGTGACCGCCGCGACCGAAGGTGCCGTCCAAATAGCAGCCATCGTCGCGTACGGCGAGAGCCTCGACGGCTTCGTCAAGCAGTACGGTGATGTGGTTAAAGCCGCTATCTATAGTCACAGGATCAAATCACGCAGTTCGTCAGGCATGGCGCCCGGTTGTTGAATGGCTACCAGGTCCGCTGCAGATACAGCGTTCCAGGCATCCTCGTCCCACAGTTGAAACTTGTTCAGTTGCCCCACGAGCATTGCGCGCTTGTCGAGCCTGGCGTATTCACGCAGACGCGGAGGCACCAAAAAGCGGCCACTTCCATCGAGTTCAAGATCAACCGCGTTGCCGATCAGCAAACGCTGCAGACGGCGGTTCTCTTCACGCAATGAAGGCAAGGCGCGCAATTTGGTTTCAATCAATTCCCACTCATCGAGGGGATATACACATAAGCAAGGGTCGACGGCATCAATGGTCACGATCAGCTGCCCGGAGCTACGCGAAACCAGCTCGTCACGATACCGGCTCGGCATCGCGAGACGGCCCTTGGCGTCGAGACTGATAGCGTTAGCTCCGCGAAACACGGCTGCGTTTCCCTATATGTTAGCGATTTGCGCCTGAAAAACCCACTTCATGCCACTTTCTGCCACTTGCGCACACTATAGGAATGCGCCTACCGCACCGTCAAGGCGCACATATAGGGAAAACCCATACAGATCGGAGATTTAGGAGCGCAAAGGGGGTCAGAAGGAGGATTTTGCGGATATTTCAGTGCACAAATGCGAACTCTCTCACAGGGATAGAGAGCGAAGTTAATGTAATACTTTAAGAGTAAGATTTTTTTGGTATTACAAAGGTGTTACTGCTATTGGATTAAGCAGGAAGGGAAAAAGTGGAGAGCCGATCTGTAAGCCGGGTTCTGTCGAGGACAGTCATTCCTCTACGATGGCCATCACTGGACACCTTTAGCAACCTACCCGGTTCCAACGCGGGCCGCGCCATATGGAACCCTATTTGGTCTTGCTCCGAGTGGGGTTTACCTTGCCACGAACTGTTGCCAGTCGTGCGGTGCGCTCTTACCGCACCTTTTCACCCTTACCGGCACCGAAGTGCTTAGGCGGTTATTTTCTGTGGCACTTTCCGTAGGCTCACGCCCCCCAGGTATTACCTGGCACTCTGCCCTATGGAGCCCGGACTTTCCTCCCCCCTCTCTTGCAGAACAAAAGAAGGCAGCGACTGTCCGATCGACTCTCCGCGGCGAAGGTTAACGGTAGCCGGGCCCAAGAACAAGCTTTATCCGACTTATAGCTCCTTGCCACTACTTCCGTAACAAAGCAAGAGCTCTCCCGGTGTCAAACCGCTCGCCATCGATTTTACGACTATTTACTCGCCCTTCTGTTTTTCCAGGGCAAGCTGATACAGCACGTTCTTGCGCACCCCGGTAATTTCCGCCGCCAGCGCTGCCGCCCGCTTCAGTGGCATTTCAGCGAGCAGCAGATCGAGGATGCGCATCACCTCACTGCTGACCGCCTCGTCGCTTTCAGGGGCCGTCCAGCCCGCCACCAACACGACACACTCGCCGCGCTGCTGATTGCTGTCGGCTTCGACAAACTCGCGCAACTGCGCCAGCGGCAAGCCCTTGAGCGTCTCGAACGTCTTGGTCAGCTCACGCGCCAACAGGGCGGGCCGCTCGGCGCCGAAGATTGCCTCCAGATCCTGCAGGCACTCGAGAATGCGATGCGGCGCCTCGTAAAAGATCAGCGTGCGCGGCTCTTCCTTCAGCAATTCCAGACGAGCCCGGCGCCCCGCCGACTTGGCCGGCAGGAAACCTTCGAAAATGAAGCGATCCGACGGCAAGCCTGCCGCCGACAGGGCCGCAATCAAGGCGCAGGCCCCGGGAACCGGCACCACCGCAATTCCCGCCGCACGCGCCTGGCGCACCAGGTGATAGCCCGGGTCGGAAATCAGTGGCGTACCGGCATCGGAAATCAATGCAACGCTGTCGCCGGCCTGCAGTCGTGTGAGAAATCGACTGCCTTCGTCGCGCTCATTGTGTTCATGACAAGCAGCCAACGGCGTGTTGATGCCAAAGTGCTGGAGCAAACGGATCGAATGACGGGTATCTTCTGCAGCGATCAGCGCCACCTCACCCAGCACCTTCAGCGCCCGGGCGCTCATGTCATCCAGGTTACCGATGGGCGTCGCTACCACATAAAGTGTGCCAGCAGTGAAGTTCGAAGCACCTGGAGCAGTCACAGCAAACACCTGTCGTAATGGTCAAACCGCCATTGTACAGCCTGGGCCCGTAAAGAAGCGGCAAACCGGCGCCTGAGCGCGTATTTTCGGTGCCCCCATAGCGGCCTTGTAATATTTGCACGACCAATATGAATGGTTTCACACCAGCAACATCGCGCCCCAGCCAGTGCTTGGGTACAATTGCCCGTTAATTTGATCGAGTATCAGGACACTTACATGATTGCTTGCCTGCGGCTGTTCTCTGCCCTCTGCCTTGCTGCCCTGCTGGCAGCCTGCGCCAGTACGCCTTCGTCCAGCCTTGGCGAACTTCCGCGCACCCCGGATGCCAGCATCGAGCAACTGCTCCAGCAGGCCGCCGCCAGCAAGGACCCGGAAGACGCCGCATTGCTGCGCCTGAGCGCGGCCAACCAGGCCTATCGGCAAAAAGACTACGTGCAAGCCGCACGCATTCTCGAGCAAGTGCCGCTGGAACAACTCAAGCCAGCCCAACAGATTTTTTCCACCACCCTGGCCGCCGAACTGGCCATGAGCCGCAACCAGCCCAAGGCTGCGCTCAGTGCCCTGAGCCATCCAAGCATGGAGCGCCTGGCCGAGCTGCCACCCGAACAGCAGGTGCGCACCCACAGCGTTCGCGCCGCCGCACTGGCGGCCGACGGCCAGACCCTGGCTGCCGCCCGCGAACGAATCCTCATCTCGCCAATGCTCAAGGGTGATCAAGCCGCGGCCAACCAGGAAGCCATCTGGACCCTGGTCGCTTCGCTGCCAACCGATCAGTTGCGCGGTACCGGCAAGGACGAACTGGCCGGCTGGATGAGCCTGGCCCTGGCAATCAAGACTGCCGGCAGCCTGGAACAGCAACAAGCCGCCATCGACACCTGGAAAACCCGGAACCCCGATCACCCTGCCGCCCAACAGTTGCCGCAGTCCTTGATCAAGCTCCAGGAACTCGCCAGCCAACCGCTGACCAAGATTGCCCTGTTGCTGCCCCAGGAAGGCCAACTGGCTTCGGTCGCGCGCGCCCTGCGCGAAGGCTTCATGGCGGCTCACTTTCAGGCCCAGCAAGCCGGACTCAAGCCACCAGCCATCGAAGTGTTCGACAGCTCGCGCCTGACCTCGCTGGATGATTTCTACCGCCAGGCACAAGCCGCCGGCGTGCAACTGGTCGTCGGCCCGCTGGAAAAACCGCTGGTCAAGCAATTGAGCAGTCGCCCGCAACTCCCTATCACCACCCTGGCACTGAACTACAGCGAAGCCGGCCAGTCCACCCCACCCCAGCTTTTTCAATTCGGCCTCGCCGCCGAAGATGAAGCGCGGGAAGTGTCCCGCCGCGCCTGGGCGGACGGCATGCGACGCGCCGTAGCGCTGGTGCCGAAAGGCGAATGGGGTGACCGCGTGCTCAAGGCCTTCCGCCAGGACTGGGAAGCTGCCGGCGGCACCCTGATTGCCGCAGAACATGTCGACCAGCCCGTGGCCCTGGCCCAGCAGATCGCCGATCTGTTCCAGCTGCGCCAGAGCGAAGGGCGCGCCAAGAGCCTGCAAAGCACCGTCGGCGGATCCGTTTCGGCACAACCATCGCGCCGTCAGGACATCGACTTCATCTTCCTCGCCGCCACCCCGCAGCAGGCTCAACAGATCAAGCCGACCCTCAACTTCCAATATGCCGGCGACGTTCCGGTATACGCCACCTCGCACCTGTTCAGCGCCAGCGGCGACCAGGCCCAGTACAACGACATGAATGGCATCATGTTCTGCGAGACGCCATGGCTGCTCGACACCGGCAACTCGCTGCGCCAGCAAGTGGTGCGCCAGTGGCCGCAAGCCGGCGGTAGCCTGGGCCGGCTCTATGCCATGGGCGTCGACGCCTACAGCCTGGCACCACGCCTGGGCCAGCTCAAGGCCCTGCCGGACAACCGCATCGAAGGCCTCTCGGGCAGCTTGAGCATGAACCCGAACCAGCGTATCGAACGTCAACTGCCCTGGGCCGAATTCGAAGGCGGCCAAGTCAAGCGCCTGCCGGACACACCTCGCTGATGCCAACCGCGCCGCGCCAGCACGCCGGCAAAGAGGCCGAGACGCAAGCCCTGCACTTCCTGAAGGAACAGGGCCTGCGCCTGCTGGCGCAGAACTGGTCGTGCAAACGCGGCGAGCTGGATCTGGTCATGCTTGACGGCGATACAGTAGTATTCGCCGAAGTCCGCTACCGACTGCATGCGCAATGGGGAGGCGCACTCGGCAGCATCGATGCGCGCAAGCGCGAGAAGCTGGTACTTGCCGCACAGTATTTTCTGCAGAAGGAGTCGCGCTGGGCCAGTCATCCCTGCCGCTTCGACGTGATCGCTCTGGAAGGCACCCCTGGCTCGGCCCCACGGCTGAACTGGCTGAAGAATGCCTTCGATAGCTGACGCCACTCTCCTGGCGCACGCTGCAGCCTTCTTCAAACAACGTTTTTTGCTCTTTGCTTTGCGGGCTGCACATTCATGTGCCGGGAAGCCTCTGAGACGACTCGGACAGCGCCCGACCAGCCGCCCTACTTAAGGTCACACTGATGGACATGCAATCCCGAATTCGCCAGCTTTTTCAGGCCAGCATCAACACCAAGCAACAGGCGATGGACGTCCTTGCACCCCACATCGAGCAAGCCAGCCAGGTCATGGTCAATGCACTGCTCAACGAGGGCAAAATGCTTTCCTGTGGCAACGGCGGCTCGGCAGGCGATGCCCAGCACTTTTCCTCGGAGCTGCTCAACCGCTTCGAGCGTGAGCGCCCGAGCCTGCCGGCCATCGCCTTGACGACCGACAGCTCGACCATCACCTCGATCGCCAACGACTACAGCTACAACGAAATCTTTTCCAAACAGATCCGTGCGCTCGGCCAACCGGGCGACGTCCTGCTGGCAATTTCCACCAGCGGCAACTCGGCAAATATTATTCAAGCGATCCAGGCCGCACATGATCGCGAAATGATTGTCGTAGCTATGACGGGACGTGATGGTGGCGGCATGGCCTCGCTACTGTTGCCCGAGGACGTCGAGATTCGCGTTCCGGCCAATGTCACCGCACGTATCCAGGAAGTCCACCTGCTGGCGATCCATTGCCTCTGCGATCTGATCGACAGCCAACTGTTCGGGAGTGAAGAATGACCCCTAATCGCCTCGGCCTGATGGCCCTGACACTCTGCCTCGGCCTCAGCGGCTGCAGTTCGGTAATCACCGCCTCTCGCGAGAACCCGATCGAGGACGATCGCGGCACCCGGACCCTCGGCAGCAAGATCGACGACTCGCTGATCGAGACCAAGGTCGCGGTCAACGTGGCCAAGGCCAACCCTGACCTGGACAAGAACTCGCACGTCGTCGTGAGCAGCTTCAACGGCATTGTCCTGCTGGCCGGCCAGACGCCGCGCGCCGACCTCAAGAGCATGGCCGAACAAGCCGCAAGCTCCGTGCAACGCGTGAAAAAAGTCCATAACGAACTGCAGGTCCTGCCGCCCTCCTCCTTGCTGGCACGCAATAACGACACTTGGCTGACCACCAAGATCAAGACCCAGATGATCGCGGACGAGAGCATTCCAGGCTCGCGAATCAAAATCATCACCGAGAATGGCATCGTTTACCTGCTGGGCCTGGTCACCAAGCAGGAAGCCGCCAAGGCCACCAGCCTGGTGCAGGGCGTGTCCGGGGTGCAGAAGATCGTCAAGCTGTTCGAATACATCGACTGACGCTTTTGGCAAACAGCAATTGGCAGACAAAAAAGGCGATCCCTCGGGATCGCCTTTTTTGTTACTTGACCACCTTCAGGCTGGGCCGGCCGCTCGGACGCGGCGGCTGCGGACCATCATCGTCCGGCTCAGGCGCGGACTCCAAGCCCTCCTCGACCTCATCATCGTCGATGACAGGCGGCTCCAGGTCAAAGACCATGCCCTGACCATTCTCCCGTGCATAAATGCCCAGGATCGAGCTCGTAGGCACATACAGAGTATGCGCTACGCCACCGAAACGACCCTCGAAGCTCACGGCTTCGTTATCCATGTGCAGGTGACGCACGGCGCTCGGCGAAATGTTCAGGACGATCTGACCGTCGCTGGCGAAACCCTGCGGCACCTGCACGCCGGGGTATTCAGCATTGACCAGCATGTGCGGGGTGCAATCGTTATCCACAATCCACTCGTAGAGTGCGCGCACCAAATAGGGACGACTGGAGTTCATCAACAGCTCCTTAAAACCTAGCGCATTTCACGTTCAGCGGCAGAGAGGCTTGCCTGGAAGGCCTCGCGCGCAAACTGACGCTCCATATAATCGAGCAACGGCTTGGCTGGCCGCGGCAATTCAATACCCAGAATCGGCAATCGCCAGAGTATTGGCAATAGACAACAATCGACCAGACTTTGCTCCTCACTGAGGAAACAAGGCTTATCGGCGAACAGCGGCGATACGCCGGTGAGGCTCTCGCGCAGTTCTTTGCGAGCCTGCACGCGGGCTGCTTCCTTGCTGCGCGGATCGAGTATCAGATCGACCAGGCCACACCAGTCCCGCTGAATGCGATGGATCAGCAAGCGACTGTTGGCACGCGCCACGGGATAGACAGGCAGCAAGGGAGGATGCGGATAACGCTCATCCAGGTATTCCATCACCACTGTGGATTCGTACAATGCCAGGTCGCGGTCGACCAGCGTCGGCACACTGCCGTAGGGGTTCACTTCGATCAATTTAGGCGGATGACGGCCCGCCTCTACGTTGATGATCTCGGCGCTGACACCCTTCTCGGCGAGAACGATGCGAACCCGATGAGAATAGTGGTCGGCGGGGTCGGAGTAACAGGCCAACCGGTTGGTCACGCCCATGGCGGTCCTCCTCGCGTGTTGAAATTATGAGAAATACAAATACAAACGCGCCCTGCGAACGCCTCTTGAGCGATTATGCCTGAACAGACCTCCAGGGTCGCCGACCCGGATCGCTCCGGATCGATTACCTTGCCTGCTCCACACTCACTACTCAGAGACGCCTCAGGGCGCGCCATCAACAGCAAAACTTACAACGTGATCAATGCACGTCTTTCCAGTACTCACGCTTCAACAGATAGGCGAATACAAAGAAGAAGGCCAGGTACAGCAGCACGTAGGTACCGATGCGATGGCTCTGCAGCTTGACCGGGTTGGCCGAGTAGGCCAGGAAGGTCACCAGGTTCTTGACCTTCTCATCGAACTGCTCTGCGTTCAGGGTACCGGATTTAGGCACGATGGTCAGCTGGTCACAGGCTTCGTGAGTCAGCGGCGTACCGGTCAGCGGGTCGAATTGCTTCTTGCCGTCGGCCACGGTCTGAACCTGCTTGCAACCCACTACCTGACGACCTTGCAGACCGGCCAGTACGTTCGGCATACCCACGTTAGGGAATACCTTGTTGTTCGCGCCCCACGGACGCGTCGGATCTTCATAGAACGAACGCAGGTAAGTGTACAGCCAATCAGTACCGCGAACACGGGCAACCAGGGTCAGGTCGGGCGGCGCAGCGCCGAACCAGGCCTTGGCGTCTGCCGGCTGCATGCCGATGTTCATGTGGTCGCCGATCTTGGCACCCGTGAACACCAGCTTCTCCAGCATCAGCCCGTGAGGCACGCCCAGGTCGTCGGCCACGCGCTCATAGCGCTGGAACTTGGCACTGTGGCAACCCATGCAATAGTTCGCGAAGGTACGCGCACCGTCCTGCATGGCAGCTTTGTCAGTCAGGTCGATGTCGACCTTGTCCAGCACAGGGCCATTCTCGCTTGCCGCGAAGGTCAAGGCTGGCATCACTGCAAGAATCAATACTGCAAATAGCTTTTTCATCAGCCAGTCACCCTTTCCGGAACCGGTTTGGTCTTCTCGAGCCTGGTATAGAAAGGCATCAGAATGAAGTAGGCGAAGTACAGGAAGGTACATACCTGCGACAGCAACGTACGACCCGGAGTCGGCGCCAGCACACCCAGCACGCCCAGGATCACGAAGCAGATGCAGAACACCAGCAGCCAGATCTTGCTCATCCAGCCCTTGTAACGCATGGACTTGACCGGGCTACGGTCCAGCCATGGCAGCACGAACAGGACGGCAATTGCAGCACCCATGGCGATTACGCCCAGGAGCTTGTCAGGAACGGCACGCAAAATGGCGTAGAACGGTGTGAAGTACCAGACCGGAGCGATGTGCTCAGGGGTCTTGAAGGCGTTGGCCACTTCGAAGTTCGGCTTCTCGAGGAAATATCCGCCCATTTCCGGGAAGAAGAACACGATCGCGCAGAACACGAACAGGAAGACGACGACGCCGACGATATCCTTGACGGTGTAGTAAGGGTGGAACGCGATACCGTCGAGCGGTACGCCGTTCTCGTCCTTGAACTTCTTGATGTCCACGCCGTCAGGGTTGTTCGAACCCACTTCGTGCAGCGCCAGGATGTGCAGCACAACCAGGCCCAGGATCACGATTGGCAGCGCGACCACGTGCAACGCGAAGAAGCGGTTCAGGGTGATGCCGGAGATCAGGTAGTCGCCACGGATCCACTGGGTCAGGTCAGCACCGATGACCGGGATGGCACCGAACAGCGAGATGATCACCTGGGCACCCCAGTACGACATCTGGCCCCAGGGCAGCAGGTAACCCATGAAGGCTTCAGCCATCAGGGCCAGGTAGATCAGCATGCCGAACACCCAGACCAGCTCGCGCGGCTTCTGGTACGAACCGTAGAGCAGGCCACGGAACATGTGCAGGTAGACCACGACAAAGAATGCCGAGGCGCCGGTGGAGTGCAGGTAGCGCAGGATCCAGCCGTATTCGACGTCACGCATGATGTATTCGACGGAGGCAAACGCCTCTTCCGCCGAAGGGGTGTAGCTCATGGTCAGCCACACGCCAGTGACGATCTGATTGACCAGGACCAACAGCGCCAGGGAACCGAAGAAGTAGAAGAAGTTGAAGTTCTTCGGCGCGTAATACTTGCTGAGGTGGTCTTCCCACATTTTGGTTGCAGGGAAGCGGGCGTCCACCCAATCCATGAACTTACTCATCACGCTTTCTCCTGATCGACGCCAACGACGATGATGTCGTCCGATTCGTACGAGTGCGGAGGCACTGGCAGATTCAACGGCGCCGGTTGCGATTTGTAGACGCGGCCTGCCAGGTCGTAATGAGAGCCGTGGCATGGGCAGAAGTAACCACCTACCCAATCCTTGCCCAGGTCAACTGGCGCCACTTCCGGACGGAAGGTCGGCGAGCAGCCCAAGTGCGTGCACAACCCCACCAGGATCAGGATCTCGGGCTTGATCGAGCGAACTTTCGGATCGACGTATGTTGGCTGATCCGAGGCCTTGGACTCGGGATCAGACAGCTGGCCGGAGATTTTGTCCAGGTTGGCCAGGATCACGTCGGTTCGACGAACAATGAATACCGGCTGGCCGCGCCACTCAGCAATCATCTGCTGACCTGGCTCAACCTTACTGATATTGACCTTCACCGGTGCACCAGCGGCTTTTGCCTTGGCACTGGGGAACCATGACCCCACGAACGGGACCGCAGCCCCCACCGCTCCTGCAGCACCCACCACGGACGTGGCTGCTACAAGGAAGCGACGCCGGCCTGCATTCACGCCGTCATTGCTCATTCAGTCCTCTCCCATCAGCTTTGTGGCCTGTTTAAACAGGCATCTACTAAGTAAATTCTGAACTGCATAAAAATTTGCCGCATGGTAAAGAAAACCCCCTTTTCTGACAAGGTAATTACCAATGGCAAAAGGCTGCATCCCTTATAGCTCTTGGCTCGCACCTATGCGACAAGTTGTCACACCAAGCACACACTCTAGTTCAAGGAACATAAAAAAAGCCCAGTTCCATGAGGAACTGGGCTTTTTTTGAACGCAGCAGCGAATTAACGCTTGGAGTATTGCGGACGCTTACGCGCTTTACGCAGACCCACTTTCTTACGTTCTACTTCACGAGCATCGCGAGTCACGAAGCCTGCTTTGCGCAGTGCGCCACGCAGGGTTTCGTCGTATTGCATCAGAGCGCGGGTGATACCGTGACGGATCGCACCGGCTTGACCGCTGACACCACCACCGATGACGGTGACGTAGATGTCGAACTTCTCAACGGTTTCGGTCAGTTCCAGCGGCTGACGAACTACCATGCGGGCAGTTTCGCGACCGAAGAACACGTCCAGAGAACGGTTGTTGATGGAGATGTTGCCAGTACCCGGACGCAGGAAAACGCGTGCGGTTGCAGTCTTGCGACGGCCAGTGCCGTAGTTTTGAGTCGCCGACATAATGAACTATTCCGTTAAATCTTCAGTTCTTGGGGCTGCTGAGCAGTATGAGGGTGAGCAGCGCCCGCATAGACTTTCAGCTTACGGTACATGTCGCGACCCAGCGGGTTCTTGGGCAGCATGCCTTTGACCGCGGTCTCGATCACGCGCTCAGGGGCCTTGGCGATCAGCTTTTCAAAGTTGATCGACTTGATGCCGCCCGGGAAACCGGAGTGGGAGTAGTACATTTTGTCAGTGGTCTTGGCACCAGTAACACGAACCTGCTCGGCATTGATCACGACGATGTAGTCGCCGGTATCAACGTGCGGAGTGTACTCAGGCTTATGCTTGCCACGCAGACGGCTCGCGATCTCAGTGGCCAGACGACCCAGGGTCTGACCAGCAGCGTCAACGACGAACCAGTCGCGCTTTACTGTTTCCGGTTTAGCAGTAAAAGTTTTCATTCTTTATAGCCTCAGAGGCCGCCCAGCAAAATTAAGACGGCAGATCTTACTGAATAGTGCGTACTTTGACAAGTCAAAGGCAGCCGGATACAGACGCTATCGGGGGCTCGGGTCAGCGCGTCCAATATACGGCAAGATTCTTCGGCAAGCGGCGCATCACTTCCACTGCAGAGAGAGGGGGCGAATTATCCAGATTGCGAAAAAAATATCAACCTGCTTTTATGATTCCTTTGCCTTCGGGAGATGCAAATGGACTATCGCAAGCTGGGCCGAACCGGTCTGGACGTCAGCGCCCTGTGCCTTGGAACCATGACCTGGGGCGAACAGAACAGCCAGGACGAAGCATTTGCCCAGATCGCCCGAGCCAAGGAAGCCGGCATCAATTTCATCGATACCGCGGAAATGTACCCGGTGCCGCCCCGCCCCGAAACCCATGCCAGCACCGAACGCTACATCGGCAACTGGTTCAAGGCCCGGGGCGATCGCGCCGACTGGATCCTCGCCAGCAAGGTCGCCGGCCCTGGCAACAGCATCAGCCACATCCGTGACGGCCAGCTCAAGCACAACCGCGAACATATCGTTGCGGCCCTGGATGCCAGCCTCAAGCGCCTGCAGACCGACTGGATCGACCTGTACCAGCTGCACTGGCCGGAACGCAGCACCAATTTCTTCGGCAAGCTTGGCTACCAGCACCAGGAAGAAACCCTGACGCCGCTCGAGGAAACCCTGGAAGTGCTCGACGAGCAGGTCAAGGCCGGCAAGATCCGCCATGTGGGCCTGTCCAACGAAACACCGTGGGGCACCATGAAATTCCTGCAGCTGGCCGAGAGCCGCGGCTGGCCACGCGCTGTGTCTATCCAGAACCCCTACAACCTGCTCAATCGCAGCTTCGAGGTGGGCCTGGCCGAGGTCGCCATCCGCGAACAGTGCGGGCTCCTGGCTTATTCACCGCTGGCGTTCGGCATGCTGTCGGGCAAATACGAAAATGGCGCACGCCCGAGCAATGGTCGCCTGACGCTGTTCAGCCGTTTTTCGCGCTATTCCAACCCGCAGGCAATTGCCGCCTGCAGCCGCTATGTCGCCCTGGCGCATGAACACGGCCTGGACCCGGCGCAAATGGCCCTGGCGTTTGTCACCCGGCAGTCGTTCGTGACCAGCAATATCATTGGGGCTACGTCGCTTGAACAGCTGGAGAGCAATCTGGCGAGCTTTGAGCTGAAGCTTTCCGAGGAAGTGCTGGCGGGGATCGAGGCGATTCACAAGGATCAGCCGAATCCGGCGCCGTAAGAAGGGCCTTCAGCCCTTAATCGCTGGCAAGCCAGCTCCTACAAAGTACAGCGCAACTTCTGTAGGAGCTGGCTTGCCAGCGATCGGGCGCATGGCGCCCGCAATAACTCACAACGACCGAGCAATGATCTCCTTCATGATTTCATTGGTCCCGGCATAGATCCGCTGCACCCGCGCATCCGCCCAGGCCCGCGCAATCGGGTATTCCCACATGAACCCGTACCCACCATGCAACTGCACACACTCGTCGAGCACCTTGCATTGCAGGTCCGTGCCCCAGTATTTGGCCATCGCCGCCGTCGGCACATCGAGCTTGCCCTGCAGGTGCAACTCCAGGCAGCGATCGACGAACACGCGCCCGATCTGCACTTCAGTGGCGATTTCCGCCAGCTTGAAGCGGGTATTCTGGAACTCGGCAATGGCCTGGCCGAAGGCCTTGCGCTCGCGGGTGTAATCCAGCGTCCACTGCAATGCCGCCTCGGCCGACGCCAAGCCACCTATGGCGACCGTCAGGCGCTCCTGAGGCAATTCCTGCATCAGGTAGGCGAACCCCATCCCGAGCTGTCCCAGCAGGTTCTCCTTGGGCACCCGGACGCTCTGGAAGAACAGCTCGGAGGTGTCCTGCGCTTTCATGCCGACCTTTTCCAGCCGATTGCCCTTGTCGAAGCCCGGCGTATCGGCCTCCACCAGAAACAGACTGATGCCCTTGGCCCCGGCCTTCGGATCGGTCTTGGCGACAACAATCACCAGATCGGCAAGAAACCCATTGGTGATAAAGGTCTTCGAGCCGTTGATCACATAGTCGTCGCCGTCCAGCACTGCCGTGGTCTTGACCCCTTGCAAGTCGGAGCCGGCGCCCGGCTCGGTCATGGCGATGGCACTGACCATCTCGCCCGAAACCAGTTTGGGCAGGTACTTGAGTTTCAGAGCCTCACTGCCGTAATGCAAGATGTACGGCGCAACGATATCGGAGTGCAGGGAGAAGCCGATGCCTGTCAACCCCAGACGTCCGATTTCTTCGATAACCACCGTGCTGTAGAGGAAGTCGGCCGCCATGCCGCCATACTCCTCCGGCAGGTGCGAGCAGAGCATCCCGGCCTCCCCCGCCTTGTTCCAGAGCGTGCGATCGACGTACCCCTGTTTCTCCCATTGGGCGTGAAAAGGCACGGCTTCTTTCTCGAGAAACTTGCGCACGCTTTCGCGAAACAATTCGTGTTCGGAGCTGAACAGCGTTCTGGGAATCATGCAGGCACCTGAGCGAACCATGGATGGATTACAGAGACTAGGCCGTCGATCCGATGCGGAACACTGGACACAAGCGCCAAAAAATAAGACGATCCAGCCGTTTGTTGACCACTATCCCATATAAGAATAATGAAATGATGTTTACCCCACACACGGCGTCCTTGCGACGCGTCAGCATCCTGGCCATCGACAAGGTGTTCGCCTCGACGCTCATGCAGGCCAAAGATTTTTTCTATCTCGCCAGCCTACGCTACGGCAAGCAATTGGGCGTCGGCCTGCAGCCCATTTTCGAAACCCGCCTGGTCAGCCCGGACGGCCAGCCGGTTCGCAGTTTCAGCGACGTCGTGCTGCCGGTGGACGGCGGCCTGGAACAGGCCGACGTGATTATCTTGCCCGCCTTCTGGGAGGATTTCGACACCCTCTGCCAACGTTACCCGCAAGTGCTGCCCTGGCTGCGCGAGCAACATGCCCGGGGCGCAGTGCTGTGCGGCGAGGCCAGCGGTGTGTTCTGGCTGGCCGAAGCGGGCCTGCTCGATGGCAAGGAGGCGACGACCTACTGGCGCTTTTTCAGCGAGTTCGGCGAACGCTACCCCAAGGTGCATCTCAATCCGGACAAACACCTGACCGACGCCGACAACCTGTATTGCGCCGGCGGCACGACCTCGGCCTGCGACCTGTACATTTACTTGATCGAGCGCTTCTGCGGCGCCAATGTCGCCCAGGCCGTGGCCCGCGATACGCTCTACGAAGTACAGCGCAACTATGCACCGGGCAGGATGGGCTTTGGCGGGCAGAAACTGCACCAGGACCTGGTGATTCTGCAGATCCAGCAATGGCTGGAAGAGCACTTCGCCGACAAGTTCCGCTTCGAAGATGTCGCTCGCGAGCATGGCATGAGCATCCGCAATTTCATGCGCCGCTTCCAGGCCGCCACCGGCGACAAGCCCCTGCACTACCTGCAACGACTGCGCATTGAAACGGCCAAGGGCTTGCTCTCGAGCACCCGCAAGAGCATCAAGACGATCAGTTATGAAGTGGGCTACGACGACGCCAGCTTCTTTGCCCGGCTGTTTCGCCAGCACACCCAGCTGTCACCGAACCAGTATCGGCAGCAGTTTTTGCAGGAAGTCGCGGTGTAGCTCAGACGCACCGTGTCGCCCGCATCGCTGGCAAGCCAGCTCCCACGTGAACTCTGTAGGAGCTGGCTTGCCAGCGATGAGGCCGTGACAGACGCTACAAAACCCTAAGGCTTATGCGCCCGCGCAAGAAACTCATGGGACTGCATCTCCAGCAAACGGCTAAGCGTGCGCTGGAATTCAAAGGTCAAGCGACCGCCGGTGTACAGATCCTTGAGCTCGACCTCCGCCGAGATGATCAGCTTGACGTTACGGTCGTAGAATTCGTCGACCATGTTGATGAATCGCCGGGCGATGTCATCGGTGTGCACCCCCATCTGCTCAACGCCACCAAGCAGGACGGCATGGAAGATCTTGCCCAGTTCGATGTAGTCGTTCTGGCTGCGCGGGCCGTCGCACAATTCGCGGAACTCGAACCAGGCCACGTCATCGCAGGTACGCAAGGCACGGATTTCGCGATTCTCGATGATCAACACATCGTTTTCCACGGCCTGGGTGCATTCAGGCGTCAGGGCGCGGAAGCTCTTGCGCAGGCTTTCGTCAGCCGCATCGTCGAGCGGGAAGTGGTACAGCTCGGCCTGCTCCAGATGGCGCAGTCGGTAATCCACGCCACTGTCGACGTTGACGATATCGGTGTTCTGCTTGATCAACGCAATCGCCGGCAGGAACCGCGCGCGCTGCAGGCCATCCTTGTACAAGCCGTCGGGCACGATGTTCGAGGTCGCAACCAAGGTCACGCCGTTCTTGAACAGCTCTTCCATCAGTGTGCCCAGGATCATGGCATCGGTGATATCGGAAACGAAGAATTCGTCGAAACAGATGACCCGTGCCTCGTCGGAGAAACGCTTGGCGATGACCGTCAGCGGGTTCTTTTCGCCCTTGAGGGTTTTCATTTCTTCGTGCACGCGCTTCATGAAGCGGTGGAAGTGCGTCCGGACTTTTTCCTTGAACGGCAGCGCTTCGAAGAAGGTATCGACCAGGTAGGTCTTGCCCCGGCCTACCCCACCCCAGAAGTACAAGCCCTTGACCGGCGCCTGCTCCTTCTTGCCGAACAACTTGCCGAATACCCCCGGCTTGCTGTTCTGCGCCGCCACCAGATCGTCGTACAGGCGCTGCAGATGACGCACGGCCGTTTCCTGCGCGGCGTCATGGAAAAATTCGGGGCGTTTCAGATCAGCTTGGTATCGTTCTAGGGGCGTCATAATTCGTTAGCAAGGCAACAAAAACGGGCCGACACTGTAGCGACGGCCCTGGATAATGGCAATCGGACCTTCCGATAGCCGTGGTTTAGTCCTGCGGCTGCAATGCCACTCGCAGGGCCGCAATTGCCGCATCACGCGCAGCAGCATCGGCAAATTCCGGGCTATCGGCCACGCATTCGCCCTCGAGCCACAGGCTGAAACGGCCCGCTTCGCTGCGCAGGTCCAATTCCTGCCCCTGTTGCAGTTGCTTGGTCACGGCACCGGCCGTCTTGCCATCGGCAAAACCACAGGACAGCAGCAGTTGCTCGCCATCGGCGGCCAGCAAGCGGAAACGGAAACTGCCGTCGTCTTCACGGAAACTGACGAAGCGCGCGGTTTTCGCGGCCTTCTTCTTGGTTCCAACGGTGCTTTGCACCTCGCTGCGGAACGAACGCAGGCCAACCGCCTCACGCAGTTGCTCAAGGAACGGGGTGGCGACCTTGCGGGCTTTTTGCGCGCCCGCCTGGAGGATGTCTTCCAGATCGGCCGGGCGCTCGAGGAACTGGTGATAACGCTCGCGAGCCTCGCCCAGCTCGCCGTCCAGCAGCTGGAACAGCCGCTGCTTGGCATCGCCCCAACCCAGGCCCTGCAACAGCTCGGAACGGAACTCAGAGGCTTGTGCGGGGGTAGCGAAGGCCTGGAACAGGGTGAACAGGTGGGAGCTGTCCGGATCCTTGGCTTCGCCCGGGGCACGGGAGTCAGTGACGATGCGCGAAATCGCCTCCTTCATCTCCTTGGCGCTGCTGAACAACGGAATGGTGTTGTCATAGCTCTTGGACATCTTGCGCCCGTCCAGACCCGGCAGCGTCGCGACGCTTTCCTCGATCACGGCTTCGGGCATGACGAAGAAATCCTTGCCCCGGCCGAACAGATGGTTGAAGCGCTGGCCGATGTCGCGGGCCATTTCCACATGCTGGATCTGGTCGCGACCGACCGGCACCTTGTGCGCGTTGAACATGAGGATGTCGGCGGCCATCAGCACCGGGTAGCTGTACAGGCCCATGGTGATACCGGCGTCCGGGTCTTCGCCGGTTTCGACGTTCTTGTCCACCGAGGCCTTGTAGGCGTGCGCACGGTTGAGCAGGCCCTTGGCCGCGACGCAGGTCAGCAGCCAGGTCAGTTCGGGAATCTCGGTGATATCGGACTGACGATAAAACGTCACGCGCTCGACATCCAGACCGGCCGCCAGCCAGGTCGCAGCGATTTCCAGGCGCGAGCGCTGGATGCGCAACGGGTCGTCGCACTTGATCAGCGCGTGATAGTCAGCCAGGAAATAGAACGAATCGGCATCGCGCTGGCGACTGGCGACGATCGCCGGACGAATGGCACCAGCATAGTTGCCCAGGTGCGGCGTGCCGGTGGTGGTGATACCGGTAAGGATACGAGTGGTCATGGCTAATCGCTTATCAGGCTTCAATCAGTTCGTAAGACGCGGCAATACCAGATCCTTGAGGTCGGTCAGCTTGCCGTGGAAAAAGTGTCCGCATTCTGCCACTTTCAGCAGCTCATGGGGGCGTTCGAGGGCGTCGGACCAGTCGTAAACCAGCTGCGGCTCGACCACCTCGTCGGTGTCAGGCTGGATAACCGTCAATGCACAGTCCTGCGGCAGCTGATGCTCGGCACTCAAACGCATCACTGCCGGGGCAACCATGAACAGGCGCGCCAACGACGTGCCCCTGGCTTCCAGGCGACCACCAAGGCTGGCGGCGACAAAGCCACCGAAGGAGAAACCCAGCAGGGTCAGCGGCAATTGCGGGTGCTGCTCGATCAGCCAGGCGGCGGCAGCCTGGGCGTCATCGACCTCGCCGCTGCCCATGTCATGGCTGCCGGCACTGGCGCCCACGCCACGATAATTGAAGCGCAGGGTGATCAAACCGGCGTCGCGTGCGGTACGCTGTAGCGTAGAGACCACCTTGTTGAGCATGGTGCCGCCCTGGACGGGGTTGGGATGGCAAATCAGCGCCATGCCACGTGCGTCAGGCACATCCAGATACAGGGCTTCCAGTTGGCCCACCGGGCCATCAATGAATACGGGGGTTTCGCGCATGAGCAAGAAGGTACTCCGTGACCCCGGATAGGGTCGACTCGTCTAGCTGAATGATTCTGTCTGACATATTTGCGAGCGTATCGCGGTATACAGCGCAGGTCCGAGCCGTTAACGTAAAGCAAAGCCGTTTATAGAGGAAGGACTCGTGGAACTATCGCTCTTAGTTTGGTTATTGCCGACCCTCGCCCTGGTGGCCGGTGTCGTCATCGGTTTCCTGGTCGCTCGCCTGCTGCCCAACGCCGCCCCGAGCAGCACTCAACGGCAGCTGGACGACATCCAGGAACGTTTCGACAACTACCAGAATGAAGTGGTGACCCATTTCAACAGCACCGCCGCACTGGTGACCAAACTCACCCAGAGCTACCAGGAGGTCCAGGACCATCTGGCCGAAGGCGCCAACCGCCTGGCGCTGGACGAAATGACCCGCCAACGCCTGCTGGCCTCCCTGCACGCCGACGCCGGGCCTGCCCCACGCGAGCGCCTGACCCCGCCACGCGACGCGGAACCGCCGAGGGACTACGCGCCCAAGTCGCCGAACGCGCCGGGGATGCTGGATGAGCATTATGGGTTGAAGCGCTGAACAAAATCAGGGGCCTTTGAAAGGCCCCTTTTTTATGCCTGTGACTGGATACCTGGGCTCTTGTCGCTTCGCTACAGATTGCCAGACGGACTGTGTCCTACCTGTTATGACGACACTACGGACGCATCCCACAGACATATCGGATGCAAGCGATCGCTATACATAAAAAAACCCGTCAAAGCCGAAACCATGACGGGTTTTTTCTCGTTACAGGTCAGCGCTTAGATCGCGCCACGCCCCCGCAACAAATCCAACACCTGCTTGACGCTCTCTTCCACCGACAAGGTCTGGGTATCAATCACCAGATCCGCATCCAGCGGTACGTCATACGGGAAGGACTCCCCCGGGATGTTGTCGCCAGCAGCGGCATACAGCCCCTGCGGGTCACGCTCACGGCAAACCAATGGCGAGGCTTGCACATAGACGGTCACCAGGCGTTCCTTGCCGATCAGCGCCTTGGCCTGCTCGCGCCCTTCGTAATCCGGGGCGACGAAGGCGGCCAGGGTCAACAGGCCGGCTTCGTTGAACTGACGCGCCACGTGGGCGGCACGACGCCAGTTCTCGGTACGCCCGGCGCGGTCCTGTGGCAGGCCCTTGTTCAGGTCGTGGCGCAGGTTCTGGCCGTCGAGCACGTAGACCGCACGGCCCATGTCGAACAGCTTGCGTTCCACGGCGTAGGCCAGGGTGCTCTTGCCAGCGCCCGACAGGCCGCTGAACAGCACGGTGGCTGGCTGCTGGCCGAAGCGCGAGGCGCGCTCTTCAGTGGCAACGTGGGCCAGTTTGCCGTGGTGGCCGATAGTGCCGTGCGGGATCACCGGTGGGGCGATGATCATGCCGGCGCCGACGGTGCCGTTGGTCAAACGGTCGATGACGATGAACGCACCGGTGGTGCGGTTGCTGTCGTAACCGTCCAGGGCGATCGGTGCATCCAGGCTGATTTTCACCTTGCCGATTTCGTTCAGCTGCAACGCACTGCCCGGGCCTTCGGCCAGGGTGTTGACGTCGACTTTGTGCACGATGTTGGCGATCGAACCCGGCACGTAGCTGGTAGCGCGCTTGATGTCGTATTTCTTGCCCGGCAGCAGCGGCTCTTCAGCCATCCAGACCAGCATGGCTTCGAAGTGGTCGGTCACCGGTGGCACGTTGTCGGCATGCACCAACAGGTCGCCACGGGAGATGTCGATCTCGTCTTCCATGGTCAGGGTCACGGCCTGGCCTGGGCCGGCCTGCTCCAGCTCACCTTCGAAGGTGACGATGGACTTGACCCGGCTGCTCTTGCCCGACGGCAGCACGACGACTTCGTCGCCCTTGTGCACCACGCCGCTGGCCAGGGTGCCGGCGAAGCCACGGAAGTTCAGGTTCGGCCGGTTGACGTACTGCACCGGGAAGCGCAGGTCGGTGAAGTTGCGGTCGCCCGCCACTTCCACGGTTTCGAGGATTTCCATCAGCGACTGGCCGGTGTACCACGGCGAGCGCTCACTGCGGTTGACCACGTTGTCGCCCTTCAAGGCCGACATCGGCACGAAGTGCAGGGTGCTCGGCTTGAGCTTGATGCCTTTGGCAAACTCCAGGTAATCGGCCTTGATCGACTCGAACACCTGCTCATCGAAGCCCTTGAGGTCCATCTTGTTGATGGCGACAACGATGTGCTTGATGCCCAGCAGGGAGGCGATGAAGCTGTGGCGACGGGTCTGGGTCTGCACGCCATAGCGGGCATCGACCAGGATGATCGCCAGGTCGCAGGTCGAGGCACCGGTGGCCATGTTGCGGGTGTACTGCTCGTGGCCCGGGGTATCGGCAATGATGAACTTGCGCTTGGCCGTGGAGAAGTAACGGTAGGCCACGTCGATGGTGATGCCTTGCTCGCGCTCGGCCTGCAGGCCATCGACCAGCAGCGCCAGGTCGATATCGTCACCGGTGGTGCCGACTTTCTTCGAGTCGCGGGTAATGGCTTCCAGATGGTCTTCGTAGATCATCTTGGAGTCGTGCAGCAGGCGCCCGATCAGGGTGCTCTTGCCGTCGTCGACGTTGCCACAAGTCAAAAAGCGCAGCAGTTCTTTACGTTCGTGCTGGGCCAGGTAGGCGAGGATGTCCTCGCTGATCAGATCAGATTGGTGCGACATGAGTTGACCCTAACTTAGAAATAGCCCTGACGTTTTTTGTCTTCCATCGAGCCGGCGCCATCATGGTCGATGACCCGGCCCTGGCGCTCGGAAGTTCGCGTCAGGAGCATTTCCTGAATGATGTCCGTCAGGCTGGTAGCCTCGGACTCCACCGCGCCCGTCAACGGGTAGCAGCCAAGAGTACGGAAGCGCACCTTCTTCTTGACGATGCGGGCCTTTTCCTCGTCGGAAAGGTGCTCGAGGATGCGCTCGTCGTCGATCAGGATCAGGGTGCCATTCTTCTCAATGACATCACGCTCGGCGGCGAAGTACAGCGGCACGATCGGGATGCCTTCAAGATAGATATATTGCCAGATGTCCAGCTCAGTCCAGTTCGACAGCGGGAAGACCCGGATCGACTCGCCCTTGTTGACCTTGCCGTTGTAGACGTTCCACAGCTCGGGGCGCTGGTTCTTCGGATCCCAGCGGTGCTTGCTGTCGCGGAAGGAATACACGCGCTCCTTGGCGCGGGACTTCTCTTCATCGCGGCGCGCGCCGCCGAAGGCCGCATCGAAGCCGTACTTGTCCAGTGCCTGCTTGAGGCCCTCGGTCTTCATGATGTCGGTGTGCTTGGCACTGCCGTGGGTGAAGGGGTTGATACCCTGGGCGACCCCTTCGGGGTTCACGTGAGTGATCAAATCCAGGCCCAGCTCCTCGACCATCTTGTCGCGGAAGCTGTACATCTCCTGGAACTTCCACTGGGTGTCGACATGCATCACCGGAAACGGCAGCTTGC
Source organism: Pseudomonas sp. LS1212 (assembly GCF_024741815.1). Lineage (NCBI taxonomy): Bacteria > Pseudomonadati > Pseudomonadota > Gammaproteobacteria > Pseudomonadales > Pseudomonadaceae > Pseudomonas > Pseudomonas sp. LS1212. The sequence continues at coordinate 4,793,428 of NZ_CP102951.1, forward strand.
CCGGGAAGAACGCCTTGCGCGCCAGGTGCAGCATCACGGCGGAGTCCTTGCCGATGGAGTACAGCATCACCGGGTTATCGAACTCGGCGGCCACCTCACGAATGATGTGGATGCTCTCCGCCTCCAACTGTTTCAAATGCGTCAGTTTGTCGACCATGGCTACTCACGGAAAATCGATCTTATGGACGGCCAGCGGGCCGTGTTCGAGCTGGCCACTCTAGCACAGCGTCCTATTCTATTGAGCTAGCCAACTAGATCGAAACAGTATAAGAATATACCCCGGTGTTTGGCCGGTCAGATCGGATTGGGGCAATCGATGAACAGGTGCTCCAGTGCAAAGCGCCGCGCCAGGTAGTCGCCCAACGCCTGAACGCCGTAGCGTTCGGTCGCATGATGGCCCGCGGCGATGAAGCTGATGTCATTCTCGCGGGCACTGTGGAAGGTCTGCTCCGAGGCCTCGCCACTGATAAACAGATCGACCCCGGCGGCAATGGCCTGATCGATGTAACCCTGACCACCGCCGGTGCACCACCCGACGCGGCGAATCATGGCGCTGCCTTCGATCAGCAATGGCTCGCGCCCCATCACTTCCTGCACCCGACGGGCAAAATCACGGGCAGTCAGCGGCTCGGCCAGCGAACCGACCAGGCCCACCACCCGCGCGTTGTCCGGATCGAGCGGGCCTTCGACGGTGATGTCCAATTGCCGGGCCAATTGCACGTTGTTGCCGACTTCAGGGTGCAGGTCCAGCGGCAGGTGATAGGCGAGCAAGCTGATATCATTGCTCAACAGGGTTTTCAGGCGCCGTTGCTTCATGCCCGTGACGCAAGGGTTCTCGCCTTTCCAGAAGTAACCGTGGTGCACCAGTACCAGATCGGCACCGGCATCCACGGCGGCATCGAGCAGCGCCTGGCTGGCGGTCACACCGCTGACGATACGCATGACCTGCGGACGGCCTTCGACTTGCAGGCCATTGGGGCAATAATCCTGAATCCGTGTACTGTTCAAATAGCGGTCGGCTTCTTCGACCAGAGTACTGAGTGCTACAGCCATGAAAAAGACTCCTGAATAGACGGCTCAGAGCGGCACAAGCCCTCTTATAATGACCGCCATTATGGGCCGTTGCCGGGTATTGGGGAAACCGGCGGCAATTCCCGACCGAACTTGCCCGGCTTTGCAGCTGCCGAGGCGAATTACATGTTCCTGCGCGGGCCTTGCCGAAGTATGATCGCGCGCTAATTTCCCCCTACAGCCTTCAGGCCTCCTGCCAATTCCGGGATTTGTTCAATGTTCAAGGCTTTGCGTTATTTTGGCTGGCCGCTGCTGGCCGGGGTGCTCGTCGCCCTGCTGGTCATGCAGCGATTTCCGCAATGGGTCGGTTTGCCCAGCCAGGATGTCAACCTGCAGCAGGCGCCGAAGACCGCCAAGGTCATGCAGGGCCCGGTGTCCTATGCCGATGCCGTGGGCATGGCTGCGCCTGCGGTAGCCAACCTGTACACCACCAAGGTGGTGAACAAATCCAGCCATCCGCTGTTTGAAGATCCGCAGTTCCGGCGGTTCTTCGGCGACAACCCGCCCAAGCAGCGTCGCTGGGAATCGAGCCTCGGCTCGGCGGTGATCATGAGCCCGGAAGGCTACCTGCTGACCAACAACCATGTCACCTCCGGCGCAGATCAGATCGTGGTAGCGCTCAAGGATGGTCGCGAGACCCTGGCACGCGTGATCGGCAGCGACCCGGAAACCGATCTGGCCGTCCTCAAGATCGATCTGAAGAACCTGCCTTCGATCACCATCGGCCGCTCCGACAGCATCCATATCGGCGACGTTGCCCTGGCCATTGGCAACCCCTTCGGCGTCGGCCAGACCGTGACCATGGGCATCATCAGCGCCACCGGCCGCAACCAGTTGGGGCTCAACACCTACGAAGACTTCATCCAGACCGATGCAGCGATCAACCCGGGCAACTCCGGCGGCGCACTGGTCGATGCCAGCGGCAACCTGACCGGTATCAACACCGCGATCTTCTCCAAATCCGGTGGCTCCCAGGGCATTGGCTTCGCCATCCCGACCAAGCTGGCGCTGGAAGTGATGAAATCCATCATCGAGCACGGCCAGGTCATACGCGGCTGGTTGGGGCTCGAAGTCCAGCCGTTGTCACAGGAGCTGGCCGAATCCTTTGGCCTGCAGAATCGTCCGGGCATCGTTGTGGCGGGGATCTTTCGCGACGGCCCGGCGCAGAAGGCCGGCCTGCAATTGGGCGATGTGATTCTCAGCATCAACGGCGAGCCTGCCGGCGATGGGCGCCGCTCGATGAATCAGGTCGCACGGACCAAGCCCAACGACAAGGTCGTGATCGAGGTCATGCGCAATGGCAAGGAGCTCAAGCTGACTGCCGAGGTCGGCCTGCGCCCGCCGCCAGCGCCGACAACGGCTCAGGAATAAAACAAAGCCCGCATCTGCGGGCTTGATTTAATGAAGGGTCGTTCGGCCCTTACAGTGCATCCAACAGCGCCTGGTTCTGCTCCGGCGTACCGATGGAGATACGCAGGAACTGGGCAATCCGCTCCTGCTTGAAGTGCCGAACGATCACACCCTGCTCTCTCAAGCGTGCCGCCAGCGCCGCAGCGTCGTGTTGTGGATGCCGGGCGAAGATGAAGTTGGCAGCCGAAGGCAGCACTTCGAACCCACGCTGGGTGAGCTCCGCAACCAGATGTTCACGGCTGTCGATGACCGCCTTGCAGGTCTGTTCGAAGTAAGCGCGGTCTTCGAAGGCCACCGCTGCCCCCACATTCGCCACCCGGTCGATCGGGTAGGAGTTGAAGCTGTTCTTGATCCGCTCCAGCGCCTCGATCAGGTCCGGGTGGCCGACGGCCAGGCCAACCCGCAGGCCGGCCAGTGAACGCGACTTGGATAGTGTCTGGGTCACCAGCAGGTTCGGATAACGATCCACCAGGCTGATCGCCGTCTGCCCGCCGAAATCGATGTAAGCCTCATCGACCACCACTACCGTATCGGGGCTGGCCTTGAGAATCTGCTCGATGGCGTCCAGCGCCAGCAGGCAACCGGTCGGCGCGTTCGGGTTGGGGAAAATGATCCCGCCATTGGCGCGAGCGTAATCCTCGACACGAATCTGGAACTGCTCGTCGAGCGGCACGACCTCGAAGGGAATGCCGTACAGACCGCAGTAGACCGGATAGAAGCTGTAGCTGATATCCGGGAACAGCAGCGGTTTGCCGTGCTGGAACAAGCCGTGGAAGGCGTGGGCCAGCACTTCGTCGGAACCGTTGCCGACGAACACCTGGCTGGTTTTAACCCCGTAGTAATCGGCTACCGCCTGCTTGAGGCGATCGCTGTTGGGGTCCGGGTATAGACGCAGGTTGTCGCTCAGCTCGACACGCATGGCCTCCAACGCCTTGGGCGAAGGACCATAGGGGTTTTCATTGGTGTTGAGCTTGACCAACTTGGCCATTTTCGGCTGCTCGCCCGGCACGTAAGGCACCAGGTCCTTGACGAAGGGGCTCCAGAACTTGCTCATGCTTACTCCCCCTTCTCGTCGGCGATGATTCGGTATTCGGCACTGCAGGCGTGGGCACTCAGCGATTCGCCACGCGCCAGCACCGACGCGGTCTTGCCCAGTTCGGATGCACCCTGCTCGGAGCAGAAAATGATCGACGAACGCTTCTGGAAGTCATAGACCCCCAGTGGCGAAGAAAAGCGTGCGGTGCCGGAGGTCGGCAACACGTGGTTGGGACCTGCACAGTAGTCGCCCAGTGCTTCGGATGTGTGGCGCCCCATGAAGATTGCACCGGCGTGGCGGATCTGCGGCAGCCAGGCTTGCGGGTCGGCAACCGACAGTTCCAGGTGCTCGGGTGCAATCCGGTTGGCCACATCCATCGCTTGCTGCATGTCGCGCACCTGAATCAGGGCGCCACGGCCATTGATCGAGGTGTTGATGATCTCGGCGCGGTCCATGGTCGGCAGCAATTTGGCGATGCTCGCCGCGACCTTGTCGAGGAAGGCGGCATCGGGGCTGACCAGGATGGCCTGGGCGTCTTCATCGTGTTCGGCCTGGGAAAACAGGTCCATGGCGATCCAGTCCGGATCCGTCAGGCCATCGCAGACCACAAGGATTTCGGAAGGCCCGGCAATCATGTCGATACCGACCTGACCGAACACATGGCGCTTGGCAGTGGCTACGTAGATGTTGCCCGGGCCGACCACCTTGTCCACCTGCGGCACGCTTTCAGTGCCATAGGCCAGCGCGGCAACAGCCTGGGCGCCACCGATGGTGAAGACCCGATCGACACCGGCGATGCAGGCGGCAGCCAACACCAGCTCGTTGATTTCGCCACGCGGGGTCGGCACCACCATGACCACTTCGGCCACACCCGCAACCTTGGCCGGGATGGCGTTCATCAGCACCGAGGATGGATAGGATGCCTTGCCGCCAGGCACATACAGGCCGGCGCGGTCCAAAGGCGTGACTTTCTGGCCCAGCACCGTGCCGTCGGCCTCGGTGTAGCTCCAGGAGTCCTGTTTCTGTTTTTCGTGATAGCTGCGCACACGCGCCGCGGCCTTTTCCAGGGCCTCGCGCTGGGCTGGGGTGATTCTGGTGAGTGCCAGCTCCAGACGCTCGCGCGGCAGGATCAGGTCGGCCATGGAGGCGACTTCCAACCCGTCGAAACGCTGGGTGAATTCCACCAGCGCCGCATCGCCACGCTCGCGTACCGCCTTGATGATGTCGAGCACCCGCTGGTTGACCGAGTCGTCGGACACACTTTCCCAGCTCAGCAGATGATCCAGATGATGAGCGAAATCCGGGTCAGCAGCGTTGAGTCGGCGAATTGCGGTGGACGTGGTCATAGCGAGGGCCTCAGTAGTTGGCTAGTGCTCAGGCGCCCTAAGCTAACAGTCCATCCGCGTGGGCACCTGAAAAATTTGGCTATGACACGGATAGACGGGCGCGACTCAAGGCCGCGCGAATGGGTCAGTCGGGGTGTCGCGACTCCACTGCCTTGCGCAGGGTGTCGATCAACGCCTGGATACGGGCGTGCTGCATTTTCATCGAAGCCTTGTTGACCACCAGGCGGGAGCTGATCGTGGCGATCATTTCCTGGGGTTCCAGGCCGTTGGCACGCAGGGTATTACCGGTATCGACCACGTCGATGATCTTGTCGGCCAGGCCGATCAGCGGTGCCAGCTCCATCGAGCCGTACAGCTTGATGATATCGACTTGACGACCTTGCTCGGCATAGTAGCGCTTGGCGACGTTGACGAACTTGGTCGCTACCCGCAAGCGGCCCTTGGGCTCGGGAACACCGATCGCGCCGGCTGTCATCAGCTTGCACTTGGCAATCCGCAGGTCCAGCGGCTCATACAGGCCCTGGCCGCCGTACTCCATCAGCACGTCTTTACCGGCGACGCCCAGGTCGGCAGCACCATGCTCGACATAGGTCGGTACGTCGGTCGCACGCACGATGAGCAGGCGCACGTCGGCCTGAGTCGTGGGGATGATCAGCTTGCGGCTTTTATCCGGATTCTCGGTCGGCACGATGCCCGCTTCCGCCAGCAGCGGAAGGGTATCGTCGAGGATGCGGCCCTTGGACAGCGCGATGGTCAACATGGGAAACGTCGGTCCTTATCAGGATACTGCTCATCGAGCCCATGCAGCAGGCTCAAGGCGATCAATTCAGTCCAGCAAGTCGAGGCGCGTCCCTGCGCCCACCACGGAAAAACTAGCCCGGCACGCGGCGAATCTTGGCGCCCAGCATCTGCAGTTTTTCTTCGATGCACTCATAACCACGGTCTATGTGGTAAATGCGATCGATCAGCGTGTCGCCTTCGGCGACCAGAGCGGAAATCACCAGGCTGGCCGAAGCGCGCAGGTCGGTCGCCATCACTGGCGCGCCCTTGAGCTTCAGGGTACCGGTGACGATCGCGGTGTTGCCTTCGACCTGGATATGCGCGCCCATGCGGTGCATTTCATACACGTGCATGAAGCGGTTTTCAAAGATGGTCTCGATCACAGCGCCCGTGCCTTCAGCGATGGCATTGAGCGAGATGAACTGTGCCTGCATGTCGGTCGGGAACGCCGGATACGGTGCGGTACGCAGGTTCACGGCCTTTGGACGCTTGCCATGCATGTTCAGCTCGATCCAGTCTTCACCGGTGGTGATCTCGGCACCGGCTTCCTTGAGCTTTTCCAGTACAGCTTCAAGGATGGTCGGATCAGTGTCCTTGACCTTTACACGGCCGCCCGTGGCAGCAGCAGCGACCAGGTAGGTACCGGTTTCGATACGGTCCGGCATCACTTTGTAAGTGGCCGAGTGCAGGCGCTCGACGCCATCGATGGTGATGGTATCGGTACCGGCGCCCTGGACCTTGCCACCCATGGCGTTGATGAAGTTGGCCAGGTCGACTACTTCAGGCTCACGCGCGGCGTTCTGCAGCACGCTGCGGCCATTGGCCAGCGCTGCCGCCATCATGATGTTCTCGGTACCGGTCACACTGACGGTATCGAAGAAGAAGTGAGCACCGCGCAAACCACCTTCCGGCGCCTTGGCCTTGATGTAGCCGCCTTCGACGTCGATCGTGGCGCCCATGGCCTCGAGACCGCGAATGTGCAGGTCAACAGGGCGCGAACCGATGGCGCAACCGCCAGGCAGGGCCACTTCGGCCTGACCGAAACGGGCAACCATCGGGCCCAGCACCAGGATCGAGGCGCGCATGGTCTTGACCAGCTCGTACGGCGCGACCAGGGTCTTGATGGTACGAGGGTCGATTTCCACCGACAGCTTTTCGTCGATCACAGGCTCGATGCCCATGCGCCCGAACAGCTCGATCATGGTGGTGATGTCGTGCAGGTGCGGCAGGTTGGCGACCGTTACCGGGCCATCGGCCAGCAAGGTTGCAGCGAGAATCGGCAGGGCAGAGTTCTTCGCCCCGGAAATGCGGATTTCGCCATCAAGACGAACACCGCCAGTAATAATCAGTTTGTCCATAAGAATCTCGACGCCTAGGGGCTCAGGTGCGCTCGGCCCAGGCCGCGCTGCTGAAAAATTTCATGGTGACCGCATGGATGCTGCCATTGGCAATCCACGGGTTCAAATGGGCATAAATGCTCTGCTGACGCTTGACCGGGCTCAAAGCCACCAGTTCGTCACTAATCACATTGAGCTGGAAGTTGCAGCCTTCGCCCTCAACTTCTACCTGAGTTCCGGGCAACTTTCCTTCAAGGAAGCTCTTAACTTCTACGGCCTGCATGCTTAACCTCAATCGGCGCCCTACGCGCGCGGGTCGGCCATCATACAAAAAAAGCCCCTCGCCTGCGAACCCCGGATGTGAGGACTCTGACGGAGGGGCCTCCGTTACTTTCAGTATTCAGTCTGCTTCGAGCAGCTCGACAAGCCCGTAGACCTCGGCGATTTCTCGCATGTCGTCGGTCAACGCCCTGATTTTCAACGACTTGCCGGCGGCCTTGGCATCACGCATGAACGCCAGCAGCAGCGACAGACCGACACTGCTGGAGCGCCCTACCGCCGAGCAGTCGACCACCAGGCTCGGGCCGCTCCAGCCCTTGATCAGGGCCTGACCCTCCTTGCGCAGGGCCGGGCCGGAACGAAAGTCGAGCACACCGGACAGGTTCAGCTCACCCGCAGCACCGAGGCTGACGGCAGCGTCGGTCATTGCGTGGTTTCCTCTTTCTTGACGACTTCCTTGGCCTTGGCCACTTCACCGGCCCAGCCATCGATGGTCTTGTCCAGGTCGTTGCCATTGCGCTGCATGGCGTCGGCGAACTGATCACGGAACAGCTTGCCGATGTTGATGCCGTTGATGATCACGTTGCGCACTTTCCATTCACCGTTGATCTTTTCAAGGGTGTAGGAGACGGGGTAGATGGAACCGCTGCTGCCCTTGACCTGCATGTCGACGCTGGTGCGGGTGCCGCTTTCGTCCTTGGCCGGGCCGACGGTGATGCCCTGGTTGTTATATTCGAGCAAGGCATTGCCATAGAACTGCATCAGGCTGCGCTTGAAGTTTTCCTGGAAGCGCGTCATTTGCTCGGGAGTGGCCTTGCGCGAGTACTTCACGGTCATGATGCTGCGTGAAATACCATCGGCATCGATGGCCGGGCCGACAATGCCGTTCAATGCATTGTAAAAGTCACCCGGGCTTTGCTTGTATTTTTCCTTGTTGGCTGCCAGATCGGCCAGCAACCGATTCGTGGTGTCCTGGACCAGATCGTGCGCCGAAGGCGCGGCGACCGCATTGGCCAGCATTGGCAAGCTCGCCAGGAGAACCAACAGGCCACGTCGCAGAATAGACATCATGAAAAAACTCCTCATTTAGCTTCTTTGCTAACGGTATTGAGCAGGAATTTACCGATCAGGTCCTCCAGTACCAGCGACGACTGGGTGTCATGAATGGTTCCACCATCCTTGAGCAGGGCCTCTTCACCTCCCACGCTGATACCGATGTATTTCTCGCCCAACAGCCCAGCGGTCAGGATCGAAGCAGTGGAATCCATCGGGAGGTTATCCACGCGGTTTTCCAGTTGCAGGGTCACCCGACCGGTGAATGTGTCGCGATCCAGATCGATTGCCGTGACCTTGCCGATCGTTACACCCGCCATGGTCACTTTAGCTCTGACCGTCAAACCGGCGATATTGTCGAAATATGCATAAAGTTTATATGTATCGCTGCTGCCGGGGCTGGCAGACAGGCCGCTGACGCGCAGGGCCAGCAGGAGCAACGCCAGTATCCCGGCCAGAAGGAACAGGCCGACACCGATTTCCAGGGTGCGGTTTTGCATCAGAAATCTCCAAACATCAAGGCGGTCAGAATAAAGTCCAGACCCAGCACTGCCAATGAGGCATATACCACGGTCTTGGTGGTAGCACGACTGATCCCTTCTGAAGTGGGCTCACAGTCGTACCCTTGGAAAACGGCAATCCACGTGACGACAAAAGCAAATACCAGGCTCTTGACCACGCCATTGAGTACATCGTCGACGAACAAAACGCTGTTCTGCATGTTGGACCAGAACGAGCCTTCATAGACCCCCAGCCAGTCGATGGCCACCCAGGACCCGCCCCAGATACCGACCACGCTGAAGATCATCGCCAGCAACGGCAGGGAAATGAAGCCCGCCCAGAGACGCGGGGCAACGATGTACTTGAGCGGATCGACACCGATCATTTCCAGGCTGGACAGTTGCTCGGTGGATTTCATGTTGCCGATCTCGGCCGTCAGCGCGGAGCCCGCCCGACCGGCGAACAGCAGCGCGGTCACGACCGGCCCCAGTTCCCGCAGCAGGGTCAATGCGATCATTTGCCCGACAGCCTGCTCGGAGCCGTATTTGGTGAGGATGTTGAACCCTTGCAACGACAAAACCATGCCGATGAAAACACCGGAGACAATGATGATGGCCAGTGACATCACCCCAACAGAATACAGCTGCTTGACCAGCAACTGAAAGCCGCCGCCGATCCCCCCACGCCCGACCAGGGCATGTACAAGGAACAGGCTGGAACGGCCCAGCATTGCCACCACATCGATGGCTGAACGACCGAATCGACGAATACGTTCCAGTAATGATTTTCTGCGCATCAGCGCTTCCCCAGAAGATCGGCGCGGTAATCCGGCGCTGGAAAGTGGAACGGCACCGGACCGTCCGGATCACCTTTCATGAATTGACGAATGCGCGGGTTGTCGGAGCCCATCAGCTCCTGTGGCGTGCCCTGCCCCAATACCTGGCCATCGCCGACCACATAGATGTAGTCGGCAATGCTGGCGGTTTCGGCCAGATCGTGGGAAACCACGATACTGGTAATACCCAACGCATCGTTGAGCAGCCGGATCAGGCGCACCAGCACGCCCATGGCGATGGGGTCCTGGCCGACAAAGGGTTCGTCATACATCAGGATCTGCGGATCCAGCGCAATGGCGCGTGCCAGGGCTACCCGCCGTTTCATGCCGCCGGACAACTCGTCGGGCATCAGCTCGATGGCACCGCGCAGCCCCACGGCCTGCAGCTTCATGAGGACGATGTCGCGGATAATTTCCTCTGGCAACTGGGTATGCACCCGTAGCGGGAATGCGACGTTCTCGAAGACGTCCAGGTCGGTGAACAGCGCGCCGCTCTGGAAAAGCACGCCCATCTGCTTGCGCGCGTCGAACAGGTCGCTGCGTGACAGTTTCGGCAGGTTTTGCCCGGCCACCCAGACTTCGCCGCTGCTGGGCCGCAATTGTGCGCCCATCAGGCGCAGCAATGTGGTCTTGCCGCACCCGGAAGGCCCCATGATGCCGGTAACCTTGCCGCGTGGAATCTGTATATCGACATTATTGAAGATGCTGCGCGTACCGCGCTTGAAGGTCACACCCTTCAACTCGACCGCGTAGGCGTTATCGGCGCTCATCTAAACTCCTTGCGATGCAGCCTTTCACTCTGACGCCCGCCTCCTTCGTGGAGACACGCGTTCTGGATGGGCCGAACTGGCGGCGAACTATACCACCGCAAATACTGGCGCCCCAAGGCCAAAGCCATGTTTGTTCAGGGCCCGGACAGGTTCAGGGCGTGTCATAGATGAGTTCCTGTGGTGCGCCCGACCCTTCGGGTTGCACCTGCGCGACGATCGCGCGTGAGGCTTTTCTTCAATACGGCTATAATCCCCGCCTTTTCATCAGGCAATCCGATTTCCGACATGAGCCAATCCAGCGACCTGATCCAATCCGCACAGCGCACCATCCGCCTCGAACTCGAGGCGGTAGAAGGTTTGCTGGCCCACGTCGACGCCGATTTCGTACGCGCCTGCGAGATGATTCTAGCCAGCAAGGGCCGCGTCGTAGTGGTCGGCATGGGCAAGTCCGGGCATATCGGCAACAAGATTGCCGCAACCCTGGCCAGCACCGGCACCACCGCTTTCTTCGTGCATCCAGCTGAAGCCAGCCATGGCGACATGGGCATGATCACCCGCGATGACGTCATCCTGGCCCTGTCCAACTCCGGTTCGACCTCGGAAATCGTTACTCTGCTGCCGCTGATCAAGCGCCTTGGCATCAAGCTCATCAGCATGACCGGCAACCCTGATTCGGCACTGGCCAAGGCCGCCGAAGTCAACCTTGACGCGCGCGTCGCCCAGGAAGCCTGCCCACTGAATCTGGCGCCCACTTCTTCGACCACGGCAGCCCTGGTGCTCGGCGACGCCCTGGCCATTGCCCTGCTCGAAGCGCGCGGTTTCACTGCCGAAGACTTTGCCTTTTCCCACCCCGGCGGCGCACTTGGCCGTCGCCTGCTGCTGAAAGTGGAAAACGTCATGCACGCCGGTGACGAACTGCCCCAGGTACACCGCGGTACCCTGCTCAAGGAAGCGCTGATGGAAATGACCCGCAAAGGGCTGGGCATGACGGTGATCGTCGAAGCCGATGGCCGCCTGGCCGGGATCTTCACCGACGGCGACCTGCGTCGCACCCTGGATCGCAGCATCGATGTACGCACTGCACTGATCGAAGATGTCATGACCCCCCACGGCAAGACCGCCCGCGCCGACATGCTGGCCGCCGAAGCCCTGAAAATCATGGAAGACCACAAGATCAGCGCACTGGTGGTGGTCGACAAGCAAGACCGCCCGGTGGGCGCCCTGAACATGCACGATCTGTTGCGCGCGGGAGTCATGTAATGAGTAACGAACTGTTGCAGCGTGGCAAAAACATCAAGCTGGCCGTCTTCGACGTCGACGGTGTCCTCACCGACGGCCGCCTGTATTTCCTTGAAGATGGCAGCGAATTCAAGACCTTCAATACCCTTGACGGTCAAGGGATCAAGATGTTGATGGCCAGTGGCGTGACCACTGCGATCATCAGCGGCCGCAAGACCCCGGTGGTCGAACGGCGCGCAAAAAACCTGGGCATCCCGCACCTCTACCAGGGCCGCGAAGATAAATTGGTGGTATTGGACGAACTTCTCGGCCAACTCAACCTAAGCTATGAGCAAGTCGCCTATCTGGGCGACGACCTGCCCGATCTGCCGGTAATCCGCCGTGTAGGCCTGGGCATGGCGGTAGCCAATGCTGCCGGATTCGTGCGCGAGCACGCCCATGGCGTCACCCTGGCACGCGGCGGTGAAGGCGCTGCCAGAGAGTTCTGCGAGCTCATCCTGCAAGCCCAGGGCAACCTCGCCGCGGCCAACGCCAATTATTTGTAGAGCGATACATGTTCAGTAAAAAGATCCGTAACATTGCCCTGTTCAGCGTGATCGCCGCGCTGCTGGCGGCCGTCGGCTACTGGAACATCAGCCCGGAGAGCTTTCTCGACCGGCCAACGGCCAGCGTCGACGAAAGCGCCATCGACTACTACGCCATCAACGCCCACAGCGTTCAGTTCCTGCCCGATGGCAAGCTGCAGTACGAAATGACTGCCGACAAGGTCGAACACATGAAGGCCAGCGAGATCACCCTGCTGACCAAGCCAGACCTGCAGATGTATCGCGGCACGGAGTTCCCCTGGCACGTGCAGAGCGAGCGCGGCGAAGTCAACCCGGACGGCTCCGAAGTCGAATTGATCGATTCGGTGCGTGTTGCGCGTACCGATCAGAAGAACCGCGCGACCATTGTCACCAGTTCACGCATGACCGTATTCCCGCAGAAGCAATTTGCTCAGACCCAGCAAGCCGTTAGAATCGAGGGCGGTGGCGGGGTGTCCACGGGCGTAGGCATGAAAGCGTATTTGAAAGATAGCAGGATCAACCTGTTGTCCAACGTAAGAGGACAGTATGAGGCTCGTTAAAACCCTCCCTTTTTTGCTCGGCTTGAGCGCAGCACTGGGAAGCGTGAGCGCCTGGGCCCTGCCGACTGACCGCGATCAGCCCATTCACATCCAGTCTGACGACGCTCAGCTCGATGACAAGCAAGGTATCGCCACCTACACAGGCAACGTCATCATCACCCAGGGCTCGATGAAGATCACTGGCAACAAGGTGACCATCACCCGCTCGGCAGCCGGCGACGTCGACGTCTTCACCGCTGTCGGCAACCTTGCCTACTACGAGCAAAAGCCTGCCGTCGACAAGCAGATCGTCCAGGCCTACGCCGTGACGATTCAATATCACGCCGCGCTGGATCGCATCGTGCTGATCGACAAGGCCAAGGTCATTAACGAAGGCAACACCACCGAAGGCGAAAAAATCGTCTACGACACCGTCAAGCAGGTTGCCAATGCCGGTCGCGCCACTGGCGCCAATGTCACCACTCCGCGCCCGCGGATCGACATGGTGATCCAGCCGAAAAAGAAAACCGACGAGCAGAAGGCCCAGTAATGGCGACTCTGAAAGCTCAGCATTTGGCCAAAAGCTACAAAAGCCGACAAGTCGTGCGCGACGTCAGCCTGTCCATCGACAGCGGGCAGATCGTCGGCCTGCTCGGCCCCAACGGTGCCGGCAAGACCACCTGCTTCTACATGATCGTAGGCCTGGTCCTGGCCGATCAGGGCCGCGTCCTGATCGACGACCTGGATGTCAGCCATCAACCGATGCACGGCCGCGCCCGCGCCGGCATAGGCTATCTGCCCCAGGAAGCCTCGATCTTCCGCAAGCTGTCGGTGGCCGACAACATCATGGCCATCCTCGAGACCCGCAAGGAGCTCGACGGCGCCGGTCGTCGCAAGGAGCTGGAAAGCCTGCTGCAGGAGTTCCACATCAGCCACATCCGCGACAACCTCGGCATGAGCCTGTCCGGCGGTGAGCGTCGCCGCGTCGAGATCGCCCGCGCCCTGGCCACCGCGCCGAAATTCATTCTTCTCGATGAACCGTTCGCCGGTGTCGACCCGATTTCGGTTGGCGATATCAAGCAGATCATCCATCACCTCAAGGCCAAGGGTATCGGTGTCCTGATCACCGACCACAACGTCCGCGAGACGCTGGATATCTGCGAAACCGCTTACATCGTCAACGATGGCCAACTGATTGCCGAAGGCGACGCAGAGACCATCCTGGCCAATGAGCTGGTGAAAGAGGTTTACCTCGGCCACGAGTTCCGCCTGTAAGCACCGAGGTGTTAGGCGAATCGCCCGAGCGCTGGCAATTGGCATATTTACTGCCTTAATTGTTACAGCGCTCTAGGCAAACACTTCAGTTTCAGGCATATAATTTGCTTATGTTTGGCGCTTCGGTGCCCTGTAGTGGATGGCGCATGTGCGCCGGCGAATAAGGTGTTAAGCCCCTGCCATGAAACCATCGCTCGTCTTAAGAATGGGCCAGCAACTGACGATGACACCGCAGTTGCAACAGGCCATCCGTCTGCTTCAGTTGTCGACCCTGGACCTCCAACAGGAAATCCAGGAAGCCCTGGAGTCCAATCCCATGCTCGAGCGCCAGGAAGAAGGCGACGACTTCGACAACAGCGATCCGCTGGCCGACAACGTCGAGCAGAAGACTACCCCCGAAATCCAGGAGCCCAGCTACCAGGAGTCCACCCCAACGGTAGACAACCTTGAGGAGGGCGAATGGAACGAACGCATTCCCAACGAACTGCCGGTCGACACCGCCTGGGAAGACATTTACCAGACCAGCGCCAGCAGCCTGCCCAGCAACGATGACGACGAGTGGGACTTCACCACCCGCACCTCCGCTGGCGAGAGCCTGCAAAGCCACCTGCTCTGGCAATTGAACCTGGCACCGATGTCCGACACCGATCGGCTCATCGCCGTGACCCTGATCGACTGCATCAACAATCAGGGCTACCTGGACGAGACTCTCGAAGAGATCTGCGAGGCCTTCGACCCGGAACTGGACGTCGAGCTCGACGAGATCGAAGCCGTCCTTCACCGCATCCAGCAATTCGAGCCGGCCGGAATCGGCGCCCGCAACCTGGGTGAATGCCTGCTGCTGCAACTGCGCCAGATGCATCCCAAGACGCCTTGGCTGGCCGAAGCCCAGCGCCTGGTCACCGACTACATCGATTTGCTCGGTAGCCGCGACTACAGCCAGCTGATGCGCCGCATGAAGCTCAAGGAAGACGAGCTGCGCCAGGTCATCGAACTGGTCCAGAGCCTGAACCCGCGCCCAGGCTCGCAAATCGAGTCCACCGAACCCGAATACGTCGTACCGGACGTGATCGTGCGCAAGGACAACGAGCGCTGGCTGGTCGAGCTCAATCAAGAATCGGTACCGCGCCTGCGGGTCAATCCGCAATACGCAGGTTTCGTGCGCCGCGCCGACACCAGTGCCGACAACACCTTCATGCGCAACCAGCTGCAGGAAGCCCGCTGGTTTATCAAGAGCCTGCAGAGCCGCAATGAGACCCTGATGAAAGTGGCCACGCAAATCGTCGAGCATCAGCGGGGCTTCCTCGACTATGGCGACGAGGCCATGAAGCCGCTGGTGCTGCATGACATCGCGGAGGCCGTGGGCATGCACGAGTCGACCATTTCCCGTGTTACCACGCAGAAATACATGCATACCCCGCGTGGCATCTACGAGCTGAAATACTTTTTCTCAAGCCACGTCAGCACCTCCGAAGGCGGCGAATGCTCGTCCACGGCCATCCGGGCGATCATCAAAAAACTGGTTGCTGCGGAAAATCAGAAAAAGCCATTGAGTGACAGCAAGATCGCTGGTTTACTGGAGGCACAAGGCATCCAGGTAGCCCGTCGAACCGTCGCCAAATACCGCGAGTCACTCGGCATCGCACCGTCGAGCGAACGCAAGCGATTGATGTAGTCGACTGGCAGGTCCCTGAGATGCGCCACAGCGTTCCAGTGGCAGGCAACAGGCCTGCCTCTTTATGCAATGGCAATAAGGAGAAGCGGTATGCAAGTCAACATCAGTGGACATCAACTGGTTGTGACCGATCCCTTGCGCGATTACATCGGCGAAAAACTCGACCGATTGGAGCGCCATTTCGACAAGATCACCAATGTGCAGGTCATCATGGAGGTCGAGAAGCTGAAACAGAAAATCGAGGCCACCCTGCGCATTCCCGGCGGTGAAGTCGTCGCCAATGCGGAACATGACGACATGTATGCAGCAATCGACCTGCTCACCGACAAGCTCGACCGCCAACTAAAAAAACACAAGGAAAAACAGCAGAGCCTTTTGCAAGGTGCGACTGCTCGCTGATACCCCCCACCCATGATTCGACTTGAAAACATCCTGACCCCCGGCCGTTCACTCGTGAACGTGCCGGGCGGCAGTAAAAAACGCGTACTCGAACAAATTGCCAACTTGATCCACCGGGAAGTCCCGGATCTGGAGATGCAAGATGTCTACGAGAGCCTGATCGCCCGTGAAAAACTGGGCTCTACCGGCTTTGGCAATGGCATCGCCATTCCCCACTGCCGACTCCATGGCTGTACCTCACCGATCAGCGCCCTGCTACACCTGGACGCCCCGGTAGATTTCGACGCCATCGATGGTGCACCAGTCGACCTGCTGTTCGTCCTGCTGGTCCCGGAAGCTGCCACCGATGCGCACCTGGAGCTGCTACGCCAGATCGCCAGCATGCTCGACCGAAAGGAAGTACGCGACAGACTGCGCTCGGCAGCGAGCAACGAAGAGCTGTATAAAGTCGTAACGGAAGTACAGAGCGGTCAATAACCATGCGTTTGATCATCGTCAGCGGTCGTTCCGGCTCAGGTAAAAGCACTGCCCTCGCGGTACTGGAGGACAGCGGCTTCTATTGCATTGACAACCTGCCTGCCGGACTGCTACCCGAGCTTGCAGAAAGCGCCCTGATCAATACCGAGCTGTTGCAACCGCTGGTGGCCGTGTCGATCGACGCACGTAACCTGCCCAGCCATCTGTCGCGCTTCCCGCAGTTGCTCGAAGAAGCGCGCAGCCGGCATATCCAGTGCGACGTCCTGTACCTGGATGCCGATGAAGAAACCCTGCTCAAGCGCTTCTCCGAGACCCGTCGACGTCATCCGCTGAGCAACCCCAATCGCTCCCTCGCCGAAGCCATTCGCGTTGAAAGCGACCTGCTTGGGCCAATCGCGGATCTGGCCGACCTCAAGATCAACACGACCAACCTGAACCTGTATCAACTGCGCGACACCATCAAGCTACGCCTGCTCAATACCCCCGAGCCAGGCACGGCGTTCCTGGTCGAGTCATTCGGGTTCAAGCGCGGGATGCCGGTCGATGCCGACCTGGTCTTCGATGTGCGTTGCCTGCCCAACCCCTATTGGAAGCCGGAGTTGCGTGATCAGTCCGGCCTCGACCAGCCGGTTGCCGATTACCTGGCGGCCCAGCCGGATGTCGAAGAGATGTATCAAGATATCTCCAGTTACCTGCTCAAATGGCTACCCCGCTTTGCTGCAAGCAACCGTGCGTATGTCACCATTGCCATTGGCTGCACCGGTGGGCACCACCGTTCCGTCTACCTGACCGAACGTCTGGGTCAGGCGCTGCAGCAATCGCTCAAGAATGTTCAGGTTCGCCACCGCGACCTTTAGCCCAAAGGATTCCTTCCCGCGATGCCCGCTCTTGAAATCGAAATCATCAACAAGCTTGGCTTGCATGCACGAGCGGCTGCAAAGTTCGTCGGCGTTGCTGGCAGGTATCCCTGCCAGATAAGAGCCGGGCGCACTCGCGAATCCATGGTCGACGGCAAAAGCATAATGGCCGTGATGATGCTGGCCGCCGGCAAAGGCACCCGAGTTCATCTGCATGCCGAAGGGGACCAGGAGCAAGAGGCGCTGGACGCCCTTGTAGCGCTGATCAACAACTACTTTGACGAAGGCGAATAGGCCGCAGGAAATAGATCACGCAACCTGCATCCAGCGAGAAAGTGATATTTGAATTGAAATAGACGCAAACAAAAAAGGCGTGCCGCCCGAGCGACACGCCTTTTTTGATATACGTTTTCTAGCTGCCGGCTATCGTCATCCGTTCGATCAACACCGAACCTGTATGAATATTGCTACGGGTTTCAAGATCATTACCGATTGCGACAATTTGTTGGAACATGTCTTTCATATTGCCGGCGATCGTCACCTCCTGAACCGCGAACTGGATTTCGCCATTTTCGACCCAGAAGCCCGCCGCACCGCGTGAATAATCGCCCGTGACCATGTTCAGGCCTTGCCCCATCAACTCGGTTACCAGCAAGCCTCGGCCCATCCTGCGAAGTAGTGCCGCCTGGTCCTCGATGCCGTGGGTGACGAACACATTGTGCACGCCACCGGCGTTGGCGGTGCTTGGCAACCCAAGCTTGCGACCCGAATAGGTGCCCAACACATACGACACCAGCTGGCCATTCTCGATGAAAGGTTTGGCATAGGTCGCCAAACCATCGCCATCGAACGCCGAGCTGCCCAATGCGCGCTGCAAATGCGGGCGCTCATCGAGGGTCAGCCACTCGGGAAACAAGCGTTGCCCCATCGTCCCCTCAAGGAAGGACGACTTGCGGTACAGGTTGCCCCCCGAGATCGCCGAAAGGAAACTGCCGAACAAGCCTCCGGCCAACTCCGCCGAGAACAGCACGGGCACCTCGCAGGTTGGCACCGGTCGTGCGCCAAGCCTGCTGGCGGCACGTTGCGCAGCTCGCACACCGATGCTGACGGGGTCGGCCAGCAACTCGCCCTGGCGATTGACGTCATACCAGTAATCGCGCTGCATCTGCCCATCGCCTTCGGCGATCATCACGCAGCTGAGGCTGTGGCGGGTCGAGGCGTAGCCACCGACAAAGCCGTGGCTGTTGCCATAGACGCGGCAACCCTGGTGGGTATTGAGGGTCGTGCCATCGGCATTCTTGATCCGCGAATCGGCCGCAAACGCCGCGGCTTCGCACGCCAGGGCTTTCTCGATAGCCTGCTCGGGGGTGATATCCCAGGCGTGGTACAGGTCGAAATCCGGCAGGTCTCGCGCCATCAGGGCGGGGTCGGCCAGGCCCGAACACTCGTCTTCGGAGGTATGTTTGGCGATCGCCAGGGCGGCTGCGACCGTCTCGCGAATGGCATCGCTACCACTGGCTGACGTGCTGGCCGAACCTTTGCGCTGCCCCACATACAAGGTGATACCGAAACCCTGGTCACGATTGAACTCGACGGTCTCCACCTCACGCTGGCGAACCGTGGTCGACAGGCCTTGCTCCAGCGACACCGCCACTTCACAGGCGCTGGCGCCCTGACGCTTGGCCTCGGCGATAATCTGCTCGACCTGCTCCTGCAGTGCAGGCAAGGCCTGCGGACCGACGCTTTGGACTGCGCTCATAGTTTTCTCCACTGAAAATCTGCTTTGTGCAGGAACAACCTGCGACAGGGCCGGACAAGCAGCCCCTGACTGGTTATCATGGCGGCGTTTATTAGCGGACTGCCCCCATGGTTGATTCTTACGACGACTCCCTCGACGAGGGCGAAAAAAGCAAATCCCAGGTCAAACGCGAGCTGCATGCTCTGGTTGACCTTGGCGAGCGCCTTACGACACTCAAGCCTGACTTGGTGGCAAAACTGCCGTTGACCGACGCCTTGCGCCGGGCGCTGGCCGATGCGCCCAAGCACACCGCGAATATCGCGCGTAAACGGCACATCCAGTTCATCGGCAAATTGATGCGCGATCAGGACACCGACGCCATTCTGGTGTTGCTTGATCAACTCGATGCCTCCACAAGGCAGTACAACGAACGCTTCCATGGCCTGGAACGCTGGCGTGATCGTTTGATCAACGGCGCCGACGACGTTCTGGAAAAATTTGTCGGCGAATACCCGCAAGCGGACCGTCAGCAACTGCGCTCCTTGATCCGTCAGGCCCAGCACGAGCTTGCGCATAACAAGCCACCTGCCTCGAGCCGCAAAATCTTCAAGTACATCCGCGAGCTGGACGAGACCCAACGCGGTCTGCGTTAGTCGCACGCCTCGGGTTGGGCCGTACAGCCCAACCCGAGGCTGCAGCTTATCAGGCGCCCGTGCCACCGACGGTCATCGCATCGATCCTCAAGGTCGGCTGGCCAACCCCTACCGGGACCGACTGGCCGTCCTTGCCGCAGGTGCCCACACCACTGTCGAGCGACAGATCGTTACCGACCATCGACACCCGGCTCATGGCTTCAGGGCCATTGCCGATCAGGGTTGCCCCCTTGACTGGCGCGGTGATCTTGCCGTCTTCGATCAGGTAGGCCTCGCTGGTGGAGAACACGAATTTGCCACTGGTGATATCGACCTGACCACCGCCGAGGTTGGCGCAATAGATGCCTTTCTTCACCGATGCAATGATTTCCGCCGGATCGCTTTCGCCAGCCAGCATGTAGGTATTGGTCATGCGCGGCATCGGCAGGTGCGCGTAGGATTCACGCCGACCGTTACCGGTACAGGCCTGGCCCATCAGTCGCGCATTGAGCTTGTCCTGCATATAACCCTTGAGCACGCCGTTCTCGATCAGCGTGGTGCACTCGGTCGGCGTACCTTCGTCATCGACGCTCAGCGAGCCGCGCCGGCCGGCCAGGGTGCCGTCATCGACGATGGTACACAGCCTGGAAGCAACCAACTCGCCCATGCGCCCACTGAAGGCCGAGGCGCCCTTGCGGTTGAAATCGCCTTCCAGGCCGTGGCCGACCGCTTCGTGCAACAAGACCCCGGACCATCCGGAGCCCAGCACCACCGGCAAAGTACCGGCCGGCGCCGGAATGGCTTCGAGGTTGACCAGCGCCTGGCGCAACGCCTCGCGGGCATAGCCCATGGCACGGTCATCGTTGAGGAAATAGCGGTAGTCGGTACGGCCGCCACCACCATGCCCTCCGCGCTCGCGGCGACCATTGTGCTCGACGATCACGCTGACATTGAATCGCACCAGGGGACGTACATCGGCCGCCAGGCTGCCATCGGCCGCAGCAATCAGGATGCGCTCCCAGACCCCGGCCATGCTCACCGTGACCTGCTGGATACGCGGATCCAGGGCGCGGGTAGCGGTATCGATGCGCTTCAACAGCTCGACCTTTTCCGCTCGACTGATGACCTCAAGCGGGTTGTCCGGGCCATACAAACGCGTCACATCCGGGCTGCTGAAGACTTGTACCCGGCCATTCTGCCCGGCGCGGGAGATCGAACGTGCCGCCCGAGCGGCTTGTTGCAACGCATCCAGGGTGATGGCATTGCTGTAGGCAAAACCCGTCTTCTCGGCGGATTGGGCGCGTACGCCGACGCCTTGATCGAGATTGAAACTGCCTTCCTTGACGATGCCGTCTTCCAGCGCCCAGGACTCGGAAATCTGCCCCTGAAAGTACAAGTCGGCTGCATCGATGCCCGGCCCGGCCAGTTCACCCAGCACCGACTGCAGGCCTTCGATGGTCAGGCCACCAGGCGCTAGCAGGTGTTCGCTGACAGTGGATAACAACTCGCTCATAGTCACTCCGAGGTATGCGCAGGCCGCAACGCGCCCTGCGAGAAAAAGCGCCGGTGACTGGACACCGGCATCCGCGCCCGGATGGACGCCTGTTCGCTGCTGTCGCGCTCGGCCAGCAGCACGGCTGGGCCCTGATCCTGTTCGGCCAGGATACGCCCCCAGGGATCCACAATGGCCGCATGCCCGAAGGTTTCGCGCGGCCCGGGATGAACGCCGCCCTGGGCAGCCGCCAGGATATAACACTGGGTCTCGATGGCCCTGGCGCGAATCAGGACTTCCCAATGCGCCGCACCGGTGACTGCGGTAAACGCCGCCGGCGCCGTGATCAGTTCCGCCCCGGCCTCGCGCAGCGCGCTGTACAGCTCCGGGAAACGCAGGTCATAACAGACCGTCAGGCCCACTCGCCCGACCGGCGTATCGGCAACCACGACATTATGACCATGGGCATAGTCATCGGACTCACGATAACGCCCACGATTATCGGCCACATCCACATCGAACAGATGCAGTTTATCGTAGCGCGCAATCTGCTCACCGAGGTCATCGACCAGCAGCGAGCAGGCATGTGACTTGGCGTCGGGCTGGTCGGCCGGCGGCAAGGGCACAGTGCCGGCCACTATCCATAACTTGAGGTCGCGCGCCGTCTGTTTCAACCAGGGCAGGATCGGTCCCTGGCCCAGCGCTTCGGCCCGGCCGATAGCCGCACTGTCGCTTCGGCCCATGGCTGCGAAGTTTTCCGGCAGCACCGCCAGCTGCGCCCCGCCTTCGGCTGCCCGCTCGAGCAAACTGCGAGCCTGCTCCAGGTTGGCCAGGACATCACTCTGGCTGACCATTTGAATCACCGCTAACGACATGCTGGACTCCGGCCTATCGATACTTTTCAAAGGGTTTCATATAGGTAATCCTGGGCGCTTTCCACGAGCCTTCGACGCGGTACTGCACGCTGGCAAATCGCGCCACCCTGTCGCCGAGCAGGCGATCGACCAGAAACAGCGCGCCGCCTATCGCTGGAGCACCGACGATCAACGCGGCGATGGGCAGGTTATTGGTCACAGGCAGGGTCACCAACAATTTCGCATCGACCCGGTCGCGGACCATGTCCAGGGTCCCATCGAGCTCAAAGTTGCTCGACGGGCCGGTCAGGGTTATAGGTACCCGCGTTACATAGACACCGTTACTGGCAACCAGTACGCCCTTGACCCGATCATAGCTCAACCCTTTATCGAGCAGGTCGGAGAAATCCAGGCGCAGGCGACGACCGATCGAGTTGAAATTGAGCAGGCCAAACACCCGCAGCGCCTGGGCGCCACCCTCGACTTCGACGAACTGGCCGTTGCGCAAGGTCGCATCGAGGCTACCGGAGAAACGCTTGAGCCCGATGTAGGCCGGCGATCCCGGCCAACTGCCATCCACGTCGAGATTAAAGCTCCTGCTGGTAACAGTGGGTGCATAATTCCAGGCCTTGAGCACGTCCGCCAGGTTCTTCCCCTGCAACTGTCCCTTGAACCAACTGCTCGTTGCACCCGGCGCGCCCTCCCAGACCGCGCTTCCCTGCACCAGCATACCCTTGAGGCCCAGGTCCAGACCGTTGAACGCGACCCCCTTGGCAGTCGGACGGATTTTCATCGACCAGCCCCCTACCAGGTCAGTTCCCTGATACAGCTTGACGATCTTGACGTTCATCGCCGGTATCTTGCGCGGATCGACCGAGGCCAGTGGGTCGGGCGGATTTTCCACGACCACCGCGGCAGGATCGACTGCAGGCAAGCGGACCGTCTGCAGATTGACGACAATGGGCACGCCCTTGGCATCGGGCAGACGGATATCACCGTCGACCTGTTGGCTGTCGAGTTGCAGCATCCAGCCATCGGCACTGCGGCGCAGTTGCAGGTCGGCATTTTCAAGGTTCAGGCCCATTCCCTTGAGCATCCCGACTTTTAGATCAACGCTACGCAACAATTGCCTGGTACTGTCGTCGGGGTCCGTTGCGCCATAGCGCTCGGCCACCTTTTGCCATAGTTCCAGATCCAGTTCGGAAAGCCTGCCACGAACGCGAAAGCCCTTGCCCGAGGGCAACTGGGCGTTGCCCTGGCCCAGAACCAGCTCGCCACGCCCTTGCATGAGATTGCCAACAGGTGCCGCATAGGCGAAATCGGCCTGGTCTGCGTAGTCAAAACCGTAACGTCGCTCGTCGCCTTGCAAGCTCATGCGAAAGACACTGTCGCGCGAATCGCCGGCGACCTTGCCAAAAGGTGCCGGCAGATCAATGACGACCCCCTTCAGGTTCGAGGCGACAGTCAACTGACTGTCAGGCCCACCCAAGGCCAATTGCAGTTGATAAGGCAATTCACCCGAAAGCGGCAACGACTGATTCACCTTCAGCCAGTCAGTGAGCTTCTTAACCGTTACCTGGCCCTTGGCGATTACCCGCGTGCGCGGATCGCCGGGCTTGCCTTCGGCGAAAATCTGCGCGCTTACTGGCTTGTCGAACGCATGGGCGCTGATACCCTGCCCGCTCAACCCCTTGTCGAGGTCGAAGCGAAACTTGCCCTTGAGCCGGGTCAACTCCAATTCCGGCTCCTTGATTTTCAGGCGCGCGTGGTCGGTGTTGAAATCCACGAGAATTTTCGGCTGCTGGCCTTTGACCAGGGGAATATCCAGCTTCAACTTGCCTTGCAGGCTGCCTTCGCCTTCCCAGCCGGCAAAGGTAGGGCCGGTACCGATCGGCGCTTGCTGGAGGATCTTCAGGCCATCGCCCAGCCCGCCATCGAACTCGCCATCCAGATACAGGTGGCTAGTTTCGCCTGCCGCTACACGGGGAATGCTGACATTGACATTACGTACCCGGGTTTCGAGCAGCTGGCCCTGGCTGGCGTGGATCCGCACGCCGCTGTCTTCGACAAAGACATCGCCCTGGACCTTTTGCACATGCGGCCAACCTGGCTGGAAGTCCAGCGTAACGTCGTGAACCTTGAAGAACAGGCTGATACTGCGGGCCGTTTCCGGCGCACCGTGATTGAGCGACCCCTGGTACTGGAAATAGCCTTCATCGACTGCGCCTTTGACGATTGCTTTGCGCAACCATTCGTCCAACGCCGGACCCAACACTTGCGGCAGGTACTTTGCGGTGTAGCGCCCATCGCCCTCGACCAGGCCGACGCGCAAGTCCATGTAGTCCTCGCGGCTTTCGTCAAACAGCAGGCGGATCAGGAAGTCGCCCGCAATCTTGCCTTCTTCGCCCAGGACCTTGAGGTACGGCGCAATCAGGGTCAACCCCTCGTCATCCAGGCGCCAGGTCAGGCGGGCGTTGGCTTTGAGGTAGTGCCAGGGCTCGGCGAAAATAGGGTCCAGATGCAACATGAACTTCTCGGTATCCAGGCGCAGCTCACCTTGGCCCAGGTCCCCGCTGATGCTGCCACTGACGTTACCGGCCGCCGGTGCGCCGTGGTAGGCGTTGAACCCGACCCTGTCCAGATTGGCAGCGAAGCTCAGGCGCTGATCGCCAGTCGCCTTGGGCCGGTAGTCGAGCAAGACATTGCGCAGGCCACCGGTCACCTTCAGGCCATTGACCACCGCTGCCACCTTCTCCGGCAGGGGTACGAGGGCATCGAGCAAAGGCGTTATCGGCGTCAGGTTCAAGCGATCGGCCTGTACGTGCCAGGTTTCTTCAGTCTTTTCGGTAGCAGCCAGCTGGCTCAGTTGCAGGTGCGATTCCCAGCGGGTCTCGCCCAGGCTCATGGCCAGCGAGTCGAACCAGACATTGAAACCTTGCTCGTTGCGCTGGAACCAGGCATTGAGCGCCAGGTCCTTCACATCGACCGCCTTGCGCTCGGCATAGGCACCGCGAAATTGCGGTGCATTCAAGCGAGCCATGGCACTCTGAACCGCGCCATTGCCCCACTCCAGCCAGAATTCACCGCCGGCCTGCAATTGCTCGATCTTCCACTCGCGGGTCAGTCGCGGTGGCAGCCAACGCGCCCAATCGCTCTGGGGCAAGCTCAGGTAGGCCTGGACCTCGGCCTCACGCCACTTCGCTGCTCGAATCCGGCTGCGCGCGTTGATGGCCAGTGGCTGTCCATCGGGCAAGGTCAGGCGCAGGTCCAGCCGCTGCCGCACACTACCGGTCTGCAAGCCGAGGCTCACGTAGGTCAGGGTCATGGGCTCGCGCTCGAAAGGCTCCAGGGTAACCTGGCTGTCGAGCACCGACAGGCGTGTGACCGCCCGCATTTGGGTGAGCAATTGTTCGGGATCGAGCGGCCCTTCCCGAACCGGCAAGCCCTTGAGCGCCCAATGCCCATCCTGGTCTTCCTTGAGGCTCACCTGCAGCCCGTTGACTTCCAGATGGGCAATGCGCAGCTCACGTTCGGCGAGGCTGGCCCACAGGTCCGGCACCACCCGAACCTGATCCAGGCGCAGCGCACTGGCGCCCTCGCCGACCAACACATCATGAACCAACAGCACCGGGGCCAGGCCGCTCCAGCGCCCCTCCAGACTGCCGATGCTCAATGGTATGCCCAAGGCCTGTTCGGCCTTGCTCTGGACGTCGTCACGGTACTCGGCGACCAAGGGCACCAGCTCGCGACCGAGGCTGACGTACAGCGCTACCAACACCACCAGCAACGCGCACAACTCCAGGCCCCAACGGGTCAGCGCGGCCAGGATGCGAGTCAGACGCTCCATGTCAGAGGTCCCCGAATTGTGCTGGATTAACTATGGCTCGACAGCCGACATTTGCCAGAGTCGATCGACCGGCCCGGGCGACCCTGTGCTGTCCAATGCAATGATTCAGAGCAGCACCACATCGTATTGTTCCTGGGAATACATCGACTCGACCTGGAAGCGAATGGTTCGGCCGATAAAGGCCTCAAGCTCGGCAACGTTGCCCGACTCCTCGTCCAGCAGACGGTCGACGACCTTCTGATTGGCCAGCACCCGATAGCCTTCGGCCTCGTAAGCGCGGGCTTCGCGCAGGATTTCCCGGAAAATCTCGTAACAGATCGTCTCCGGGGTTTTCAGCTTGCCGCGTCCCTGGCAACTACTGCACGGCTCGCACAGCACTTGCTCGAGACTTTCGCGCGTGCGCTTGCGTGTCATCTGCACCAGTCCCAATTCGGTGATGCCGATGATGTTGGTCTTGGCGTGATCGCGCTCGAGCTGCTTTTCCAGGGTTCGCAGCACCTGGCGCCGGTGCTCTTCATCTTCCATGTCAATGAAGTCGATGATGATGATCCCGCCAATGTTACGCAGGCGCAATTGCCGGGCAATCGCGGTCGCGGCCTCCAGGTTTGTCTTGAAGATGGTCTCTTCCAGGTTGCGGTGACCGACGAACGCCCCGGTGTTGACGTCGATGGTGGTCATCGCTTCCGCCGGATCGACCACCAGGTAGCCGCCGGACTTGAGCGGTACCTTGCGATCCAGGGCCCGCTGGATTTCGTCTTCGACGCCGTAAAGATCGAAAATCGGTCGCTCACCCGGGTAGTGCTCCAGACGATCGGCGATCTCCGGCATCAACTCTGCGACGAACTGCGTGGTCTTCTGGAAGGTTTCCCGCGAGTCGATGCGAATCTTCTCGATTTTCGGGCTGACCAGATCACGCAGCGTACGCAGGGCCAGGCCCAGGTCTTCGTATATCTCGCACGGAGCGCCGACCGTCTTGATCTGCGCGCCGATCTGGTCCCAGAGGCGACGCAGGTAGCGGATATCCATGAGGATTTCATCGGCGCCCGCACCTTCTGCCGCCGTACGCAAAATGAAGCCACCGGCTTCGACGATGCCCTCCTGGGCCACGCAATCGCTGACCACCTGCTTGAGGCGCTCGCGCTCGGCTTCATCTTCGATTTTCAGGGAAATGCCGACATGGCTGGTCCGTGGCATGTACACCAGGTAGCGCGACGGGATCGAAAGCTGGGTAGTAAGCCGCGCCCCCTTGGAGCCGATCGGGTCCTTGGTGACTTGAACCACAAGGCTTTGCCCTTCATGCACCAGAGCGCTGATGGTTTCTACCGACGGCCCCTCGCGCATGGAGATTTCCGAAGCGTGAATGAATGCCGCGCGCTCCAGGCCGATGTCGACAAAAGCCGCCTGCATGCCCGGCAGAACGCGCACGACCTTGCCTTTGTAGATATTGCCGACGATACCGCGACGCTGGGTCCGTTCGACATGCACCTCTTGCAGAACACCGTTTTCTACCACTGCCACGCGCGACTCCATCGGCGTGATGTTGATCAGGATCTCTTCACTCATGGCTCGGTCTCGTCAAAGGTGTTCACGATAATCTTGGATCGCATATTGGCTGTCAGCGAGCGGTTCGAGTGACAATCGAGGTTACCGGTCAGCTTTGTTGCGCGACTCCCTGCCAACAGGGTATGCCGAAATGGCCCAGCAGTTCTGCGGTTTCATTCAAGGGCAGGCCGACGACTGCCGAGTAACTGCCCTGCAGACTTTCCACGAAGATCGCCGCCAGGCCTTGAATGGCGTAACTGCCGGCCTTGTCCTGCGGTTCGCCACTGGCCCAGTAGGCCCGGGCCTCGTGCACGCTGATGGGGCGAAAGCGGACTCGACTGCTGACACTGCAGGTTTCGCAGCGCCGGCCATCAAGCACCGCCACCGCCGTCAGCACTTCATGCTCGCGCCCCGACAAAGCGGCAAGCATGGCCAGGGCATCGGCTTCGTTAACGGGTTTCCCAAGAATCTGGCCATCGAGCACTACTGCCGTGTCCGCCCCCAACACCACCAGCGGTGCCTGCGACTCGGTGGCCGCAAGCAGGGCCAGGCCGGCCTCGGCCTTTTCCCGCGCAAGGCGCTCGACATAGGCGGCAGGGGTTTCATCGGGCAAGGGGCTTTCATCGATAGCGGCGCTGATTGCCGTGAACGGCACGCCGATCTGGTTCAGCAGTTCGCGGCGGCGTGGCGAACCAGAGGCCAGGTAGAGCGGGTTTTGCATGACATCTCCCTGTCGGAGCCGAGCAATCGGCAAGCAGCTCAAGCCCCGTTCAATTGATACTCAAACGTTGCCGCAAACCACGAAGACCGTAACTGACCCAGGGCCAGAGCAAGGCACTGACCAGCGCCGGCAAGACCAGGGCAAGCGTTGGCTGACGGTTGCCGGTCAAGGCACTGAGCCAGAGCTGGACCAATTGCGCCAGGCCGAAGATGACCAGGATCACCAGGCTTTGCTGCCACATCGGAAACATGCGCAAGCGTTGTTGCAACGACAGCACCAGGAAGGTGATCAGCGTGAGGATCAAGGCATTCTGCCCCAGCAGCGTGCCATACAGTACGTCTTCGGCCAGGCCGAGCAACCAGGCCGTGGTCATGCCGATCTTGTGTGGCAATGCGAGCGCCCAGAAGGCCAGCAGCAATGCCAGCCAGAGCGGCCGCAGGATTTCCATGAACTGGGGCATCGGCGACACGCTGAGCAACAGCCCGATAGCGAATGTCAACCAGACGACCCAGCCATTCTTGGCGCGAGTACCCACCATCAGTGCCTCTCCCTCGGGGTGGTCGGCGCAGCGCCGTGAGTGCCGGTCGCCGCCGAACCTGCAGGTGCCGCTGCCGGTGCAGGCGTCGCCGGTGTGCCGGCGGCAGGTGCTGCAACCGGAAAGGTCAGGGTCGGCGTCGGGTTGAGCGCGGCGGCCGGGTTGACCGCAGCAGCAGGGTCGAGCACGGGTGTCTGCCCCAGCAGATCGGCCGCTTCCTGAGCCTGGGCGGCATCAGTGGCGCGCTGTTCGGGCGAGCGACCGTCGGTAAACACCAGTAATAGATAACGGCTACGGTTCAACGCCGCCGTAGGGACTGCCCGAACGATGGCAAAAGGCTGCCCCGAGTCATGAATCACTTCCTTGACCGTCGCCACCGGATAGCCCGCCGGGAAGCGCTGCCCCAGGCCGGAGCTGACCAGAAGGTCGCCTTCCTTGATGTCGGCCGTATCTGCCACATGACGCAACTCCAGGCGCTCCGGATTACCCGTGCCACTGGCAATCGCGCGCAGACCATTGCGGTTGACCTGCACCGGAATACTGTGGGTGGTGTCGGTGAGCAGCAGTACCCTCGAGGTATAAGGCATCAGTTCGACCACCTGGCCCATCAGGCCGCGGGCGTCGAGCACCGGTTGCCCCAATACCACGCCATCACGCTCGCCCTTGTTGATCAGGATGCGATGCGTGAAGGGGTTCGGGTCCATGCCGATCAACTCGGCCACTTCGACCTTCTCATTGACCAGTGCCGATGAATTGAGCAACTCGCGCAGCCGAACGTTCTGCTCGGTCAGGGCCGCCAGCTTCTGCAGGCGACCTTGCAGCAGCAAGGCTTCGGTCTTGAGTTTCTCGTTTTCGGCCACGAGCTCCGTGCGACTGCCAAACTGACTGGCCACGCCCTGCCACAAGCGCTGCGGCAGATCGGTGATCCAATAGGATTGCATCAACACGAGCGACATCTGGCTGCGTATGGGTTTGAGCACCGTGAAACGGGCATCGACCACCATCAATGCAACCGACAGCACGACCAGCACCAGCGAGCGCACGCCCAACGAGGGGCCTTTGGTGAAGAGCGGTTTAATAGGCCGCTCCTCTCGGGCAATGGATCAATTGGTCATTCATACGGCATCAAACCGGCCTGGATGCAGATTGACAGAAAACAACGCCCGGCAGGCGTCAACCCGACGCATACAGGTAGCACCGTTGGCGCGACCTGTAAACGGGGTGGCTGGGTATCGACTCGGGCGATGTTACTCGCTGGAGAGAAGATCCATGGTGTGCTTGTCCATCATTTCCAGCGCACGGCCACCACCTCGAGCTACACAGGTCAGCGGGTCTTCGGCGACGATGACCGGCAGGCCGGTTTCCTGGGCCAGCAGTTTGTCCAGGTCGCGCAGCAAGGCGCCACCACCGGTCAATACCAGGCCGCGCTCGGCGATATCGGAAGCCAGCTCGGGCGGCGATTGTTCCAGCGCGCTTTTAACTGCCTGGACGATAGTCGCCAGGGACTCCTGCAGCGCTTCAAGCACTTCGTTGGAGTTCAGGGTGAAAGCGCGAGGTACGCCTTCGGCCAGGTTACGGCCGCGTACATCGACTTCACGGACTTCGCCACCCGGGTAGGCGGTGCCGATTTCCTGCTTGATGCGCTCGGCGGTGGATTCACCGATCAGGCTGCCGTAGTTACGACGCACGTAGGTCACGATCGCTTCATCGAAGCGGTCGCCGCCGACACGGACGGACTCGGCATACACAACACCGTTCAGGGAAATCAGAGCGATTTCGGTAGTACCGCCACCGATATCGACGACCATCGAACCACGCGCCTCTTCTACCGGCAGGCCGGCACCGATTGCGGCAGCCATGGGTTCTTCGATCAGGAATACTTCACGCGCACCGGCACCCAGGGCCGATTCACGGATGGCGCGGCGCTCCACCTGGGTGGATTTGCACGGCACGCAGATCAGCACACGAGGGCTGGGCTGCAGAAAGCTGTTTTCATGAACCTTGTTGATAAAGTATTGCAACATTTTTTCGCAGACGCTGAAGTCGGCGATCACGCCGTCCTTCATCGGACGAATGGCAGCAATATTGCCAGGTGTACGGCCAAGCATACGCTTTGCTTCAGTACCGACAGCAACGACACTTTTCTGATTACCGTGGGTCCGAATGGCCACAACTGATGGCTCATTCAGGACAATACCGCGCTCACGCACGTAAATAAGGGTGTTGGCAGTGCCCAGGTCGATAGACAGATCGCTGGAAAACATGCCACGCAGTTTCTTGAACATGGGAAAGTGACCCTAGGCAACGCGTGGGTAAAAAAGTGCGGCAAACTCTAACAACGGCGGGGATTTTGGGCAAGGCGCCAATATGTTAAATTGGCGGTTTTTCCGAGCACGCCCTCGCACAATCGCGGCCTTATGACCGTAGAATTGCAATTGTGTTCCGACAATTTACCACACGAATCGTTTCCGTTTCGTTTTCCACTGGAGGTCCCCCCATGGCGCTAGAACGCTCCGACGTGGAAAAAATCGCTCATCTGGCCCGTCTGGGTCTCAATGAAGCCGATCTCCCACGCACCACCGATGCCCTGAACCGTATTCTGGGGCTCGTCGACCTGATGCAGGCCGTCGACACCACCGGCATCGAGCCGCTCGCCCACCCGCTGGAAGCCAGCCAGCGCCTGCGCGCTGACGTGGTGACCGAGCGAAATAATCGTGAGGCCTACCAGGCCATCGCCCCAGCGGTCGAAAACGGCCTGTATCTGGTACCGAAAGTCATCGAGTAAGGGAAAAGAGCCTGCCATGCATCAATTGACTCTGGCCGAGATCGCCCGCGGACTCGCCGACAAGAAGTTTTCCTCCGAGGAGCTGACTCGCGTCCTGCTGGCGCGTATTGCCCAGCTCGACCCACAGCTCAACAGCTTCATCAGCGTGACCGAGGAGCTGGCCATCGCCCAGGCCCGGGCCGCGGACGCCCGCCGTGCGGCCGGTGAAACCGGCGCCCTGCTCGGCGCACCGCTGGCCCACAAGGACCTGTTCTGCACCCTGAACATCCGCACCAGTTGCGGCTCGAAGATGCTCGACAACTTCAAGGCACCCTACGATGCCACGGTCGTTGCCCGCCTCGCCGCCGCCGGCGCCGTGACGCTGGGCAAGACCAACATGGACGAGTTCGCCATGGGCTCGGCCAACGAATCGAGCTACTACGGCGCCGTGAAGAACCCGTGGAACCTCGAGCACGTACCGGGTGGCTCTTCCGGTGGTTCGGCAGCGGCCGTCGCCGCCCGTCTGTTGCCGGTCGCGACCGGCACCGACACCGGCGGCTCGATTCGCCAGCCTGCCGCACTGACCAACCTGACCGGCCTGAAGCCGACGTACGGTCGCGTTTCGCGCTGGGGCATGATTGCCTATGCCTCGAGCCTGGATCAGGGCGGCCCACTGGCCCGAACCGCCGAAGACTGCGCCCTGCTGCTGCAAGGCATGGCCGGTTTCGACCCGCAGGACTCCACCAGCATCGATGAGCCCGTGCCCGATTACAGCGCGACGCTCAACGGCTCGCTCGAAGGCCTGCGCATCGGCCTGCCGAAAGAATATTTCGGCGCGGGCCTGGACCCACGCATCGCCGAGCTGATCCACAACAGCGTCAAGGAGCTGGAAAAGCTCGGCGCCGTGATCAAGGAAATCAGCCTGCCGAACATGCAGCACGCGATCCCTGCGTACTACGTGATCGCCCCGGCGGAAGCCTCCTCGAACCTGTCGCGTTTCGACGGCGTGCGTTTCGGTTATCGCTGCGAAAACCCGAAGGATCTGACCGATCTGTACGAACGCTCCCGTGCCGAAGGCTTCGGTGCCGAAGTCCAGCGCCGGATCATGGTCGGTGCCTACGCCCTCTCGGCCGGCTACTACGATGCCTATTACCTGCAGGCGCAGAAGATCCGTCGCCTGATCAAGAACGACTTCATGGCTGCCTTCAATGATGTCGACGTGATCCTCGGCCCGACCACGCCGAACCCGGCCTGGAAGATCGGCGCCAAGAACAACGACCCGGTAGCCGCCTACCTTGAAGACGTCTACACCATCACCGCCAACCTGGCGGGCCTGCCTGGCCTGTCCATGCCGGCCGGTTTCGTCGAAGGTCTGCCGGTGGGCGTACAGCTGCTAGCCACGTATTTCCAGGAAGGCCGCCTGCTCAACGTTGCGCACCGCTATCAGCAAGTGACTGATTGGCATACCCGCGCACCTGCAGGCTACTAAGGAGAAAACACATGCAATGGGAAGTCGTGATCGGGCTGGAGATTCATACCCAGCTCGCCACCCAGTCGAAGATTTTCTCCGGCAGCGCCACCACGTTCGGCTCCGAGCCGAACACCCAGGCCAGCCTGGTTGACCTGGGCATGCCTGGCGTACTGCCAGTACTGAACCAGGAAGCCGTGCGCATGGCCGTCATGTTCGGCCTGGCAATCGACGCCGAGATCGGCCAGCACAACGTGTTCGCCCGCAAGAACTACTTCTACCCCGACCTGCCCAAGGGTTACCAGATCAGCCAGATGGAGCTGCCGATCGTCGGCAAGGGCCACATGGACATCACCCTGGAAGACGGCACGGTCAAACGCATCGGCGTCACCCGCGCACACCTGGAAGAAGATGCCGGCAAGAGCCTGCACGAAGACTTCAGCGGTTCGACCGGCATTGACCTGAACCGCGCCGGCACGCCGCTGCTGGAGATCGTTTCCGAACCGGACATGCGCAGTGCCAAGGAAGCCGTGGCCTACGTCAAGGCGATCCACGCACTGGTGCGTTACCTGGGCATCTGCGACGGCAACATGGCCGAAGGCTCGCTGCGCTGCGACTGCAACGTCTCGGTCCGGCCAAAGGGTCAGGTCGAGTTCGGTACGCGCTGCGAGATCAAGAACGTCAACTCGTTCCGTTTCATCGAACGCGCAATCAACAGCGAAGTGCAGCGCCAGATCGAACTGATCGAAGACGGCGGCAAAGTCATCCAGCAAACGCGCCTGTACGACCCGAACAAGGACGAAACCCGCGCCATGCGCAGCAAGGAGGAAGCCAACGACTACCGTTACTTCCCCGATCCGGACCTGCTGCCGGTGGTGATCGAGGACGCGTTCCTGGACGCTACCCGTGCCACGTTGCCGGAACTGCCACCGCAAAAGCGCGAACGCTTCCAGGCTCAGTTCGGCCTCTCGGCCTACGACGCCAGCGTACTGGCTTCGAGCCGCGAACAGGCGGACTACTTCGAGAAGGTCGTGAGCATCAGCGGCGACGCCAAGCTGGCTGCCAACTGGGTCATGGTGGAACTGGGCAGCCTGCTCAACAAACTGGGCCTGGAAATCGACCAGGCTCCAGTCAGCGCCGAGCTGCTTGGTGGCATGCTGCTGCGCATTCGTGACAACACCATCAGCGGCAAGATCGCCAAGATGGTCTTCGAAGCGATGGCCGCAGGCGAAGGCACTGCCGACCAGATCATCGAAACCCGCGGCCTGAAGCAAGTGACCGACAGCGGCGCGATCGAGAAGGTGCTCGATGAAGTGCTGGCGGCCAACGCCGAACAGGTTGAGCAATACCGCGCGGCAGACGAAGCCAAGCGCGGCAAGATGTTCGGCTTCTTTGTCGGCCAGGCGATGAAAGCCTCCAAAGGCAAGGCCAACCCGCAGCAAGTGAACGAATTGCTCAAAAGCAAACTCGAAGGCTGAGGTGCTGGCGCTATAAGGGTCCCTAATCAGGGACCTTTTCGCTGGCAAGCCAGCTCCCACAGAGATCATTGTCACCCGCGAAATCGGGAGACGACTGGAACCCTGTGGGAGCTGGCTTGCCAGCGATCGAGCGCACAGCGGTCGCAAAACTGGGAGATTCATCGCTTATGTGGCGCCTCATCACAACAACAATGCTTTTCATCCTGCTCGCCGGTTGCGCCACCCACGACGTCGACCCGCTGGGTTACGACGCAAAAGGCGTCGCGTCCTATTACGGCAAAAAGCACCAGGGCAAGCGCACCGCCAGCGGCGAACGCTTCAACCAGCATGCCCTGACCGCTGCCCACCGCCAGCTCCCGTTCGGCACGCGAGTACGGGTCACCAACCTCAAAAATGACAAGACTGTCGTGGTACGCATCAACGACCGTGGCCCGCACACTCGCGGCCGATTGATCGATGTGTCCAGCGAGGCCGCCGAGCAATTGGGCATGCTCCGTAGCGGAACGGCGCGAGTCCGGGTACAAAGTCTCAGCAACTGACCTATTGCGGAGCCGAAACCATTTTCGACCTTGCCACGTTACCCACCTTCAGCCTGCTGCAACTGGTCGTTGGCCTGCTGCTGCTTGTCTGCGGCGCCGAACTGCTGGTGCGAGCCTCGCTGCGCCTGGCCGCCAGCCTGAAAGTCCGACCGCTGATCATCGGCCTGACCGTGGTCGCGTTCGGCAGCAGCGCCCCGCAACTGGCGGTAAGCCTGCAAGCGGCGACATCCGGCGCACCCGACATCGCCGTTGGCAGTGTGTTTGGCAGCAACATTTTCAATGTGCTGGTCACCCTCGGCTTTTGCGCACTGATCATCCCCCTGCGGGTATCACGACAGCTGGTACTCCTGGATATCCCGCTGATGATCGTTGCCAGCCTGCTGGTGTTCGTCCTGGCGTACAACGAAGTGCTGGGGCATCTGGAAGGCGCGCTGTTGCTGGTCATGTTGCTGATCTACCTGGGCCTGGTGCTGCACCAGTCACGCCATCATGGTCGTACCTACCCGGCTGTCATCAAAGGCGCCAGGCACGGGCCGGCACCGTGGCTGAGCAGCCTGACGCTGATGCTTGGCGGTTTGGCAATGCTGATCCTGGCCGGCCATTTGCTGTTGGACGCGGCGGTCGAAGTCGCTGTCGACCTGGGTCTTTCCGAACGCATCATCGGCCTGACCATCGTTGCTGTCTGCACGTCGCTACCGGAGCTTGCCACGTCCTTGATCGCCGCGATCAGGGGCGAGCGTGACATTGCCGTGGGGAATGTCATCGGCAGCAATCTGTTCAATCTGTTGGGCGTGCTCGGCCTGACCGCGGTGATCGCGCCGCAGCCGTTGTCGGTTTCGCCCAATGCCCTGGACTTCGATCTGCCGGTGATGCTCGGTGTCGCCGTCCTGACCCTGCCGATGTTCTATTCGGGTTATCGAATCACCCGCGCCGAAGGCCTGTTGTTGTTATGCCTGTACCTGGCCTATGGACTGCACGTGGTGTCCTTCACCACCGGCATGCCACTGGCCGCCAGGCTTGAACACTTGATGCTGTTTTATGTCCTGCCAGTGCTCGCAGCCGTGATGCTGTACACCACGCTGCGAGCCTGGCGCCGCCAACACTAGGAACAGGAAGTGATCGACAGCTACCCGAACAGCTGATCGATCACCCCTTGAGCCTCAACCCGCTACGGTTGGGGCCTTGGCGGCCTTGCCGTTTTTCTTTTTGATCAGATAGGCACCGCCCAGCACCAGCAACCAGACCGGTATCAACATTACGGAGATGCGGATGCCCGGCGTCAGGTACATGATCACCAGGATCACTGCCAGGAACACCAGGCACAGGTAGTTGGTGAACGGATAGCCCAGGCTCTTGTAGAAGGTCGACTCACCGGCAGCATCCTTGGCCCGGCGGAATTTCAGGTGAGTGATGCTGATGATGCCCCAGTTGATCACCAGCGACGAAACCACCAGCGCCATCAACAGGGTAAAGGCCTCGGCCGGCATCAGGTAGTTGATCACCACGCACAGGCCAGTGGCCAATGCCGAGACACCCAGTGCCGCCAGCGGCACGCCCCGACGGTTGACCCTGAGTAGCCTGCGCGGCGCATCGCCCTGCTCGGCCAAGCCGAAGAGCATGCGGCTGTTGCAATAGACGCAGCTGTTATAGACCGACAGTGCGGCGGTCAGCACCACCAGGTTCAGCACCGTCGCCACCACATTGCTGTCCAGCGCGTGGAAGATCATCACGAACGGGCTGCCGCCCAGGGCGACTTTCTGCCACGGATAGAGCGACAGCAAAATAGCCAGCGCGCCCACATAGAACAGCAGAATGCGGTAGATCACCTGATTGGTGGCGCGTGGAATGCTGTGTTTGGGATCGTCGGCCTCGGCCGCCGTAATACCCACCAGCTCCAGCCCGCCGAAAGAGAACATGATCACTGCCATGGCCATCATCAGGCCGCCAACCCCATTGGGGAAGAAGCCGCCGTACTGCCAGAGGTTGGCGACGCTCGCATCCGGGCCACCGGTGCCACTGACCAGCAGCCAGGTACCGAAGGCAATCATGCTGATGATCGCCACCACCTTGATCAGCGCGAACCAGAACTCCATCTCGCCAAAGACCTTGACCTGGGTGAGGTTGATCAGGTTGATGAGCACAAAGAACACCGCCGCAGAGGCCCAGGTCGGAAAGCCAGGCCACCAGTACTGGATGTAGATGCCTACGGCGGTCAGCTCGGCCATCCCGACCAGCACATAGAGCACCCAGTAGTTCCAGCCCGACATGAACCCGGCGAACTCGCTCCAGTAATGATGTGCAAAATGGCTGAAGGTACCCGATACCGGCTCCTCGACGACCATCTCCCCAAGCTGGCGCATGATGGAGAAGGCAATCAGGCCGGCAATCGCGTACCCGAGCAGAATCGAAGGTCCGGCCAACTGAATGGTCTGGGCAATGCCGAGAAAAAGCCCGGTGCCAATGGCCCCGCCCAGTGCGATCAGCTGGATATGGCGATTTTTCAGGCCCCGGTGCAGGCGCTCGGGTGCGGGTTGTTCTTGCATTGAAAATCCTCGGTTCTGCGTACTGCAGCCAATATTGTTGGAGTAAAGGATCTAGATCCAGCCGCCCCACTGCAAGAGGAAGATTCCTATGTTAGTCGTAACGGCGGCTGCCAGCGTAGTGATCACGATGATCGCGGCGGCCAGCTCATGGTTGCCGTCGGCCGACCGGGCCATGACATAGCTGGCGGCAGCCGTGGGGCTACCGATGTAGAGAAACAGAATACCCAGCTCGGCGCCACGGAAGCCGCACAGCCAGGCGCCCAGGGTGCCGAGCGCCGGCAACCAGACCACTTTCATCAGGCTGGCACTGATCGCCAGATTGCCGGTGGCACGCAAGGACGCCAGCGACAGGGTGCCGCCGATGCAGATCAGGGCCAAAGGCAAGGTCATTTGCGCCAGGTAGTCCGTGGACGTCAGCAACCAGTTCGGCAGCCCGACCTTCCAGTATGCCAGTGGCGCTGCCGACAGCACGCTGATGATCAGCGGGTTGCCCATGACGCTTTTGAAGATGCTCCAGGGGTCTGACTTGATGCTCGGGCTATAGATCGCCAGCACCACGGCCGCCAACGAGTTGTAGAGCAGAATCACCAGCCCGGCGAGGATCGCCCCCAGGGAAATGCCCTGGTCGCCGTACATGCTCGCCGCCAGTGCCAGGCCGATGACCCCGTTATTGCCGCGAAACGCCCCCTGGGTATACACCCCACGATCTTCCCGCGGGCAACGCCAGAGGGCAATCAGCCAGGACAGGCCGAAACCGATGAAGGTGGCCACCGTGAAGTAGATCAAAAAACCCGGCTTGATCGCCGAGTCCAGATCGGCATGGTAGATCCCGAGAAACAGCAATGCCGGCATGCAGACGTTGAAGACCAGCAAGGAAGCGGTCTGGACGAAGCCGTCGTTGATCCAGTTGACACGCTTGAGAAATACCCCCAGGAACAGCATCGCGAAGACCGGCGCGGTGATATTGAGGGTTTGGATGAAGAGTGCGAACATGCCGAAGAACCGTCGTTAGGTAGCTAATGATAAGCCACGACCGGCTAGGATGGGCGGTTTTGAGCATTTAAAGCTGCAAGCGGCCTGCCACGATCATGTAGCCGCTGCCTCAGGCTGTCGCAGTGGCGCACCAGCTCAACCGCGTAGCGGGCGCAGGATCGCGAATCGCATGAAGGTCCTGCGGACCTTGGCGTCGCAGCGGCGCACCGAGCCTTCGGCAGCGGCTACAGGATCCGTCAGGACCGTTACATATCACACGGCAGAAGGTTCGCTCGCCGGTTGCGTCACCAAGCGCCCGCCCTCGATTCTGACGTGCCGTGGATGGAAGCGCTTGAGGCTGCTGCGATGGCCCACGCTGACAATACCGACCCCGGGCAACTGATCGATCACCGCCTGGTAAAGCGTCGCTTCGTCTTCTTCATCCATGGCTGCGGTAGCTTCATCCAAGTACAGCCACTTTGGTGCATACAACAAGGCGCGAGCGAAGCCCAATCGCTGCTGCTCGCCCGGTGAAAGCATGCGCTGCCAGTGGTTGCTCTCATCCAGTCGCGCAATCAGATGCGACAAGCGACAGGTTTCCAGCACCTCACTGTAGCGCTCTGCTGCATACGCCTGCGCCAGCTGTGGATAACTCAAGGCCTCGCGCAGGCTGCCGATCGGTAAATAAGGTTTCTGCGGTAAAAACAGCGAACGACCTGTCGGCATGTCGATGCGCCCCTTGCCGCTGGGCCAGAGATTGCCCATGGCCCGCAACAAGGTACTCTTGCCACTGCCGGAGCGACCGCTGAGCATCAGCCGCTCCCCCGGGGCAACGGCAAGACTGGCGCCGGCCAGCAGGTGCCTGCCATTGGCCAGGTCCAGGCTCAAGTCATCGATGCGCAGCGCCTGGCCCTGATGCCGGACATCAATGGCACTGACCCGTTCTTCGTTGTCGCTCATGGCCTGACGGAAGCTCAACAGCCGGTCGCAGGTTGCCCGCCAGCTGGCCAGCATGACGTAGGCATCGATAAACCAGCTGAAGTTTTCCTGGACATTGCCGAATGCCGAGTTGATCTGCATCAGCTCGCCAAGCTCGATCTTGCCGGAAAAATACCGTGGGGCGGCGACGACAAATGGAAAGATGATCGCGATCTGCCCGTAGCCGGTCGTGAAGAATTTCAAGCGCTTCTGCACCCCCATGATGCTCCAGAAGTTGCTCCACACCTTGCCGAAACGGGCACTGAGCCGCTGGTTCTCGATCGGCTCGCCGTCATACAGCGCAATGCTTTCGGCATTCTCGCGAATGCGCACCATGGCGAAGCGCAAGTCGGCTTCAAAGCGCTGCTGGTTGTTGGTCAAGCCGATCAGGCGACGGCCGATCAAATGCGCCAGCCAGCTGCCGACGCCCGCATAGACCAGCGCGCACCAGAACATATAGCCCGCAATCGTCACGCCGAATACGTCGAGACTGCCCGATACGCCCCAGAGAATGATCGAGAACGACACCAGGCTGACCAGGTTGGTCATCAACCCCAGTGCCAGGGTCAAGGTATCGGAAGTAAAACTATTGAGGTCTTCACTCAGGCGCTGGTCGGGGTTATCGGTGTAGCCCCCCTGTTCCAACTGGTAGTAATTCTTGTGTTGCAGCCAGCGCGCAAAATGCTGCTCGGTCAACCAGCGCCGCCAGCGGATGGTCAGCATCTGCGTCAGATAGAGGCGGTAGACCGCCGCAAGAATCGCCACCGCCGCGATGCCGCAAAAAAACAGCATCAACCGGGTAAAGGCTGCGAGGTCCTTGTCTTGCAGGGCATTGTAGAAATCCCGGTACCAGCTGTTGATCGCAACCGAAATAGCGACATCGAACAGTGACAGGGCGATGACCACAATCAGCAGCAACCAGGCCTTGCCCTTCTCCTCGCTGCGCCAATAGGGCGTGATCAGACTCCATACACGGCGCCAGAAGTGTCCGCGCACCGCATCATTGACCGCAGAATATTCAGCGTTCAGATCCATGGTTCAGACTCGGTAGAGTGGAACGCAGCACCGGGTGGATCGGTGCCGATCCACCCGGAGTGTAGAAGCCTTGCTCAGCGGCGCACTGGCCGCTTCTGCAATTTACGCTGCAAGGTACGCCGGTGCATACCCAGGGCACGGGCAGTGGCGGAGATATTGCCTTCGTGTTCAGTCAGCACGCGCTGGATGTGCTCCCATTGCAGGCGGTCCACCGACATGGGGTTTTCCGGCACCAGGGTGTCGAGGTCGGCGTGCTCGGAGAGCAAGGCGGCCAGCACATCATCGGCGTCCGCCGGCTTGCACAGGTAATTGCAGGCGCCGCGCTTGATGGCTTCGACTGCGGTGGCAATGCTCGAGTAGCCGGTCAGGATCAGCACGCGCATCTCCGGGTCCAGCTCCAGCAGCTTGGGCAGCAACACCAGGCCGGAATCGCCGTCCATCTTCAGGTCCAGCGCCGCATAGTCGGGCAAATCCTGCTGAGCGAGGATCAAGCCCTCTTCGGCGGAGCCTGCGGTGCTGACGCGAAAACCGCGACGGCTCATGGCCCGGGCCATGACGCGGGTAAAGGTGGCGTCGTCATCCACCAGCAGCAGATGCGGCAGTTCTTCGCCTTCGATCGGGGTTTCGTCAGTCATGTTCGTCTCCTCGGGCGTCGCGAGGCAGGCGCAGCTCGGTGAGCGTGCCGCCTTCCTCATGACTATAGAGTTTCACCGAGCCGCCGGCGCGTGTCACGCTGGCCTTGCTCAGAAACAGGCCCAGGCCGAAGCCTTTGCCTTTGGTGGTAAAGAATGGCTTGCCGATCTGTTCGGCGATCGCCAGCGGCACGCCCGGGCCGTGGTCGCGAATGCTGATGACAATGTCTTCGGCATTCCAGTCCAGGCGCACTTCCAGCCCTTCCG
The DNA here is from genome assembly GCF_024741815.1 of Pseudomonas sp. LS1212. NCBI lineage: Bacteria > Pseudomonadati > Pseudomonadota > Gammaproteobacteria > Pseudomonadales > Pseudomonadaceae > Pseudomonas > Pseudomonas sp. LS1212. The sequence continues at coordinate 4,834,910 of NZ_CP102951.1, forward strand.
GACAGGCGTCGGCAGCGTTGTTCAACAGATTGAGCAAGGCCTGGGTCAGGTCCGGCGGTGGCGCCAGGCGCGGAATGTTGCCCTGGCCAAGACGCTGAAAGCGGTAACTGGCCTCGGGGCGCATCAGATGCCAGCGGTTGAGCGCCTCGTCGAGCCAGAAGGTCACTTCCTGATCCTCAACCGCCAGCCGGCGATTGGCTTCGGCTGCCCGCACCAGTTGCTGCAGGGTGTCCTTGCACAGCTTGACCTGGTCCTGCAGTACCGAAAGGTCGTCCTGCAGGGCCGGATCGGAGTGATCCTGGCGCATCTCCTTGATCAACACACTCATGGTTGCCAGTGGCGTCCCCAGCTCGTGCGCCGCACCGGCAGCCTGGGTCGCGACGGCCAGCAGTTGCTGGTCGCGCAGGCCCTCTTCGCGCCTTACTGCACGCAATTGCTCCTGGCGACGCAGCTCCTCGGCCATCTTCGCGGCAAAAAAAGTGATCACCGCCGCAGCCAGGGCAAAGCTCAGCCACATGCCGTAGATCTGCATCTTCTCCCGCGACAGGGGGAAGGTTTCCAATGGGTAGAACTGCACCAGCAACAGGGTATAGGCAGTCAGGGCGATGCCGGTGAGGATCAGCGAATACAGCCACGGCAGCGTCACCGCGGCAATGGTCAGGGGCACCAGGTAATAGGAGACGAAGGGGTTGGTCGAGCCCCCGGAGAAATACAGCAACGCGCTGTGGATCAGCAGGTCGCAGGCCAGCTGCACCGCGTATTCCAGTTCGGTCACCGGCCATGAGGTGCGCAAGCGCACGGCGGTCAGTACGCACAGCACCATGGAGCAACCCAGGGTGATGCAAAGCGCCAGCCACGGCAGGGGCAGTAGTTCGGTCCAGTAGGCTACACCCACGGAGCCGGCTTGAGCGGCCAGGACCAGGATGCGAATGAAGGTCAGGCGCCAGAGGTTCTGACGCGTAGCGGACAGCAATTGTACGGGGGCGAGCATGAGCTCTCCTGATGAGCGCTCCAGGCGGATCGCGCTGATTATAACCAAGGCGTGGCCCTGGCTGGGAAACTGCGGCAAACGGCCACACTTTGTCATACACCGGCAACGCGGCTTTGTGAACTGCAACCCAGAGGCTAGAGTCTGATGGGTCTGCGTGGAAAGGACAGACACCCCACGCGTCGATCTCAAGGAGCCTTACATGCAAAACCTCCGTCGCAGTGCCGCCCTCGTCATGGGTGCAGGCCTGCTCGCCAGCCTGCCAGCCCTGGCCGAAGAGCCGCGCTACAACCAGATTTCCCTGCGTGCCGAAGCCAGCCAGGAAGTGCCGCGCGACCTGATGCTCGTGACGCTGTACACCGAAGCACAAAATACCGACCCGGCCAAACTTGCCGCCGAGATCAGCCAGACCATGAACAAGGCGCTGGAGCAGGCGCGCCGGGTCAAGGACATAAAACTCAGCCAGGGCAGCCGCAATAGCTACCCGGTCTATGAAGAGAAGGGCCGCAAGATTATCGCCTGGCGCGAGCGCGCCGAACTGCGCCTGGAAAGCACCGACTTCGCCGCATTGTCGAAACTGACCGGTGAAATGCTGCAGGACCTGAAGCTGGGCGGCATGGACTTCACCGTCGCCACCCCAACGCGCAGGGCCAGCGAAGATGCCCTGCTCAAGGACGCCGTGGCGGCGTTCAAGGCCCGCGCGCAGCTGGCGACCGAAGCACTGGGCGGCAAAGGCTACAAAGTGGTCAATTTGAACCTGAACAGCAGCGGCTACCCACAGCCCTATCCGCGCGGCCCGATGATGATGAAGGCGAGCATGGATGCCGGTGCAGCCGTTACGCCGGAGGTCGAAGCCGGTACCAGCCAGGTCAGCATGAATGCCGACGGCACCATTGAAGTTCTGATGCCGTGATGGATTGAAGCTGCAACCTCGCAAAAAGGTGCGCGAAATCTTCGACGCGCACCCTTTTGGATGCTTCCAACTCCACTAAAACGATGGCGCAAACGTTCAACCACTTGAAAATTATACGTATGCGACAAAAGTGTACGAACGTCCCACTCTTTTGGTGTTCGCCCTACCTAAAGAGTTGCATTGGGTATGGGGCCTGCATAAGTATCGGCAGGTCGGCCCACAAGGCTGCCCTCACTTAAAAAATGACAACAATGAGGCCACCATGCTCAAAACCGCGGTCATTCCGTTACTAGTCGGCGCCAGCTTGCTTGCCAGCGCTCCTTTCGCCAGCGCGGCGACCAACCTGGTGTTTTGCTCCGAAGGCAGCCCTGCCGGCTTCGACCCAGGCCAATACACGACCGGAACCGACTTCGACGCCTCCGCCGAAACCATCTACAACCGGCTCAGCCAATTCGAGCGTGGCGGCACCGCAGTAATCCCCGGCCTGGCGACCAGCTGGGACATCTCCGATGACGGCCTGACCTACGTCTTCCACCTGCGTGAAGGCGTCAAGTTCCACACCACCCCGTACTTCACGCCGACCCGCGAATTCAATGCCGACGACGTGGTCTTCACCTTCACCCGCATGCTCGACAAGGACATGCCGTTCCGCAAGGCCTACCCGACCGAATTCCCGTACTTCACCGACATGGGGATGGACGCCAACATCACCAAGGTCGAGAAGGTTGACGACAAGACCGTCAAGTTCACCCTCAAGACTGTCGATGCCGCGTTCATCCAGAACATGGCCATGAGCTTCGCCTCCATCCAGTCCGCCGAGTATGCCGACAAGCTGCTCAAGGAAGGCAAGACTGCCGACCTCAACCAGAAACCGATCGGCACCGGCCCGTTCGTGTTCAAGAGCTACCAGAAAGACTCGAACATTCGCTACACCGGCAACAAGGACTACTGGAAGCCCGATGACGTCAAGATCGACAACCTGATCTTCGCCATCACCACCGATGCTTCTGTACGCATGCAGAAGTTGAAGAAGAACGAATGCCAGATCACCCTCTTCCCGCGTCCGGCCGACCTCAAGCCATTGAAGGAAGACCAGACTCTGAAGATGCCTGACCAGGCTGGCTTCAACCTTGGCTACATCGCCTACAACGTGATGGACAAGATCAAGGGCAGCAACGACGCCAACCCCCTGTCCCAGTTGAAAGTGCGCCAGGCGCTGGACATGGCGGTGAACAAGCAGCAGATCATCGACTCCGTGTACCAGGGCGCCGGCCAATTGGCCGTCAATGGCATGCCGCCGACCCAATGGTCCTATGACGACTCCATCAAGGACGCCGCCTACAACCCTGAGAAAGCCAAGGAGCTGCTCAAGGAAGCCGGAATCAAGGACGGCACCGAGATCACCCTCTGGGCCATGCCGGTGCAACGTCCCTACAACCCCAACGCCAAGCTGATGGCAGAAATGCTGCAGTCGGACTGGGCCAAGATCGGTATCAAGGCCAAGATCGTCAGCTATGAATGGGGTGAGTACATCAAGCGCTCCAAAGGCGGCGAACAAGGCGCCATGCTGATTGGCTGGAGCGGCGACAACGGTGACCCGGACAACTGGCTGGGCACCCTGTACGGTTGCGACGCGGTCAGCGGCAACAACTTCTCGAAATGGTGCTACAAGCCCTACGACGACCTGATCAAGCAAGCCAAGGCGACCCCTGACCAGGCCAAACGCACCGAACTGTACAAGCAGGCTCAACACATTCTCAAGGAACAGGTGCCGATCACCCCGATCGCCCACTCGACGGTGTTCCAACCGATGCGCAGCAACGTGCAGGATTACAAGATCAGCCCCTTCGGCTTGAACTCCTTCTACGGCGTCAGCGTCAGCAAGTAAGGTCCCCGCCCTCGATTGTGTCTGACGGCGCAACCGAGGGCTATGCCTTCAAGGTTAGCTCGGAGTCCAAGTAAGCAACGGAAGGCTGCGTTTTCAGCAAGCGCCAACAGCCTCATCGGAAATTTCCCTCAAGCTTCCCAGACTTTGCGCCTATGCGCCCGTGTCATTGGCGACCTACCGTCCAATGGCAGGCCGCGCCATGCGCACAAGCGGCGCTGTCAAGCGCCAAGGCTTGAGCCGATGAAACGTGCTCACTCGACTTGGCTGTGACCTTTGCTTCATAAAAAAATAGGGACCGTCATGCGTCTTACCCAAACTGTTGCATCCGTGCTCAGCCTCGGTCTATTGACCCTGGCACCACAAGCCCAGGCAGCCAAGAGCCTGGTGTTCTGCTCCGAAAGCAGCCCATCGGGTTTCGATACGGCTCAATACACCAGCGCCACCGATAACGATGCGGCAGAGCCGCTCTATAACCGTCTGGTCGAGTTCGAAAAAGGCGGCACCGTCGTCACCCCGGCCCTGGCCACGCGCTGGGAAGTGTCGGAGGACGGACTGAGCTACACCTTTCACTTACGTGAAGGCGTGGTGTTTCATGACAACAAGGCATTCACGCCTTCGCGCCATTTCAATGCAGACGATGTGCTCTTCACCTTCAACCGCATGCTCGACAAGCAACATCCGTTTCGCAAGGCCTACCCGACCGAGTTTCCCTACTTTGTCGGCATGAGCCTGGACAAGAACATCGCCAGGGTCGAGAAAAGCGACCCCATGACCGTGGTGTTCACCCTCAACTCAGTCGATGCGGCGTTTATTCAAAACCTGGCCATGAGTTTCGCCTCGATCCTCTCGGCAGAATATGCCGAGCAATTGCTGACATCGGGCAAACCCAGCGACATCACGCACAAGCCCATCGGTACCGGGCCGTTCAAGTTCCAGCGCTACCAGAAGGACTCGCAGATCCGTTATGCGGCCAACAAGGCGTACTGGGATCCGAGCCAGGTCAAGGTCGACAATCTGATTTTCTCGATCAATACCGACGCCTCGGTGCGGGTGCAAAAGCTCAGGAAGAATGAATGTCAGATTACCTTACACCCGCGCCCTGCCGATCTTGAAGCGCTCAAGCAAGACCCCACGCTGCAAGTGATCGAAAAACCCGGCTTCAACCTGGGCTACATCGCCTACAACGTGCGCCATCAACCGTTCGATCAACTGCAGGTTCGCCAGGCCATGGACATGGCAGTGAACAAGGCCGAAATCATCAAGACGGTTTACCAGCAAGCCGGCCAACTGGCCGTCAACAGCATGCCGCCGACCCAATGGTCCTACGACGACACCATCAAGGACGCCGGCTACGACCCGGAGAAAGCCAAGGCTTTGCTCAAGGCCGCCGGGGTCAAGGAAGGCACTGAATTCACTTTGTGGGCCATGCCCGTGCAACGCCCCTACAACCCCAATGCCAAACTGATGGCCGAGATGCTCCAGGCCGATTGGGCCAGGATCGGCTTGAAGGTCAAAATCGTCAGCTACGAGTGGGGCGAATACCTCAAGCGCACCAAGGACGGCGAACACGATGTCGCGCTGATCGGCTGGACGGGTGACAACGGCGACCCCGACAACTGGCTCGGCACCCTGTACAGCTGCAATGCCATTGGCAGTAACAATTATTCCATGTGGTGCGACGAGCGCTTTGACCAGTTGGTCAAGCAAGCCCGCATCGTGACCGACCGGGCGCAGCGCAGTGTGCTGTACAAACAGGCACAGCAACGGCTCAAGGAGCAAGTGCCGATCACGCCGATCGCTCACTCGACCGTCAACCAGCCCCTGAGTGCAAAAATCGAAGGTTTCAAGGTCAGCCCCTTCGGCCGCAACGTCTTCTCTGGCGTCAGTATCGACTAGACAAAAACCGCTTCAAGCATCGGCAGCAACATCCGCGCCATGGCTTGTTGCAGGCCGAATTCGGCTTTTTGTCATAGAGCGAACGATTGCATTAGCCGGCTCACCGAGAAAGGCCGGCAATAAAAAGAATTCAAAGGAGTTGCACCTTGAAACTTACCAAAACCGCAGTACTCGCCTTGTCCCTCACCGGGCTGTCGGCCACGGTGAATGCAGAGCAGGCCAGCCAGGACTTCGTCCCGGTCACTGTCAAAAGCACCAGCGACCAGGCTGATGCCTCGGGCTTTATCGAAGGCCAAAGCCTGTCAGGTTCGACCCGTAACTGGTATGCCCGGGAACGCGCCAAACGCGGCCCCCTGTGGAAATACAGCAAAGGCGACGGCACCCGCGTACCGACCAGCAGCCGCGACAACTGGGTCCAAGGCACCATCCTCAACTACACTTCGGGTTTCACTCAGGGAACCGTCGGCATCAGCACCGAGGTGGCAGCCTATAACGCCGTCGCCCTGGAGCGCGGGCGGGCACGGGTGGACGGACCGAACAATCGCACCTTGACCGACAGCGATGGCGATGTCATCGGCCAGTGGAGCAAGATCGGCCTGGCCAACGTCAAGGCACGAGTTTCCAACACCACCCTGACCGCCGGCCGCCAGTCGATCAACACGCCGGTGTTCGCCTACATCGGCAATCGCGCGCTGCCTTCCAGTTTCGAAGGGGTTAGCGTGTTGAGTGAAGAGTTCGACAACCTCTCGTTCCAGGCCGGCACGTTCGACCGGGTATCGCCTCGGACCGAGCAAAGCCTGAGTAAATTCAGGTCCGAATACGCGGCAGTCTCGGCCGAGTCCGACCGGGTCAGCATCGCCGGCGTGAACTACCAGCCGTTCAAGAGCCTGACTACCAGCCTGTATGCCTCCAACGTCGAAGACTTCTGGAATCAGTACTACTTCGGCGCCATCCACGAGATGGGCGACAACGCCGTGCTCAGCCTCACCACCGGCTTGAACTACTACAAAACCAGGGACGAGGGTCAAAGCAAACTCGGCAAGATCGATAACGACACTTACAGCCTTTCCTTCACTGCCAGCCACAAGGCCCACAGTCTGACCCTGGCGTACCAGGAGGTGTCCGGTAACGAATACTTCGACTATGTGCACGAGACCAATGCGATCTTCCTGGCCAACTCCTTGTTCTCGGACTACAACGGCCCGAACGAGAAGTCCTTCCAGGTAGGCTACGGCCTGAACATGGCCGCCTACGGCGTACCGGGTCTGAAGTTCAATATCTACAGCGCCCGTGGCTGGGGTATCGACGGTACCCACTACAACAGCACCGGCTACAACGTACGCGCGTTGGACGGCGAACATCACTATGAATATAGCATCGGCACTTCCTACACCCTACAGAGCGGTCCGCTGAAGGACACGACTGTGCGGGCGACCTACACTGCGCACCGGGCCAGTGAAAATCAAGGTGATGGCAGCCTGGACGAACTGCGTATTGTCACCACCATTCCTTTCAACATTCTGTAACCGGTAGCGTTGCGGCTGATTCGACGAATCAGCCGCAACGGCTAATCTGGCTAATTGACCGCAGAGGGTTACATGAACCTGCTACCCCTACAGGCTGCCCTGGCAGCCGCACTGCTGAGTGTCGCCGCTGGCATCTCGGCCAAACCGCTGGTGGTTTGTACCGAGGCCAGCCCCGAAGGCTTCGATATCGTCCAATACACCGCGGCGACAACCGCCGACGCCTCCTCTGAAACCCTCTTCAACCGCCTGGTGGATTTCACGCCCGGCACCACCGATATTGAACCAGGCCTGGCCGAACGCTGGGACATCAGCCCCGACGGCCTGACCTATACCTTCCACCTGCGGCGCGGGGTTAAATTTCACACGACCGATTACTTCAAGCCGACCCGCGAGTTCAATGCCGAAGACGTGCTCTGGAGCTTCCAGCGCCAACTCGACCCCAAGCATCCATGGCATGACAAAACCTCCATCGGCTTCCCCTATTTCGAGGCCATGGGTTTCAAAGCGTTGATCCAGCGCATCGACAAGGTCGACGACTTCACTGTCAGCTTTACCCTGACCCGGCCCGAGTCACCCTTCCTGCGCGACATGGCCATGGGTTTCACTTCGATCTATTCGGCGCAATACGGCGACCAGTTGCTCAAGGCCAGCAAGACTGCCGATATCAACAGCAAGCCGATCGGCACCGGCCCGTTCATCCTGACGCGCTACAACAAGGACGCGCAGGTTCGCTACAAGGCCAATCCGGATTACTACAAAGGCATGCCGCCAAGCGAAGTGCTGGTCTTTGCCATTACTACCGACAGCAATGTGCGCCTGCAGAAAGTCCGGGCCAATGAGTGCCAGATCGCCCTCTATCCCAAGCCCGATGATATCGCCAGCATCAAGGCTGACCCGCGCCTGCGGGTCGATGAGATGGAGGCCTTGATGACCAGCTATGTGGCCATGAATACCTCGCACAAATACCTCAGCGATGTGCGCGTGCGGCAGGCGATCAACATGGCCTTCGACAAGCAGGCCTACCTCAAGTCGCTGTTCGGTGAAGGCAAGGCCACACCGGGCATCAATCCTTACCCACCGACCCTGCTCGGTTTCAATACAGCGATCAGGGATCTGCCCTACGATCCCGACAAAGCGCGTAGTCTGCTCAAGGCAGCCGGCGTGCCGGACGGTCAGGTACTGAGCCTGTTCGTGCGCAATGGCGGCGGCGCGACCAACCCCAACCCGCTGCTCGGCGCCCAGATGCTGCAGGCGGATCTGGCGAAAGTCGGCATCAAACTGAACATCCGCGTGCTCGAATGGGGCGAAATGCTCAAGCGCGCGAAAAATGGCGAACACGACATGGTCTTTGCCGGCTGGGCCGGCGACAACGGCGACCCGGACAACTTCCTCGGCCCGAACCTGAGTTGCGACGCGACCAGGAGCGGAGAAAATTACGCCCGCTGGTGCAATAAGACCTTCAATGAATTGATAACCCGGGCCCGCGAAAGGACGGACCCTGCCGAACGTGCCGCACTCTACGAACAGGCCCAGCAGGTATTCCACGACGAGCAGCCGTGGATCAGCCTGGCTCACCCGAAACTGTTTACCGCTGTACGCAAGAACGTCGAGGGCTACCACATTAGCCCACTGACCAATAATAACTTCGCGACTACCCGAGCGAAGTAGATCAAGACGCCTGACCGGCTGATGAGGTACCACAGAAGATGTTTAGTTTTATTGCCCGACGCCTGGGACTATTGATCCCGACCTTCTTCGGCATCACCTTGCTGACCTTTGCGCTGATACGCCTGATCCCTGGCGACCCGGTGGAAGTCATGATGGGCGAGCGCCGGGTCGACCCCGAAATGCACGCCCAGGCCATGGAACGGCTGGGCCTGAACAAGCCCCTGCATGAGCAGTACCTCGACTACATCGGCAAGCTGGCCCAGGGTGACCTGGGCGAATCGCTGCGTACCCGGGAAAGTGTCTGGCACGAGTTCCTTTCGTTGTTCCCGGCCACACTGGAGCTGGCCATCTGTGCACTGATCTTTGCCGGCATTCTTGGCCTGCTGGCCGGGGTGATCGCGGCGCTCAAGCGCGGATCCCTGTTCGACCACGGCGTGATGGGCATCTCCCTGGCGGGCTATTCGATGCCGATCTTCTGGTGGGGCCTGATCCTGATCATGTTTTTCTCCGTCCAGCTGGGCTGGACCCCGGTGTCAGGGCGGGTCGACCTGCTCTATGACATCCAGCCAACGACCGGCTTCATGCTCATCGACACCCTGCTGAGCGACGAAGAAGGTGCCTTCACCGACGCCCTCATGCACCTGATTCTTCCCGCCATCGTGCTGGGCACCATCCCCCTGGCGGTGATCGCCCGGATGACCCGTTCCTCGATGCTCGAAGTACTGCGCGAAGATTACATACGCACCGCCCGGGCCAAGGGCCTGTCGCCTGCGCGCGTGGTTTTTGTCCATGGCCTGCGCAACGCATTGATCCCGGTGCTGACCGTGTTCGGCCTGCAAGTCGGCACCCTGCTGTCCGGCGCCGTGCTGACCGAGACCATTTTCTCCTGGCCGGGCATCGGCAAATGGCTGATCGAAGCCATCGGCGCCCGCGACTACCCGGTGGTACAGAACGGCATCCTGCTGATCGCCTGCCTGGTGATCCTGGTCAACTTCGTCGTGGACATCCTCTACGGCCTGGTCAACCCACGCATCCGTCATCAGCGCTGAGAGACTCCCATGACTACGAATACTCCAGCGGTAGCAGTCGACCAAAGCCTGCTTTACCCGTCCCCGTACAAAGAATTCTGGCAAGCCTTCTCGAAAAACAAAGGCGCCGTCGCCGGCCTGTTGTTCATGTTGCTGGTGATCTTTTGCGCGATCTTCGCGCCCTGGGTTGCCCCGCATGACCCGAGCGAGCAATTTCGCGACTTCCTGCTGACCCCGCCGGTCTGGCTCGAAGGCGGCCAGTGGCAGTTCATCCTCGGTACCGACGAACTGGGGCGCGACCTGCTTTCGCGGTTGATCACCGGTTCGCGCCTGTCGCTGATGATCGGTTTGTCCTCGGTGGTGATATCGCTGATCCCGGGCATCCTGCTGGGCCTTTTGGCCGGGTTCTTCCCGCGTATCCTCGGGCCATCGATCATGCGCCTGATGGACATCATGCTCGCCCTGCCCTCGCTGCTGCTGGCCGTGGCGATCGTCGCCATCCTCGGCCCGGGCCTGATCAACACTGTGATCGCCATTGCCATCGTCTCGCTGCCGTCCTATGTACGCCTGACCCGCGCCGCAGTGATGGGCGAGCTGAACCGCGACTACGTGACCGCCGCGCGCCTGGCCGGTGCCGGCTTGCCGCGCCTGATGTTCATCACCGTGCTGCCCAACTGCATGGCACCGCTGATCGTCCAGGCAACCCTGAGTTTCTCCTCGGCCATTCTCGACGCCGCCGCCCTGGGCTTCCTCGGCCTTGGCGTGCAACCGCCGACGCCCGAGTGGGGCACCATGCTGGCCTCGGCCCGCGACTACATCGAACGCGCCTGGTGGGTCGTGAGCCTGCCCGGCCTGACCATTTTGCTCAGCGTGCTGGCAATCAACCTGATGGGCGACGGGCTGCGTGACGCCCTCGATCCGAAACTCAAGAATGCCGCCTGAGGAGATTCCCATGTCGCTGCTGCAAATCAAGAATCTCAATGTCCGCTTTGGCGATGCCAAGGCTGTCCCGGTGGTCGATGGCCTCGACCTTGCGGTCGACAAAGGCGAAGTATTGGCCATCGTCGGCGAGTCCGGTTCGGGCAAGTCGGTCACCATGATGGCGCTGATGGGCCTTATCGACGCACCCGGCATCGTCACTGCCGACGCGCTCAGCTTCAATGGCCAGGACATGCTCAAGCTCAGCGCGCGCCAGCGACGCAAAGTGGTCGGCAAGGACCTGGCGATGGTCTTCCAGGACCCGATGACCGCGCTGAACCCGAGCTACACCGTGGGTTTCCAGATCGAGGAAGTGCTGCGCCAACACCTGGGCCTGTCCGGCAAGGCAGCGCGTCAACGCGCGCTGGAGCTGCTCAAGAAGGTAGAGATTCCCGCCGCCGAAAGTCGCCTGGATGCTTATCCGCACCAGCTGTCCGGCGGCATGAGCCAGCGGGTCGCGATCGCCATGGCGATTGCCGGCGAGCCCAAGCTGCTGATCGCCGATGAACCGACCACCGCCCTGGACGTGACCATCCAGGCGCAGATCATGGAACTGCTGCTCAACCTGCAGCGCGAACGCCACATGGCACTGATCCTGATCACCCACGACCTGGCCGTGGTCGCCGAAACCGCGCAGCGGGTCTGCGTGATGTACGCCGGGCAAGCCGTGGAAGTCGGGTACGTGCCGCAATTGTTCGACATGCCCGCGCATCCTTACACCGAAGCCTTGCTGGCGGCGATTCCCGAGCACAGCGAAGGCGCCGAACGCCTGGCGACCCTGCCGGGTATCGTCCCGGGCCGCTACGACCGGCCGCAAGGCTGCCTGCTGTCGCCACGCTGCCCCTACGTGCAGGAAAACTGCCGGCAACAACGGCCAGGCCTCGACCCAAAAGCCCACAGCCTCGCGCGCTGTTTCTACCCGTTGAATCAGGAGGTGGCGTAATGAGCGTCGTTCTTACCGCCCGCGACCTTACCCGTCACTATGAAGTTTCCCGTGGCCTGTTCAAGGGCCATGCACTGGTCCGTGCCCTCAATGGCGTCTCGTTCGAACTGGAGGCCGGCAAGACCCTGGCCGTGGTCGGCGAATCGGGTTGCGGCAAATCCACCCTGGCCCGCGCCCTGACCCTGATCGAGGAACCCTCTTCCGGCTCGTTGAAAATCGTCGGGCATGAAGTCACAGGCGCCAGCAAGAGCGAACGCAAGCAAATGCGCCGCGATGTGCAGATGGTCTTCCAGAGCCCCTATGCCTCGCTCAACCCACGGCAGAAAATCGGCGACCAGCTGGGCGAGCCGCTGCTGATCAACACCAACCTTTCGCGTGCCGAACGCCGGGAGAAAGTCCAGGCCATGATGCAACAGGTCGGTCTGCGCCCCGAGCACTACCAGCGCTATCCGCATATGTTCTCCGGTGGCCAGCGCCAGCGCATCGCCCTGGCCCGGGCGATGATGCTGCAACCCAAAGTGCTGGTAGCGGACGAACCGACCTCGGCGCTGGACGTATCGATCCAGGCCCAGGTGCTGAACCTGTTCATGGACCTGCAACAGCAGTACCAGACCGCCTATGTTTTTATCTCGCACAATCTGGCGGTGGTGCGGCACGTGGCCGATGACGTGTTGGTGATGTACCTGGGGCGGCCGGCGGAAATGGGGCCCAAAGAGGACATCTACACCCGTCCGCTACACCCTTACACCCAGGCGCTGCTGTCAGCGACCCCGACCATCCACCCCGACCCGCTCAAGCCGAAGATCAAGATCGTCGGCGAATTGCCCAACCCGCTCAACCCGCCCAGCGGCTGTGCGTTCCACAAGCGCTGCCCGTATGCGACCGAGCGTTGTGCTGCTGAAGTGCCGGCGTTTCGGCAGGTTGGTACGCGGTTGGTGGCGTGCCACTATGCGGAGCAGTTTTTGGGCTGATGTTTTGTAGTGTCTGATCTGGCCCTATCGCGGGCAAGCCCGCTCCCACAGTGATCTGCGCCGACCCCTGTGGGAGCGGGCTTGCCCGCGATGAGGCCGGTTCAACCGACACAACATTGAAGCCCGTCCACATCTTCAGGCACTCTCTGCTTTCAATTCCCCCCGAGCATCACCATGGCTTCACTCCCCGACGATGACGGCCCGGCTCAAACCCCGGAAACCGCCGCCACCGTAATGCGCTACCACCTGTGCTGGAAACATCGCGACCTGGACGGAGTCATGGCGCTTTACCACCCGGACATCCAGTACAACGATTTCTTCCAGAACCGCGTCCTGCGTCTCGATGAACTGCGCGAGTACGTGCGCGTCAGCATGCCCCGCGATCCGGACGAAGCCCTGGAGCACAGCGACCGCATCCGCATCGACGGCAACACCGCGTTTATTCAGTACCAGGTCACCCTGCGCGGCGGTCAGGGGCTGGTTTCGTTTCGTTCCAGCGAGGCGATCACAGTACGGGACGGGCTGATCTGGCGGGTCAATGAATATGCCTCGCTTGTCCGCGAACAGGCAGGGAGCAAAACCGATTCCAGCCTGCGTCCGGCAGCGAGTCGCCTCGGCCTGTCACCGCGCCAGCTCAGCTTCATGGCCCAGGACCTGCAGCAGTACTTCGAGCGCCAACAGCCGTACTTGAATGCTGACCTGGACCTGCAACAAGTGGCACGCGAATGCGGCTACAGCCGCAACCAGATTTCCTACCTGCTCAACCAGGTGCTGGGCCAGAGCTTTTACCGCTATGTGAACCAGGCCCGCCTGCAGCACCTGCTCAACGCCCTGGAAACCGCCGGCCCTGCCGTGCGCATCGACGATATGGCCTTTGCCGCCGGGTTCAACTCGTTGTCGGCTTTCTACAAATGCTTTCGCCAACACACCGGGCAGTCGCCCAGCGCCTACCTGAAGCAGATTTCTCTGCGGACACGCACGTAAGACACGCCACACCCGCTGCCTCTAGGATCGCCACAGACCTTTTGTGGATGTGGAGTCAGCAATGTCGGCATGGCGCAATATCAGCCTGTGGATGGATCAGCTTGAAGAGCCGCTGACAGCGCGCGCACCGTTGCGCGAGGACCTGGATGTCGATGTCGCGATCATCGGCGCCGGCTATACCGGGCTCTGGACTGCCTATTACCTCAAGCGCCTCAAGCCCGAGCTGAGCATAGCCATCGTCGAAGCACAAACCGCCGGCTTCGGCGCATCCGGGCGCAATGGCGGCTGGCTAATGGGCAATGTGCTCGGGGAAGATCGCCTGCTGGCCGGACTTTCTCCGCAACAGCGGCGCGCCTCTTTCGATCTGCTGCACGGCATCCCCGATGAAGTCAAAAGCGTGCTGGACCGTGAAGGCATTGCTTGCGATTACCGCAAGGGCGGCGTGCTGTATTGCGCAGCCCGTTATCCCGAGCAGGAAGTCACCCTGCGCAACTACCTCAAGAAGCTGTACAGCCAAGGGCTGAGTGAAAGCGACTACCGCTGGTTGAGCCCGGCCGAGCTGAACGAGCAACTGCGCGTTGCCACGCCCTTTGGCGGCATCCACACGCCGCACTGCGCAACGATCCAGCCAGCCAGGCTGGTGCGCGGGCTTGCCCAGGCGGTCGAGCGCATGGGCGTCAGGCTGTATGAAAACAGCCCGGTCACCGATTGGCAGTCCGGTTGCGTGCGCACCGCACAGGCGCGGGTCAATGCACGCTGGGTCGTCCCCGCAGTGGAAGGCTATTCAGTTACCTTGCCGCCACTGGGTCGCTATCAAATGCCGGTGCAGAGCCTGCTGGTGGCCACCGAGCCGCTGCCTGAGCAAGTCTGGGATCAGATCGGTTTGAACCAGGGCCAGGCTTTCAGCGAAAACAGCCGCCAGGTCACCTACGGCCAGCGCAGTGCCGACAACCGCCTGGTGTTCGGTGCGCGTGGTGGCTATCGCTTTGCCGGTCGCCTGCGCGAAGACTTCAATCTCACCGACAGTGAAATCGAGCTGCGTCGCTATCTGTTCGGCGAGCTGTTCCCGCAACTCAAGGATGTACGGATCACCCACGCCTGGGGCGGCAACCTGGGCATGTCCCGACGCTTCCAGCCGCACATGCTGTGCGACCCGGCCAACGGTATCGCCCTGTCCGGCGGCTACGGCGGCGAAGGCGTCGGCGCCAGTAACCTGGGCGGACGCACCCTGGCCGACCTGATTCTGGGGCGCGACAGCGAACTGACGCATCAACCCTGGGTGCTGCAATCCGGCCGCCTGCAGGCCCTGCGCCGCTGGGAGCCGGAACCCTGCCGCTGGCTGGGCTACAACGCAATCATCCGCAGCTTCGTGCATGAAGACCAGACCCTGGCCAACCCCGCCAGCCCGCCCTGGCGACGCCAGCTGGCCTGCCGCCTGGCCAACTTCATGGAAGGCTTCATGCGCTGAGGCGCATAGCACTCACTCCCCCCTGAACAGGAACATCGGGCATGACCATTACCCATTTCAAGAACACCGCCACCGTGACACTGGAAGAGTCGAACCCCGTCGCCGTGCCGCTGGGCGAGCCGGTGGCGATTGCCTCGGTGACCGCGGTGGAACGCAGTGACGGCGTCGAAACCGGCATCTGGTCCTGCACGCCCGGCCGCTGGCGGCGGCAGATCGTTGCCCAGGAGTTCTGTCACTTCATCCAGGGCCGCTGCACCTTCACCCCCGATGACGGTGAGCCGCTGGAAATTACCGCTGGCGATGCCCTGATGTTGCCCGCCAACAGCACCGGGATCTGGGATATCCAGGAAACCGTGCGCAAGACCTACGTTTTGATCCTCTGATCGCTTGCCAAAGATTCTTCAACAAAAAAGCCAAGACAAGGAATCCAGACATGCTCCGATTGACCATTGCCCCGCTGATGTTGGTCGCCTCCATCACCCAGGCCGCCGAGACAGTGAAGATCTACAACTGGTCGGACTACATCGCCCCCGACACCCTCAAGGCCTTCCAGAGCACCAGCGGGATTTTGCCGGTGTATGACGTTTATGACAGCAACGAGACCCTGGATGGCAAGTTGATGACCGGCAAATCCGGCTATGACGTAGTCTTCCCCTCCAACCACTTCATGGCCCGGCAAATTCAGGGCAAGGCGCTCAAGCAACTGGACAAGTCCCAGTTGCCGAACTGGAAAAACCTCAACCCGGTGCTGCTCAAGGCCCTGGAAGGCAATGACCCGGGCAACCAGCATGGCTTCCCCTACCTGTGGGGCAGCACCGGTATCGGCTACAACGTGGACAAGGTCAAAGCGGTGCTTGGCGACAATGCACCAGTGGATTCCTGGGATCTGATCTTCAAGCCCGAGTACATGAGCAAGCTCAAGCAATGTGGCGTGGCAATCCTCGACAACGGCCCGGAGTTGCTGCCCGCCGCGCTCAACTACCTGGGCCTGCCGCACCACAGCAAGAACCCGGAGGATTACAAGAAAGCCGAAGCGCTGCTGATGAAAGTGCAGCCGTACGTCAGTTACTTCCATTCCTCGAAGTACACCAGCGACCTGGCCAACGGCAACATCTGCGTGGCGGTGGGCTTCTCCGGCGATATCCTGCAGGCAGAAAACCGCGCCAGGGAAGCCAACAACGGGGTGAATATCGGTTACTCGATCCCCAGGGAAGGTGCGGCGATCTGGTTCGACATGGTGGCGATGCCGGCCGATGCACCGGATGAAAAGGCCGGGTATGCCTTCATGAATTACCTGCTGGAACCGCAGGTGATGGCCAACATCAGCAACTACGTGCATTACGCCAATGGCAATGAAGCGGCCGACAAGCTGATCGACCCGGCGATCAAGGCTGATACCAAGGTGTATCCGAGTGAGGCGATGATGGGCAAGTTGTTTGCCCTGGAGGCCATGCCGCTGAATATCGACCGGATTCGGACGCGGCTGTGGACGAAGATAAAGTCGGGGAGTTGATTGGCTTGATGGTGTCTGGGCGGTCCTCATCGCGGGCAAGCCCGCTCCTACAAGGTCCGCGCAGAACCTGTAGGAGCGGGTCTTGCCCGCGATCGAGCGCAAAGCGCTCGCCGACGATCAATGGTGCTCGCGAGTAGCGCGGAATTTCACATCAGGCCAGCGCTCTTCCATCAGCGCCAGGTTGACCCGCGTCGGCGCCAGGTAGGTCAGGTGACCACCACCGTCGACCGCAAGGTTTTCCACGGCCTTGACCTTGAATTCCTCGAACTTCTTCTTGTCGTCACAGGAAATCCAGCGGGCCGACCAGACAGTGATCGGCTCGTAGGCGCATTCGACCTTGTATTCTTCCTTCAGGCGGCTGGCGACCACATCGAACTGCAGCACACCGACGGCGCCGAGAATGATGTCGTTGCTGCGCTCGGGGAAGAACACCTGGGTCGCGCCCTCTTCGGCCAGCTGTTGCAGGCCCTGACGCAACTGCTTGGACTTGAGCGGATCCTTCAGGCGCACGCGGCGGAACAGTTCCGGGGCGAAGTGCGGGATACCGGTAAAGCCCAGGACCTCGCCTTCACTGAAGGTGTCGCCGATCTGAATCGTGCCGTGGTTGTGCAGGCCGATGATGTCGCCGGCGTAGGCCTCTTCGAGTTGCTCGCGCTCGGAGGAGAAGAACGTCAGCGCATCGCCGATCCGCACGTCCTTGCCGGTCCGCACGTGGCGCATTTTCATGCCCTTTTCGTACTTGCCCGAGCAAATGCGCATGAAGGCGATACGGTCGCGGTGCTTGGGGTCCATGTTCGCCTGGATCTTGAACACGAAGCCGCTGAATTTCTCTTCGACCGGCTCGACCGTGCGCTCGTTGGCAACCCGCGCCAGTGGCTTGGGTGCCCAATCGACCACGGCGTCGAGCACGTGATCGACACCGAAGTTGCCAAGGGCAGTACCGAAGAACACCGGGGTCAGCTGCCCGTCCATGAACTCCTGTTGATTGAATTCGTGGCAGGCACCCTGCACCAGTTCCAGCTGATCGACAAAGCGGTCGTACTCGTCACCCAGGTGCGCGCGGGCTTCATCGGAGTCGAGCTTCTCGATGATCTTCACTTCGGTACGCTCGTGACCGTGGCCGGCGGTGTAGACGATGATGTAGTCGTCAGCCAGGTGGTACACGCCTTTGAAGTCGCGATAGCAGCCAATCGGCCAGGTGATCGGCGCGGCCTTGATCTTCAGCACCGCCTCGATTTCGTCGAGCAATTCGATCGGGTCGCGGATATCGCGGTCGAGCTTGTTGATGAAGCTGACGATCGGCGTGTCACGCAGACGGCAAACGTCCATCAGGGCGATGGTGCGTGGTTCTACACCCTTACCGCCGTCGAGTACCATCAGCGCCGAGTCCACCGCGGTCAGGGTGCGGTAGGTGTCTTCGGAGAAGTCTTCGTGGCCCGGGGTGTCAAGCAGGTTGATCATGTGCTCGCGATACGGGAACTGCATCACCGAGGTGGTGATGGAGATACCGCGCTGCTTCTCCATTTCCATCCAGTCGGAGGTGGCATGGCGGTCGGACTTGCGCGATTTCACCGTGCCGGCGACGGAAATGGCCTTGCCCATCAGCAAGAGCTTCTCGGTGATGGTGGTTTTACCCGCATCCGGGTGGGAAATAATTGCGAAGGTGCGGCGTTTCGCGACTTCGGCGGCCTGGTTGGTCATGGGAAATCGCCTGGCAGGTGATTCAAAAAAGGGCAGCGATTATAGCTCAAAGACGACCCATAGCTGAACCGTTCGGTCAATCCAAGCTGGTCAAATGCCGATTATCGGCTACCGAAGCACGTAGAGGCGTGGTAGAAAAGCCGGGGGAGCCGACACAGCCCCCTTCATTTACTTGCAGTCCGTGTTCAGATCGCGGAAGCCCTCCAGCTTCACCGGGCTACGACCGGGTAGCCGGGCGACGAGTTCGAGTGTGCCGCCCATGGCTTCGACGTATCCGCGCAACGTGGAGATCAGCATGTCGGCGCGCTTCTCCACTTTGGAGATGTTGGCTTGCTTCATGTCGAGAAGGCCAGCCATGGCTTCCTGCGTCAGGTTCAGCTCCTTGCGCAGCTCCTGCAAGGTCATCTGATCCTCAATGAGCTCCTGGCCACGCTGCTCGATCTTCTGCCTGCGTGCAGCGGGAAGCCCTTTCATAACTTGGTCGAGTGACTTAGCCATTGCCTTTCTCCTTCTTCAAAGTGGTCAGGTGGCGGTCAAAGCGGGCATCCGCACTCTTGATCAAAGCCTTGTAAAACCTCTTCTCGCTGCCGCCTGACTTGTCGCCACCAACGAGCAGGACGGCCTTCCTTTCCGGGTCAAACGCGAAGGCCATGCGCCAGACCCCATCATCAGCCTTGAAGCGCAGCTCTTTCATGTTGGCGTGCTTTGAGCCGTTGAGGGTATCCACCTGCGGACGCCCCAACTCCGGGCCAAACCGCTCCAGCACCTTGAGCTGCGCCAACAGCTCATCCTGAACCGCCTCGGTCATGGCCTCGAATTCAAGAATAAACTCGTCACATAATTCGATAAGGCACTTCATTGCCATATATACCTTTAAATAACTATTCCGTAAAGGGAATAATTTACTTCTCCTGCTGATGCTAGCCCGACTCCACTGGGCGTTGTAAGGGGAGAGCGTGACCATTCCGGGAGCGATTTGGCCATTTTTACAGTCAGAACTTTCAGGCTCTCGCTGCGGCCCCGTAGCTGAACCGTTAGGTCAATCAAGGTTGGCGATTGGGGAACATCAGCCTGTCATCAAGGTCTCTTACACAGGTGCCTGAGCTTGCTCTCGCGACGAACGAGTGCAAAAACGCGACATTTTTTGTTGATCTCAACGCCCTCAGGTCCTAAAGTTCGCGCCGAACGTCCATGCTGGAAACGATCCATCCGGCTCAAGTACTGACGACGAGACAGCAAGGTCAGCCGTAGCGCCCCGATTTTCCTGGGTACGGATGACCTTTTTGCTTTCGGCGACATGCCTTGGGAAGTAGGCGAACCAAAGTGGGGATACGGAGGGCGTTCATTTGCAGCCACTTATTTTTTTAGTTTGCCCATGGAGTCCCTAGCATGTCGATTCAGGTCGAAGACTATTTCGCGCGCGATACCTTTCAGAAAATGAAGGCGTTCGCTGACAAGCAAGAAACCCCGTTCGTACTCATCGACACCCAGATGATCAGCCAGGCCTACGACGACCTGCGCGCCGGTTTCGAATTCGCCAAGGTCTACTACGCGGTCAAGGCCAACCCTGCCGTCGAGATCATCGACCTGCTCAAGGAAAAAGGCTCGAGCTTCGACATCGCCTCGATCTACGAGCTGGACAAGGTCATGGACCGCGGCGTCGGCCCAGACCGCATCAGCTACGGCAACACCATCAAGAAGTCCAAGGACATCCGCTACTTCTTTGATAAGGGCGTGCGCCTGTACGCGACCGACTCCGAAGCCGACCTGCGCAACATTGCCAAGGCCGCACCGGGCTCGAAAGTCTATGTACGTATACTCACCGAAGGCTCGACCACGGCCGACTGGCCTCTGTCGCGCAAATTCGGCTGCCAGACCGACATGGCCATGGACCTGCTGATCCTGGCGCGTGACCTGGGCCTGGTGCCTTACGGCATCTCCTTCCACGTGGGCTCGCAGCAGCGCGACATCAGCGTCTGGGACGCGGCCATCGCCAAGGTCAAGGTGATCTTCGAGCGCCTGAAGGAAGAAGACGGCATCGAACTCAAGCTCATCAACATGGGTGGCGGCTTCCCGGCCAACTACATCACCCGTACCAACAGCCTGGAAACCTACGCTGAAGAGATCATCCGCTTCCTCAAGGAAGACTTCGGCGACGAGCTGCCGGAAATCATCCTCGAGCCAGGCCGTTCGTTGATCGCCAACGCCGGCATCCTGGTCAGCGAAGTGGTGCTGGTTGCGCGTAAATCGCGTACCGCCGTCGAACGCTGGGTCTACACCGACGTGGGCAAGTTCAGCGGCCTGATCGAAACCATGGACGAAGCCATCAAGTTCCCGATCTGGACCGAGAAGAAAGGCGAAGTGGAAGAAGTGGTGATTGCAGGCCCAACCTGCGACAGCGCCGACATCATGTACGAGAACTACAAGTACGGCCTGCCGTTGAACCTGGCCATCGGTGACCGCCTGTACTGGCTGTCGACCGGCGCCTACACCACCAGCTACAGCGCCGTGGAATTCAACGGCTTCCCGCCGCTGAAGTCGTTCTACATCTAAGCGTTCGCGCCGGATGCAAAAAGCCCAGGCCAAGGCCTGGGCTTTTTTATGCCTGACTTTCGAGCTCCAGCAAACGCGCCCGGTACTCCCCGGCCAGTGCGCGAATTTGTGCATGGCCGGCCTGCAACAGTGCCTGGCTGCTGACCCGCAGGAAATTCAGGTTACCGGCCACCAGCGCCTTGCGCAGCCATGCCACGGCCTGCTCGATATGCCCCTGATCGGCCAGCACCGCGGCATGACTGAACTGCCCACGGAAATCACCCGCCTCGGCCGAACGCCGATACCAATCGAAGGCCAACGCCGGATCGGCCTTGCAGGCCTGCCCCTGCTCCAGATAACGACCGTACAGGTTCATCGACTTGGCATGGCCCATGTGCGCGGCGCGCTGGTAACACGCCAGCGCCTGCTCATGATTCATCACGACGCCGCGTCCGGTCGCCAGCAGGTTTGCGTAGTTGTACAGGCCCCAGTCCAGCCCGGCTTCGGCAGCGAGCCGATAATGCACCGCCGCCTGGCGCGGGTCGGCAGCACAGCCCCAACCCTGCTCATGGCAGCGCCCGAGCATGTTGCGCGCCATCGGGTGACCGGCATTGGCGGCAATCTCGAACCAGCGCAAGGCCAGCGCCGGGTCACGCTCGATACCCCGGCCGTCGAGCAGGATCTGCCCGAGCAGTGCCTGGGCCTCAACGATATTCTCCCGCGCGGCGTTGAGGATGGCCTGCGCGGCCTGGGCCGGGTTCTGCTCCAGCAGCTCACTCAGGGTATCGCCGTCGACCACCTGCTCCCGGCGTAGAGTGAAGTTCATGGCTCAGACCTCGACCCAGCGGCGCAGCAGGTTGTGATAGGTGCCAGTCAACTGGATCAGCGCCGGATGGTCCGGGACATCCGCCGTCAGGCGCTGGATGGCGCCATCCATTTCGAACAGCAGTGCCCGCTGGCTGTCCTCGCGCACCAGGCTCTGGGTCCAGAAGAAAGAGGCGTAGCGCGCCCCCCGGGTCACCGCATTGACCTTGTGCAAACTGGTGCTGGGGTACAGCAGCATGTCGCCGGCCGGAAGTTTGATCTGGCGGGTGCCGAAGGTGTCCTGGATCTCCAGTTCGCCACCGTCGTAGTCATCCGGGTCACTGAAGAACAGCGTCGACGACAAGTCGGTACGGACCCGCTCGGCGCTGCCTTTGGGCTGGCGAACGGCATTGTCGATGTGGAAATCGAAACTGCCACCTTCCCGGTAGCAATTGAGCAAGGGTGGAAACACCTTATGCGGCAACGCCGCGGACATGAACTGCGGGTTGGCCCACAAACGTTCGAGCATGGCCGCGCCGATTTCCTTGGCCAGGGGATGCCCTTCGGGCAGTTGCAGGTTGTACTTGGCCTTGGCCGATTGATAACCGGCCGTGATCTTGCCATCGGCCCAATCGGCTTGCTCCAGGGCCTCGCGGATGCGCAGCACTTCCTCGCGGGAAAACAGGCCGGGAATGTGTAACAGCATGGCGCAGCACCTGGCAGGGGAAAGGGTGCCAATGGTATTGATTCTTATTGACTGTGCACAACCCCCTTGCGACCCAGCAGACGTATGAGCCGGAAAAAACCGCCAGGCAAATGTGTAAAGAATGTAAATTTAGTGCGAATAGCAATCTATCTCAATTGATACAAATAACCGTTTACCCTATATTCCGCGGCCTCAAATCCTTGGGGAGGGGAATCAAAAATGCCGCGCCATCACGTGCCAACACCTGTCAGCTCACCGCGTTTGCTCACTTGCGCAATAGGTATGGCAATCACCGCCACGTCTGTAGCGCAAATGGCTCAGGCGGCTGAAAGCGCCGAACAGAAATCGAAAGAAAAGGCGATTTCTCTGGATGCCACCAGCGTGAACGGCGTGCAGGATGACACCTCCTACAAAACCGATAACGCCACATCGAAGAAATACACTGCACCTCTGCGTGAAACGCCGAAAAGCGTCACGGTGATCCCGCAACAAGTCATTCGCGATACCGGCGCGACCAGCCTGGTCGATGCCTTGCGCACTACCCCCGGCATCAGCTTCGGTGCCGGTGAAGGCAGCAACCCACAGGGCGACCGTCCGATCATTCGTGGTTTCAACGCTGAAAGTGACGTATTCGTCGACGGCATGCGCGACGTGGCTTCGCAAAGCCGGGAAATCTTCAACATCGAATCGGTCGAAATCAGCAAGGGCCCGGGTTCGGCATTTACCGGTGCCGGTTCCACCGGTGGCAGCCTGAACCTGGTGACCAAGAGCGCCAGGCTGGGCGACGCTTACAACGGCGGTTTCACCTGGGGCTCCGACCAGACCAAGCGCACCACGCTGGATGTGAATAAAGAGCTCACCGACACCTCGGCTTTCCGTCTCAACTTGATGAAGCACGAAGCCAATGTGGCCGGCCGTGATGCCGTCGACGTCAGCCGCTGGGGCGTTGCGCCCTCCTTCGCCTTCGGCCTGGGCACCGATACCCGGCTTACCGTCGGTTACTACCACCTGGATACCGATGACATGCCCGATTACGGCATCCCGTGGGTCAAGAGCGCCAACCGCAGCAAATACAATGTCGACAAGCCCGCGAGTGTCAGCCGCGACAATTTCTACGGCCTGAACGTTCGCGATTATCGCGAGAGCACCAATGACAGCGGCACCATCAAGATCGAGCACGATCTGAATGAAAACCTGACCCTGTCCAACAGCTTCCGCATGTCTCGCTCGACGCTCGACTACATCGTCACCAACCCTGACGACAGCAAAGGCAACGTCATCAACGGTACGGTCTACCGTTCGACCAAGAACCGCAACTCGACGTCCAAGGGTTGGGTCAACCAGACCGACTTGAGCGCCAAGTTCGACACCGGCTTCATCGAACACAGCCTGGTGACCGGCCTGGAATTCACATACCAGGACACGCATAACCGTGGTTACGTCGTTACCCCGGCCGCTGGCACGGGCACGACCTGCAACCTGGCGCTGCTGGCTTCGCATGATTGCACCAGCCTTTACAATCCGACGCCGAGCGACAGTTGGTCCGGCACCATCACTGATGCCGCCGCGTTTACCGATACAGACACCAAAACCAGCGCCGCGTATGTCTTTGATACCTTGAAGTTCAACGAGCAATGGTCGCTGAACCTCGGCCTGCGCTATGACGACTATCAAACCAAATCCAGCGGCTTCCAGACTCGCGCCCCAGCCGGCGACTTCGACCGCGAGAACAACAGCCACATCTGGAACTACCAAGTGGGCGTCGTCTACAACCCGCTCCCCAACGGCAGCATTTATGCCGCCTGGTCGACGTCCAGCAACCCGGCCGGCGAAACCAGCGGCAACGGTGGCTTCGACCTGGCAGCCAACAACACCGACCTCGAGCCGGAACGTAACCGCAACTATGAACTGGGCACCAAGTGGGACTTCTTCGACGACAACCTGTCGTTGACCGCCGCCCTGTTCCGTACCGACAAAACCAATGCCCGCATTACCGACCCTGACAACGCCAGCTACCAGGTTCTGGATGGCAAACAACGCGTCGACGGTTTCGAGCTGACCTACAGTGGCAAGCTGACCCGCAACTGGAGAGTCTTTGGCGGTTACACCTACATGGAAAGCGAGCTGATCAAAACGTCGAAGCCAGAAGACGAAGGCAATCACATGCCGAGTACGCCACGTAACAACTTCACTTTCTGGTCGACCTACGATGTGATTCCGCAACTGACCCTGGGTGGCGGCGCTACCTTCGTCGACTCGCGTTTCGGTAATGAAGCGAACTCGATTGAAGTGCCGTCCTACTGGCGCTACGACGCAATGGCGACCTACCACCTGACCAAGAACGTGGACTTGCAGTTGAACGTGCAAAACCTGACCGACAAGCGCTACTTCGACCAGGTCCAGAACCACTACGCTCACGTCGCTGCCGGACGTACCGCGTTGATGAGCGCGAGCTTCCACTACTAAGCCGCGCATGCACAAAGCCCTGCTCATAAATATGAGCGGGGCTTTTGTCTGTCAGGCACAAGGCAGGTTGAAGGCGGCATAATGTGCGCCGTGACAGCTTCATAAAGTTTGCAAGGGACGTCGTCGTGTTGAAGAAAACACTGTTTCAGCTGCACTGGTTTTTCGGTATCAGCGCGGGCCTGGTGCTGGCACTGATGGGGATCACCGGCGCGACATGGTCCTTCCAGGATGAGCTGCTGCGCCTTCTCAATCCCGAAGCCCTGACCGTCCAGGTTCTGGAGAGCGGTGCCCTGCCACCGGCCGAACTGGTGCGCAAGATTGAAGCCGAGACCGGCAACCGCGTCGCCGACCTGCGGGTCGAGATCAGCAGCGGCTATGCCTCACGGGTATTCTTCACCCCGCCACCCGGCGAGCGTCGCGGGCCGATGCGTTATTTCGACGCCTACACCGGCACACTCAAGGGCGACGTCAGCGGCCAGGCGTTTTTCGACCTGATGCTGCAATTGCACAGGTTTCTGGCCATTGGCGATACCGGGCGCCAGATCACCGGTGCCTGCACCCTGATCCTGATTTTCTTCTGCCTTTCCGGCTTGTACCTGCGCTGGCCACGCAAGGCGCTGAACTGGCGGATCTGGTTGACGCTGGACTGGGCGAAAAAGGGCCGCAGCTTCAACTGGGACCTGCACGCAGTGGCCGGCACCTGGTGCTTGCTGTTCTATCTCTTGTTCGCCCTGACCGGGCTGTTCTGGTCCTATGAATGGTACCGTGAAGGTTTGAACAAGCTGCTGGCCGATGGCCCGACGCCCGGTCAACAACACAAGAACGGTGAAGCTCGCGGCCGGAGTCCGAAACCTGCCGCCGACGCCCCGCCGCTGGTCGTCGATTATGACGCCGTGTGGAAAAGCATCCAGAGCACCGCCGGTCCCGGCCTGAGCACCTATAATCTGCGCTTGCCGCAGGTTGGCAAGCAGCCGGCCACGGTCTACTACGTACTGGAAAACGCCGAGCACGAGCGCGCACTTAACCAGATCAGTCTGGACCCAGCCACCGGCACGGTCTTTAAAGTCGAACGCTATGCCGACAAGTCATTCAAGGCGCAGTTGCTGACCAGCGTCTATGCCCTGCACGTGGGCAGCTACTTCGGAATGATCGGCCGGATTCTGGTCACCATTGCCAGCCTGACCATGCCGCTGTTCTTTGTCACCGGCTGGTTGCTGTACCTCGATCGCCGACGCAAGAAGCGCCAGGTGCGCCAGGCACGCAACGGTTTGAGCGCGAGCAAGGGCGATGCATCCGGCTGGTTGATCGGTTTTGCCAGCCAGAGTGGTTTTGCCGAGCAACTGGCCTGGCAGACCGCCGGTCAGCTGCAGTCCGCCGGTCTGCCGGTGCGGGTCCAGCCGCTGGCGCAACTGACCGAGGCGGACTTGAACCAGTCGCAACAAGCCTTGTTCGTCGTCAGTACCTTCGGTGACGGCGAAGCACCGGACAGCGCCCGCGGCTTCGAGCGCAAAGTGCTGGGCCAGCCCTGGACGCTGGACAAGCTCAACTTCGGTTTGCTGGCACTCGGCGATCGGCAATACCCGCAGTTCTGTGGCTTCGCCCATCGGGTCCACGGCTGGTTGACCGAACGCGGCGCCAAACCGGCATTCGCGCCGATCGAAGTCGACAGCGCCGATCCGGCAGCATTGCAGCACTGGCAACAGGAACTTGCGCGCCTGACCGGCAGCCAGCCGGTGAGCACCTGGCAAGCGCCAAGCTACAGCAATTGGACCCTGGCCCGGCGCGAGCACCTTAATCCGGGCAGCCAGGGTTCGGCGGTTTTTCTGTTGGGTCTGGTGCCGGATAAGCCGCAAACCTGGGAAGCCGGCGACCTGGTCGAAATCCTGCCGCGCAACAGTGATGCAGCGGTCGAGCAATTTCTTGGCGGGCTGGGCATTGCCGCGCAAACACGGGTGGTCCTCGATGGCCTGCAGGAAACCCTGGCCCAGGCGCTTGCCAGCCGGCAGTTGCCGCAGAGCCGCGGGCACCTGGTGGGGCTGCATGCCCAGGCCCTGGTCGATGCGCTGATTCCCATCGCCGCCCGGGAATACTCGATCGCCTCGATCGCCAGCGACGGCGTACTTGAGCTGATCATCCGTCAGGAGCGTTATGCCGATGGCAGCCTCGGCCTGGGTTCGGGTTGGCTCACCGAACACGCAACGCTGGGTTCGGCAATCAGCCTTCGGCTACGGCGCAACAGCAGCTTCCATCTACCACAAGCGCCGGTGCCCATGATCCTGCTGGGTAACGGCACGGGCATCGCCGGGCTGCGCAGCTTGCTCAAGGCGCGTATAGCCGACGGTCAACAGCGTAACTGGTTGCTGTTTGGCGAGCGCAACGTCGCCCATGACTTCCATTGCGGCGATGAGTTGCAAGGGTGGCTGGCCAACGGCGATCTGAGCCGGCTCGACCTGGCGTTCTCCCGCGACCAGGCGCAGAAGATTTATGTGCAGGATCGCTTGCGCGAGCATGCCGAGCAACTGCGCAGCTGGTTGGTCGATGGAGCTGCGATCTATATCTGTGGCAGCCTGCAAGGGATGGCATCAGGGGTTGATGCGGTGCTGAACGAGGTGCTGGGGGCTGCTGAAGTGGAGCGGCTGATCGAGTCGGGGCGGTATCGGCGGGATGTTTATTGAGCTGCAGGTGAGGCCAGGGACTGCATCAGGTCAGTGAGGACTCTGTTGCCGGTCCTGGCCTCATCGCTGGCAAGCCAGCTCCCACAATAGACCTGAGCCAGGCCAGTGTTTTGTGAGCTGCTCCAGATCCCTGTGGGAGCTGGCTTGCCAGCGATAGGGCCCTCAAGCCTTCACAGGTTCCACCGCCATCTCCATCACTTCACTGCGCTTGAGCACCGAATACACCACCGCCGTCAGCAAGCTGCCTGCCACGATTGCCAGCAAGTACAAAAGCGCATGGTTGATCGCGTTTGGAATCAGCATCACGAACAGCCCGCCGTGGGGCGCCATCAACTTGCAACCGAAGTACATCGACAACGCCCCCGCCAATGCACCACCGGCGATGGCGGCCGGGATCACCCGCAGCGGGTCCTTGGCCGCAAAGGGGATCGCCCCTTCGGAGATGAAGCACAAGCCCAGCACCAATGCCGCCTTGCCGGCCTCGCGTTCGCTCTGGGCGAATTTGCGCCGGGCAATGAAGCTGGCGATGCCCAGACCAATGGGCGGCACCATGCCGGCCGCCATAGTCGCGGCCATCGGTGCGTAGCTCTGCGATGCCAGCAAGCCTACCGAAAAGGCATAGGCAGCCTTGTTGATCGGCCCACCAAGGTCCACGCACATCATCCCGCCGAGCAGCACGCCCAGCAGTATCGCGTTTGTGGTGCCCATGCTGTCGAGGAAGTGGGTCAGACCTTCGAGCAATCCGGCCACCGGTTTACCCACCACATAGATCATGACCAGGCCGGTGAACAGACTCGCCAGCAATGGAATGATCAGGATCGGCTTGAGCGCTTCCAGGCTAGTGGGCAAACGCGCCCAGCGATTGATCGCCTTCGCGCTGTAACCGGCCAGAAAACCGGCAATGATACCGCCGATGAAGCCGGCCCCGAGGATGCTGGCCAGCAAGCCGCCGATCATTCCCGGTGCCAGGCCCGGGCGGTCGGCGATGGAATAGGCGATGTAACCCGCCAGCAATGGCACCATCAACTTGAACGCGGCATCCCCGCCGATCTGCATCAAGGCAGCCGGCAAGGTGCCCGGCTCCTTGTACGCGGTGATCCCGAAGACGAAGGACAAGGCGATCAGCAAGCCACCGGCCACCACCATCGGCAGCATGAACGACACGCCGGTCAGCAGGTGCTTGTACACCCCGGCCTTTTCCGAACCGGCCGCTTGGCCACTGGTGCCGGCCGCAGCACCGGCGGTTTCTTCCTTGCCCTGTGCCAATGCCTTGTCCAGAGTCGCCTGTGCCTGCTTGAGGGCAATGCCGGTACCGCAACGATAGATTCGCTTGCCGGCAAAACGCTCGGTCGGCACCTCGATGTCGGCGGCCAGCAGCACTACATCGGCGTCGGCAATGTCGCCAGCGCCAAGCGGATTGCGCGCGCCGACCGACCCCTGGGTCTCGACCTGCAGGCTGTACCCGAGTTGTTTGGCCGCCTGCTGCAAGGCCTCGGCGGCCATGAACGTGTGGGCGACGCCCGTCGGGCAGGCAGTCACCGCCACGATGCGCGGCGCACGCGCCTGCGCCACCGGTGCAACTGTCGGTGCGGCATACACTTGCGCCTCGTCGGCCGCCTTGCGCAGAAAGGCTTCGACGTCCTGCAGGGCCTGCGCCGGGCTGCTGTGGTACAAGCGCTTGCCGACAAACCGGCTCAGGTCGATGGCACCTGTGCTGACGACCAGTACCCACTGCGCCGCATCGATCGTTGCCTGCGACAGTTGTTGTTCCGGATGTTTCGGGTCATGGACCTCGACGCTGGTGCTCCAGCCCTGCCGCTGGGCGGCCGCTTCCAGCAACCGGGCACTGAGAACGCTGGAGACCATGCCGCTGGGGCAGGACGTGACAATGGCTAGTTTCATCTCAAACCCTCTTATTCTTCTGTCAGAGCGCGTACGCGAACGTCGCCTTCAAGCAGCGCCAGGCGCTCCGTATCGGTAATTCCGAAGCCAATCTGCGTCACGGCCATCGCAGCGATGGCCGTGGCCGTGCGCAGGGTCTGCTCGGCAGAATGATTGCCCAGCAGGCCATGCACCATGCCAGCCAGCAGCGAGTCGCCAGCGCCTACCGTACTGGCGACCCTGACCTTGGGTGGCAGCGCCTGCAGCGCTGGCTGGTTGCTGAACCAGTTCACGCCTTCGGCTCCGTGGGAAATCACCACATGCTCGACCCCTTGCTCACGCAAGGTGCGTGCGGCAACGACTTGATCGACTCCACTGCCCATGGCCTCGGCCAGCTCCTCGGTGTTTGGCTTGACCAACCACGGCGCCGCTGCCAGGCCTGCACGCAATGCCTCGCCACTCGTGTCGAGCGCCACTTTCAAGCCCATGGCCTTGAGCCGTTCGAGCAGCGTCTGCAACCACTGCGCACTCACGCCACGCGGCAAGCTGCCGGCCACCACCACCGCATCGTGACCGGGGGCAATCCGCTCAAGACGTGCCAGCAATGCCTGCTGGGCGTTCTCGTCGACCTGCAGGCCGGGCCCGTTGAGATCGGTGATACGCCCGCCATTCTCAGCCAGCTTGATATTGCTGCGGGTCTCGCCGGGCACGCGGATAAAGGCATCGACAAAGCCGCGCCGCGCAAACAGCGTGTCGAAGGGCTGCTGATTGTCCATGCCGATAAAGCCGCTCACCGTCAGGCTATGACCCAGATCGGCCAGCACCTGTGCCACGTTCAAGCCCTTGCCCGCGGCATGACTGTGCAACGCCTCGCTACGATTGACCTCGCCCAGGCGCAGTTCGGCCAGCTCAATGGTCAGGTCCAGCGCCGGGTTGAGGGTAATGGTCAGAATCCTTGCCATCATGCGTTCTCCACCAGGGCCCGCACCTGGGCTGCGGTACCTTGTATCAGCGCCTGCTGCGCCAACGCCTGGGCGTCGGCCAGGGTCAGTTCGCGCACCCCGGCCTTGACCTCGGCAATGCTGCGCGCCGAGACACTCAATTCATCGACTCCCAGCCCCACCAACAACGGCACCGCGACAGGGTCGGCAGCCAGTTCGCCACAGATCCCGACCCACTTGCCATGGGCGTGGGCGGCGCGCACGGTGATATCGATCAATTGCAGCACGGCGGGGTGCAAGCCATCGGCCTGGCCCGAGAGTGTCGGGTGGCCGCGGTCGATGGCCAGGGTGTATTGGGTCAAATCGTTGGTGCCGATACTGAAGAAGTCCACTTCACGGGCCAGCACCGGCGCCAGCAACGCGGCCGACGGGACTTCGATCATGATCCCGAGTTGCAGATCGGCCACCGGAATTTCCTGACGCAGACGTTCAGTCATGTCCCTGGCCTGGCGCCATTCTTCGACACCCCCGACCATGGGAAACATGATCCGCAGCGGCCGGTTGTCTGCCCCCCGCAGCAACGCACGCAACTGACTTTCCATGACCTGCGGACGCTGCAGCGTGAGACGGATACCGCGTACGCCGAGGAAGGGGTTTTCTTCCTTGGCGATCGGCCAGTAAGGCAACGGCTTGTCGCCGCCGACATCCAGGGTTCGCACCACCAGCGGCCGACCGGCCAAGCCATCGAGCACGCGACGATATTCGGCTTCCTGGGTGGCTTCATCCGGTGCCTGCTGGTGAGCCATGAAAATCAGCTCGGTGCGCAGCAAGCCGACGCCCTCGGCGCCCTGATCGACCACGGCGGCGATCCCGGCACTTTCGCCGATATTGGCGAACACTTCCACGGCATGCCCGTCACGGGTCACCGCCGGTTCCAGACGCCGGGCGGCAGCGGCCTGCAAACGCGCTGCTCGGCTGTCGCGCTCTTCCAGGGCACGGCGCAGGGCGTCGGCGGCAGGCGCCACCGTCAGGTGGCCGCGCTGGCCGTCGATCAGCAATGGGCAACCCGAATCGAGCAGCAGCACCGCTTCACCGGCTCCGACCACGGCAGGGATACCCAGCGCACGAGCGACGATGGCACTGTGTGCTGTCGCCCCGCCCCGGGCCGTAAGAATCCCGGCAACGCGGGCCGGGTCGAGCCGGGCAACGTCGGAAGGGCCGACTTCATCCATCACCAGGATGTAAGGTTCTTCGGGCTCATGTGGTGTCTCGATGCCGCACAGTTGCGCCAGCACGCGGCGGCCAACGTCGCGCAGATCCGCCGCCCGCTCGGCCAGCAAGGCATCGTGCAGGGATTCCTGCTGCCGCGCGGCCGCTTCGATCACCGACATCCAGGCCGCTGCCGCGCTTTCGCCCTGCTTGAGACGATTGTCGACGTCATCGGTCAATTCCGGGTCGTCGAGCATTTCCTGGTGGGTGACGAATATCTCGCGGATGGCCTTGGCCTTGCTCCGCTGGATCAGCCCATCGATATCTTCGCGCACCTCGACCAGGGCCTTGTGCAAGCGCTCGCGCTCAAAGACTGGAGTCTCTCCACGCAATGGGTAATCGATTTCGCGCTGAACATGCAGGTGCGCCGGCCCTGCGGCAATCCCCGGTGCGGCGGCGATGCCCTGGATGACCGCACCGGCGATCGGCGCCTGAACCGGGGCCGGCGCCTCAAGCACCTCTTCGACCACGGCAACAGCCAACGGCAGCGGTTCGATCTCTTCGCCCAGGCCTTCTTCGACAGCCGCCAGCAACGCTGGCAAGGCATCGGCGGCGATACTCGGCTCGGCAATGAACTCCAGCACCTGGCCGCGATGCGCCCCGAGCCCGAGCAGCTTGCTCAAGCTCTTGGCCGACACCGGGTTCTCCGGGCTATCGACGATGCGCAAACGAATCTCGCCTTCGAACTGCTTGGCCAACTGGGCGAGAATCTTCGCCGGACGAGCATGCAGACCTTGGGCATTGGCCAGGCCGATGCGAGCACTCGGCCAATCGGCCGGTACCTCGCCCCCCAACGCTTCGAGCACTGCTCGGGTGCTGGTGGCCCGGCACAGTTCATGCCCTCGCCCTTCGATCAGCAGCGCGCAAAGACGCTCGAGCAAGGCTTGATGCGCCTCGCCGAGGCTTGCCAGGCAAAACAGCCCGTTAAGCGGCTGATCCAGATAACGCAGAGGTTTGTGCGGCGTGACAAAAGCCAGCCCCGGCCGCTTGACGGCCTGCTCGCTGTGCAGCCACCACAGGCCATCGCCCAAAGGCAGTGCTTCGACCTGCTGCAACATCGCGGCGAAACCGCTGCCGACACAGTCGGCCTGGCGCAGCAAGCGGGCCCCGCGCCACACCAGTTCATCGAAATCATCGGCAGCGACGCCCAGGCCAATCATCTGGGCATCCAGGGCCAGCTCTTGTGCAGCGCCCTGCAGCAATTTCAGCAGCGCCTCGGCCGAACTGGCGCGGCGCAGGGCCTCACCCAGGTCGGTCTCACCCAGCGCTCGTGTCAGCAGCTGGAGCAAACGCAGATGCTCGTCGGATTTAGCGGCAATGCCAATGGCTAGATAGACGATCTGCCCGTCACCCCAGTCCACGCCCTCGGGAAACTGCATCAGGCGCACGCCGGTGGTGAACACCAGGTCTCGGGTTTGCGGCGTGCCGTGGGGGATCGCAATACCTTGGCCAAGAAAGGTCGAGCCCTGCGCCTCTCGCGCCTGCAAGCCTGCGAGGTAACCGTCGGCAACCAGGCCGTCGGACACT
The DNA here is from genome assembly GCF_024741815.1 of Pseudomonas sp. LS1212. Lineage (NCBI taxonomy): Bacteria > Pseudomonadati > Pseudomonadota > Gammaproteobacteria > Pseudomonadales > Pseudomonadaceae > Pseudomonas > Pseudomonas sp. LS1212. The sequence goes on from NZ_CP102951.1 coordinate 4,868,176, forward strand.
AGATGGTCAGCCAGAAGCTGCAGTGCGGCGGGTTTATCCACGGCCGTCTGGCCCATGGATATCTGCTCTAAAGTGAGCTCGAGCATGCCTATCTCCTTTGCAGCGCGTGACGGGCGCTGAGGTATTTTTGTGGATAATTCAGCATAGGGTGAATCACCGGCAGGTGACCGCACGCCTGTTTTCAAGCACCATCAGTCAGCGCGAAAACACATTGCAGGTCAGAAAATGCGCTTGCTGAATCGTTTAACCTAGCATTACAGGCACGTTACTCGATAATCTGCCAACTATGAAGCCCCAATTCGTCGTCTCGTCGCGACAATGGTCGGCTGCCCGAGATCGAATAGATCAGAGACAATGCCCTGCATGGCTCTGCCGGTAACAAGAGGAATCTTCGGTTGAAACTCAGCGATATCGCCCGCCTGGCCGGTGTGTCGGTCACCACGGCCAGCTATGTCATCAATGGCAAGGCCGAACAGCAACGCATCAGTAACAGCACTGTGGAACGCGTGCGGGCGGTGGTCGAGCAGCACGGCTTCACGCCCAACCCACAAGCGGCCGGCTTGCGCAGCCGGCACACGCGCACCCTGGGTTTCATCCTGCCGGACCTGGAAAACCCCAGTTACGCGCGCATCGCCAAACAACTGGAACAAGGTGCCCGGGCCCAGGGTTATCAACTGCTGATCGCCAGCAGCGACGATAACCCCGAGAGCGAACGGCAATTGCAGCAGCTGTTCCGCGCTCGCCGTTGCGACGCACTGTTCGTCGCCAGTTGCCTGCCGGCCACTGACGACAGTTACAGCGAACTGCAAGCCAAGGGCGTGCCGATCATCGGGATCGACCGGGCGATGGACCCGGCCCGTTTCTGCTCGGTCGTCAGCGACGACCGCCATGCCAGCCTGCAACTCACCCGCAGCCTGCTGGTACCGACGCCGCGCCATATCGCCCTGATCGGCGGGCGCCCCGAGCTGAGCGTCAGCCAGGAGCGTACCGGTGGTTTCGAAGAGGCCCTGCAGGGCTTTGAAGGCGACATACTGATTCATCAAGGCGCAGCCTTCAGCCGCGAATGCGGTCGCCAGCTGATGAATGACTTGCTCGCACGCCTCGGCCACCTTCCCGATGCCCTGGTGACAACCTCCTACGTGCTGCTGCAGGGCGTGTTCGATGTGCTGCAAAGTCGTCCGGTCAGTTCCAACACGCTACACCTGGGCACCTTCGGTGACACCCAATTGCTGGATTTTCTGCCGCTGCCGGTCAACGCCATGGCCCAGCAGCATCCCTTGATCGCCCAGACCGCATTGCGCCTGGCGCTCGGCGCAATCGAGCAGCAACACTACGAGCCCGGCGTGCACGCCATCGCCCGGACCTTCAAACAGCGCATTTTCGAGGCCTGAGCATGAGGCTGATCGACACCCACACACATCTGGATTTTCCGGATTTCGATGTCGATCGGCCGGCCCTGCTGGCCAATGCCCGCGCTCAGGGTGTCGAGCGCATCGTGGTGCTTGGGGTCTACCAGAGTAATTGGCAGCGGGTCTGGGACCTGGTGCAAAGCGACCCGCAGCTCTATGCCGCATTCGGTCTGCACCCGGTCTATCTCGATGAACATCGCCCGGCAGACTTGACCGAGCTGAGTGACTGGCTGACGCGCCTCAAAGAGCACCGACAGCTCTGTGCCGTGGGGGAGTTCGGCCTGGATTACTACCTGCCGAGCCTGGATCGCGAGCGCCAGCAGGCGCTGTTCGAGGCTCAATTGCAATTGGCAGCAGACTTCCACCTGCCTGCGCTTTTGCATGTGCGGCGCAGCCATGCCCGCGTCATCGCCAGCCTCAAGCAGTTTCGTCTTCAGCGTGGCGGCATCATTCACGCATTTGCCGGCAGCGCCGAAGAAGCACGCGAGTACATCAAGCTCGGCTTCAAGCTGGGCCTGGGCGGCGCCGCCACCTGGCCGCAGGCATTGCGCATGCACAAAGTGATCGCGGCACTGCCGCTCGACAGCGTAGTGCTGGAGACCGACGCGCCGGACATGGCCCCGGCCATGTTCGCAGGCCTGCGCAACAGTCCCGAACACTTGCCGCAAATCGCCCAGGCACTGGCCGGCTTGATGGGCATCACGGCCAGTGAACTGGCCGCTGCCACCACTCGCAACGCCTGCGAGTTATTTCAATGGTGAGGCGCGCCAGCCCCTCAAACCCGGAACGCACCAATCAACTGCTTCAGAACCACTACCTGTGATGACAACTGCCGACTGGCATCCTCGGTCTGATTGGCGCCCTGTGCCGTGCGTTCCCCGGCCCGGTTGATCTCGACGATGTTCTGGTCGATATCGTGGGCCACGGCGGTCTGCTGCTCGACGGCGGCAGCAATCTGCTGGTTCTGGTCGACGATCATGCCGACCGCCCCGAGGATATTTTCCAGCGCCTGCTGCACCTTCTCCGACTGGCTGACCGTGCCCGCAGCCATCTGATGGCTGGTGCCCATGGCCTTGACTGCCGCGCCGACGCCGCCGTGGAGGCGGGAAATCATTTGTTCGATTTCCTCGGTCGATTGTTGGGTGCGCTTGGCCAGGGTCCGTACTTCATCGGCAACCACGGCAAAACCACGGCCTTGCTCACCGGCACGAGCAGCCTCGATGGCGGCGTTGAGCGCCAGCAGGTTGGTTTGTTCGGCGATGCTCTTGATCACTTCCAACACGCGACTGATCGCCTGACTGTCGGCAGCCAGCTGGTTGATCACCAGCACCGACTGATCGATCTCGCCGGCCAGCTGCACGATGCTGCCCTGCTGCGACTCGACCAGGCCACGCCCGCTGGCGGTCTCCTCATTGACGCTGTTGGCGCTGTTGACCGCTGCAGCAGCGCTGCGGGCCACTTCCAGGGCCGTGGCCGACATCTGGTTCATGGCCGTGGCGACCTGTTCGATCTGGCTACGCTGCCCGGAAACCGCCTGGTTGCTCTGGGCCGAGACCGAATGCACCTGACTGGCCTGGCGTTCAACCTCAACGACGGTCTTTCCGACCTGTTCGATCAAGTCATGAATACGCTGCACGGTGCTGTTGAACACCTGCCCCAATTCACCCAGCTCATCTCGACTCTGGGCGGTGAAGCTCACGGTCATGTCCCCTGCCGCCACTTTATCCATGACCGCGCCCAAATCCCGCAAGGTGGTTCGGGTAGAGGCATAGAAGCCGCCATACAAATAGACAATCAGCAGGAAAACCAGGGCCAGGGCGACCACCAGCAGCACCATTTGCAGTCGGTTCTGCTCCAGCCGTTGCTGCAGCTGCTCATTGAGATAACCCGAGGTGGCCTCGTTCAATTGGTAGGTCTTGTCCATCAAGCCGCTGACCTGTTCATAAAAGCCTGGCCACGGTGCATCGAGGGAGTCGGCCATGACAACCTGGTCTTCGAACAGCTCAGCACCTTGCTTGAGGGTGGCCCGGCTGCTTTCGGCAAGCGCCCCCAGTGCCGCTTGCGCCTGAGGACTGGAGCCCAGTGCATCCTGAAGTTTCAAACCATAGTCGGCCTGCAGCTTATCCAGTTTTTGCTGCAAGTCTTCAAAACGGTTGCTGGCGGCGGAGTTGAGAAAACCCTGGCCCAGGGAATACGAGCCCATTGCCCGGCCATCGCCGAGGGCCTGGGTAACCTGCGGCGTGATGCTGGTGATCAATTCGCTGAGCTGGCGCACGACGCTGTCGCTGTCCTGGCTCAAGCCCGCCTGGCTGGCGATGATCTTGCTGAACACCTGCGCATGTCCGAGCAACTTGTCAGTCAAGGCGCTTTTACTTTGCAGGGATGTCTCGGCCTGTACCGTCTTGAGGGCTGCGAGCATTTCATCGCGCTTGGCATTGAACGCCTGGATCTGCGCTTCGTCGGTACTGACTGCGTTCAGGCCTCGGATGTGGCTGGCGATACTCTGCTCGAGACCGTCGATTTTCGCTTCCAGGTCACCGGCCTTGGCCGATTGCCCGATCACGACATTGATGTCGACCAGGTTGGTCAGGGTTTCCAGGTCACGGCGCAATGTCAGGCTGCTGCCCAGCAGGTCGAGGCTTTGCAGTTCGACCCGGGTGCCCTGGAATTCACGCCATGAATCCCTGACCAGATAGAAGTTGGTGACCGACATGGGCAGGAAAAACATGATACTGATCAGGCTGAACTTCATGCCGAAGCTCAGGCGATTCATTAGCGCGATGGCCGGATACAACACGCTCTTCACAAGTCGTTCCCTCGGATTTTATTTTTATGGATGCGCAATGGCACAAGGCCACAGGCGCGAACGCTTGCCTCCTGTATAACCTATATCGGCATAAGGTTTTGTAACTAAAGGTTAATGCCAGCGACAGACCGGGGCTCTGCGCAAGCCCCGTCATTGAGAGATGACCTCAGCCCAGCACGGTCCAGATGGCAAAACAGGCGTACCAGAGCACCGCCGAACGCAGCAGCAGCTCCCAGAGGCTGTCCAGGCTGGCAATACCTTCGGCGCCGGTCAGCGGTCCGGACACCTCACCGGCAACCCGGCCGACGTTCTCGATCAACCGTGCCGCGCTGATATGCCAGTTCAGCAACTCATGCAGCAGCACCCGGCTGACGGCCATGAAGTTGCCGACCAGGGCGAAGCTGGCCGCGAGCAGACGCACGGGCAGCCAATCGAATGCATGGCGAAGTTGCTCGGCGCGCTCCACCACGGCCCGGTTGTGACCGTTTTCGGCCACCAGCGCCAGGAACCGATAGCACAGCGCCGCCGCCGGCCCGAGCAGGAAGTACCAGAAAATCACCGCAAAGAAGCTCTGGTAGGCCTGCCACAACAGGTGCCCCTGGACGCGCTCGAACAACTCCCCGGCACTATCGGCGTTAAGCTTGAGGTCACGTTCGGCGACATGGATCGCTGCCTGGTCATCGCCCCGCCGCCAGGCATCGCGAAACGGCCCCAGGGCCGCCTTGAAGTCTCCCCGGCCCAGACTGTAGATCACCACCACCAGGTGAATCGGAAAGGCCAGCAAGCCATAGGCCACTGGATCCAGAACACGCAGCAACAGCGCCAGCACGGCGACCGGCAGTACGACCATGACCAGCAGCACCCACCACGGGTGCCCTGTCAGTTGCTGGCTGCGTTCAAGCCTGGCCAGTTCGCGCAAGTAGAACCCGTCATGCTGGATACGGTGGCGCAGGGCCGAGAACTTCTCCACCCACAGCACCAGCAGCAACACCAGAAAACTCATTGTGCGCCCTCTTCGTCCTGAAGACCGGCGCGGTAACGCGCCCAGTCGAATTCCGGCCCTGGATCAGTCTTGCGACCCGGGGCAATATCGCTGTGACCGCAAATGCGACCCAGCGTAATGGCCGGATAAGCGGCCTGCAGCTGACGCGTCAGGGCCTGCAAGACCCGATACTGAGCGTCGGTGAAGGGCAGATCGTCCGTGCCTTCGAGTTCGATGCCCAAGGAAAAGTCATTGCAGCCCTCGCGCCCGTCGAAGCGCGACACACCGGCATGCCACGCCCTCTCTAGACAGGAGACAAACTGAGTCAGCGTGCCGTCACGTTCGATCAGAAAATGCGCGGACACCCGCAGCTGCGCAATCCCCTCAAAATAGGGGTGTTCAGTGACATCCAGGCGATTCTGGAAGAACTCCTGGACCTTGCCCGTGGCGAACTGCGCGGGCGGCAGGCTGATGTTGTGAATCACCAGCAGCGAGATTTCACCCGCTGGGCGCTCATTGAAGTTGGGTGAGGGACAATGGTGCGCACCTTGGCACCAGCCGCTTGCGGAGTCCAACTGCATACAGGTTCCTTGAACGCTAAATCGACAACCCCAGTATGCCGTGATGCATGCCCGCTGGGCAGCATCGGTTGTGTTACGAGTCCTTGTGCTGGCGCAGGTTTCTGGCCACCGCAGTCAGCGCCCGGTCGAACAACAATGCCTCATCGAGCACCCGGATCTGCCCGTGATGAAATTCGAGCGCCAGGTCCATGCGGGTTTTCTCGAGAACCTTGAGCCCTGCGCAGTTGACGAAGATGTACTTGCCAGAGGCCTCGATGAGGGTCGCCAGCTTGCAGCGCAGGCTGTGTTCCGCATCTTCCTGGATTTCGACCCAAACACCGGGGCGCAACAGGTCGACCTGTAACAGTGCGGCATCATCGTCGGCCAGTTGCCCCCGGGGCCAGGCCAAAGTTGCCGGCCTGGCCGTGCCCAGGGAAATCTCATCGACCACTGCCAGCTGCTGGATATCGCTGTCACTCCGGGTCGGCGCATCGCCCCCCTCGTTTTCGCACTCGAAGGCCTGTACGTGCAGGGCCTCCAGGTCGCTGAAAAACTCACGGGTGGCGAAAGGGTCGAAGGCCGAACCGGCCAAGCCTTCGCGCAGGGACTTCAACAGGCCCGGCACCACCTCGAGCAGCCGCAAGCGAGATTCGGCGTCAGCATGGGGTTCGACACTCCAGATCAAATCATCCAGGGTACTCAAGCCATGCTGCCACTGCACGGACGCCTCGCCATGCTTGAGCCAGGCAAGCAGCAACACCTTGCTCCAGGCCGCCTCGATAAACCCGATGACCCGCTGTGGCAGTATCCGGGCATGCAAACGTCGATTGAGTTCGTGCTCCACTCGCAGCAACGCCTGCTCGGCCTTCGCGCGCCCCTCCTCGCCATCGCGCGTGCGTTGTTCGAGCAGTTCGCTGCGGCGACGCTCCTCGAAGCTGAACGCGAGAAAATCGGCCAACAACTCGGAAAAGATCGATGGGTCATCGACAAACTCATCGTTAAGCCGCTGCGCAATCTGTTCGATGCGCAGGCAGAGGCCATCGTGCGAATACTCTTCGTGGCCACCGAGGCCGATAGCGGCGCTGGCCATTTCATTGAGCAGGCGCCTGGCCGGGTGATTGCCACGACTGAATAAACTCTTGTCCAGCAGTGCGACCTTGAGCAGCGGAATCTGCAGACGACTGATCGGGCGCTTGAGCGAATCCGGCAGGTTGCGATCACTGGCAATGAACTTGAACAACAGGGAGACCAGCGTGATCACGTCGTCCTCGACCTCACCGATACGGCGAGCCATACCGCTTCTTGTACCTAACTGTGCCAGCAATTGCTCGAGCTGACCGCGCACGTCGCAGTCCGAAGGGGCACTGGAGATCGGCAGGCTATGTTGCAGGTGCGTGAGCAACCGCATCAGGTCATGGCTCGTCAGCAGCGATGCCGGGGCGCCAGGATTCGAACCCACACGTGCGGGCGATAGCAGGGCCCGCAGAGAGGTGAAGACCGCCTGCACACCTTCCTCGTATTGCGTACTGGACGGCTCTGCCACCGCCTCGCTGACCGGACGGGGCGAACGACTGGCGCTGCGCACTCCTGCACGCCGATCCGGCAGGGCCTTCAGCTCGGGCAACACGCCGAGGCTGCCAAGCAACTGGTTGGCTTGCCCATAGAGTTGCCCGGTCTCGCGCAACACAGCGTTTTCAAACAGCTTGAGCACGATCAGTTTGACCTTGAGGTCCATCCCATGGCTGCGCCCTGCTCGCAGGAAACAGTCGCAGAGCAGCGCCGGACCAAGCGGATTGTCATGATCATCGAGGGGCTTGCCGAGCAATACATTGAAACGGCGAGTCAGCTGGCCCAGGGCAACGCCGTCGCGGGCCAGGACCTTGGCGACCATGGCATCCAGGGCAACGGTTTGCTCCAGCTCATCATTGGAAACCAGCGTGAGGCGGTCGAAGGTAGGTGGCCGAGGTATATCAAGCTCGTCCGCAGCGACTTGGCCAATGCGCACGAAGGCATCGTTGAAGAGCTGAATAAACCCCCGCTCGATGCTTTTGCGCTCCAGGCGCAAGTCGCGCATGGCTTGCAGGAAAAGGGACTGGTCAGCGCTGGTGCGGGCTTTGTCGGCCAACTCGAACAGGGTGTCGTCGGCATTGTCGAACAATAGCTGCAGCCCTTGCCTGAACTGCAACACAGCGATGTCGCGCACCTGCAGCAGCGCCACAGGCAAGCGGGCGAGAGGCGTGTTCGGCGCCGGGTCAGTGGCCACCTTCAACGGCACCACTTTCGCGTCGTTTTGCATCGCAGCCTCCTGATGGGCCAGGTCATCGTTCCAGGCAAAACCGATTCGCGCTCCCTTCGCTCGAACCAGGGCCATCGAGTTGTGACCTCGAAAAAACCGAAAAGCTCCATTGAACTGACCAAAGGCAGCCGAAAAACCTTCATGGCCGCGAGGGTCGCCCGCGCCGATGAGCTGCCCTATAATCCGGCCACTTAGTTTGTGGAGCCTGCCATGCCGAATCTACGCCTCGCCGACCTGACTGCCGAAATCGAAGCCAACGTGCGCCGTGCGTTACTGGAAGATATCGGCAGCGGCGATATCACCGCGCAACTCATCCCGGCCGAACGCCTGGCCAAGGCCAGCATTATCACGCGCGACGATTGCGTCATCAGCGGCACGGCCTGGGTCGATAGCGTATTTCGCCAGCTCGACCCGCGCGTCGCCGTGCACTGGCAAGTCAGCGACGGAGAACGCGCCAAGCCCAACCAGGTGCTGTTCAACGTCGAAGGCCCTGCGCGCTCGCTGCTCAGCGGCGAACGCAGTGCACTGAATTTCCTGCAATTGCTGTCGGGGGTTGCCACCCGCGCACAGTTTTACGCAGACATGGTCGCAGGCACCCAGGTGCAGTTGCTCGACACCCGCAAGACCATCCCCGGGCTGCGTCTGGCGCAAAAGTACGCGGTGACTTGCGGCGGTTGTCATAACCATCGCATCGGCCTGTACGACGCTTTCCTGATCAAGGAAAACCACATTGCTGCCTGTGGCGGCATCCCTGAGGCGATCAGCGCCGCGCATCGCATCGCCCCGGGCAAGCCCGTGGAAATCGAAGTCGAAAGCCTGGATGAACTGAAAGAGGCACTGGACGGTGGCGCCGACATCATCATGCTCGACGAACTGAGCCTGGACGACATGCGCGAAGCCGTACGCCTCAACGGCGGCCGGGCCAAGCTCGAAGCCAGCGGCGGCGTTAACGAAACCACCTTGCGGGTCATCGCCGAAACGGGCGTCGACTACATCTCGATCGGCACCTTGACCAAGGACATCAAGGCCGTGGACCTGTCCATGCGCTTGAGCCTCTGAACCACGGCGCCTCTCCTGCACGAACCTGCACGAACCGGGCCCGGATCCGCCCGGTTCGTGACCCGCCCGGGCGTGCCCGGGATAAAATTTGAACCCATGCTGCGCGTCACTATCAAAAGAATGTAACGCTTCATTTGTGCGCCCGCAGGTAATGGCGGGCAATACCTCGGTTCTGGTCGAACCAAGGAGTCGTTATCATGACGCGTATCCGATCGTCAGCTTTTTCCGGAACAGTCCTTGCCATGTTCCTGGGCCTCGCACCCATGGCATCGCAAGCCGAAGAACCGGTTGATATGTCCGCCGTGCAACTTCAACCACAACAGCAAAACGGGATCACCTACCTGTCCGGCGGTATCGGCCTGGATGAATCCACGGTGATGAAGCAAATCCAGGGTTACAACCTGCGCTTGACCTTTGCCACCGGGCCGGAAGACAAATACCTCCCTGGCGTCAACGTCGCCATCCAGAAGCTCAATGGCCAACCGGTGTTATCGGTGAACGACGTGGGGCCGTACTTCTTCGTTAATTTGCCACCCGACCAATACATGATCATCAGCAACAGCAATGGCCAGGAAAAACGCCAGAACGTTGCAGTCGATCGCAGCGGAGCTAAAACCGTGGTCTTTCATTGGGCGCAAGAGCCTTGAAGCCTGCACCCCACAACCACCTCGCCGAGCAGCGCCATGCGCTGCTCGTTTTTTAGCTGTGCCCTCTTCGATGTAATTCAAGACAAATTACTTTCTTGATTTCGATTTAAGGAATTATCCTACAACCCGTGTCGCCCTCCTGAAGGTTGCGTCGCTTTGGTCTGCACTCTAGGCTCGTTCTGTCGCTGCAAAATCAGCGACCGAGTGTGCAAGCTCGGTAACTTGAGACCAAACAGCGTCATAGCCTTCTTCGGAGTACTTTCTTCGCGAAGTGTTTTATGGCGGCTGTGCGTGGGAGGCCTTCGCGCCTGCCGGGTTTCTCAAGTTCCTCGGTCTTGCACACCCGCGCACAGCTGCCACCTCATTCGTGTGCAAGCGAACAGTGGTAGCTCCCATGTACAAACTTGAGGAGCTTCATCATGATCAAAATCGTTCCCGATCCACCGCCTGGTGGCAAACTCTACAAGACCGTGACTACCCCGTTCGGCAGCTGTGATGCCGGGCATGGGCCTTTGCTCGCCGTGTGCGCTGGAATTAACGCGGAAGATGCGTTGGTGCACGCTTCACTTGCGCTAAAAGGTGCGCGGGATACTGCCCATCATGCGTGTATGAATTCTGAAGCGAATGAGGGGTTGTTGTGGTCGACATTCCATTCCATCGAACTGGCCAAGGCGTTGGTGGATGCGGTGGTGGATGGGGTTGAAATCGAGGGGGATGGGCGTGGGGCTAAAACTGAGCGCTGAGTGCTGAGTTCCCCAGCTGTTTTTTCGTAAGACGTTTGCCAGCAACCCTCGGTGTCGAGATTTGCTGGCATTCTTCCGTGCAGTCGGCGTGGCCCTCGCCCCCGTAGAGGATGGCGTTTCCCGTCATCTTCAGATACGTCCTTATGGCCTTTCCAGAGGCTCGGGAATGAAACCCTGCTCTCTCAGCGACTTGATCACGCCGCGTATTAAGTAATTGTTTGAGAATCCGATGGTGTACTGCCTGGCGCCCTCACTAATGGGCAGAAGCATGCCTTGTCCGACCAGCTTTTTGATCAAATAGGTACGCTGACTACTCGATAGGTCAGGCAGAACACCCGTCAAATCTCCAGACTTAACAACCCCTGATTTTATGGCCATAACCAGTACAGACGCTTCCGTTCCAGTAATCAGTTCTCGCTCTCGGGCATAGGTCACAGCAGGATTCAGGATGAATTGCTTCAGGTAGGCATAGTTTGTGAGCCGGTCCACTTTAGCGAGCTCGTCGCGAATACCCTCCAGGACATAGATACACCATGCTTCCAGCCCTTCTTTTGTTCCCGTATCTGCTGTTGCGAGCATGGAGTAGTAGCGCTCACGGTCATTGCAGAAAACTGCGGTTGGATTAAGAACCCGTCCGCCAGTGCTCACGTTAAAACCGTACTTCATCAGAAGCGCATAGGTGAGCAGTCTCACTACACGTCCGTTTCCATTGCCAAATGGGTGTATCCAGCCGAACCTATGGTGAGCCAAGGCTACCTTCATCAGGTCGTATTTCCGAGAATCCTCGCGATTCACGAATTCCACCAACTCTTGCATATAGCTTTGTACAAGAACAAAGTCGGGAGGCAAATGCTCCGATTGAGCTATGCGTACCGGCCCTTGACGGTAGGCTCCTTGTAGTGGTCAACTAATCCCGGACACGACGTTAAGTTTTTCTTCGGCCTGAGCTGGCGCCAGCCCACCGTTGAATTGATGGGGGCGAATCCAGTTGTACCGATGCATCAAGAAATGGCTGATATCGCGCTGGGCTTCTTGAGCAGTTCGGTAGCCCATGGTCGGTATCCATTCAGTTTTCACGCTGCGAAACACACGCTCCATCGGCGCATTGTCCCAGCAATTACCCCGGCGGCTCATGCTCTGGCGCATGCGATAACGCCACAGCCGCTGGCGAAATAAACGACTCCCATACTGCGACCCTTGATCCGAGTGAAACAGCAGGCCCTGAGGTCTTCCTCGTTGCTCATAGGCCATATCCAGTGCCTTGATAACCAGCTCGGCGTCCGGCTTTTCCGACAATGCCCAACCCACTATCCGGCGCGCGCAAAGATCTAGCACAACAGCCAGATAATGCCATTTCCCTTGGGCCCAAATGTAGGTGATGTCGCCGCACCACACTTGGTTGGGGGCCGAGACATCGAACTCCCGATTCAAGATGTTCGGGATATCCAACCGTTCGACCGTCGCTCGTTTATAGGCATGAGAACCTGGCTGTTTGCTCACGAGGTCAAGCTCACGCATCAAGCTGCGTACCTTAAATCGCCCCAGTTGCTCGCCGTCTTCACGCATGATCGACAAGATGCTGCGGCTGCCCGCAGCACTACGACTTTCTGTGAACAGTTCATTGACCCGACTGCGCAGCCGAAGCCGCTCAATATCAGGAGTCCGGCGCCTGAGACGCTGGGCGTAGTAACACGAGCGGGTGACTTCAAACACTTTGCACAGCCAATCAATCGGCTCGTGGACGCTAAGCTGATTGATCAGCGCGTACGCTCGTGATCTTCCGACATCAAGAGCGCGGTAGCCTTTTTTAGTATCGATTTTTCCCGTTCAAGGCGGGCGATCCGGACTTCCAGTTCCTGGATTTTCTGCTGCTCCGGGGTCAGCGCTTTGCTTAGCGGGGTGACACCTTGGCGCTCCTTCTGAACCTGCTCAACCCAGCGGCGTAGTGCCGACTCGCCGACGCCGAGTGAACGACTGGCTTCGATGTAGCTGTAGTTTTGCTTGAGCACGAGGTCGGCAGCCTCGCGTTTGAATTCAGCGGAAAAGGAACGGCGTTGTTTGGTCATTTGACACCTCGATCTGGCGAGCATTCTCGCCTAAATGGGTGTCCGGTTTCATTAGACCACTACACCTGGCGTCTTATCCCCCTCCCTTTCCAACTCTTGCACGGTCATGGCGTGCAACTCTCTGATCGCGTGCTCGGTTAGCCGCATGCCGGGCTGCATGACCTCCTCGATGTAATCCATGGCATTTTCGATGTTGGCCACCTCGCGCAACTGATCGGTATCCTGTGCCGTCCCCTCTACCTTGCTGTCGATGTAGTCTGCGAGGGTCGTATGATTTCCCTCGATGCGAGCAGAGCCCAAGCTTTCGAGCATGTGGAAAATCGACTTAAGCTGGAAAAAGACAGGCGCGGGGGTGTCCCCTTCCAGCCTCAAACGGCGAAGGTGCTCCAGTTCGCTGAGAACGTCTACCAGGTCTGAGTCAAAGGATGGATTCAGTAGCTCAAGGTCGTGATGGGAAAATTCGGACATGTGAAAAATATCTCTAAACGGCAAGTGAGCTATCTGCAAGGTATTCAGAAAAACACCCGGTTTAGACGGGTGTTTGTTAGCAGAAGCTAAACATTATCTCAAATAGACGCTTAAGCTAAGTGAAACTCACGAAAAAATTAAGTGCAATATCTCCGGTAACGCCCGAAAAAAAACCGATCGGTGTCGGTTAACGACTCAAGCCGCCGTCATCCCTATGAGGCACCATACCATGGCATTCCAACCGACCTATTTCGGGGTAGTGGGCGGGATTGACGCCGGTCATTCATGGGGTTGGTTTTCGCAACCTGGCTCCGTACGGGATTGCCTCGCATCTACCTTGCCTGCCCATTCCGGTAACTCTCGGGTTTCCTGACATTTGAGCGCGCACCACCCTTGAGAGGCTTTGCCCCACTGGCAAGTCAAAAGGCTTCTCGGTGTTGAATCGGTCAAACCGTGAACCGCAATGATGCTCATGTCATCGGATTCGCTCACGGAAGTGCTGATCGGGCTACCGCCCGAGGTGGCAATATATTGAGCGCCATGAGTCGGCGCCCCTGCCACGGTGGAGGCTACCTTTCCGGGCGCCAGGTTGCGCGCGGCCGTAGCGACAGTCCATCACTGTCGTTGAGGGTGCAGTCCTTGTCTTTCGGCTTAGCGAGCCTGACTGCCGTGTCAGTGAGAGGCATTTAGTACACCACCAGTAGATCGAACTCAGTATGTACTGACTAATGTACTAAAAAATCTCGGAAGCCGCTGGAAGTCACTGGAAGCTCCAGGAAGACAAAAGCCGCTTATTACGCGGCTTTTGTGGGACTATTTGGAACCTGCTGGAAGGCTCTGGAAGTGCAAATGGTGCCGGAGACAGGAATCGAACCTGCGACCTTCGCGTTACGAGTGCGCTGCTCTACCGACTGAGCTACACCGGCTTGGCGACAACGCTACCACTGCCGCAAGCGTTGCGCAAATCACTGTTTATTAACGGCTATTGCGCAGACTATTAACGGCCCCTTAGGTGCTGGTGCAGCCCTTGGGCGCGTAGTCGGCTTCGACGGTGGTGGTGCAGGCCCAGCCGCTGGTTTGCGAGCGCGTCAGGGTGATGATTTTGCCCAGTACGGGCGCCGGTGCGTTGGTGATGGTACAGACGATGCTCCCGGCACCTGTCGCGGCGGTTCCGGTGGCTACGATGGTGCAATTACCGGTGGTGCCCTGGCCACCGATGCCGGCGGTGCTGGCTACGTCGGTGCCTTGGTTCAGGCTGTCTTCGAACGGGGTTTTCAGCGCCGTGATTTCCGCGAGCCCCGCCGCCACTTTGGCGCGAGCCTGGTACTTGGAATAGGCAGGAATGGCGATGGTCGCCAGAATGCCGATGATCGCCACCACGATCATCAATTCGATAAGGGTAAAACCTTTCTGGCCTTTCATTGAACGTCTCCATGTATGGGATCGAGCCCATGGGGCTGCAAAGGGTTGGGCAAGCAGCAAGCCTGCGCGATTCTAGCGGCAATGCGAGCAACTTATCTCCACGTCGCATGGGGCGACTGCTGACCAAAGATTACCGACATGTCTTGTCACTTCAGGACTGCCGATAGGGCGTGCGCTCTCGACTAAGCTGTCAGCACATCGCCCCGGGAGCCAGTTCGGCTGGCCCGCTTGCGGCCCACAAGTTCTGTCGCCGCAACAAACAGCAAACGCCGAAACGCCCCGTAAAAACACTTTGAGGCCGAACAGATCGACACTTTGAGAGTCTACGAACCCGTCGGCTGTATGCCCGACCTGCTCGGAGTCATTCAAGGCAAAACCCGCCTTGAGGAAGTCAACTGTGTCACCGGGAACCAGCCAATGGCGACAAAAGCGGCGAAGGTCAGCGTTTATGCGTGGGAAGGCGTCAACAACAAAGGCGCGAAAGTCAGCGGGGAGTTGAGTGGGCCCAATAGTGCACTGATCAAGGCGCAATTGCGCAAACAGGGCGTCACCCCCTCCCGGGTCAGGAAAAAAGCCACAGCTTCACTCAGCGTCGGCAGGCGCATCAAACCGTTGGACATCGCCGTGTTCAGTCGGCAGATGGCAACCATGATGAAAGCCGGTGTGCCATTGCTGCAGTCTTTCGACATCATCGGCGAAGGTTTCGATAATCCGAAGATGCGCACGCTGATCGGCGAGATCAAGCAGGAGGTCGCCGCCGGCAACAGCCTGGCTGTGGCACTGCGCAAGAAGCCGCAGTATTTCGATGCGCTTTATTGCAATCTGGTCGATGCCGGCGAGCAGGCCGGCGCCCTCGATACGTTGCTCGATCGGGTGGCGACCTACAAAGAGAAGACCGAAGTCCTCAAGTCCAGGATCAAAAAGGCCCTGACCTACCCGGTTCTTGTGCTGTTGGTGGCGATCTTCGTATCGGGGATTTTGCTGGTCAAGGTGGTGCCGCAGTTCCAGAGCCTGTTCGCCGGTTTTGGCGCGGACCTGCCGGTGTTCACGCAGAGAGTCATCGAACTGTCGCAGTTCATGCAGCACGCCTGGTGGCTGCTGCTCGGCGGCCTGATCTCGGCGGTATTGGCCCTGCAACAGGGTTACCGGCGCAATCAGCGTATTCGTGATGGCATCGACCGGGCCTTGCTGAAGCTGCCAATTGTCGGCACGCTGCTGTTCAAGTCGGCCGTCGCCCGTTACGCCCGCACCTTGTCCACGACCTTCGCTGCCGGTGTTCCGCTGGTCGAAGCACTGGGCTCTGTCGCCGGTGCCACCGGCAATGTGGTGATCAGGGACGCGGTCCAGCGCATTCGTCAGGACGTCGCCACCGGCATGCAGCTCAATTTTTCGATGCGCGCCAGTGGCGTATTCCCCAACCTGGCCGTACAAATGACGGCCATCGGCGAAGAATCCGGGGCGCTGGACGACATGCTCGACAAGGTTGCCAGTCACTACGAAAACGAGGTCGAAAATATGGTCGATAACCTGACCAGCCTGCTGGAGCCGCTGATCATGGTCGTACTCGGGGTACTGGTCGGTGGCCTGGTGGTCGCGATGTACCTGCCGATTTTCAAGCTCGGCGAAGTGGTCTGAGCCATGGCCACCTACCTGTGGCTGGCCGACCACTCACTGGCCCTTATCTTCTGCGCCGCGCTGCTGGGGCTGATCATCGGCAGCTTTCTCAATGTTGTCGTTCACCGTTTGCCGAAAATGCTTGTACGCGACTGGCAAGACCAGGCCCGCGACATTCTCGACCTGCCCGGCATGCCACCCGGTCCGACCTACAACCTCATGCTGCCCCACTCCGAATGCCCCCATTGCGCCCATCGCATACGCGCCTGGGAGAATGTACCGGTGCTCAGCTACCTGTGCATGCGCGGCCGTTGTTCCAGCTGCAAGGCGCCCATCAGCAAACGCTATCCGCTGGTCGAAATCGCTTGTGCCGGGTTGAGCGCCTTCGCTGCCTGGCATTTCGGTTTCAGCGGCCAGGCCGCCGCCTTCATGGTGCTGAGCTGGGGGCTGCTGGCCATGAGCCTGATCGATGCCGACCATCAGGTAATTCCCGATGTGCTGGTGTTGCCGCTGTTGTGGCTGGGGTTGATCGTCAATGCGTTCGGTTTGTTCGTGCCGCTGGCCGATGCGGTCTGGGGCGCGGTGGCTGGCTACCTGTGCCTGTGGTCGGTGTATTGGTTGTTCAAGTTGATCACCGGCAAGGACGGCATGGGCCATGGCGACTTCAAGCTGTTGGCGATGCTCGGGGCCTGGGGCGGTTGGCAGATCGTGCCGTTGACGGTGCTGCTGTCCTCCCTGGTTGGTGCCGTGCTGGGCCTGATTTTGCTGCGTTTGCGCAATCAACGAGGCAGCATGCCGATCCCCTTTGGGCCTTATCTGGCCATTGCAGGCTGGATCACTCTGCTCTGGGGTGGTCAAATAACCACTTCCTATCTGCAGTTCACTGGTTTGCGATGACAACGCCTGCTTTCACACCCTGGATACTTGGCCTTACCGGCGGCATCGGCAGCGGCAAGAGTGCCGCTGCCCAGCGTTTTATCGAGCTGGGCGTGCACCTGGTGGATGCCGATCAGGCCGCCCGCTGGGTGGTCGAACCCGGCCGGCCGGCGCTGGCCAGCATTGTTGAACACTTCGGCCCTGGCGTGCTGCAGGGCGACGGTCAACTCGATCGGGCCGCCCTGCGCCAGCTGATTTTCGCCGACCCGGAGCAACGACGCTGGCTCGAGGCATTGCTGCATCCGTTGATCGGCCAGGAGATCTTCAGCTACCTGGCCAAGGCAGAATCACCTTATGCCGTGCTGGTTTCGCCGCTGATGATCGAATCCGGGCAGTATCGCCAGGTCCAGCGGATTCTGGTGGTCGATGCACCAGAACAACTGCAGGTGCAACGCACCCTGCAGCGTGATCAGGCCACGCCCGAGCAGGTCGAGGCGATCCTCAAGGTCCAGGCCAGCCGCGAAGAACGCCTGAGCCATGCCCATGATGTGCTGGTCAATGACCGCGACCTGGCCTGGTTGCATGCCGAAGTCGACCGCCTGCATCATTTTTACTTAACTTTGCGTGGAGGCCAGTCATGAGCCAACCCCTGACCGTTGAATGCCCAACCTGTGGCGCCCCGGTGGAATGGAACGCGGCCAATTCGAACCGGCCGTTCTGTTCCGATCGCTGCAAACTGATCGACCTCGGCGCCTGGGCCTCTGAAGAACACAAGATCCCGGTTTCACCCGACGCCGAAGACGAGCTGTTTTCAGGCGATTTCGATCCGCGCCAACATTGAACCTGTCACGAACCGCCGCGAGGCGGTTCGTCGTCTTTCCAGGGGGCCTGGAGGTAGCGGGTGCGGTTGAAGGTCTCCAGCCACTCCGGGCAGAACACCACCAGCGCGCTGACCACCATGCCGTTGATGAACGCCTCGGGAAAGATGATCAGCCACAGGTAGCCGATAAAATCCTCCAGCCAGTACGGCATGACGAACCGCCCGTCCAGCCATAACAGGCCCAGCCCTGCCAATAGGCACAACAGTGCCGACAAGGCCGCGGCAAAGAACCCCGAACAAAAAATGTACACGAACGGATTACGCGGCTGCGCCCGTTCGACCAGCATGGCGCAAAGCTCAGTCACCAGCACCGGCAATACGATCAGCAACAGGCCATTGACGCCCACCGCCGCCAAGTCCTGCCGTCCGAGCAACACCAGCCCGATCTGCGCGACCAGGCCGCCGACAATTGCCAGCGGCCAATCCAGCAACAGGGTCACCGCGGTCATGCCGATAAAGTGATAGGACACTCCCGTGTCGAAATCGCGCCGCACCAGCCAAAGAATGAACAAGGCGAACACCGTGCCGAACAACAGGTGCTGACGCCGGCTGTCGGTGAACAACTCGACCCAGGGCGCCTTGGCGACTGCCCAGGCCAACACAGGCACATACGCCAGCCAGCCGAACGTCAGGCTCTCATCGGACAACAGTTCGGCACCGATCATGACCACTCCTTCGACAGACCTCTCTCTGGCGTAGTCTACACCGCCGCCCCCTGCACTTCTGAGCGAGCGATCCCCCTACGACGCCCGTGCTTCGTCGTGTTTGCCTCCAGCCCGACCGTCTGCAACGGCCGCACTATAATTAATTTGTATATCTGTTTACGCGAGAGAGGGCCCTGCCATGAAAATTCAATCTTTCCAGCATTACTCCCATGATCTGGGAATGGCCGTCCATGACACGTGGATTACCACCAAGGTGAAGTCGGCCCTGGCATTTTCCGAACCCACCCGCAGCCTGCATATCAACGTCAAGACCCATGCCGGTACAGTGACGTTGAGCGGTCGCGTCAACACCCATAAACAGTGTGAACAGGCCATCAGTCGAGCCCATTCGGTGCATGGCGTCACCGACGTCGATGCCAGCGACTTGCAGACTCACATGTTCACACCGGGAAGTCTCCCCGAAGCGCCCAACGCTGAAGAGACCACTGAGTATCGCTCGGGAACGTCGGAAAAGACGGACGACAAATGACGATGGCCTAGTGAGATCTGACGAGGCCAGCTTGGGCTGGCCTCGCTTCAGCTTCAGGCAGGTTTGAAGCAGTAGGCTGCCAGCTTGTTGCCGTCGAGATCACGGGCATAGGCCGCATAAGCGTTTGGTGCCCAATCGCGTGTTCCGGGGGCGCCTTCGTCTTTGCCACCGGCAGCAAGCGCAGCGGCGTGGAAGGCGTCGATCGCGGCACGGTTCGGTGCCTCGAAGCTGACGGTGACGCCGTTACCGACGCTGGCGGGTGCACCGTTGGCCGGTTTCAGGACGAAGAAAGACGGCGCGCTCTCGCCCCAGATCGAACCATTGTCACCCGCTTCTGCAACTAGCCATTCACCAAAGCCCCTTGATGGATTGGAAGCAATGGCTGCCGAACCCGGTAATCGATAAGCCCGTGCAACCTTTAGTGCGCTATTACTCAACCTATTCGACCTTGTTGGACGCCGCCATCTATGGCCATGGCGTGGCGCTTGGCTGGAAATACTATGCGGCAGAGGCACTGGTGCGCGGCGATCTGTGCCCAGCGCTGCCACTGCGCAAGACCAGCCGCCTGAAGGAATTTCTCGTGGTCAATCGCCAGCGTGCAAATGAGGCGAGTGTGATGCGAACCGTCGACTGGATCAGGACTTATGCCGAGTCGACCCGGATTCGGTTCAGCGATATCTAGGGCGTGACCTGCCGACTTAATTCCTTGGCATCGCGGATTGAACGCTAAGCTTGTTCCAATGGACGACTCAGATTTTTTGCGCCTGCTCACGATTCAGGCCGAACAAGCCAATGCGTTTCTCTCCAATGCTCGTAAATGGGAACGCGAGCGTTGGGTCTGCGAGCGCCTGCTGCAAGGGCTGAACATCCCCTATCGCGCCGAGGACTTCAGCGCCGCGGGCCAGGAGCCGCCGGATGTGCTGTTTCGCGATGCCTGTTTCGAAGTGTTTTTCGTCCTCGACGAGGGCCGGCGCCTGAACGATGAATGGCGCGAAGAGCTGCAGCGCCGTCGCAGTGCCTTTTCCCTCAGCCAACTGGTGCGTCGTGAAGCCAGGCCCCGGCGCATCAATGCACAGGAATTGCTGCAGCGCCTGGCCCCGACCTTGCGCAAAAAGTCGCACAACTACAAGGAACGCGGGCTTGACCTGAGCGAACTGGACATCATTGCCTTTGCCAGCCTCAAACGCGAAGTGCTGGACCTCAACAGCCATTTTCCGCCCCCCACCGAATACCTGCGCCAGGGTTGGCGCTCGCTGTCGCTGGTCGGCCCGACGTTTGCCCGCGTGTTGTTCGCTCACCCCGATGCACCGGATTTTTTGCGCAACAACCTGGGCCGCAGCATTGTTTTCGACGTCGGCATCAGCCTGTAAGCCCTCCCAGTTGTGCGACTACCGTGAACGCTGTAGCTTTCCCACAGTCTGAAGCGTCTATCAACGAGGCCCCCATGACCAGCCGCCTGAATCCCGACGACCAGCGACGCGTCGATGAGTATCTGCGAGCCCCCCAGCATCAAGTTGAGCGCAAGCCGTTCCGGCCCTGGCTGCTCCTTGCCCTGGTGGTGGCAGTCACGATCGGTCTGGGCCTGTTGAGCCGCCTCTTGAGTCACCTGGTGCTATGAGCTGCCTTGCGCTCGCCCATTCCGGCCTGTTTGAACGGCCGGCCACTCAATACCCGGATTCCGTAAACCTTATGAGATATCTCCATGACTCACCGTATTGTCATCGTTGGCGGGGGCGCTGGCGGCCTCGAATTGGCGACCCGCCTGGGCAAGACCCTGGGCAAGCGCGGCACGGCCAGTGTGGTACTGGTCGACGCTAACCTGACCCACATCTGGAAACCGTTGCTGCACGAAGTCGCTGCCGGCTCGCTGAACTCCTCCGAAGACGAACTGAACTACGTGGCCCAGGCCAAGTGGAGTCATTTCGAGTTTCAGCTTGGGCGCATGAGCGGGCTCGACCGCGCCGCAAAGCAGATCTCCATTGCTGCGACCCTGGATGAAAACGGCCAGGAGCTGGTGCCTGCGCGCACCCTGGGTTATGACAGCCTGGTCATTGCCGTGGGTAGTACCACCAATGATTTCGGTACCCGTGGCGCGGCCGAGCACTGTCTGTTCCTCGACACTCGCAAACAGGCCGAGCGTTTCCACCAGCAGTTGCTCAACCATTACCTGCGCGCCCACGCCGCCCACACCGAAGGTAGCGAGCAGATCAGCGTCGCCATCGTCGGCGCCGGCGCTACCGGGGTCGAGCTGGCCGCGGAACTGCACCATGCCGCCCACGAGCTGGCCGCCTATGGGTTGGGCCGGATCAAGCCGGAGAACATGCGCATTACCCTGATCGAGGCCGGCCCGCGGGTACTCCCTGCCCTGCCCGAGCGGATTGGCGTGCCGGTGCACAAGACCCTGGAGAAGCTCGGCGTGACCGTGCTGACCAACGCTGCAGTGAGCGAAGTGACTGCTGATGCATTGATTACGGCCAGTGGTCAGGTGATTCCGGCCAGTTTGAAGGTCTGGGCTGCCGGTATTCGTGCGCCGAGCTTCCTCGCCGAGATCGATGGACTGGAGAGCAATCGCATCAATCAGCTGCAGGTGCTACCGACCCTGCAGACCACCCGCGATGAGAATATCTTTGCCTTCGGCGACTGCGCCGCCTGCCCGCAACCGGACAGCGACCGCAATGTGCCACCACGAGCGCAGGCGGCGCACCAGCAGGCGTCGCTGCTGGCCAAGTCGCTGAAGCTTCGGATTGAGGGCAAGCCGTTGCCTGAGTATCGTTATCGCGATTATGGCTCGTTGATTTCGCTGTCGAGTTTTTCGGCGGTGGGGAATCTGATGGGCAACCTGACGGGCAGCGTGATGCTTGAAGGGTGGTTGGCGCGGATGTTCTACGTGTCGTTGTACCGGATGCACCAGATGGCGCTGTATGGGGCCTTCCGGACCGCGATGTTGATGCTGGGGAGTCGGATTGGGCGGGGGACTGAGCCGCGGTTGAAACTGCACTGAGTGGGTAAGGCAGCGGGAATTACCGCTGCCTGTTCCGGCCTCATCGCGGGCAAGCCTGCTCCCACAGTTACAGTGATGATCCATGTGGGAGCGGGCTTGCCCGCGATGACTTCACAACAAATCGAACAGGCATAAAAAAAGGCGTCCCGAAGGACGCCTTTTTTCGTTGAGGCTGAAGCCATTGTCTTCAGTCTCTGATCTTCTACCCAAATACAGCCAGGGCGAAAATGGTCGGGGTAAGGGGATTCGAACTCCTGACATCCTGCTCCCAAAGCAGGCGCGCTACCGGACTGCGCTATACCCCGGTAAAAAAAAGGCACCAATCAAGGCGCCTTTCCTTGGTCAGACGCGAGTGGCGCCTGTCCTTTTAAGATTCAACTCCGGCGAACCGGAGTCAAAAATGGTGGGTCGTGTGGGACTCGAACCTACGACCAATTGGTTAAAAGCCAACTGCTCTACCAACTGAGCTAACGACCCAAAAATGGTCGGGGTAAGGGGATTCGAACTCCTGACATCCTGCTCCCAAAGCAGGCGCGCTACCGGACTGCGCTATACCCCGATTTGAAATTTGGCTCCGCGACCAGGACTCGAACCTGGGACCCAATGATTAACAGTCATTTGCTCTACCGACTGAGCTATCGCGGAACTATCAATTTCAATTTACTGCAAGCTTCAAACACTGTATCGCTACCGCGTTGAACTCTTCGACTTCGTGCATCGCTGCGTTCATGTCTCTGAGGCGCGCTATTTTACAATTTTTGAAACCCTTGTCAACACCTAAATCGCTTTCAACACACTGAATTTGCAACTTTTTTTCAGATCCCCGATGAAGCCTGGCGATCTGCGGTGTGACATACAGCGGGGCGCACTTTACAAGCACTCGCAGAAAAATGCAAAGGGAAAAAACCCCAAAAAAAGAAAAAAGGCCTCGAAAATCGAGGCCTTAGGTTCAACCGTGGTTTTACTCAGGCAAACACGATCTCATCATCTGCCACGGTGGCGGTGATGCTGGTGCCGGGCAGGAAGCGGCCGGACAGGATCAGCTGGGCCAATGGGTTCTCGATCCAGCGCTGGATGGCGCGCTTGAGCGGCCGTGCACCGTAGACCGGGTCGTACCCCACGGCGATCAGTTTATCCAGCGCCTCGTCGCTCAGCTCAAGGCTCAGCTCACGCTCGGCCAGGCGGCTGCGCAGACGGCCCAACTGGATTTTGGTGATGCCGGCAATCTGATCACGGGCCAAAGGCTCGAAAATCACCACCTCGTCGATCCGGTTGACGAATTCGGGCCGGAAGTGCGAGCCCACCGCATCCATCACCGCCGCTCGCTGTGCCTCGCGATCGCCAACCAGTTCCTGGATCTGCACCGAGCCCAGGTTGGAGGTCATCACGATCACCGTGTTGCGGAAGTCCACCGTGCGTCCGTGGCTATCGGTCAGGCGGCCGTCTTCAAGCACCTGCAGCAGTATGTTGAACACATCCGGGTGGGCTTTCTCGACTTCGTCCAGCAGCACGACCGAGTAAGGCTTGCGCCGCACGGCCTCGGTCAGATAACCGCCTTCCTCATAGCCTACATAGCCTGGCGGGGCGCCGATAAGCCGTGCCACGGAGTGTTTCTCCATGAACTCGGACATGTCGATGCGCACCATGGCCTCTTCAGTGTCGAACAGAAACTCCGCCAACGCCTTGCACAGCTCGGTCTTGCCGACGCCGGTAGGGCCGAGGAACATGAACGAGCCACTCGGCCGATTCGGATCGGACAGCCCCGCACGCGACCGGCGCACTGCGTTGGCTACCGCCACCACGGCTTCGTCCTGGCCGATCACGCGCTCGTGCAGCAGGCTTTCCATCTTCAGCAACTTTTCGCGCTCGCCTTCGAGCATTTTCGCCACCGGAATACCGGTCCATTTGGACACGACCTCGGCAATCTCTTCTTCGGTGACCTTGCTGCGCAGCAACTGGTTTTCGCTTTTACCATGCTGATCGACCATCTGCAGGCTGCGCTCCAGGTCCGGGATCACCCCGTACTGCAGCTCGGCCATGCGGCTGAGGTCACCCCGGCGCCGAGCGGCTTCGAGTTCCTGACGCGCTTGCTCGATCTTTTGCTGGATCTGCGCCGAGCCCTGCACTTCGGCTTTCTCCGAGTTCCAGATCTCTTCGAGGTCCGAATACTCGCGTTCCAGCCGGGCAATCTCTTCGGTGAGTTTCTCCAGCCGCTTGATGGCAGCGTCGTCGTCTTCTTTTTTCAGGGCCTGGGATTCGACCTTGAGTTGGATCAGGCGACGCTCCAGGCGGTCGAGCACTTCAGGCTTGGAGTCGATTTCCATGCGAATGCGGCTGGCCGCTTCGTCGATCAGGTCGATGGCCTTGTCCGGCAATTGCCGGTCGGTGATGTAGCGATGGCTGAGCTTGGCCGCCGCGATGATTGCGCCGTCCGTGATCGCCACCTTGTGGTGGACCTCATAACGCTCTTTCAGGCCCCGCAGAATGGCGATGGTGTCTTCTTCGCTCGGTTCATCCACCAGGACTTTCTGGAAGCGCCGCTCGAGGGCTGCGTCCTTCTCTATATATTGACGGTATTCATTGAGGGTCGTGGCGCCCACACAATGCAGCTCGCCACGGGCCAGGGCCGGCTTGAGCATGTTGCCGGCATCCATGGAGCCCTCGGCCTTGCCGGCGCCAACCATGGTGTGCAGCTCATCGATGAACAGAATGATCTGCCCTTCCTGCCTGGACAGCTCATTGAGCAGGGCCTTGAGCCGCTCTTCAAACTCGCCACGGAACTTGGCACCAGCGATCAGCGCCCCCATGTCCAGTGACAGCAGGCGCTTGCCCTTGAGGCCATCCGGCACTTCGCCATTGATGATGCGCTGGGCCAGGCCCTCGGCAATGGCGGTTTTACCCACGCCGGGCTCACCGATCAGTACGGGGTTATTCTTGGTGCGCCGTTGCAGGACCTGAATGGTGCGACGAATCTCGTCATCTCGGCCGATCACCGGGTCAAGCTTGCCCTCTTCGGCACGCTTGGTCAGGTCGATGGTGTACTTGTCGAGCGCCTGACGTGATTCTTCGGCGTTGGGATCATTGACCGCTTCGCCGCCCCGCAGGTTGTTGATGGCATTTTCCAGGGCTTTCTTGCTCACACCCTGCCCCAGCAGCAGCTTGCTCAGCTTGCTGCTGTCGTCCATGGCCGCGAGCAGCACCAGCTCACTGGAAATAAACTGATCGCCCTTCTGCTGGGCCAGCCGGTCGGCCTGATTGAGAAGACGCGCCAGGTCCTGGGACATGTTTACGTCGCCAGTGGGATTCTGAATTTTCGGCAGCTGATCGAGCTCTTTGCTCAATGCCTTGCGCAGGCTGTTGATATCGAAGCCCACCTGCATCAGCAAGGGCTTGATCGAGCCGCCCTGCTGCTCGAGCAGCGCCTGTAACAGGTGCACGGGCTCGATGGCCGGGTGGTCCATGCCCACCGCCAGGGATTGAGCGTCGGATAAAGCTAATTGCAGCTTGCTGGTCAATCGGTCTATACGCATGAGTTCACCTTCCTTATGGGCAGGCCGGAGCGATGGACACACCTATGAAGAAAACCTGCCAGAGATACCACTGTAGATGCGGCCGATTCTGGAAGATTCAAGCTTGGCGGGATTGATGCAAGTCAGTAGTCAGGCGTGCTCGAGCCAGACCAGCGAGGCGAAACGCCCGGTAGGATTGTTGCGGCGATAGGAAAAGAAACGCGGGTCGCTGACCGTGCACTCGCCGCCACCGTAGACGGCTGTCACGCCATGGGCGGCCAGACGCAGGCGCGCAAGGGCATAGATGTCGGCCATGAAGCGCCCGGCATTAACACTCGGAACGAAGGCCTGATGGGTTTCAGGATGTGTAGCGATAAAGGCATCACGCACTTCCGTGCCAACTTCGAAAGCCTGCGGGCCAATGGCAGGCCCCAGCCAGACGAGAATTTCCGATCCCGGCACTGCCAGGCTGTCGACGGTGGTTTCGAGCACCCCGGCCGCCAATCCGCGCCAGCCGGCATGGGCTGCCGCGACACGAGTGCCTGCGCGGTCGCAGAACAGCGCTGGCAGACAGTCGGCCGTCATCACCGTACAGGCAATGCCCGGTGTTGCCGTCCAGCTGGCGTCCGCTTCGGCGATCCGTGCCGGGTCGGCATCAGCCACCGCCACCCCGTGCACCTGCTTGAGCCAGGCCGGGGCAATGGAAAATTCTGACGTCAAGCGCTGACGGTTCTCAGCGACCGCGTCTGGGTCATCTCCGACATGGTCACCGAGATTGAAGCTGTCGAACGGCGCCTTGCTGACACCGCCCGCACGGGTGGTCACGCACGCCCTGACCCCGGCTGGCGCAGGCCACTGCGGAATCAGCAGGTCGCGCATGAGTGTACTCACCCGACAAACGCCTCGCGGTCCTGCTTGAGCAGCGACAGCAGCCAGACGAAATCGTCCGGCAAGGGCGATTCCCAGCTCATGCGTTTACCGGTCGTCGGATGATCCAACTCGAGGAAACGCGCGTGCAGGGCCTGGCGCGGGAACGTCTTGAGCGCATCGACCATGGTCGCACTGGCGGCCGGCGGAATGCGGAAGCGCCCGCCATAGGCCTGGTCCCCGACCAGCGGGAAGTTGATGTGGGCCATGTGCACACGGATCTGGTGAGTCCGACCGGTTTCCAGCTTGACCCGCACATGGGTGTGCGAACGGAAGCGCTCCAGCACCCGGTAATGACTCACCGCCTGCTTGCCGCCTTCCATCACCGCCATGCGCTGGCGCTGTTGGCCATGACGGCCGATCGGGGCGTTGATCTTGCCCCCGGCGGTCACCACGCCAATCACGATGCATTCATAGATGCGGCTGACCGTGCGGCTCTGCAGCTGGGCGACCAGCTGGGTCTGGGCCTGAATCGTCTTGGCCACTACCATCAGACCGGTGGTGTCCTTGTCCAGGCGATGGACGATACCAGCGCGCGGAACATTGACGATGTCCGGTACGTGATGCAGCAGGGCATTGAGCAGCGTACCGTCGGCGTGACCGGCAGCCGGGTGCACCACCAGGCCCGCAGGCTTGTTGATGACCAGGATATCGTCGTCTTCGTAGACGATGTCCAGCTCGATGTCCTGGGCAACCCACTCGCCCTGGGCTTCCTGCTCGGCGTTGAGGTCAAGGATGGCGCCACCATGAACGATGTCACGCGGGCGCAGGACGCCTCCGTCCACAGTCAGGCGGCCCTCTTTGATCCAGGCGGAAAGGCGCGAGCGCGAGTGCTCGGCGAACAATTGTGCGGCGACTTGATCGAGGCGTTGCCCGCCCAGTTCGGACGGCACCTCTGCGCGAAGTTGTATGATCTCGGACATGCTCGGACTAGGGGGCGGCGTAGCCTTTGGTTTCAGCTGCGCGCTTGTGGTTAAATACGGCGTCTTTTGCCCCGAGGGTTCCACGGGGCGCCCATCATAACAGGACGGCCACGCCCAAGACAGCGGCCGTCATAGGGACGCAAGCCGCCATGCAAGTGAAACACCTGCTGCTGATCGCCATCCTCGGACTCACCGCTGCCTGTTCGTCGAAGGAAGTCGTCGACGAAAACCTGAGCGAGGCCGAGCTGTACCAGCAGGCGCAGGCCGACCTGGACAACGAAAGCTATACCAGCGCCACTAGCAAGCTAAAGGCCCTGGAATCGCGCTACCCGTTCGGTCGCTATGCCGACCAGGCGCAGCTGGAGCTGATCTACGCGAACTACAAGAACGCCGAGCCCGAGGCTGCCAAGTCCGCTGCCGAGCGCTTCATTCGCCTGCATCCGCAGCACCCTAACGTCGATTACGCCTACTACCTCAAGGGCCTGACGTCTTTCGACCAGGACCGTGGCCTACTTGCGCGCTTCCTGCCGCTGGACATGACCAAGCGTGACCCGGGCGCTGCCCGCGACTCTTATAACGAGTTCGCCCAGCTCACCAGCCGCTTCCCCAACAGCCGTTATTCGCCTGACGCCAAGCAACGCATGATTTATCTGCGTAACCTGCTGGCATCCTACGAAATTCACGTAGCCGACTACTACCTGACCCGTCAGGCCTATGTCGCGGCGGCCAACCGTGGCCGTTACGTGGTGGAAAACTTCCAGGAAACACCATCGGTCGGCGACGGCCTGGCGGTGATGGTCGAGGCCTACCAGCGCCTGCACCTGGACGAACTGGCAGCCACCAGCCTGGAAACCCTGAAGCTGAACTACCCGAACCATCCGAGCCTGGTCGATGGCCAGTTCGTACCGCGACAAGAGGAAGCCGACAACCGTGGCTGGTTGTCCAAGGCGACCCTGGGCCTGATCGAGACCGAAACGCCGCTGCCACCGGGCGAAACCCGCGCCAACCAGGATGTGATCAAGCAGTACGAAGACGCCAAGGAAGCGATTCCGCCTGAATTGCTGCCTAAAGAAGGCGACGAAAGCGACGCCGAAGAAAAAGAGGATCCCGAAGCTGAAAGCAGTAGCGAGGACCGCTCGTGGTTCAGCTACATGACCTTTGGTGTTTTTGACTGATTGTCAGCGTAATAAGTAAAAAGGGAGGCCAATGGCCTCCCTTTTTCTTTGTGGTGCCATTTCGGGCCTCCACACATAACTCTGGGCGACCGCCAACACCTTGGCTAAACTGCTGAATCGTCACTGACAAAGCTGGACACCATGATTCGCCTACTGTTTTGGATCGCCCTGATTGCCGCCGCGTTCTGGTTATGGCGCAAGTTCAAGTCCCCTGCCGCCTCACCCCGGGACAATACCCTCGACAGCCCCCTGAAGATGGTGCGCTGCGCCCAATGCGGCGTTCACCTGCCCAAAGACCGGGCGTTGCCGCGAGGCAGCCAGTGGTATTGCAGCCAGGCCCACCTGGAACAAGGGCCCGGCGACCGTCAGCCTTAGGCCTGGATTGCGCCTAGTCGCCCGTCGGGCGCATAAGGCGCCGGATCGATGATCGGCGCGCGCTCGAGCAGCAGGTCGGCAAACAGCTGGCACGAGGCCGGGGCCAGCACCAGACCATTGCGATAGTGCCCGCAGTTCAACCACAACCCTTCGCGCCCGGGTACCGGCCCGATGTACGGGATACCCTCCGGCGAACCCGGTCGCAAGCCCGCCCAGTGGGCGACAGGGCTCGCTTGTGCCAAGGCCGGCAGCAACTCGATGGCCGAAGCCTTGAGGCTTTCCAGGGCGACCTCGGTCG
This sequence comes from Pseudomonas sp. LS1212, assembly GCF_024741815.1. Lineage (NCBI taxonomy): Bacteria > Pseudomonadati > Pseudomonadota > Gammaproteobacteria > Pseudomonadales > Pseudomonadaceae > Pseudomonas > Pseudomonas sp. LS1212. The sequence goes on from NZ_CP102951.1 coordinate 4,897,406, forward strand.
GCGTCTTGTCGAAACCGGCATGCTCCAGGGTGCTGCCGATCAGAATGTGCCCGTCGCGACGTGGAATCGCATAGCGGCCCTTGGCCAGAACCATGCTCGGCAAGAAATCTTCAGCGCAATTGTACAGAATCATCTGGCCTTTTACCGGCTCCACCGGCAGGTCAAGGCCAAGCGGGCGCAGCAGTTCGCCACTCCAGGCGCCAGCAGTCAGCACCACACGATCACCCGGAACATCGCCAGCCGCGGTCCGTACGCCGCAGATGCGCTCACCGTCGCGAATGAAGCCGGTGACCTCGCAATGCTCTTTGAGGCTGACGTTGGGCATGGCCTGCAGCGCAGCCTTGAGGGATTTCACCAGGCGCGGGTTGCGCACGTTGGCCACGTCCGCCATGTAAATGGCCCGATTGAAGCCGGGCCCCAGCGCAGGCACCGCATCGTAGGTCGCGGACATGTCCACTGCGCTCAACGGTCTTTGCTCGCGCGCAGCCCAGGCCAGCGCCTCCTGCTCGCCTTCCAGGTCCAGCCAGTAGAGGCCGGTCGTATGCACTTCGGGATCGACCCCGGTAGCCGCGAACAGGCGCTCGCCCAGCTGTGGATAAAAATCCTGGGACCAATGCGCCAGGGCGGTAACCGCCGCGCTATAACGCCAGGGATAGAGCGGCGAGACAATCCCGCCACCGGCCCAGGAAGACTCCTGCCCGAGCGCACCGCGATCGAGCACGACCACGCTCTGGACTTCTTTCGCCAGATTGAACGCTGTCAGCAGGCCGATCACCCCGCCACCGACAATCACTACTTGCTTTGCCATTTATCGATCCAATGCCAAAAAGAAAACCGTGGGCGCCAGGCGCCGTGAAACAACGAGCGATCAGCGCCCCCAACAGCTTTGGGAGGTGACGTCGCTGCTGTTCGGGTTGCTGCGCGCACCGGTATGGGTGAGTGCAAAGTCACCGCATTTATCGCTGGCCATCAGCATGCCACTCTTACGCGCGGCGACCAGGGTGAATGCCTGTTCTTCACGTATGACGGTCAGAGCGTAATAGTCATTGCCTGCAGGCACAGGCGTGATGACCGTCTCCGTATCAGCATATTGCCCGGCACGCGAGTAATGGCGCTCCAGATTCTGCGCAGTTTCGGACAGCAGGCCAGCCACTTCCGTGCGCCGCGCCTTTTTGATGTACTCGGTATAACCGGGGTAAGCAATACCCGCCAGAATGCCGATGACTGCCACGACAATCAATAACTCGATAAGCGTAAAGCCCTTGTTTGCCGCGGGTGAAAATAACCGCATGAATATTCCTGCCTACATGATCTGCCGCCACATGATTCGCCGTGAAACGGCAGCCTCATTGGCACCCTTCTCGCGAATCTGCACCACGGTGCCATCCGAGAGCGTGACTGATTTATAACCACCGCTCGCGCCCGACTCCCCTTCCACATCGGGCACGCCCTTTTCGATCTGGTTGCCATCCACGCTGTTGTCATGGGCATCAGGCACAGGGTTGTCGGGCACTTTATCCTTTTGCCCATTGCCGGGACTCGGGCACGGGTTGGAGCTGACATCACTGCTCTGGCCTGGCAGCTCCAGGCACAGCGACGGTGGATCGAGCAGGTCTGACTCGGCGGGCGCTACGGCATGCACCGGAGCCGCCAGACACAGACAAAGCCAGGCTCCACAGGCCAGCCGCTCAGTATTTCGCATACACACTCTCCAGCACTGATCTTGAATGGCCGCGCAAACCGACCGCCGTCACGCGGTACAAGGTCGCCACCGCCCCTGCCGGAAGATTGGCCGCCATGTTGGTGACGCCGATGTTCTGGATCATGTAGAAGCCCTTGTCGGCCGCCAACCAGGCTACCCCCGAGCTTTGCCCGCTACCGGCATAGACTCCGGCCGCAATGACCCTGGTCGACTCCGGTGGTGGCAGGCAATAACGGCACACCGGCAGGTTGAAGCCAGCGCTTTGCACGGCGGTCTCACCCGCGCGCAAGGCCGCTTCGGCTATCTGGAATGACTCGTTGCGCAGCTTTACGCTGCCGGCCATCTTTTCCTGCAGCGTGGCATTTTGCATCGACGAAACGCCGATCAGGGTCAGCAGCAACAGGAAGATCAGGCTGACCACCAGGGCCATGCCCTTCTGCGCCTGATGCAGGCTGCCCTCGGTTATTTTCATGACAGGTGCCCTACTGGAGTCGGTTGCGCAGCGACGCAACCACGTTGTAGGTCTGGTTCCTGACCCGTGCCTCGGGATCCTTCAATGTCAGGCTCAGACGTACGCTGCGGATTGTCGCCGGGTTGTTCGGCGCACTGCTGTAATGGCTCACCGCACTGTCAGAGGCAAGACTGGCGACACCAAAGGAGATTTCCAGGGCGTCGACGTTATCCACCAAAACAGCCTTGGCACTGCCGGCGCCCAGCATCAACTGATTGTTCTCCACGGTGTAGACCAGCTTGCGCACTGGCAGGGCGATCTCGCCACTGCCCGCGACCCGGGCGCCTCGGTAGGCGCGGGCCGACGTCACGCAGTCGGTGACAATGGTCCAGGTCGGTGTCCCGCCCGCAGCCCCCACATCGGCACTGATCAGAGTCAGTGTCTGGGTGCCGCCATCGGCGCTGCGGACAAAGCGAATGGGGTTGGCGAACTCGCCGGCAATCGCGGGTTCGGTGTAGGTGATGGCATCGGTCGTCAGGCAGCCAAACATGCCCACCATACGAATTTCCTGGATCATCTTGCTCAGAGCGAAACGGGCATCCTCCTGCAACCGTGCCGACGCGCTCTGGGACAGGTACGTGCTCTTGGCCGTGATGAAGATCTGGGTAATGCCCAGCACCACGACCAGCCCCAGGGTCAGGGCGACCATGACTTCGATCAGACTGAAACCGCCAGCCCTTCGCCTCATCGCCTCGCCCCCGGTGGATCGACCGCCACCCGGCTGACCAGGGTAAACGTCTGGGGCCCGCCACCGGCCCGGGAGTCGTCCCAGTCGATGGTGATGGTCACCTGCCGGTTGACCACACTAATACGCCCTGCTGCCGCGGCGCCGGCAAAGTTGCTGATGTTGATCTTGAAGTCGTGGAAGTCCTGCAGCCTGGCATCACTGCCAGTGACACTGGAAGGCACACTGGCCAAGGCGCTGAAATTGTAATCGGCATCAGGGTTGGCGCGGATTCTGTCCATCATGTCGTAAGCGATGAAGCTGGCCTGGCTGCTCATCAGCGAACTGTCGGTGTATTTCAAGGCATTGAGCTGGATCGCGGCAGCTCCCAGCAGGCCGATTGCGAGTATGAACAGCGAGACCAGCACCTCGATCAACGTCACCCCACATTGGTGTCTCGCACGCATCATCAGCAACGGCCTCCCTGCACGATGCGGCCATTGATGCAGACGTTGAAGGTACGGCTGACCGAGCCCAGTACATAGGTCATGGCCACTGCAGTGGCCGGTGCAGCCAGCCCGCCGAGGTTATTGAAGTCGATAGCGGTGACGCCTGGAGCGTTCACCACCGCATCGCTGGCCATGGCCGGCACTACACGCAATGGGGTGTCGGGGTCGGCGATCGTCACGACTTTCAACTCGCTGCTCCAATCGCCCCCGGCAACACTTGGCATCACTCGCAGGCTCTGCCCTCGGTCAATGGCCTCCAGGTGAGCAAATTTCAGCACTCGCATCAGGTCACTCATTTCAGTATCAGCCTTGGCGCGCTGGATAACGCCGGTAAACGCCGGCGCAATCAGCGCTGCAAGAGTCGAGATCAGCACCACGGTCGCCAACAACTCAATCAGGGAAAACGCTCTACAGCGTGGGTGCATGAAGACGCTCTCGGAGAAAATCGACTATAACCAGCGTTGGGACCGGCCTATCAAACGACAGGATGTACGGTTGATTCGCCAGGATAAACGCGCAGGGACACGCTTCCAGGGAGGAAGTCGACATGCGACAACGAGGAATGACACTGATTCAACTTTTAGCGGTAATGGCGCTCACGACCGTGCTGGTGCAACTTGCCACACCGTCATTTGCGCAAATGGCGGCCAGTCAGCAGCGCCAGGTGGCCGCCGAGCAACTGGCCATGGGGCTACGGGCGGCGCGCAGTGAAGCGATCGTGCGTCACCAGACGGTCGTCATCCATGCGCTGGATGAGGACTGGAGCAAGGGTTGGCGCATCACCGCCGACGTCAGCGGGCAGGGCCATCAGGACAGCGACAACCCCTTGTTGCTCGAACGCCTGGAAAGCGGCCGGGTCACCGTTGTCGGCAACCAGCCGGTCAGGCATTTCGTGCGTTTCAGCGAGCTGGGCGTGCCGCTGCAGGCCAGCGGCGCCTTTCAGGCCGGTACGTTGCATGTCTGCCAGGCCAACGATGCGATCAGCCATTATCAGATCGTACTTTCCAAGACCGGCAGGGTCAGCCTGCGCAAGGACCTGAACGAACAAGCCCTTTGCGACCGACAGGGCTCAGGGCAGGGAGCGAACGCGTAGCTCTTTGGGCATGGAGAAAGTGATGTTCTCTTCGCGACCGGCCAGCTCATCGGCGCCGGTTGCGCCCCACGCCTGCAATTGCTGGATCACACCGCGCACCAGCACTTCCGGGGCCGAGGCCCCCGCCGTAATGCCGATTCGCTCGACACCGTCGAACCAGCTGCGCTGCAGGTCTTCGGCACCGTCGATGAGGTAGGCCGGGGTCGCCATGCGCTCGGCCAGCTCGCGCAGGCGGTTGGAGTTGGAGCTGTTCGGGCTGCCGACCACCAACACCACATCGCATTCGTCGGCCAGCTGCTTGACCGCATCCTGCCGGTTCTGCGTGGCGTAGCAGATGTCGTCCTTGCGTGGCCCGCCGATGTTCGGGAAGCGCGCCCGCAAGGCGTCGATCACCCGGCCGGTGTCATCCATCGACAGGGTGGTCTGGGTCACGAACGCCAGCGAATCCGGATTGTTCACCTGCAGATTGGCCACGTCTTCTTCGTCTTCGACCAGGTAGATCGCGCCGCCATTGCTGGCGTCGTATTGCCCCATGGTCCCTTCGACTTCCGGGTGCCCGGCATGACCGATCAGGATGCACTCGCGACCATCGCGGCTGTAGCGCGCCACTTCGATATGCACCTTGGTCACCAGCGGGCAGGTTGCATCGAATACTTTCAGGCCGCGACCGGCAGCTTCCTGGCGCACGGCCTGGGAAACCCCGTGGGCGCTGAAGATGACGATAACGTCGTCCGGCACCTGATCCAGCTCTTCGACGAAGATTGCACCGCGGGCTCGCAGGTCTTCGACGACGAATTTGTTGTGCACCACTTCATGGCGCACGTAGATCGGCGGGCCGAAGACTTCCAGTGCACGGTTGACGATTTCGATTGCCCGGTCCACGCCTGCGCAGAAGCCACGGGGGTTGGCGAGTTTGATTTGCATGCTATGCCTCGTGTCTTGCGCGCAATAGGGTTACAGCGCCTTGACGTCGATGATCTCGACATCGAAGGTCAACGTCTTGCCGGCCAGCGGATGGTTGAAGTCGATGGTCACTTGCCCGTCATCGAATGCCTTCACCACACCTGGCAGCTCAGTATTGGCCGCATCGTTGAAAATCACCAGCAAGCCTGGGGAAAGCTCCATTTCCTGGAACTGGCTGCGCGGGATGATCTGCACGTTTTGCGGGTTGGGCTGGCCAAAGGCGTTTTCCGGCAGGATCTGCAGGCTGCGCTTGTCGCCGGCCTTGAAGCCGAACAGGGCAGCCTCGAAACCTGGCAGCAGGTTGCCATCACCCACCTTGAAGGTGGCCGGCGCCTTGTCGAAAGTACTGTCGACGGTGTCGCCGTTCTCCAGGCGCAAAGCGAAATGCAAGGTGACTTCCGTGTTCTGGCCAATGCGTGTTTCGGCCAACAACTGTTCAGTCATGAACGGCTTCTCCGGTCTTTTTACTTTTGAACATATCCAGCGCCAGCATCACCGCACCCACCGAAATCGCGCTGTCGGCGATATTGAACGCCGGGAAGTACCAGCGGTTCTGCCAGTGCACCAGAATGAAATCGATCACATGACCGAGCACAACGCGGTCATACAGATTACCCAGCGCGCCGCCCAGGACCAGCGCCAGCGCCACGGCCAGCCAGGTCTCGCTGCGGCCTAGGCGCTTGAGCCAGATCACCAGCACGACACTGACCACCAGGGCGATCAGGGCGAACAGCCAGCGCTGCCAGCCGGAACTGTCGGCCAGGAAGCTGAAGGCCGCGCCGGTGTTGTAGGCCAGGGTCCAGCTGAAGTAATCGGGAATGACCACGATCTGCTGGTACAGGCTCAGCGAGCTCTCGAAGTAGAACTTGCTGGCCTGGTCGAGGACCAGGACCAGCACGCTCAACCAGAGCCAGCTCAGGCGCCCGAAGCGCCCGGCAGTGGCATTAGGCATAGTGACGAACCTCACCGGCACCGCTGATATTGTCGACGCAGCGACCGCAGATTTCCGGATGCTCGGGGTTCACCCCGACGTCCTCGCGGCAGTGCCAGCAGCGTGCGCACTTGGCGTGAGCGGACTTGACCACCTTGAGCTTGAGCCCGGCGACTTCGGTTTCCACGGCATCGGCCGGTGCCTGTACGAACGGCGCCAGGCTGGCGGTGGAGGTGATCAGCACGAAACGCAGCTCGTTGCTGAGCTTGCCCAGGTCGCTGGTCAGTGCATCGTCGGCAAACAGCGTCACTTCGGCCTGCAGGTTACCGCCGATGGCCTTGGCCGCCCGCTGGTTCTCCAGTTCCTTGTTGACCGCGACCTTGACCGCCATCACCCGCTCCCAATAGGCGCGGTCCAGCTCGAAGCCTTCCGGCAGCTCGCTCAGGCCTTCGTACCAGGTATTGAGCATCACCGATTCGTTGCGCTCGCCCGGCAGGTACTGCCACAGCTCGTCGGCGGTGAACGCCAGGATCGGTGCGATCCAGCGTACCAGCGCTTCGGAAATGTGGAACAGCGCAGTCTGGCAGGAACGCCGTGCGGTGCTGTTGGCAGCGGTGGTGTACTGACGATCCTTGATGATATCCAGGTAGAAGCCACCCAGCTCCTGCACGCAGAAGTTGTGCACCTTGGAATAGACGTTCCAGAAGCGGTATTCACCGTAGTGCTCCTGCAACTCGCGCTGCAGCAGCAGGGTACGGTCGACTGCCCAACGGTCCAGGGCCAGCATTTCTTCGGCCGGGAGGATGTCGGTGGCCGGGTTGAAACCGGTCAGGTTCGACAGCAGGAAGCGTGCGGTATTGCGGATCCGCCGGTAGGCGTCGGCGCTTCGCTGCAGAATCTGCTCGGAAACCGCCATTTCACCCGAATAGTCGGTGGCCGAAACCCACAGGCGCATGATGTCGGCGCCCAGGGTGTCGTTGACCTTCTGCGGTGCGATCACGTTGCCCAGCGACTTGGACATCTTGCGACCGTTCTCGTCCACGGTGAAGCCGTGGGTCAGCAACTCGCGATACGGTGCGTGGTTGTCGATGGCGCAGCCGGTCAGCAGCGAGGAATGGAACCAGCCGCGGTGCTGGTCGGAGCCTTCCAGGTACAGGTCGGCACGCGGGCCGGTCTCGTGGCCCTTCGAATGCGAGCCGCGCAATACGTGCCAATGGGTGGTACCGGAGTCGAACCAGACGTCGAGCGTATCGCTGATCTTTTCGTAGTGCTGCGCCTCGTCACCGAGCAGTTCGGCCGCGTCCATCTTGAACCAGGCTTCGATGCCTTCGACTTCGACGCGCTTGGCAACGATTTCCATCAGCTCGACCGTACGCGGGTGCAGCTCGCCGCTCTGCTTGTGCAGGAAGAACGGGATCGGCACGCCCCAATTGCGCTGGCGGGAGATGCACCAGTCCGGACGGTTGGCAATCATCGAATGCAGGCGCGCCTGGCCCCAGGCCGGTATGAATGCGGTGTCTTCGATGGCCTTGACCGCGCGCTGGCGCAGGGTATCGCCAGTGGTCGGCTGTTTGTCCATGCCGACGAACCACTGGGCCGTGGCGCGGTAGATCAGCGGGGTCTTGTGACGCCAGCAGTGCATGTAGCTGTGGCTGATGGTTTCGGTGTACATCAGCGCGCCGACTTCGACCAGCTTGTCGACGATGTTCGGGTTGGCTTTCCAGATGAACTGGCCACCGAAGAACTCCAGCGTATCGACATAAACGCCGTTGCTCTGCACGGGGGTGAGGATGTCGTCATTGACCATGCCGTAGCGCTTGCAGGTAATGAAGTCGTCTTCTCCGTAGGCCGGGGCCGAGTGCACCACACCGGTACCGGCACCCAGCTCGACGTAGTCGGCCAGGTAAACTGGCGACAGGCGGTCGTAGAGTGGATGACGGAAATTGATCAGCTCCAGCGCCTGGCCCGGGGCGGTAGCCAGCACCGAACCCTGCAGGTTGAAACGGCTCAGGCACGCCTCGACCAGCTCTTCGGCCAGCACCAGCAGCTTGTCGCCGACGTCGACCAGCGCGTAGTTGAATTCGGGGTGGACGTTCAGCGCCTGGTTGGCCGGAATGGTCCACGGGGTGGTGGTCCAGATCACGATCGCTGCCGGCTTGTCCAGGGCAGCCAGGCCGAAAGCGGCGGCCAGCTTGGCGTCGTCGACTGCCTGGAACGCTACGTCGATGGACGTGGACTTCTTGTCGGCGTATTCGACTTCCGCTTCGGCCAATGCCGAACCGCAGTCGAAACACCAGTTCACCGGCTTGAGGCCCTTGAACACGAAACCGTTCTTGACCATTTCGGCCAGGGCACGGATTTCGCCGGCTTCGTTGGCGAAGTCCATGGTCTTGTAGGGGTTGGCCCAGTCACCCAGCACGCCCAGACGGATGAACTCGGCCTTTTGCCCTTCGATCTGCTCGGCGGCGTAGGCACGGCACAGCTCGCGGGTCTTGTCCGCGGACAGGTGCTTGCCGTGGGTCACTTCGACCTTGTGCTCGATCGGCAGGCCATGGCAGTCCCAGCCCGGCACGTACGGGGCATCGAAACCCGACAGGGTCTTGGAACGGACAATCATGTCCTTGAGAATCTTGTTGACCGCATGACCGATGTGAATACTGCCGTTGGCGTACGGAGGACCGTCGTGCAGAACGAACTTCGGACGATCCTTGCCGATCTCGCGCAGCTTCTGGTACAGGCCAATGCTGTCCCAGCGCTGCAGAGTTTGCGGCTCGCGCTGGGGCAGGCCGGCCTTCATTGGGAAGGCGGTGTCCGGAAGGTTTAGCGTGGCTTTGTAGTCGGTCATTTCAGGCTCTTGGGTTAGCGGTTGGCCGCTGCTCTGAAGTAAGGGCATGGGCACGGGCGGCGGCGACATCCGCATCGATCGCCGTCTTCAGCGCCTCCAGGGAGGCGAAACGCTGCTCATCACGCAGCTTGTGGTGGAACGCCACCGTCAAACGCCGGCCATATAGATCACCGGCAAAATCCAGAAGGTGTATTTCCAGGTGGGCACTGCCATCACCTGAAACGGTCGGCCGCACGCCAATATTGGCGACGCCCGGCCACGGCTTGCCGTCGATGTCGGCACTGACCAGGTAGACCCCCGTCAATGGCACGCGACGCCGCTTGAGCTGGATATTGGCCGTCGGCCAACCCAGCTGACGGGCCAGCTTCTGGCCATGCAACACGCGCCCGGCAATCCGGTACGGGCGGCCCAGCAACTGCTCGGCCAGGGCGAAGTCGGCAGCTGCCAGGGCCTTGCGGACCTCGGTGCTGCTCACGCGAATACTGTCCAGTTCGACGGTCTGTGCCGCTTCTACGGTAAAGCCCTGGACACGGCCGGCTTGCAGCAGGAAGTCGAAATCGCCGAGGCGGTCGCAACCGAAACGGAAGTCGTCCCCGACCTCCAGGTGCTGAATGCCGAGCCCATCGACCAGGATGGTATCGACGAACTCCGCCGCACTGAGCTTGCTCAGGCGCTGGTTGAACGCCAGGCACAAGACCCGGTCTACGCCCTCTTCGGCCAGCAGCGCGATCTTGTCGCGCAAGCGAGCCAGACGCGCCGGTGCCGTCTCGGGGGCAAAGTACTCACGCGGTTGCGGCTCGAAAATCACCACGCAGCTGGGCATGCCCAACTCTACCGCACGCTCGCGCAGCCGCGCCAGGATAGCCTGGTGGCCACGGTGAACACCGTCGAAGTTGCCAATAGTGGCGACACAGCCCCGATGCTGGGGCCGCAGATTGTGGAGGCCTCGAACCAGCTGCATAACGCGCTTCTTGCTCATAAAGTGGTCGATTATAACCACACACGGCCGTCGACGACAGGCAACACCATCACCCAGAGGCATCGAAAACCAAAAACCGACGCCTGACCCGCTCGCCGCCGCGACTCAATGCAGCGATTTGCGAGCAAAATCCCTGAGGCGAAAGCCCAAAACCAGCAATGTCCCGAAATAAGCCAGCACCCCGGCAACCACCAATGCCCCCAGGCGCAGGAAGCGCTCAAGCATCTCGCCCTGCTCCCACACCGGCATCACCTGCATCGCGCCGATCAGAACTGCCGACATCACCAACACCGCCACCACCAGCTTGATCAGGAACTTCGTCCAGCCCGGCTGCGGCTGGAACAGTTGCTGCTGACGCAGCTTCCAGTACAGCAGCCCGGCATTGAGACAGGCGCCGACGCTGATGGCCAGGGCCAACCCGGCATGCTGCAGGGGGCCGATGAAGGCCAGGTTGAGCAATTGCGTGGCCACCAGCGTGAAGATGGCGATTTTCACTGGCGTGCGAATGTTCTGCTGGGCATAGAAGCCAGGGGCCAGCACTTTGATCAGGATGATTCCGAGCAACCCCACCGAATAGGCAATCAGCGCGCGCTGGGTCATGGCCGCATCGAAGGCACTGAACTTGCCATATTGGAACAGCGCGACCGTCAACGGCTCGGCCAGGATCCCCAGTGCCAGGGCGCACGGCAACGCCAGCACGAAACACAGGCGCAGCCCCCAGTCGAGGATCCGCGAGTATTCATGGCGATCCTTGTTGGCATAGGTCTTGGCCAGGGTCGGCAGCAGGATGGTGCCCAGGGCGACGCCCAGAACACCGGACGGCAGCTCCATCAGACGGTCGGCGTAGTACATCCAGGAAACAGAACCGGCAACCAGAAAAGAGGCAAAGATGGTGTTGATAATCAGCGAAATCTGACTGACCGAAACCCCGAGAATGGCCGGCAGCATCTGCTTGAGCACGCGCCAGACCCCGGTGTCGCGCAGGTTCAGGCGCGGCATCACCAGCATGCCGATCTTCTTCAGGTGCGGCAGCTGATACAGCAGCTGCAACAGCCCCCCGGCCAGCACCGCCCACCCCAGCACCATGACCGGCGGGTTGAAATAGGGCGTCAGGAACACCGCGAAGAAGATCATCGCGACATTGAGCAATGTCGGCACGAAAGCCGGCACCGAGAAGCGGTTCCAGGTATTGAGGATGGCTCCGGCGAGCGACGATAGCGAGATCAGTAATATATAAGGGAAGGTCACGCGCAGCAGATCAGTGGTCAGCTGAAATTTTTCCGGACTGTCGACGAAGCCGGGCGCGGTGACCCAGACCACCCAAGGCGCAGCCAGGATCCCGAGCGCCGTGACCAGCGCGAGCGCCAGTGTTAGCAACCCGGCGATATAGGCCACGAAGGTACGCGTTGCCTCCTCCCCCTGCTGGTGCTTGTACTCGGCCAGGATCGGCACGAACGCCTGGGAAAAAGCCCCTTCGGCAAAGATGCGCCGCAGCAGGTTGGGCAGCTTGAAGGCGATGAAGAAGGCATCCGTTGCAATGCCGGCACCGAAAACACGCGCAATGATAGTGTCGCGCACAAAACCCAAAACCCGCGAAATCATGGTGATGGAGCTGACCGCGGCCAAAGACTTGAGGAGGTTCATCGAAAGAAATTTGCGCCTGTAGATAAAGAGCAGGCCATTAAGGCGCCCATGTGTGCGATACTCCGCGCCGCAACTGCAGACAGAGCCAAAACTCGCGAGTTTACAGGTCATGCACCAGAAGGGAATCACTTCCCGGGTGAGATTGACCACTCAGCGGGACGTCTCAACCGCCCTTGACAAGAGATCAACTCATCGGCATGATTCGCGGCCTATTTTGTTTGCTATTTACCAAGTCTTTCGAGGAGCTCGACGGTGGCCAACTCACCTTCCGCCAAAAAACGTGCAAAACAGGCTGAGAAGCGTCGCAGCCACAACGCCAGCCTGCGTTCCATGGTCCGTACCTACATCAAAAACGTAGTTAAGGCCATCGACGCAAAAGACGCCGCAAAAGCGCAAGCTGCTTACATCCTGGCTGTTCCTGTTATCGACCGTATGGCCGATAAGGGCATCATCCACAAGAACAAAGCCGCTCGCCATAAAGGCCGTCTGAATGGCCACATCAAGGCTCTGAACCTTGCTGCTGCAGCCTAAGCGATACGCTTTGATGAAAAACCGACCCTAGGGTCGGTTTTTTATTGCCTGCAGTTTTTGCTCGACAGATGCACCGCGGCGCCTTCATCGCGGGCAAGCCCGCTTCTACAAAGGAGCCCCAATAATATCCTACATTCCTTTCTTACAACTCTTGCCAAAAATTAAACACCCAACAACTCAACTTAACATTCCGTTACATCGAAAACTTGCAAAGCAACAACGCAAGAACCAACATCCACCCAGGAATTAAAAAACAGACCTTCTGACAAGTAGCACTTGACTCGTCAACACCAAAAGGCGCCATCCATGCTCAACCACCCCATCACCGTATCAGAGAGCATCCAGCTAGAAGTTGCCGACGCAAAGTTCTCAGAGCAAATTTACGAGACCGTCAGAAGAAACAAAGAACACCTCTCCACCTTCCTCGACTGGCCGAAGCAGGTCACCAGACCGACCGACTCCAGACACTTCATGACCTCCGCCGCAGCATCACACGCCGCAGCCACCTCCAAGACATTCGTCATCCTATTCAACGACACCCCCATAGGAATCATTGGCTTCAATTCAATCGACAAGCAAGGAAAGACAGCATCCATCGGCTATTGGCTGGACGAACAATTTCAAGGAAGAGGAATTATATCGAAGTCACTAAAATGCTTATTGGAAAATGCCTCAAGAAACAATTTCCTCAACCACTTCACACTTAAATGCGCGACCCACAACAAGAAGAGCAACAGCGTTGCCCTGCGAAACGGATTTACTTTTGAGGGGATATTAAAAGAGGCCGAAATAATAAATGGCGTATATCACGACCAGAATATTTACTCGAAAACCATCAAGGCATAAACAGAACATCTTCAGAATCAGCAGTATCCCTGATCAGACTCTCAAGGACGCCGCCAAAAAACGCGATCACTATTCAGAAATTCAAGGATTCTGCCCCCAAGGCAAAATCGGAATCGCCGTCACCGCATTCTGCGGACTCCCCTCGATCACCCGATCGCTATACACCAGATACACCAGCGTATTGCGCTTCTTGTCGAAGAAACGCACCACCTGCATGGTCTTGAATACCAGCGATGTGCGCTCCTTGAAGACCTCTTCGCCATCCCTGAGGTTATCGGCAAAGCGGATCGGCCCGACCTGGCGGCAGGCGATGGACGCTTCGGCACGATCCTCCGCCAACCCCAGACCACCTTTCACGCCGCCAGTCTTGGCCCGCGACAGGTAGCACGTCACACCCTCGACCTTCGGATCATCGAAGGCCTCGACCACGATCCGGTCATTCGGGCCGACGAATTTGAATACCGTCGACACCTGGCCGATTTCTTCGGCCGACGCCAGCAGGGGCAGCGCCATTAGCACGCCGAGCATTCCCTTGATCATTCGCACTGCACACTCCCTCCGGCGCCCAGCGCCTTAAACCAGAATCAGATTATCGCGATGAACCAGCTCCGGCTCGGCCATGTAGCCCAGCAAGCCTTCGATCGCTTCGGAGGATTGGCCGATGATCTTTTGCGCTTCAAGGGCGCTGTAGTTGGCCAGGCCGCGAGCAATTTCGCGACCGTCGGGCGCCACGCAGACCACCATTTCGCCGCGGCGGAAGCTGCCCTGCACAACCTTCACACCAACCGGCAACAGGCTCTTGCGCCCTTCCTGCAAGGCAGTGACTGCGCCCGCGTCGAGCACCAGGGTGCCACGGGTCTGCAGATGCCCGGCCAGCCACTGCTTGCGCGCCGCCAGCATGCCGCGCTCGGGCGACAGCAAGGTACCCAGGCGTTCGCCGGTCTTGAGTCGGTCGAGTACGCGCTCGATGCGCCCGCCAACAATGATGGTATGCGCACCGGAACGTGCCGCCAGCCGCGCCGCGCGCAGCTTGGTCTGCATGCCGCCACGACCCAGCGCACCACCGGTCCCGCCGGCAACCGCATCCAGGGAAGGATCGTCGGCACGAGCTTCGTAAATCAGGTTGGCATCGGGGTTGTTGCGCGGATCGGCATCGAACATGCCGTCACGGTCAGTGAGGATCACCAACAGGTCAGCCTCGACCAGGTTGGCCACCAACGCCGCCAGGGTATCGTTGTCACCGAAACGGATTTCGTCGGTCACCACGGTGTCGTTCTCGTTGATCACCGGGATCACGCCGAGCTCGACCAGGGTACGCAAGGTGCTGCGCGCGTTGAGGTAGCGCTTGCGATCAGACAAGTCGTCATGGGTCAGGAGAATTTGCGCCGTATGCCGGCCATGCTCAGCAAAGCTCGATTCCCAGGCCTGCACCAGCCCCATCTGACCAATGGCGGCGGCAGCCTGCAACTCATGCATGCCACTCGGTCGCCTGGCCCAGCCCAACCGGCTCATCCCGGCGGCCACAGCCCCGGAGGAGACCAGCACCAGCTCAACCCCCGCCTCATGCAGGGCCACCATCTGCTCGACCCAGACGCCCATTGCAGCGCGATCCAGGCCCTTGCCATCCGCTGTCAGCAGGGCGCTGCCGATTTTAACGACCCAGCGCCGCGCACCCGTCACCTTGCTCCGCATCATGTTCCAACCTATGCCGATCAGTAGATACCTTGTAGGAGCGGGCTTGCCCGCGATTGCGTCAACGCAGCACCCAAGCGGATACAAGTCGCCTGCATCGCTGGCAAGCCAGCTCCCACAAGAAAGCACAATTCTCAAATAGCAAAACGCCGCTTGAAAAAGCGGCGTTTAGTTTACTGCAATGAATCAGTCGCGGACGTAAATGATTTCCGGACCATCTTCGTCATCCACATCTTCTTCATCCCAATCATCATCGCCGATGTCATGGACCGACTTCACGCCGCTGCGACGCAAGGCACGTTGATCGTCCAGCGCCTGCAACTGGGCACGCGCCTCATCTTCGATGCGCTGGTCAAGATCGGACAGCTCTTCGGCATAGACAGGATCATTGGCCAGGCGGTCGGCGCGATCTTCAAGGTAGCGCATGATGTCACGCCCCAGACGCTCGGTCCCCTCCTTGGCGATCGCCGAGATCACGTAGACCGGACCTTCCCATTCCAGGCGGTCGACGATTTCCTTGACCCGCTCTTCGTGCTCTTCTTCCAGGATCTGGTCGCACTTGTTCAGTACCAGCCAGCGATCACGCTCGGCCAGCGACGGGCTGAACTTGGTCAGTTCGCTGACGATGACTTCGGCGGCATCGGCTGCACTGCTTTCATCCAGCGGCGCCATGTCGACGAGGTGCAGCAGCAAACGGGTGCGCGACAAGTGCTTGAGGAAACGAATCCCCAGGCCCGCACCGTGCGAAGCACCTTCGATCAGGCCGGGAATGTCGGCGATGACGAAGCTCTTCCAGCGGTCGACGCTGACAACACCCAGGTTCGGCACCAGCGTGGTGAACGGGTAGTCCGCCACTTTCGGCTTGGCCGCCGACACCGAACGAATGAAGGTACTTTTACCGGCATTCGGCAAGCCCAGCAGACCGACGTCGGCAAGCACTTTCATTTCCAGCTTCAGATCACGCTGCTCGCCCGGCTTGCCCGGCGTGGTTTGACGCGGCGCACGGTTGGTACTGGATTTGAAACGGGTGTTGCCCAGACCGTGCCAGCCACCATGGGCAACCAGCAGGCGCTGCCCAGCCTTGACCAGGTCACCGATCACTTCCTGAGTGCTGGAGTCGATTACCGTGGTACCGACCGGCACGCGCAGAACCAGGTCTTCGCCCTTCTTGCCGGTGCAGTCGGTGCTGCCACCGTTGGAACCACGCTCAGCATCGAAGTGACGGGTGTAACGGTAGTCGACCAGGGTGTTGAGGTTTTCGTCGGCGACCATGTAGATCGAGCCGCCATCACCGCCATCACCGCCGTTCGGACCACCATTCTCAATGAATTTTTCCCGGCGAAAGCTCATGCAGCCGTTGCCGCCATCACCTGCTTTTACCCGGATCGAAACTTCATCTACAAACTTCATAAAAAACGCCTCTCGTCACACGACGAGCTGAAAAACACCAAGACATAAGGCTCTTGCAAAAATGAGCGCGGCGGCCCCAATCAACGACCGTAAAATCCAGCGCCGGCAGCCCATACAAACAGCTTTGCAAGAGACTCACCCCACAAACGAAAAAGCCCCGTCGCAAGACAGGGCTTCTCCAGCGATCTCGCGATTAAGCCGCGATTACGCTCACGTAACGACGACCGAAGGCGCCCTTTACTTCAAACTTGATCACGCCTTCGATTTTAGCGAAGAGAGTGTGATCTTTACCCATGCCAACGCCGTAGCCAGCGTGGAATTGGGTGCCGCGCTGACGCACGATGATGTTGCCTGCTTTGATAGCCTGGCCGCCATACATCTTCACGCCAAGGCGTTTGGCTTCTGAGTCGCGACCGTTACGGGTACTACCACCAGCTTTTTTGTGTGCCATGAGTTCAATTCTCCTAGTGAGGAATTAGGCTGAAATTAAGCCTGAATACCGGTGATTTTGATCTCGGTGTACCACTGGCGGTGGCCCATACGCTTCATGTGGTGCTTACGGCGACGGAACTTGATGATGCGGACTTTATCGTGACGACCTTGGGAGATCACTTCAGCCACAACGGTAGCGCCAGCAACGACTGGAGCGCCGATATTCACGTCGTCACCGTTGGCGACCAACAGAACGCGATCAAAAGTAACGGATTCGCCAGTGGCGACTTCCAGTTTTTCGATCTTCAGGTATTCACCTGGGGCGACCTTGTATTGCTTGCCGCCAGTAACGATTACTGCATAAGACATGGTATTTCTCCGATAATCCTGCTCACCCAGCGCTTTAGAAGAAGAGGTATTGGCTGGCATGGCTGCATGGGGTGGAACGACCCAAATGCAATTGCGTAAGGCAGGTGCTGCCCAGGAAGTTCAGGGTGCGCGATTGTACGCAAGCCAAGCAGCGGTTGCAAGGTCTCGAAACTGCTGCCGGGTATCTTGCCTTGACAGGGTCTACCCTGAGACCTAGCATGCCGCGCAACCCTTCTGGAGCACCTGTCGCTGATGCAACCCCAAGCTTTTTACCGCGCGGTGGCGGACGATTTTAGCGCCGTTGACGAGATCATCAAGAAGCAACTGACTTCGCGCGTGCCGTTGGTCTCGAAAATCGGCGACTACATTACCTCGGCCGGCGGCAAGCGCCTGCGCCCGCTGCTGGTGCTGCTATGTGGCAAGGCCCTGGGTCGCGAAGGCGACGACCTGCGCCTGCTCGCCGCTACCATCGAGTTCCTGCATACGGCCACCTTGCTGCATGACGACGTGGTCGACATGTCCGGCATGCGCCGTGGTCGTTCGACCGCCAACGCCATGTGGGGCAATGCCCCGAGCGTATTGGTGGGCGACTTCCTGTACTCGCGCTCCTTCGAAATGATGGTCGAGCTCGGCTCGATGCCGGTGATGAAGATCCTCTCCCAGGCCACGCGCATCATCGCCGAAGGCGAAGTGCTGCAACTGTCGAAGATCCGCGACGCCAGCACCACCGAAGAAACCTACATGGAAGTGATTCGCGGCAAGACCGCGATGCTCTTCGAAGCGTCGACCCACAGTGCTGCGGCCCTGGCCAACGCCACGCCAGAGCAGAGTGAAGCGCTGCGTACCTTCGGCGATCACCTGGGCGTTGCTTTCCAGCTGGTCGACGACCTGCTCGATTATCGCGGCGACGCCGAAACCCTGGGCAAGAACGTCGGTGACGACCTGGCCGAAGGCAAGCCGACCCTGCCGCTGATCTACACCATGCGCGAAGGGACCGCCGAGCAAGCGGCACTGGTACGCCAGGCGATCCAGAAAGGCGGCATCGAAGACCTGGAAAGCATCCGCGCTGCCGTAGAAGCCGCCGGCGCCCTGGATTACACCGCGAAACTGGCCCGCGACTACGTCGCCCGCGCCATCGCCTGCCTGGATCACCTGCCAGCCAGCGAATACCGCGATGCCCTGATCGAACTGAGTGAGTTCGCGGTCGCCCGCACTCACTGACAGCCGATCCCCTCAGCCCATCGCTCGATGGGCTGTGCTTATCTCCTGCCTTGCAAAACCCTATACAATGTAGGCTTTATGCGCGTCCGCCCCGAGGAATCTTAGTGAGCACTTTGCCTCCCTGCCCCAAATGCAACTCCGAATACACCTATGAAGATGGCACCCAACTGATCTGCCCTGAGTGCAGCCACGAATGGTCTGCCGCAGGCGAATCAGAGGCTGCCGAAGGCGATGCCGTCAAAAAGGATTCCGTTGGCAATGTGCTGCAGGACGGCGACACCATCACCGTGATCAAGGACCTGAAAGTCAAAGGCACGTCGCTGGTGGTCAAGGTCGGCACCAAGGTCAAGAACATCCGCCTGTGCGACGGCGACCACGATATCGACTGCAAGATCGACGGCATCGGCCCGATGAAGCTGAAGTCCGAGTTCGTCCGCAAGGTCTGATCAGCGCTCGTTGATCCTGGATTCGAGGCTGCCCTGGCGGCGGCCTTGAACCTCTCCCACGCAGAAAATCCGAAAAGTTGCCAATTGGCACTTGCCATTAATTGAATAAGAATTATTCTCATTGAACGCTTTCAAGGAGAATGACCATGACTTATTTGATCGACGCCTGGCTGGATCGGCCACACCCTTACCTGCGCATCCTGCACCGGGAAACCGGCGAGGTTTGTGCCGTGCTCGAAGAAGAAGCGCTCGATGAGCTGCGCGACCAGGGCGACCTGGATCTCAACGGGTTGAATTCAAGCGAGCCGATTGTGCTCAAGGAATTGGTGCGCAATCTGTTTCTGTTTTGCTATGCCCGGGCGTTGCGACCGGTTGGGGATTTGCATTGAGTATGCAATACACGACCGCTTCGCGGTCGATCGCTGGCAAGCCAGCTCCCACAGGGGCAGGCGGTGCACATATCCTGTGGGAGCTGGCTTGCCAGCGATAAGCCGGGGTCGCGCTCGACCCGAAGGGCCTCACTTCAACCCCGGTACCACTTACAGTACGTCCAGCAGCTCAACGTCGAACACCAGCACGCTATGCGGCGGGATGCTGCCCACGCCTTGCGCGCCGTAAGCCAGTTCGCTCGGCACGTACAGACGCCACTTGCTGCCGGCGTTCATCAGTTGCAGGGCTTCGGTCCAGCCGGCGATCACGCCGCCGACAGGGAATTCTGCCGGCTGGCCACGCTCGTAGGAGCTGTCGAATACGGTGCCGTCGATCAGGGTGCCGTGATAGTGAGTGCGAACGCTGTCCTCGCGCGATGGCTTGGCGCCCTCGCCTGCGGTCAGTACTTCGTATTGCAGGCCCGATGCCAGCGTGGTGATGCCTTCACGCTTGGCGTTTTCAGCCAGGAACGCCAGACCTGCGCCAGCAGCCGCTTCTGCCTTGGCGGCCGCTTCGGCCTGCATGATGTCGCGAATGACTTTGAAGCTGGCGGACAGGTCTTCCTGGCTCACGCGGCTTGCCTGGCCGTTGAAGGCGTCGGTCAGGCCGGTCAGGATCGCTTCCAGGCTGACGCCCGGTGGCGGGTTGTCACGCAGCTGGTCGCCCAACTGACGGCCAATGCCGTAGCTGACGCGGGTTTCGTCGGTAGACAGATTTACTTCGGACATGGGACTGCTCCGCTGTAGGGCCGCTCCTGAGATATCCGTGGCTGGATAAGAACTCCAAGAGCGCCCTGAACCAAAAGGGCGAGCAGCCTAGCACACTGAAACAGGCCTTATCAGCCCACTCGAGCACCCCGGCTTGAGCGAAAGGCAATCGGTATACGCAGATCTTCCTCGGCAGTGTCTTTCATCCCGCACATTTCATCGTGAACAGACCAATGAACCAGGTTCATCCCCAAATCCGATAGCGGGTGCAGGACTTCCCTCGCATGCTCCACCGAACGAAACGGCAGCGCTTGTCCGTGGGCATCGTTCAAGGGGTGCGCGGCGCCATGCATGCGGGCCTCGAGCAGGTAGATGCCGCCTTCGAGGGAGATCAGGTTGAGCTCGTCGATACGCCCGGCCTTGGCGTGGCCGGTCAATTCGTGGAAGTTCATGCGAACACCTCGCTTGTACAAGA
This sequence comes from Pseudomonas sp. LS1212, assembly GCF_024741815.1. Classification (NCBI taxonomy): domain Bacteria; kingdom Pseudomonadati; phylum Pseudomonadota; class Gammaproteobacteria; order Pseudomonadales; family Pseudomonadaceae; genus Pseudomonas; species Pseudomonas sp. LS1212. The sequence continues at coordinate 4,917,805 of NZ_CP102951.1, forward strand.
AATAGCCCCCTTGTTCATTTTTCGTACAAGCATGCCCAAAGCACAAGTTAAAACACAGCCGCCCGTCCGTTTCACAACGGACGGGCGGCAGGTGCAGCAGTGCCGTTACAACTTGCTCAGTGCTTGGTCAGCTTGTCCAGATAGCCCATGGCGAAGGCCGAAACGACGAAGGTCATGTGGATGATCACGTACCACATCAAATATTGCGTCTCGATGTTTCGCGCATCCATGAACACCCGCAGCAGGTGAATCGAGGAAATCGCCACGATGGAAGCAGCCACCTTCATTTTCAGCGAGGAGGAGTCCATCTTGCCCAGCCAGCCAAGCTTTTCCTTGCCGTCGTCGATGTCCAGTTGCGAGACGAAGTTCTCGTAGCCGGAGATCATCACCATGACCAGCAGCCCACCGACCAGCGCCATGTCGATCAGCGATAGCAGCACCAGGATCAGGTCGGCTTCAGCCAGGGAAAAGACATTGGGAAGTACGTGGAACACTTCCTGGAAAAACTTGAGCGCCAGGGCCAGCAAGCCCAGCGACAAACCAAAATAGATGGGCGCAAGCAGCCAGCGCGAGGCATACATCGCATTTTCGATAAAGCGTTCCATTGAAACTCACTAGGTGGCCAGAGAAAACGAGCGCGAGTATACCAGCCACCTATGACAGAAAAAGCCCAATGCCGAGCGTCACTACTCCGGATTGGATTGATAATCACCGACACGGTGGGTGCGCTCGCCGTTGATACGGCGCAATTGCGCCTGCAGGTGCAGGCACCAGATCTGCGGACCATCGCTGACTTGATAACCATGCAGGGTCAAGCTGTCGACGATTGCATTAAGGACCGATTCGGCAACGAAAGGCCCATGAAAAGGACCCTGTGCCTTGATGGCCGAAGGTTGCTCACCGGCCATACCGGCGGCGAACAACAACGTCCACATGCCATTGTCACCGGCAAGCGGACGAATGCTGCATTCGATGCGGGTGACCAGACCCAGGCATTGGCGGGTGAGGCAGAGGCTGCGCGGCATGGCGTCGATCCTCGTTGGAACCGTTTTCAGTCTTCGCGGGAAGGCTGTTTCCATCCCATGACCTGTGGATATCCTAGTGCTCAGAATAGAATAAAACTGGCAATGGCACGTTTTTTCCGCCTCAACGGGCGCCGAATGGTCATGCCACCACCAGCGCCCGTGACCGGCTTCAGGAAGGCTTGACCTCGGCCAGGGCCTCCTCGGCGTGCTCTTTTTCCGCCTCCTTGAGGTCCTCTTCGCTGACCAACTCGGCAATGACCCGCAAGCGCTCGACCACCCGCGCGTTGACGCTGCCCTCCGGGAACTGGCCGTCGGCATCCGGCTCACCGGCAGGTTCACCCACCAGCAGGCTCAAGGCCTCGTCGGCCTGACGCACGGCATACACATGGAATTGCCCGGCGCGCACGGCCTGCAGGACCCGTTCGTCGAGCATCAACGTCGCGACGTTGGCATGGGGAATGATCGCCCCCTGCTCCCCGGTCAGGCCGCGTGCCTCACAAAGTCGGAAGAAACCTTCGATCTTCTCGTTGACCCCGCCTACTGCCTGGACCTCACCAAACTGGTTGATCGAGCCGGTGATCGCGAAGCACTGCTTGAGCGGCGTTTTCGACAGGGCCGAGATCAACGTGCAGGCCTCACCGAGCGAGGCGCTGTCGCCGTCCACGTAACCGTAGGACTGCTCCAGGGCGATGCTCGCCGAAATCGCCAGCGGAAACTCCTGGGCATAGCGACTGCCCAGGTAGCCGGTGAGGATCATTACGCCCTTGGAGTGAATCGGCTGCCCCAGGTTGACCTCGCGCTCGATGTCGACGATGCCACTGCCACCGGGGTAGACCGTTGCGGAAATTCGCGCCGGAATACCAAACGCCGAATCGCCGACTTCCAGTACGGTCAACCCGTTGCACTTGCCCACCGCGGCACCCTCGGTATCGATCAGGATGATGCCGGCCAGCATGTCATCGAGAATCCGCGCCGAGACCCGGCCGGTTCGGGTGGCCTTGGCCTTGAGCGCACGCTCGATATGCCCGGCGTCGGTCTTCGTGTCGTTGGCCAGGTGGCGAATGAAATCTGCCTCGCTGACCAGCTGGAACAGATCGCCGATACGGGCCGAGAGCCGCCCCTGGTGCTCGGCCAGGCGCGCACTGTAGGTCGCCAGCCTCGCCACGGCATCGGCCGTCAGGGGTGCCATGCCTTCTTCGGACGTGCGGGTCTTGAGCAATTGGGCGAACTGCTCGAGGCTTTCATCGACCATCGGAATGTCTTCATCGAAGTCCACCAGCACCCGGAACATCTCCTGGAAGTCCGGATCGTGGTCCTGCAGTGCGTAGTACAGCTGCCGCGCGCCGATGATGACCACCTTGACCTGCAGGGGAATCATCTGCGGCGTCAGGGTCACGGTCGCCAAGCGACCGAACTCGCCCAGCGGCGACTCCATCTTCAGCTTGCGCGACTGCAAGGCGCGCTTGAGTGCATCCCAGACGAAGGGCTCGCTGAGCATTTTTTCGGCTTCAAGGATCAGGAAACCGCCATTGGCCCGGTGGAAGGCGCCAGGGCGCAGCTGCCGGTAAGTGGTGTAGAGCGCGCCCTGGTCAGTGCTGTACTCGATGCGGCCAAACAGGTTGTCGTAGGTCGGGTGCGGCTCGAACACTACCGGTGCACCACCGCTGACATGGTGGCCCACCACCAGGCTCGGGGCATATTGCTCTTCGAGGAGCTTGCGCGCCTGGGCGTCAGTCTTGGCATCGTCGACCAACTGTTCGACCACCGTGCGGAGCAGATTGACCTGCATTGCTTGCAGGTAGGCGCAGACGGCCGCGTTTTCGGCGTATTTTTCCGAAAGCGGGGCCAACAGCGGCTGCAGCGCCAGCGTGATGGTTTCCTCGTTCAAATGACGCAGCTGGTTGCTCGACTCACGCTTCCACTGCGGCAGGCTGGCCAACTCTTCGTTGAGCCGCTCTTCGAGCACGGAGATATCGTTGTGAAAGCGGTCGCGGTCGGCCTCGGGCAGTTGCGCGAACTCAGCCTCGTCCAGCGCCTTGCCGTCAGCCATGGGGGTGAAGGCAATGTTGCTGCTGTCACGGTAGAGGGCGACATCCTTTTCCAGCGACAAGCGCTCGATCACATCCAGTGCACGGTCATAACGCTGATTGAAGGCGCGGTCGATGGCGCTTTTCTTCTGTTGATAGGACGGGTGCTCGAACGCTGCCGGGAAGGTTGCCAGCAAGTTGTCGATCAGGCCGCCGATATCGCTGATGAATGCTCCGGCACTGCCGGGCGGCAGCTCCAGCGCACGCGGCTCGCGGGGTTCATCGTAATTGTTGACGTAGACCCAGTCCGACGGGGTCCGCAGGCGCTTGCCTTCGGCCTTGAGATAGCGTTTGACGAACGAAAAGCGACCCGTACCGGGCTCACCCATGACAAAGACATTGTACCCGGGACGGGGCATGGCGACGCCGAACTGCAAGGCTTCGACTGCACGTTCCTGGCCAAGCACACCGCGAAAAGGCTCCAGATCATTGGTGGTGGAAAAAGCAAACTGTTCAGCGGAAAACGGACGGGTCAGCGCTTCAGGCGCAAGACGCAGGCTGGCAGCGACAGGATCGGGCATCGGGCATCCTTACTTCAGGCGGGGCAGATGGAGGCATTCTGGCGCCGCGTACGCCTGACTGGCAAGGCGCAAAGCATGATTGATGCAACAAGTCGGGTAATGCTTATAAGCCGATAATTTCAAGCAATCTTTTGCAATTAATAACGAAACAAAAAGATCGTGCCTAAACTCCAAACTGCGCGGCTGGGTGAATAACCGACCCGCTCTGGCGCAGACCTCTCCACGGAGCGCCAGTTAACCCTGACCCTTTGGTTTGCACATTCTAAAGAGAACAAAGCTATGAAACGGATTCTTCTGGGTACTCTGTTCACCGCGGTCTCGATCAATGCCATGGCCCAGGCGCCCGGTGGACCGGACTGCGGTTGGGGCAACTTGCTGTTCGAAGGCCAGCGTGGCACCCCGGCTCACTTCCTTGCATCCACAACCAACGGTACCTCCGGCAACGCAACATTCGGCATGACCTCAGGCACCAACGGCTGTTCGACCACTGCCGCGTTGACCTACGGCGGCAAATCCTGGATTGCCATGAACGGCATGATGAACGAGCTTTCCGAAGACATGGCCAAGGGCCAGGGCGAAGCGCTGACAACCTATGCCGTCGTGCTGGGCGTGGCACCGGAAGATCGCGCGCATTTCGCCGCGGTCACCCACCAGCACTTCCAGGAAATCTTCAAAAGCGCCGATACCACTGCCGAGGATGTTCACACCAACACCATGGCCGTGCTGAAAAGCGACCCGCGTCTGGCCAAATACGCAACCCAGGCTTAAGCTCGACCCACCCGCCCCTGCCGGGGCGGGATTTGCCTGGCAACACCGCTCGGACCTGCTCGCCACTTCATTGACCTAGTTGCCGAACATGCTTAAACGCCTTGCCTATCTGGCGCTCTGTGCCTGCGCCCCGCTTCATGCTGCCCCTCATGTCGACAACTCGCGTTTACAGCAACTGGCCGATTCACCCTACTGGATCTCCCTGGGCCACTACGAAACCGGCAAGCTCGGTGGCTGGCGCAGCTATGTCAATGACCCGAAGTTCTTTCTCGCAGCCGACGGCGCGCAACATCCCCGCGAAGAACTGAGCGCCACCCTGGAAGCGCTCTATGCCCCGGCCAGCCTCGGCGACCAGCATGCCCAATGCGTCTATCCGGCACGAACCCGCTGGCTGCGCGAACAATTGCAGCTGAGCGACCTGCCAGCGGTGGACTGCCAGGCCTTCAGCCAGTGGTACAAGGATGTTTCCCCGCACAGTGCAGTGATGATTTTCCCGGCGGCCTATCTCAACAGCCCCTCGTCGATGTTCGGCCATACCCTGCTGCGCATCGACCAGGCCGATGTGCAGCGCGACAACACCGCACTGCTCAGCTACGCGATCAACTTCGGCGCCTACATCGAAGGTAACGACAACAGCATCCTCTACGCCTGGAAAGGCCTGATGGGCGGCTACCCGGGCCTGTTCGCGCTTGTGCCCTACCAGGAGAAACTTTCGGAATACCGTAGCCTGGAAAACCGTGACCTGTGGGAATACCGCCTGAACCTCACACCTGAGGAAACCGGGCGGATGGTCGAGCACATCTGGGAACTCAAGCAGATCAGCTTCGACTACTTTTTCTTCGACGAAAACTGCTCCTACCGTTTGCTCGAGTTACTGCAAGTGGCACGCCCCGGCTTGGACCTGACCTCACAGTTCCAGCTCACGGCAATCCCGACCGACACCGTCAAGGCGGTGAAGCAATCGGGCCTGGTGGAGAAAATCGATTACCGCCCTTCCCGAGAGCGCGAACTGCTCAGCCGTGCCGAGCCCCTGAGCGACGGCGAGCAGGCCTGGGTTTTGAACCTCAGCGCCGACACCCCGCTATTGCAGTCGCCCGCCTTTACCGCCCTGTCCGCCGAGCGCCGTGCCTTGATCCAGGATGCTGCCTATCGCCTGGAGCGCTACCGCGCCAATGGCCAGGAGCGCGATCCGGCACGCAGCCAGCGCAGCTTCGAGCTGCTGCGCGCAATCAACAAGAATCCGCCACCGCCCTTGCAGATCGAACCGCCTGGCCTGCCCGAAGACGGCCATGAATCGCGCACCTGGCAACTGGGCATCGGTACTCGGGATGACCGCGCCTTCGCCGAGTACGGGCTGCGCATGGCCTATCACGACCTCAATGACAACGCTTACGGGTTTCCACTGGGAGCGCAGATCGAGATCCTGCAACTCAAGCTTCGCCAATACGAAGGCAACGACTGGCAGGTCCAGCAGCTCGACCTGGCGACCATCCGCTCGCTGACGCCGCGCAACGATCTGTTGAAGCCCTGGTCCTGGCAGGTGACCGGCGGCCTGGAACGGGTACCAGGCAAGCACGACGATGAAAACCTGGTCGCCCACGTCAACGGCGGCGCCGGCGGCACCTGGAAGCTGGCTGATGAACTGCTCGGGTTTGCCCTCGGCACTGCAAGGATCGAACATAACAATGATTTCGCCGCCTTCATTGCCCCGGCCGCCGGCTTCAATACCGGCCTGCTTTGGCGCAATGCACTGGGCAACCTGAGCCTGGAAGCCAAGGGTGACTACTTCAGCAACGGCGAAGTGCGACGCAGCCTGAGCCTCAACCAACAGTGGGAACTGGCGTCGAACCTGGGTCTGCGCCTGAGCGCAGAGCGTGAGTTCAGCCAACTGACCTCACCGATCAACGAGGTGATGCTGGAGCTCAAGTGGTACTACTATTGAATGAAACTTAAAGCCTGTCAGCATGGCCAAAACCTCCATGAACGGAGAATTGTCATGAGCCGTGCTTTCGTCAATGAAGAACTGGCTGCCGACCAGGCCGACCCACCGGTGGAACGGCACATCAGCGATCAACCCAATTACGTCACTGCCGAGGGCCTGGCCCAACTGCAGGCGCGCGTCGCGCAGTTGCATGCACAACACAATGAACAGGTTGAACGGGGCGAACAGGGCGACAAGCAACGCCTGGCCGACATCGACCGTGACCTGCGCTACTTCAATCAGCGCTTGCAAAGCGCGCAGGTGGTCGCGCCGGCGACGTCCAACGAAAAGATCCAGATCGGCAGTTGGGTCACTTACGCCGACGACAGCGGCGTCGAGCGCAGGGTGCAGCTGGTCGGGGAAGACCAGGCTGACGCCAGTGGCGGCCTGATCAACTGGGCCTCGCCTTTGGGCCGCGCACTGTTGGGGGCCAGCCCCGGCGATGAGGTGCTATGGAAGCGCCCTGCCGGCGATCAACTGATTGAAGTGATCGCCGTGGGTCCTGAATGACTTAAACCACACCCTGGGCCAGCATGGCGTCGGCGACTTTGACGAAGCCGGCGATGTTGGCGCCTTTGACATAGTTGATACGGCCGTTTTCTTCTCCGTAATGCACGCAGGCGTGATGGATTGACTGCATGATGTTGTGCAGCTTGCTGTCCACTTCACCGGCCGTCCACAGCAAGCGCATGGCGTTCTGCGACATTTCCAGCCCGCTGACCGCCACGCCACCGGCATTGGAAGCCTTGCCCGGGGCGAACAGGATGCCGGCCTCGATAAAGATATCCACGGCCGCCAGGGTGGTCGGCATGTTGGCCCCCTCGGCCACGCACACGCAGCCATTGCGCAGAAGGGCCTGGGCGTCTTCGGCATCCAGTTCGTTCTGGGTCGCGCACGGCAGGGCAATATCGCAGGCCAGGTTCCATGGCCGCTCACCGGCGCGGAATTCCAGGCCAAAGCGTTCGGCCAACTCGCTGATGCGTCCGCGCTTGACGTTCTTGAGCTCCATCAGTGCTTGCCACTGCGCTTCGTCCAGCCCGGCTTCGCAGTACAGTGTACCTTCGGAGTCGGACAGGGAGATTACATTGCCGCCCAGGTCCATGACCTTGCGCGCCGCGTACTGGGCAACGTTGCCGGAGCCCGAGATCGCTACGCGCTTGCCCTCGACCCGCTGACCGCTGCGCTTGAGCATTTCTTCAGCGAAATACACACAGCCAAAGCCGGTGGCTTCCGGGCGAATCAGGCTGCCGCCATAGTTCATGCCCTTGCCGGTCAGTACCGAGGTGAACTGGTTGGCCAGGCGCTTGTACTGGCCGAACATGTAGCCGATTTCACGCGCACCGACGCCGATGTCACCGGCCGGCACGTCGACATCGGCACCGATATGCCGGTACAGCTCGCTCATGAAGGCCTGGCAGAAGCGCATCACCTCGGCATCGCTCTTGCCCTTGGGATCGAAGTCCGAACCGCCCTTGCCGCCGCCCATGGGCAGCGAGGTCAGGGAGTTCTTGAAGACCTGCTCGAAGGCGAGGAATTTCAGCACGCCAAGGTTGACCGAAGGATGGAAACGCAGGCCGCCCTTGTAGGGGCCGATGGCGCTGTTCATCTGGATGCGGAACCCACGATTGACCTGGGCCTTGCCCTGGTCGTCGACCCAGGAAACCCGGAACACCAAAGCCCGCTCCGGCTCGACCATGCGCTCGAGAATGCCCGACTGCAGATAGTGCGGATTGGCCTCCAGGAAGGGCCAGAGGCTACGCAGTACCTCTTCGACAGCCTGGTGGAATTCCGGCTGGTCAGGGTCGCGCTTTTTCAGGCGAGCGAGGAAGTGTTCGACGGATTCGATCATGGACGGGTCTCGGCAAATTATTGTCGTAAGGGAAATTTTGCCGGAACTTTAGCAATTCGAATCGCACTATGACAGTGCGAAGTGTCGCATTTGTGAAATTAAATGGTGCATTTGTATAAATGTATACACTCTGATCACACGCCCCTGTAGCCGCTGCCGCAGGCTGCGCTCGCGTGCGAAGCAGGCGTAGATCGGCCAAAACCGGAGGTCCTGCGGACCTCAGCGCAGCCTGCGGCAGCGGCTACAGGGGGAGTTTCGCGCAAACAAAAACGGAGCCCAAAGGCCCCGTTTCAGTGCAAAAAAACCCGAAGGCTTATGCCAGTTTCTTGTACCGCACACGGTGTGGCTGCGACGCCGCATCGCCAAGACGCTGCTTGCGATCGGCTTCGTACTCGGTGTAGTTACCCTCGAAGAACACCGCCTGCGAATCGTCTTCGTAAGCCAGGATGTGCGTTGCCACACGGTCCAGGAACCACCGATCGTGAGAGATCACAATGGCCGCGCCCGGGAAATCGAGCAAGGCTTCTTCCAGCGAACGCAGGGTTTCGACGTCGAGGTCGTTGGACGGTTCGTCGAGCAGCAGGACGTTGCCGCCCTCTTTCAGGGTCAGGGCCAGGTGCAGGCGGCCACGTTCACCACCCGAGAGGTCCTTGACGAATTTCTGCTGGTCGCCGCCCTTGAAGTTGAAACGGCCAACGTAGGTGCGCGACGGGATCTCGTAGTTGCCGATGCGGATCTGGTCGGAACCGTCGGAAATCTGCTGGAATACGGTCTTGCCGCCGTCCAGGTCGTCACGGCTCTGATCAACGCAGGCCAGTTGCACGGTTTCACCGATCTCGATGCTGCCCGAGTCCGGGGTTTCCTTGCCCATCAGCATGCGGAACAGCGTCGACTTACCGGCACCGTTACCGCCGATCACGCCGACGATGGCGCCTTTAGGCATCGCGAACGACAGGTTGTCGATCAACACGCGATCGCCATAGCCCTTGGTGACGTTCTTGAACTCGATGACCTTGTCACCCAGGCGTGGACCGGCCGGAATGTAGATCTCGTTGGTTTCGCTGCGCTTCTGGAATTCCTGCGATTGCATTTCTTCGAAGCGTTGCAGGCGCGCCTTGGACTTGGACTGACGAGCCTTGGCGCCTTTGCGCACCCACTCCAGTTCGTCCTTCATGGCTTTTTCGTGAGCTGTTTGTTGCTTGGATTCCTGGGCCAGACGAGCGGACTTGGCTTCAAGCCAACCCGAGTAGTTGCCCTCGTAAGGAATACCGGCGCCGCGGTCAAGTTCGAGAATCCAGCCGGCGACGTTGTCCAGGAAGTACCGGTCGTGGGTAATTGCAACCACGGTGCCCGGGAAGTCGTGGAGGAAGTGTTCCAGCCAGGCCACCGAGTCGGCGTCCAGGTGGTTGGTCGGTTCGTCGAGCAGCAGCATGTCCGGGGCCGACAGCAGCAGGCGGCACAGGGCAACCCGGCGCTTCTCGCCACCGGACAGGTGTTCGACCCTGGCTTCCCAGGCCGGCAGACGCAGCGCATCGGCCGCGACTTCCAGCTGGCGCTCCAGGTTGTGACCGTCGCTTGCCTGCAGGATGGCCTCGAGCTTGGCCTGCTCGGAAGCCAGCTTGTCGAAGTCGGCATCCGGGTCGGCGTAGGCGGCATAGACTTCGTCCAGGCGCGCCTGGGCATCCTTGATCACGCTGACCGCCTCTTCGACGACTTCGCGGACCGTCTTGGCCGGATCCAGTTGCGGCTCTTGCGGCAGGTAGCCGACATTCAGTTCCGGCATCGGCCGGGCTTCGCCGTCGAACTCGGAGTCGACGCCCGCCATGATTTTCAGCAGCGTGGATTTACCCGAACCGTTCAGGCCGAGTACGCCGATCTTGGCGCCCGGGAAGAAAGACAAGGAGATGTTTTTCAAAATTTCCCGCTTCGGCGGAACAACTTTGCTCAGCCGATGCATGGTGAATACGTATTGAGCCATGGAAAACCTAGCGTCAGTGACAGATGAAGAATGCGCGAGACAGGTCCTGGGAGCTGGAGCTCCCGCGTGAAGGGCAAAGCTACCGGAATGCGCGGGACAGGGCAAACTGGCCGACGAACTGCGCTGGCACTTTGCCACGCTTCAGGGCATGCTAGCCGCCCTTCGGGCGTCCGGCATCATATAGTGCGCCATAGCGTTACGCCCAGGGCGCCCCCCCGGCGGCGGCGAACTCGATACTACCTGCCACAGCCAGTCATACCGCAGGATCACAGTTTGACCAAATCCACTCAACCGTCATCCTTGCGCACTCCAGGCAACGCGACCGGCTCGCCATTGCGTGGCTCGTTGAAAGGCGCGCTGGCCGTGCTGGTGTTGCTGCTGCTTGCGTTGTTGTTCTGGCAAGTCATTGACCAGTTCCGCCAGACCCAGGCCGACCAGCGCCAGCAGCGTATCGATCAAACGATCAACCTGGCCGAGCACATGGGCCTGAACATGGCCCTGAACGCGCAACTCGCATCAAGCCAGGTCATTGCACCAGCGCAGAGCACCACGCCTGACGGGTTCAAGTTACGGTTCGAGGCACTGCACAAGGCGTTTCCCGAGTTGCGCAGCCTGGCCTGGATCGACGGCAAATCTCGCATTCTCGGCGATAGCCTGCCCGGCAGCCCCGATAGCATTGCCATGAGCAGCCTCATTCAACGCAGTGCCGGCCAGCCTTACTACTACAGCAATGCCGACGATGGCTCACTGATCTACTTATTGCTACGCCAACCCGGCGAAGCGACGAACGGTTACTGGTTGCTGCGGCTGGGCCCGAGCTTCTACACGCGCTTGAGTCGTGGGAACAAACACGACGCCACACCCAAGTGGTTACTGGAAAACCATCAAAGCCTCACTGTCGTCAGCCGCAGCAACGAGGGGTACCCAACAGCCCCAAGTCTTGCAACCGATGAGCAGGATCAAAGTGTCCTCGTCTCGACGCTGATAAACAGCGATTGGCAATTGCGCAGCCTGTTCGACGTCAGTCAGACCCGCCAGCAATTGCTGCCGGCGCTCATCGGCAAATGCGTGTTCGGATTGCTGTGTGCGATGCTGCCATTGCTGGCGCTATTGAGTATCCGCAAGCGCCAGCGAGCCCTGCATGAAGGACGACGGCGTTATCAGGATATCTTCGAAGGGACGGGCGTTGCCCTTTGCGTACTGGATCTCTCCCGCCTGCCGGATTTCCTTGAACGCAACCGGTTGCAATCGAGCGGGGACCTCGACCGCTGGCTACAGGCCAACCCTGACCAGCACAGCGGCTTGCTGCGCGAGGTGAAGATCACCGAGGTCAATCAGGTGGCATTGCAATTGCTGGCCGTGGATTCCTGCGAGGGCGCCTGGAAGTCTCTGCTCCAAGGCAACCCCCTTGACGTCGGCGACATCGGCTATCAGTTGATCGAAGCCCTGCTCGCTCGCCAGAACCAACTGGAGCTCGAGATCAAGCTCCATGATGCCCACGGCCATGACCAACATCTCTGGCTGATGGTCCGGTTCCCCGAAGATCGCTGCGATTACCGGGCAGTCATCCTCAGCATCAGCGACATCACCAGCCGCAAACGGGTCGAACTGTCACTGCTCGAACGGGAAGGCTTCTGGTCGGACGTGGTACGCACCGTACCCGATCACTTATATGTGCAGGACGTCCTCAGCCAGCGAATGATCTTCAGCAACCATCATCTGGGGCAGACACTGGGTTACGACCGCAACGAACTGCAACAGATGGGCGAGTACTTCTGGGAGATCCTGCTGCACCCTGAAGATGCCGAGCACTACCACAGGATCCGCCAGCAGCAACGCGTCAGTGGCCACGTGCAACTGCTCCAATGCCAACTACGCTTTCGTCACAGCGACCGGAGCTGGCGGCGTTTCGATATCCGCGAGCAGGCCCTGGCGCGAGACAACGGTGGCCAGGTGACCCGCATCATCGGCGTGGCCAAGGATGTCACCGACCAGATCGAGGCCAGCGAGTCGCTACGCGACAGCGAGCAGCGTTACCGCATGCTCGCCGAGAGCATCAGCGATGTGATCTTCTCCACCGACAACGCCCTGCAACTCAATTACGTCAGCCCTTCGGTACAGGCCGTGCTCGGTTATCGGGCCGACTGGATTTTCGACAACGGCTGGCAGACCACCATCGCCAACCCGGCACAGCTGACGGGTATCCATGCACTGATCGAGCGCATCTATCGAGCACTGGGCGACCCGGAACAACTGGCGGCGCTGCGCAATGAGGTGCCGACCCAGCTGTTTCTCTTCGACTGCCTGCGCGCCGATGGCCGCAAGATCCCGATCGAACTGCGCCTGGTCCTGGTCTGGGACGAACATGACAGCTTCGAGGGCATCCTCGGCGTTGGCCGCGACATCAGCCAGCAACGCCGCGCGGAAAAAGACCTGCGCATGGCCGCCACGGTGTTCGAGCACTCGACCTCGGCCATTCTGATCACCGATCCGGCCGGGTATATCGTCCAGGCCAACGAAGCCTTCAGCCGGGTCAGTGGTTACGCCGTCGCCCAGGTGCTCGACCAACTGCCGAACATGCTCACTGTCGATGACCAGCAGGAAGCCCACTTGCGCTACGTGCTCCGGCAACTGCATCAGCGCGGCAGCTGGGAAGGCGAGGTCTGGCTCAAGCGCCGCAATGGCGAGCACTACCCGGCCTGGGTCGGGATAACGGCCGTGTTCGACGACGAAGGTGACCTGGCCAGCTACGTGTGCTTCTTCAGCGACATCAGCGAGCGCAAGGCCAGCGAACAACGCATTCATCGCCTGGCCTACTACGATGCCTTGACCCACCTGCCCAATCGCACCCTGTTCCAGGACCGCCTGCACACGGCGCTGCAACACGCTGAGCGGCAGAAGTCCTGGGTGGTACTGATGTTCCTCGACCTGGACCGGTTCAAGCCGATCAACGACTCGCTCGGCCACGCGGCCGGCGATCGCATGCTCAAGGACATGGCTACACGCCTGCTCGACTGCGTCCATGAAGACGACACCGTGGCGCGGATGGGCGGCGACGAGTTCACCCTCTTGCTGCAACCGCGCGCAACCCGGGAAATGGCCCTGAACCGCGCCATCCATGTGGCCGAGCAAATCCTCGCCAGCCTGGTCATACCCTTCGTGCTGGAGAGCCGTGAGTTCTTTGTCACCGCCAGTATCGGCATTGCCCTCAGCCCCCAGGACGGCAGCGAGCTGAGCCAGTTGATGAAAAACGCCGACACGGCGATGTACCACGCCAAGGAGCGCGGCAAGAACAACTTCCAGTTCTACCAGGCCGATATGAACGCCAGCGCCCTGGAGCGCCTGGAGCTGGAAAGCGACCTGCGCCATGCCCTGGAGCAGCAAGAGTTCATCCTCTATTACCAACCGCAGTTCAGCGGCGACGGCAAGCGCCTGACCGGCGCCGAAGCCCTGTTGCGCTGGCGTCACCCACGTCGTGGGCTGGTTCCGCCGGGGGAGTTCATCCCGGTGCTCGAAGAGCTCGGGCTGGTGGTCGATGTCGGCGACTGGGTGCTCAGCGAAGCCTGTCGCCAGCTCAAGGCCTGGCAGCAGGCCAAGGTGCGGGTACCGAAGGTGTCGGTGAATATTTCGGCCCGGCAGTTCTCCGACGGGCAATTGGGTACGCGCATCGCCACCACTCTCAGGGACACCGGCTTGCCGCCGGGGTGCCTGGAGCTGGAATTGACCGAAAGTATCCTGATGCGCGAAGTCAACGAAGCCATGCAGATTCTCGACAGCCTGAAGTTCCTGGGCCTGAGCATCGCCGTCGATGACTTCGGCACCGGCTATTCCTCGCTCAACTACCTCAAACAGTTCCCCATCGATGTGCTGAAGATCGACCGCACCTTCGTCGACGGCCTGCCCGAAGGCGAACAGGATGCGCAGATTGCCCGCGCGATCATTGCCATGGCCCACAGCCTGAACCTGGCTGTCATTGCCGAAGGCGTGGAAACCCAGGAGCAACTCGACTTCCTGCGCGAGCATGGTTGCGACGAAGTGCAAGGGTATCTGTTCGGTCGACCGATGACGGCCGACCGGTTCGAGGCGCAGTTCAGTAATGAAGCGTTGTTTATACTTGAATAATCGAACCTGCCCCCGCAGGAGCGACCCTGGTCGCGAAGGGCCGCTCCTATCAGAAGCATTCCATGTCATGTCAGGTAGTGGCCCGAGCAAATGAAGGCCACTTGTCTGCGACATGATGTCCTTTCATATGCCAGATAAAACCCGATGGGTTAGAATGCCCCCCTTTTCTGCCCGATCCTTGAGGACCGCCATGTTCAGCCGTGATTTGACACTCGCCAAGTACGACGCCGATCTCTTTGCCGCTATGGAGCAAGAAGCTCAGCGCCAGGAAGAGCATATCGAGCTGATCGCCTCGGAAAACTACACCAGCCCAGCCGTCATGGAAGCCCAGGGCTCCGTGCTGACCAACAAGTACGCCGAAGGCTACCCAGGCAAGCGTTACTACGGCGGCTGCGAATACGTCGACGTGGTTGAGCAACTGGCCATCGACCGTGCCAAGGAGCTGTTCGGCGCCGACTACGCCAACGTCCAGCCACACGCTGGCTCCCAGGCCAACAGCGCCGTTTACCTGGCCCTGCTGCAAGCCGGCGACACCCTCCTGGGCATGAGCCTGGCCCACGGCGGTCACCTGACCCACGGCGCCAGCGTTTCCTCTTCGGGCAAATTGTACAACGCTGTTCAGTACGGCATCGACAGCAATGGCCTGATCGACTACGACGAAGTTGAGCGCCTGGCGGTCGAGCACAAGCCGAAAATGATCGTGGCCGGCTTCTCTGCCTACTCGCAAGTGCTGGATTTCCCACGCTTCCGCGCTATCGCTGACAAGGTTGGCGCTTACCTGTTCGTCGACATGGCTCACGTAGCCGGTCTGGTCGCCGCTGGTGTGTACCCGAACCCGGTGCCATTCGCTGACGTGGTGACCACCACCACCCACAAGACCCTGCGCGGTCCACGTGGCGGCCTGATCCTGGCTCGCGCCAACGCCGACATCGAGAAGAAGCTGAACTCCGCCGTATTCCCGGGCGCCCAGGGCGGCCCGCTGGAGCACGTGATCGCGGCCAAGGCCGTATGCTTCAAGGAAGCGCTGCAGCCTGAGTTCAAGGCTTACCAGCAACAAGTGGTGAAAAACGCCCAGGCCATGGCCGGCGTGTTCATCGAGCGCGGTTACGACGTGGTTTCCGGCGGTACCCAGAACCACCTGTTCCTGCTCTCGCTGATCAAGCAGGAAATCTCCGGTAAAGACGCCGACGCTGCCCTGGGTCGTGCCTTCATCACCGTCAACAAGAACTCGGTGCCGAACGACCCACGCTCCCCGTTCGTGACCTCCGGCCTGCGTTTCGGCACTCCAGCCGTGACCACTCGCGGCTTCAAAGAAGCCGAGTGCAAGGAACTGGCTGGCTGGATCTGCGACATCCTGGCCGACCTGAACAACGAAGCGGTGATCGACGCCGTTCGTGAAAAGGTCAAGGCTATCTGCGCCAAGCTGCCGGTATACGGTGCTTGATAGCGGTTGGTTGAAATAAAAAAGCCCGGCTCTTGAGCCGGGCTTTTTTATTGTGGTGCCCTTTAGGGCCTCATCGCGGGCAAGCCCGCTCCTACAAGGGGGCACGGTGCCTGTAGGAGCGGGCTTGCCCGCGATGAGGCCCTAAAGCCTAAACAAGACCAGCAAACCCCGCCCGAATTTTCTCCTCCGGCAACTCATCGGCAATAAACACCATCACACTTTCCCGCGCTTCATCCTCGGCCCACTCGGTATCCCAATCGAAGCCATACAACTTCAACACCCCCTGAAACACCAGCCGTCGCGGTTCGCCAGCAATATTCAACACCCCCTTGTAACGCAGCAATTGCTTGCCATGCGCTTCCAGCAGTTCATTCATGAACTCGCTGAGCTTGTCGATATCCAGCGGCTGTTCAGTTCGTAGCACCAGGCTGGAAATCCGATCCAGCGAAGGTGCCTTGCTCACCGGACGCAACGACAGGCCGCCGCCCAGGTCATCATTGAGATTGAAGCCACGCACATCGAGCAGTTCAGCCAGGTCGATCTTGCCATGGTCCACGATGCGAATCGGCGCACGCCGGTTGATGCGCGTCAGGCGCTCGCTCAAGGCATCAAAGGTGGCCTTGTCGACCAGATCGGTCTTGCTCACCAGCAAGCGATCGGCAAAACCAACCTGCGCCTGGGCGATGGTCTGGCTCAGGTGAGTATCGGCATGGGCGGCATCGACCAGGGTAATGATGCCGTCGAGGATGTAGCGCTCGCGCAGTTCTTCATCAATGAAGAAGGTTTGCGCCACCGGGGCCGGGTCGGCCAGGCCGGTGCATTCGATTACCAGGCGGTCGAAGGCGATTTCACCGCTATCGAGCCGCTCCAACAGCAAGAATAGCGCCTTGGTCAGATCGGTGTGAATGGTGCAGCAGACGCAGCCATTGGCCAGCGTCACCACCTGCACCGGTTCGTCACCCAGCAACTGCGTGTCGATACCGGCGTCGCTGAATTCGTTCTCGATCACGGCGATTTTCAAGCCGTGCTCGGCCTTGAGCAGATGACGCAACAGCGTGGTTTTGCCCGCGCCGAGAAAGCCGCTAAGGATGGTGACGGGAATAGGGTTCAACACACTCATTGGATACTCCAAAATGCCACGCGCCACGACAAGCGTGGCGCGAGGTTCATCGTTTCAACGGGTCAATCAGCAGCAGCGAGGAGACCCCTTGCCACCACCGTAACGCGCCTCCTGACGTTCGCGGAAGAACTCCTCGTACGTCATCAGCGGCTTGTCCGGATGCCTGGTTTGCATATGCTCGACGTAGTTGTCGTAGTCGGGCATACCGACCATCAGGCGCGCGGCCTGACCGAGGTATTTACCGAGGCGACTCAGGTCATTGAACATGTTTGCAACCCTCTGGTTTTACGCATCTGGAACCGCCTGGAACGGCGTTTCCTTGTCGGTGCGTTCCTTGCTGCCCCAGGACGAAACACCGACCTTCAAGGCATAGAACAGAATACTGAAGACCACGAACAGGAACAGCCCGGTCAACGTCGCATTGGTGTAGGCGTTGTAGATCACGTGCTGCATCTGATCGATGTTCTTGGCCGGTGCAAGCACCTGCCCTGCCTGCAACGCTGCGCTGTATTTGTCCGCCAACGCGAGGAAGCCGACCGCCGGGTTAGGATCGAACAGCTTGATGAAACCTGCGGTGGTGGTGCAGATCAGCAGCCACACGGCTGGCAACATGGTGACCCAGACGTAGCGTTGGCGTTTCATTTTGATCAGTACGACAGTCGCCAGCATCAGCGCGATACCGGCCAGCATCTGGTTGGAGATACCGAACAGCGGCCACAAGGTGTTGATGCCACCCAGCGGGTCGATCACGCCCTGGTACAGCAGGTAACCCCACATGGCCACACAGCCGGCGGTGGCGATCAGGTTGGCCGTCCACGACTCGGTACGCTTGAGTGCCGGCACGAACGAGCCGAGCAAATCCTGCAGCATGAAGCGCCCGGCACGAGTACCGGCGTCTACAGCAGTCAGGATGAACAGCGCTTCGAACAGGATCGCGAAGTGGTACCAGAACGCCATGGTGTTTTCACCCGGCAGAACGTGGTGCAGGATCTGCGCGATCCCCACCGCCAGGGTCGGCGCACCGCCGGCACGGGCCAGGATGGTGGTTTCACCGATGTCCTTGGCCACCGTTTGCAGGGCTTCAGGAGTAATGGCAAAACCCCAGCTGCTGACGGCCTGGGCAACCGAAGCCACATCGCTACCGACGATGGCAGGCGGGCTGTTCATCGCGAAGTACACGCCAGGCTCGATCACCGAAGCCGCGACCATGGCCATGATGGCCACGAAGGACTCCATCAGCATGCCGCCGTAGCCGATGTAACGGGCGTTGGTTTCGTTATCCAGCAGTTTCGGCGTGGTCCCGGAAGAGATCAGCGCGTGGAAACCGGACACCGCACCACAGGCAATGGTGATGAACAGGAACGGGAACAGGCCACCTTTCCAGACCGGGCCCGTACCGTCGGTGAATTGGGTCAGCGCCGGCATTTTCAGCTCGGGCATGGTGATCAGGATACCGATCGCCAAAGCGACGATGGTACCGATCTTGAGGAAAGTGGACAGGTAATCGCGCGGCGCCAGTACCAGCCAGACCGGCAGCACTGCCGCGACGAAGCCATAGCCGACCAGCATCCAGGTGATCTGGATGCCGGTGAAGGTGAAGGCCTTGGCCCACACAGGATCAGCTGCGATCTGGCCCCCAAGCCAGATCGAGCCCAGCAGCAGGAGCACCCCGACAATCGAGATCTCGCCGATGCGTCCCGGGCGGATGTAGCGCATGTAAATGCCCATGAACATCGCGATCGGGATGGTCGCCATCACGGTGAATATCCCCCACGGGCTTTCGGCCAGGGCCTTGACCACGATCAGCGCCAGCACCGCGAGGATGATGATCATGATCAGGAAGCAGCCAAACAGCGCGATGGTGCCGGGGATGCGGCCCATTTCTTCGCGGACCATGTCGCCCAGCGAGCGGCCGTTGCGACGCGTCGACAGGAACAGGACCATGAAGTCCTGCACCGCACCGGCCAGCACCACACCGGCAATCAGCCAGAGCGTACCCGGCAGATAGCCCATTTGTGCGGCCAGGACCGGCCCGACCAAGGGCCCGGCACCGGCAATCGCGGCAAAATGGTGACCGAAGAGAATATGCTTGTTGGTCGGCACATAGTCCAGACCGTCGTTGTTGCGCACCGCAGGCGTTGCCCGACGAGGATCGAGTTCCATCACGCGCGTGGCGATGAACAGACTGTAATAGCGGTACGCGACCAGGTAGATGGCAATCGCCGCTACCACGATCCACAAGGCGTTGATCGCCTCGCCTCGACGCAGGGCCACCACACCCAGAGCGCACGCCCCTATGACTGCCAGCACCAGCCAGGGTATATGGCGTAGCGGGCTATTATTGTTTTTCATTTTTTGATTCCAGCCGAGTGGATACGAAAGACAGCCCTAGGAGTCTAGCGAGACTGGCGGGAAAGGCCACCCCAACATTGGTCTAGAGCCCTCATCGAACATTTTCTCATCGCACTCTTATCCGCTCGTGGGTGCGGCTTGGCAAGTGACAAGACAAGTGCCTGAGCTATAGTCAGTTTTCTTGCAGAAGGGACAGAAACATGACCGAATTCCATGCCGAACGCCGTCATTTCAAGCGTATCGCCTTCGATGCCCGGACCGAGCTGAGCCAGGGCGAAAATGTCTGGCCGGTGAAGCTGGTCGATCTGTCGCTCAAGGGCCTGCTGATCGGTCGGCCCTCACCTTGGCTGGGCGATCCTGCAGAACCATTTTTTGTGGACGTTCATCTGAGCGAACAGGTTGACGTACGAATGGAAGTCCAACTCAGCCACGACAATAACGGCCAATTGGGATTCGCCTGCCTGCATATCGACCTCGAATCGATCAGCCACTTGCGCAGGCTGGTCGAATTGAACCTTGGCGATCCGGCCGAACTTGAGCGGGAACTGGGTTCATTGATCGAAGTGTAAGGCTGTCCAGTCACCCCCGGCACAAGCGTGGTGCCGATACCTTCAACGCCTCATCGCCATAGTGCACGCCACCGCCAGATCCCGCCTTCTCCCCATTGGACCGAATCTTGCTTTTGAAAGCGAAGAGGCATTCGGCTGCGCGACGAATTCGCCAAAAGCCGCGTGCTAGAGGCTTAATTCCAATGAATCTAAAATCTTGTATACAATTTAGTAGCCAATCATCCTGGTTGTTGTCTACAGTACGCCCACAACAATAAATCGAGATGCCATCTCCATGAAAACGTCCACCGCTACCACGTCTGCGGAGCAACGCCCTGAAGACGAAAACCTCGGTATTGGCGCCAATATGGCTTACGGCCTGCAACACGTTCTGACCATGTATGGCGGCATTGTCGCGGTGCCGCTCATTCTCGGTCAGGCTGCAGGCCTGGCACCCGCCGACATCGGTCTGTTAATCGCTGCATCCTTGTTCGCCGGTGGCCTGGCGACCCTGCTGCAAACAATCGGTATTCCCTTCTTCGGCTGTCAGTTGCCGCTGGTACAGGGCGTTTCCTTTGCCGGCGTGGCAACCATGGGGGCAATCCTCAGCAATGGCGGCGGCATGCCGGCGGTACTCGGCTCGGTCATGGCGGCTTCCTTGATCGGGTTGTTGATTACCCCGATATTCTCGCGCGTCATCCGCTTCTTCCCGCCGCTGGTAACGGGCGTCGTGATTACCACCATCGGTTTGACCCTGATGCCCGTGGCAGCACGCTGGGTCATGGGTGGCAACAGCCATTCGCCCGACTTCGGCAGCATGGCCAACATCGGTCTGGCAGCAATCACCTTCGTCATCGTGCTGGTACTGAGCAAGCTGGGCAGTGCAGCGATTTCGCGTCTGTCGATCCTTCTGGCGATGGTGATCGGCACGCTGATCGCAGTAGCCCTGGGCATGGCCGACTTCTCCAAAGTGGCCGAAGGCCCGCTGCTGGCAATGCCTTCGCCGTTCCACTTTGGCATGCCGACCTTCCAGATCGCCGCCATCATCTCGATGTGCATCGTGATCATGGTGACCCTGGTGGAAACCTCGGCCGATATCCTGGCGGTCGGTGAAATCATCGATACCAAGGTGGATTCCAAGCGCCTGGGCAACGGGCTGCGCGCCGACATGCTGTCGAGCATGATCGCACCAGTGTTCGGCTCCTTCACCCAGAGCGCCTTTGCCCAGAACGTCGGCCTGGTTGCGGTGACGGGCGTGAAAAGCCGCTTCGTGGTTGCCACCGGCGGGGTCTTTCTGGTCGTGCTCGGCCTGTTGCCGGTGATGGGCCGGGTCATTGCCGCCGTACCGACCTCGGTGCTCGGTGGCGCCGGTATCGTACTGTTCGGCACTGTGGCCGCCAGCGGCATCCGTACCCTGTCGAAAGTCGACTACCGCAACAACATGAACCTGATCATCGTCGCCGCGTCCCTGGGTTTCGGCATGATCCCGATCGCCGCACCGAACTTCTACGACCACTTCCCAACCTGGTTCGGCACCATCTTCCACTCGGGCATCAGCTCGGCAGCCATCATGGCGATCCTGTTGAACCTGGCGTTCAACCACTTCACCACGGGCAACTCGGACCAGCAATCGGTGTTCGTGGCAGCTTCCGAACGCACCTTGCGGGTGCAGGATATCGCCGCTCTGCACGATGGCGACTACTTCCAGGACGGCAAGTTGTATGACATCGACGGCAAGGAAATTCCGTTGACCAACGATAGTTCCCACGCATCAGGGCAGAGCAAGCGGCCGCTCGAGGTGGCCGGGGCTTCGGAGCACTGAACCCGACCTGCCTGAACAAGGGCCGGCGCTATCCCGGCGCCGGCCCTGCCGTTTCATTCAACTAGTCGAACAACGCATCCAGGGCCTGTTCCAGGCGCGTAACCGCAATCACCTGCAAGCCTGCAGGCGCCTCCTTGGGCGCATTGCCCTTGGGCACGATGGCGCGCTTGAAGCCGTGCTTGGCGGCCTCCTTCAAGCGCTCCTGACCGCTGGGTACCGGGCGAACCTCCCCAGACAGGCCGACCTCACCAAATACCAGCAAGCCATGGGCCAATGGCCGGTTACGCAAGCTGGACATGATCGCCGCCATCAAGGCCAGGTCCGAGGCTGTTTCCAGCACCTTGACCCCGCCGACGACGTTGAGGAACACATCCTGATCGTGGGTTGGAATCCCGCCGTGCCGATGCAGTACGGCCAGCAGCATGGCCAGCCGGTTCGGGTCCAGGCCAAGGGTGACCCGACGCGGGTTGGACAAGTGGCTGTCGTCGACCAGCGCCTGAACCTCCACCAGCATCGGCCGGGTACCCTCCCAGGTGGCCATGACGACACTGCCGGGCACTTCTTCCTGGGCACGATTGAGGAAAATTGCCGAAGGGTTGGAGACTTCCTTGAGCCCCTTGTCGGTCATGCCGAACACACCCAACTCGTTGACCGCGCCAAAACGATTCTTGACCGCCCGCAGCAAACGCAGGCGACCATCGGACTCGCCTTCGAAATAGAGCACGGTATCGACCATATGCTCCAGTACCCGGGGACCTGCCAGCGAACCCTCCTTGGTCACGTGCCCCACCAGAAAGATCGCCGTGCCGCTTTGCTTGGCATAACGCACCAGCAAGGCCGCGCTTTCGCGCACCTGGGAGACACCGCCCGGCGCGGACTGCAGTTGCTCGGTGAAGATGGTCTGGATGGAGTCGATCACCATGACCTTGGGCTGTTCGACCTTGGCAGTGGCGATGATGCTCTCGATGCAGGTCTCGGTCATGACGCGCAGCTGGTCCTGGGGAAGGCCCAGCCGGCGAGCACGCATGGCGACCTGCTGCTGCGACTCTTCGCCGGTAACGTACAGCGCCGGCATGCCAATGGCGATGTTGCACAAGGTTTGCAGCAGGATGGTCGACTTGCCGATGCCGGGGTCGCCGCCAATGAGCACGACCGAGCCGTCGACCAGGCCGCCACCCAGCACTCGATCGAGTTCGGCACTGGCCGTCGAGAAACGCGGGATTTCCTCGATGCTGACTTCAGCCAGGGTCTTGATCTGGGCCTGCTGCCCCGCCCAACCCGTACGGCCGCTGGGCGGTGCTGCTGCGCCGCTTTCAATCACGGTCTCGACCAGGGTGTTCCAGGCCCCGCATTCGCCGCACTGCCCTGCCCACTTGGGAAAGGTCGCGCCGCACTCGGTGCAGCCGTACATGCGCTTGGCCTTGGCCATCTGGATACCTGCCTGCAAAAGCCCCCATCATAGCCGATGACTGTCGTGCAAAGGGTGCCAAGCGTGATGCGCAAGCCCCGGCCAAGTGCAAAACAATACGTCAAAACTATTCCATGTAAGTGAAGTTGGTTGCAGCAGCGTAGAGCATAAAGCCCATACCTGAATTACACTGCGCTGACCAATCTCATCTGTTACAAGGAATAAACCATGGGCGTGCTAAGTGAGTTCAAAGCCTTCGCGGTCAAAGGTAACGTGGTCGACATGGCTGTCGGTATCATCATCGGCGCAGCATTCGGCAAGATCGTTTCGTCCTTTGTCGGCGACCTGGTGATGCCGCCATTGGGTGTTTTGATCGGCGGAGTAGACTTCACTGACCTGGTCATAACCCTCAAAGCCGCTGAAGGGGAAATACCTGCGGTAGTAATTGCCTATGGCAAGTTCATCCAGACCATCATTGATTTCCTCATTGTTGCCTTAGCGATCTTCATGGGCGTGAAAGTCATCAATAAACTCAAGCGCGAAGAGGCCGTTGCGCCAAGCCTGCCGCCGGTGCCCAGTACGGAAGAAGAACTGCTGAGCGAGATCCGCGATCTGCTCAAGGCACAGAATAATCGACCCCTGAGTTGATCGCGTCAGTAGCAACGGCGCTTTCAGGGCGCCGTGTTTTATGGGTTACCAGTAGTTTTCTACCGCAACTTGACCCGGACGACGGCTCAAACTCAATTGCATGCCGCGTTGTTTGAGCAACTGACGCGTGTCATCGATCATCTGCGGGTTACCGCAAAGCATGACTCTGGAATGTTCGGGGGTCAGTTCCAGGCCTGCGGCCTTTTCCAGGTCGCCATTGGCGATCAACTGCGTGATACGCCCTTGCAAGGTGCCTGGGTGCTGTTCGCGCGTCACAATGGGTATGAACTGTAACTTGCCAGCGTGTTCACGCAGGTAATCACGCTGGGTCAAACCGGCAATCAAATCCGGGTACGCCACATCTCTGGCCTCACGGACGGAATAGACGAGTTTGATCCGCTCGAATTTCTCCCAGACGTCGAAATCCTGCAGGAGCGACAGAAAGGGTGCGATACCGGTTCCCGTGGCCATCAACCAGAGATCTCGGCCATCGACAAAGCGGTCCAGGGTCAGATAACCGAAGGCTTGCCGATCGACCAGCAGGCTATCGCCCTCACGCAAGCGGCTCAATTGGGTGGTGAACTCGCCGCCGGGAACCACGACCGAGAAAAAGTCCAGATACTCGTCAAACGGCGAAGACACCATCGAATAAGCGCGCCAGACCACACTGCCATCGGCCTTGGTCACACCCAGGCGGGCAAACTGTCCGGCCCGAAAGCGAAAGCCCGGATCACGGGTCGTACGCAGGGTAAACAGGCCAGGAGTCAGGGGCTGAACGTCGAGCAGGGTCTGGCGGGTGTACTTCTGGGCGCTGGCAGTCATGGCTGGCTCCATTGAACAGATGGGTACAGTGTGGCGCAAACAGCCGGTGATAAACACCGATGGTTTGTAGTGATATCGGCGGTTCAGCCGGCTTATCTACAAAAACGGCAAGAACATTAGTCTGGCTGGAATGAAAGATACTTGTAAGTACCGGACAAAAATAAACTAACTGTTTAAATGCTCCATTGAGCCTTAACGGAGCCAATGAACAAGAATTAAAGTTATTGTCCGACAATATTGCTGTCCGACAGCTTACCGTCAGCTTCCCGACAGCTTTCACCCGCCCAACATTCTCATTTATATCCCGTTGAAATTTAATGATCTGTTGACAAGAATCAAAAAAACTCACCTTTTTTTGCAGAATTTTCCTACACTCTGCATTCATTGGTCACGTCTTATTGCTGATGGCGTATTGACACCACCCTTCGGCACTGATCGCGCCATGTACATTGGAGGCGTTAAAAAATGGAGTTGTGGAAAGAAGAACAACTTGATCAGTTGCTGAAAGAGGAGGACGAAGGAAAGATTCTACTCACCGCCATGTCGATGGCACAGCAACTGGACTTCGAGTTTTTATCGTTCGGCATGCGCACCCCTGTTGCAACCATGCAGCCGAAGATCATCATGCTCAGCAACTATCCAAATGAATGGAGCCAGCGCTATAAGCAGGAAAACTATGTAACCGTTGATCCCACAGTTGCACATTGTCTTTCATCGATGTTGCCTATTCTGTGGAGCGACAAAGTGTTCGAAGAGACTCCCGAGTTCTGGGAAGAAGCCAGATCCCATGGCCTTCGCCATGGTTGGGGGCTTTCGGCGCACGATCATCGTGGCCGGGCCAGTATGCTCAGCGTCGGCAGAAGCCACGATGAAGTGAGCATTGGCGAGCTCTATGAAAAAGCCGGCCAGACCTACTGGCTATGCAACCTGCTGCATACGGTGATCGGCGAAAAACCCGTTGACCCGCAGGAAAAGGCGCGTCAATTGACCGATCGTGAAATCGAAGTATTGCGCTGGTCGGCCGAAGGCAAGAAAGCCCATGAGATCGCAGGTATTCTAAAGGTGTCCGAGCGTACCGTAAGCTTCCACGTCAAAAGCGCCATGGACAAGCTGAACGCCCCCAACCGAACGAGCGCGGTCATCCAGGCAGCCATCAACGGCCTGTTCTGACGCAGCAATCATCAAAAAAAGAACGTAGAATCGCTGCGCACCCTCAGCAGCCAACGGCGGTTGCTGCCCCCTCATCCGTTAGCGTCTGTTCTGCGAGTTCCAACCCTGCGAGACTTGCGTAAAAAAGAGCCGATCAGCCAGAGTCCTCGCCCCATGCCCCTGTTGACCAGTCCGTTCGCCGAACTCGACCTCCTCCGCCAGCCAGAGCAGGCCAACGAGCCATTGCAGGCCTTCGATGCAGCCGATGAGTACCTGCTCAAGTACATCGCTGAACAGAATCTTCCTGCCACCTGCCGGGTCCTGATTCTCAACGACAACTTCGGAGCGCTGGCGATCAGCCTCAATCGGCATATGGTCGTGGTCAGCAGCAGCGACTCCTTTCTCGGCACCCTGGCGCTGGAAAAGAACCTGGTGCGCAACGGGCAACCGTTCGATGCGGTCACCGTGATACCGGCCAGCACCCAGTGGCAAGGCCTGTTCGACCGGGTGCTGATCCGGGTGCCGAAAACCCTGGCTTTGCTGGAGGAGCAGTTGATCCGCCTGCAAGGTCATCTGGCCGCCGATGCCCAAGTCATCGCCGG
This sequence comes from Pseudomonas sp. LS1212, assembly GCF_024741815.1. Taxonomy (NCBI): domain Bacteria; kingdom Pseudomonadati; phylum Pseudomonadota; class Gammaproteobacteria; order Pseudomonadales; family Pseudomonadaceae; genus Pseudomonas; species Pseudomonas sp. LS1212. Next base: position 4,944,051 of record NZ_CP102951.1, read on the forward strand.
GGCGATGATCAAGCACCTGCCTCGCGCGGCGGGCGATCTGCTGGAAAAATACATCGGCCCGGTACAGGCCTCCCTGGCCGAGAAAAAGGCCCGGTTGCTGACTGCCCGCGCTGAACCCCGGGCAGCGGCGGTGTCACCCTACCCCAGCCGCTACCGCCTCGATGAGCCAGCCATCGAACTGCTCAACCATGCCAACGTGTTCTGCCGCGAAGGGCTGGACATCGGCACCCGCGCCTTCCTCCCGCATTTGCCGCGCAACCTCGGCAATGCCCGCGTCGCCGACCTTGGCTGCGGCAATGGCGTGCTGGCGATTGCCAGTGCACTGCAAAACCCCCAGGCGCATTACACGCTGGTCGATGAGTCGTACATGGCCGTGCAGTCGGCCAGCGAAAACTGGCACGCAGCGCTCGGCGAACGTGAAGTGGACATTCAGGCCGGGGATGGCCTGGCCGCTCAGCCTGCCCAATCGCTGGACGTTGTGCTGTGCAATCCACCCTTCCATCAGCAACAGGTGGTTGGCGACTTCCTCGCCTGGCGAATGTTTCAACAAGCCCGTGAAGCCCTCGTAGTCGGGGGGGCGCTGTATATCGTCGGCAATCGCCACTTGGGTTATCACAGCAAGTTGGCGCGCCTGTTCCGAGGCGTCGAACAAGTGGCGACCACGCCCAAGTTCGTGATCCTTAAAGCGCGCAAATAAAAAACCCCTCCGAAGAGGGGTGTGAAACCGCTGCCGGGCAGCGGGATGGGATTGGGGCGTGTCAGTGCGTACTGAGGCCTGCCGCGCTCATGAACATGCGCATCAGCCCGGCGACGATCGCCAGTGCCGCGACGCTGCCACACCAGATCAGTACCAGCCAGCCCAGGCGCTGCCAGAGCGGCTTCTTCTCGTCCCGGGACGGTGGGTGAAGACTGTCTTTGCCTGTCATTGCCGGAGTCTCCTGCGGGGCACTAGTGATAGCCGTCTTCATGGGTCACCTTGCCGCGGAATACGTAGTAGCTCCAGAAGGTATAGCCCAGGATGAAGGGGATGATAAACAAGGTGCCCACCAGCATGAAACCCTGGCTCTGCGGCGGCGCGGAGGCTTCCCAGATCGAGATCGAGGGCGGCACGATGTTCGGCCACAGGCTGATGCCCAGGCCACTGTAGCCGAGGAAGATCAGCACCAGCGTCAGCAGGAAGGGCGTGTAGTTCGCATTGCGGGCCACGGCGCGCAGCAGGCCATACAGGGTCACCAACACCAGGATCGGCACCGGCAGGAACCAGAACAGGTTCGGCAGGCTGAACCAGCGCTCGGCGATTTCGCTGTGGGCCAGGGGCGTCCAGATGCTGACGATGCCGGTAACCGCCAGCAGCACCAGAGCCAGGGGCCGCGCCAGATCATGCATCTGTTTTTGCAGCTTGCCTTCGGTTTTCATGATCAGCCAGGTACAGCCGAGCAAGGCATAAGCCACAATCAACCCGACGCCACAGAACAGGCTGAACGGCGTCAGCCAATCCAGCGAACCGCCGGCATAGGCGCGGTCGACCACAGGGAGACCGTCGATGAAGGCCCCCAGTGCCACCCCCTGGAAAAAGGTCGCGGTCAATGACCCGCCAATGAACGCCTTGTCCCAGATATGCCGTTTGTTTTCCCTGGCCTTGAAGCGGAACTCAAAGGCCACTCCGCGGAAAATCAGACCGATCAACATCAGGATCAACGGCAGGTACAAGGCCGACAACACCACGGCATAGGCCAGCGGGAAGGCGCCGAACAACGCTGCACCGCCCAGTACCAGCCACGTTTCATTACCGTCCCAGACCGGCGCGACGGTGTTCATCATGACGTCGCGGTCGCTGTCGCCCTTGATGAACGGGAAGAGAATGCCAATTCCCAGGTCAAAGCCATCCATGACCACATACATCATGATCCCGAAGATGATGATGATCGCCCAGATAAGCGGAAGATCGATACCCATGACTCAGTTCCCCTTGCTCAGGCTGTCACTGTGGCCGTTCTCGATGCCTTCATCGGCAGCCGAAAGCGGACGTGCTGGCGTGCGTTTCTGGCCTGGGCCACCCGGGTTGGGTTCCTTGCCCTCGTCGGTTTTCGGCCCCTTGCGCACCAGGCGCATCATGTAGCCCAGGCCGACACCGAACAGCGAGAAATAGACAACCACGAACAACCCGAGTGTCAGGCTCATCTGCGTGAAGCTGTGCCCCGAAGAGGCCTCGGAGGTGCGCATCAGGCCATAGACCACCCACGGTTGACGGCCGATTTCAGTGGTGAACCAGCCCGCCAGGATCGCGATCAGGCCGGACGGCCCCATCCACAAGGTCAGGTGCAGGAACGGACGCGACTGATACAAGGTCCCGCGCTTGCGCAGCCACAGGCTCCAGAGACCGGTCAGGATCATCAGCATGCCAAGGCCGACCATGATCCGGAATGACCAGAACACGATGGTCGAGTTGGGACGGTCCTCGGGGGGAAATTCCTTGAGCGCCGGAATTTGCTTGTCCAGGGAGTGGGTCAGGATGATGCTGCCCAGGTAGGGAATCTCCACGGCAAAGCGGGTCTTCTCGGCTTTCATGTCCGGCCAGCCGAAGAGGATCAATGGCGTTGGCTCATCGCCGACGTTTTCCCAATGCCCCTCGATGGCAGCGATTTTCGCCGGTTGATGCTTGAGCGTATTGAGACCGTGGAAGTCCCCGATCACGGCTTGAACAGGAGCGACGATCAGCGCCATCCACATGGCCATCGAGAGCATTTTGCGAATGGCCGGGTTATCCCGGCCGCGCAGCAAGTGCCAGGCTGCCGAGGCCCCGACGAAGAACGCCGTGGCGACGAAGGCGGCCGTGGCCATATGCATCAGGCGATAGGGGAAGGATGGGTTGAAGATCACCGCCAGCCAGTCCACCGGGATCACCTGGCCATTGACGATTTCGTAACCCTGCGGCGTCTGCATCCAGCTGTTGGAGGCCAGGATCCAGAAGGTGGAGACCAGGGTGCCGATGGCGACCATCACGGTGGCAAAGAAATGCAGGCCGCGACCCACGCGGTTCCAGCCGAACAGCATGACACCGAGAAAACCCGCTTCGAGGAAGAATGCCGTCAGTACTTCATAGGTCAGCAAGGGCCCGGTGACGGAACCGGCAAAGTCGGAAAACCTGCTCCAGTTAGTCCCGAACTGGTAGGCCATGACCAACCCGGAGACCACCCCCATACCGAAGTTGACCGCGAAGATCTTCGACCAGAAGTGGTACAGGTCGCGGTAGACATCCTCACGCGTTTTCAGCCACAAGCCTTCGAGCACCGCCAGGTAACTCGCCAGGCCGATGGTGATGGCCGGAAACAGGATGTGGAAGGAAACAGTGAATGCAAACTGGATTCGGGCGAGATCAATTGCCTCCAAACCGAACATATGACTTCCTCTATCAGTTGAACCGGCTCCAGGCCCCAGGGCCTGCGCCAACTGTCCCACGCCTATGGAATGCGCTGAGTTGAATTTGTTCTTGAATCTTCAAGTCGTAGGGATTCTGGCCAGATGGCCGTCACATCGATCTAAATAGTGTTGATATGGATCAATGGACGTTGAAAGAGTAGTCCCAATCGGTCATCACGACTGTGTGGTCTATTGCCGCGTGACCGGTTGCCTCACCCCCTTTACCTGGCAACGATTCGGTGCGCTGAACGCACACAGCAGCCCGGTGCGGCAGACGCCCTTGAATAAAGGCCTTGCCACGCTGGACTCGTTGCTGGCCGACGGTGCCGGCGGTAGTGCTGGGCGGGGTGGGTACGCTGGCAGTGACCGGGTTGTGGATGAAGCTGTTCCCGACGTTGGCGGGGCGAGACTCTATGCATACAAGAGATGCGCGAAAATTGTGATTGCGACCACTTTGCGGTCGATCGCGGGCAAGGCTAGGCGCCCCCGCCGCTCCTACATGGGTTACGCGGACCTTGTAGGAGCGGCGGGGGCGCCTAGCCTTGCCCGCGAAAAGGGCTAAACGCGCATCTCCTGTTCCAACACCGCCCGCTTGGCCTTGCCCGCCAACTGCTCGACCAGCGTCAAGGCAAACTCAAGCGCACCACCCGAGCCCTTCGCCGTAATACAGTTGCCATCGACCACCACCTGCTGGTCGACATAGTTGCAGCCCGTCAGGTGATGGCTGACGTCAGGGAGACAGGTCATGCGCCGCCCACGCAAAATCCCGAAAGCCTGCAAGCCAAAGACCGGAGCTTCGGCGATGGCGGCAAATAGCTTCCCGGCTGCCGCCTGCTGTTTCATTCGCTGCATCAAGGGTTGATGCGCCCCCAGATGACTGGCGCCCGGCATGCCGCCCGGCAATACGATCAGATCGAACTCCTGGGCCAGCACATCGACCACCATCGCATCGGCGGTAAGCCGCGTGCCGCGCGCGCAGGTCAACATGCGGCGTCCTTCGATACTGGCCACCACCACTTCGATTCCGGCCCGGCGCAATACATCAATCAGGGTCACGCTCTGCAGATCATCTACTCCGTTGGCAACAGCAATCATGGCTCGTTGGCTCATGGGCATACTCCAGTGGGCTATCCGTAAAGCTTAGTTGAACGTTCAGCGCATAAATTCACTGACCCAGGCCTAGCTGGTATGATGCGCGGCTTTTTTCCGACCCATGGAAAACCGCAGATGCATGCAGTCTGTGCTTTGCTACTTGGGTCGACACTATCACGGCGCCGGAGTGCGCCACGGGGAGCGGGCATGCTGGAAAGGCTGTTTCAACTCAAGGCACACGACACCAATGTGCGCACCGAGATACTTGCGGGCATCACTACCTTCCTGGCCATGGCCTACATCCTGTTCGTCAACCCGAGCATTCTCGGTGAAACCGGCATGGACAAGGGCGCAGTCTTTGTCGCTACCTGCCTGGCCGCGGCCATCGGCTCTACCACCATGGGCCTGATCGCCAACTACCCGATAGCCCTGGCGCCGGGAATGGGCCTGAACGCCTTTTTCACCTACACCGTCGTGCTGAACATGGGCCACACCTGGCAGGTCGCCCTGGGCGCGGTGTTCATTTCCGCCGTGATGTTCTTTCTGCTGTCGATCTTTCGGATCCGGGAGTGGATCGTCAACAGCATCCCGCTGCCGCTGCGCTCGGCGATTGCCGCCGGTATCGGCCTGTTCCTGGCGCTGATTGCCTTGCACAACGCCGGCATCGTGGTCGACAACCCGGCGACCCTGGTCGGCCTGGGCGATCTCAAGCAACCGGCGCCGGTCCTGGCAGTGCTTGGCTTCTTCCTTATTTGTGCCCTGGAAGCAATGCACATGCGCGGCGCGGTACTGATCGGCATTCTGGCCGTGACCATCGTGTCCATCGCGCTGGGCGTTACCGCCTTCGGCGGCGTGGTCTCGATGCCGCCCTCGCTGGCCCCGACCTTCCTTCAACTGGACATCAAAGGCGCCCTGGACATCGGCCTGGTCAGCGTGATTTTCGCCTTCCTGTTCGTCGACCTGTTCGACAACTCCGGCACCCTGATCGGTGTGGCCAAGCGCGCCGGGCTGATGCGCAAGGACGGCTACTTGCCGAAAATGGGCCGGGCGCTGATCGCCGACAGTACCGCCGCCATGGCCGGTTCCCTGCTGGGCACCTCGACCACCACCAGCTACATCGAATCGGCAGCAGGCGTCAGCGCCGGTGGCCGTACGGGCCTGACTGCCATAGTGGTTGCCATCCTGTTCCTGCTGGCACTGTTCTTTGCCCCGCTGGCCGGTAGCGTGCCCGCCTTTGCCACGGCGCCGGCGCTGTTTTTCGTCGCCGTGCTGATGGCCTCGGGCCTGGCCGAGATAAACTGGGATGACATCACCGAAGCGGCACCCGTGGTGATCACCGCCCTGGCCATGCCACTGACTTACTCGATCGCCAACGGCATTGCCTTCGGCTTCATTTCCTGGACGGCGATCAAGCTGCTGTCGGGTCGCCGTCGCGACCTGAACTCGGCGCTGGTGGTCTTGTCGATTCTGTTCGTTATCAAGCTGGGCTGGTTCAACGCATGAGTGCTGTCGCTTTCGATCCATCGGACTATAACCGCCAGCTCGACGCCAAGGTCGAGCGCCTGCGTGAGCTGCTGGCACCCTTTGATGCACCGCAACCGGCGGTGTTCGACTCGCCGCGCGAGCAGTATCGCCTGCGCGCCGAGTTCCGCCTGTGGCGCGAGAATGAGCAGCGCTTCTACGCCATGTTCGCCCCCGGCGAAAAGCACACGCCGATCCTGATCGAGGATTTTCCCATCGCCAGCCAGCGCATCAATGAGCTGATGCCGCGGCTCAAGGCTGCATGGCAGGCCAGTTCGGCGCTGAGCTTCAAGCTGTTCCAGGTCGAGTTTCTGACCACCCTGGCGGGCGATGCGATGATTACCCTGTGCTATCACCGCCCGCTGGACGAACATTGGCACAGTGCTGCCGAACGACTGGCAGCCGAGCTCGACGTCAGCATCATTGGCCGCTCCAAGGGCAAGCGCGTGGTGATCGGTCGCGATTATGCCGTTGAAGAGCTGCAGGTAGCTGGTCGCACGTTCCGTTTCCGCCAGCCCGAAGGCGCCTTCACTCAGCCCAACGGCATGGTCAACCAGAAGATGCTCAACTGGGCCTTTGAGGCCCTGGGCGAACGCCAGGACGACCTGCTGGAGCTGTATTGCGGCAACGGCAACTTCACCCTGCCGCTGGCCACCCGGGTGCGCAAGGTACTGGCAACCGAGATCAGCAAGACCTCGGTCAGCGCCGCGTTGCATAACCTCATCGACAACGGCGTGGATAACGTCACCCTGGTGCGCCTGTCTGCCGAAGAACTCACCGAAGCGCTCAATGAAGTCCGCCCGTTCCGCCGCCTGCAAGGCGTCGATTTGAAGAGCTACCAGTTCGGCAGCGTCTTCGTCGACCCGCCCCGCGCCGGCATGGACCCGGACACCTGCGAGCTGACCCGACGCTTCGACAACATCCTGTACATCTCCTGCAACCCGGAAACGTTGGCTGCGAACATTGCCCAATTGCACGACACCCACAGGGTCGAGCGTTGTGCATTGTTTGATCAGTTTCCGTATACGCATCATATGGAGAATGGGGTGTTGCTGGTTCGGCGCTGAGACAGCGGCGCCTGCATCGCTGGCAAGCCGGCTCCTACAAGGGCTCACCGCAACTCCTGTAGGAGCGGCGGGGGCGCCTAGCCTTGCCAGCGATGAGGCCCTATCAGCCCAATACAAATCTGCCCCGAGCACATCCGCATCTCTGTCCGATAAGCGAACAGTAAATGCGTCAAGCCTCTGCATTCGATTGACTGGATTAACCAGTTAGTACAATTTATCTCGACTGACTCCCCGTCTACCCAAAAACAACAACGGAGCTTTCCAGATGAGTCGTACCGTCCTGGTCCTCAATGGCCCCAACCTAAATATGCTCGGCACCCGCGAACCGACCACCTACGGTCACGATACCCTGGCCGATATCTCGAACCTGTGCCGCCAGACTGCCGATGAACTCGAACTGACGCTCGAGTTTCGCCAGACCAACCACGAAGGCGAACTGATCGATTGGATTCATCAGGCCCGCACCCGTTGTGCGGCGATCGTGATCAACCCCGCAGCCTGGACCCACACCTCGGTGGCCATTCGCGACGCGCTGGTGGCCAGCGAGTTGCCGGTAATTGAAGTCCATATCTCCAACGTGCATGCCCGCGAGGCGTTCCGCCATCACAGTTTTGTCTCGGCCATCGCGGTGGCGGTGCTGTGCGGCTTCGGTGTGCAGGGCTATCGCATGGCCTTGCAACACGTCAGTTACCTGTTGAACGGCAAGGGGTGAAGAACATGGCTACCCAACCAAGCATTCTCGCCGGCCTGATCGGCGCCGGTATCCAGGCCTCGCGCACCCCTGCCCTGCATGAGCGCGAAGGCGCGGCGCAGGGGATGGGCTATGTGTATCGGCTGATCGACCTGGATCAATTGAAACTCGACTGCAATGCCCTGGAAGAACTGCTGACGGCCGCCGAGCGCATGAGCTTCACAGGGCTTAACATCACCTTCCCGTGCAAGCAGGCGATCATCCCCCTGCTCGACGATTTATCCCCGGAAGCCCGCGGCATCGGTGCGGTGAACACCGTGGTGCTCAAGGACGGTAAACGCGTCGGCCACAACACCGACTGCCTGGGTTTTGCCGAGGGCTTTCGCCGGGGCCTGGCCGACGTCCCCCGTGAGCGCGTGGTGCAGATGGGTGCAGGCGGCGCCGGTGCTGCGGTCGCTCACGCGCTGTTGAGCGAAGGCGTGGGCCAGCTGAGCATTTTCGATGTGGATACGAGCCGCGCCCAGGCCTTGGCCGACAATCTCAACCAGCACTTCGAAGGTGGCCGGGCGCGGGTTGGCAGTGATCTGGCCAGTACGCTGCAAGCCGCTGACGGCCTGGTCAACACCACCCCCATGGGCATGGCCAAACTGCCTGGCATGCCGGTGCCAAAGGAGTTACTGCGCCCAGCGCTCTGGGTTGCCGAAATCGTCTACTTTCCGCTGGAAACCGAATTGCTGCGCGAAGCCAGTGCCTTGGGTTGCCGTACCCTGAACGGCGGAACCATGGCGGTCTTCCAGGCCGTGAAGGCCTTCGAGCTGTTCAGTGGCCAGAGCGCCAACGCCCAGCGCATGATCGAGCATTTCAACAGCCTCGACGGCTGATCCCCGGACGCGCCGATTACTAGATGATCGGCTTGAGCATTGCCTGCGCTTCATACAGCGCAGGCAAATACCGCTGCTGCATGGCCTCGACCGTCATGCGCGAGGCATGGGTGGTGAGCGAAAGCGCCGCCTTGAGCTCGCCCTTGCGATCACGCAGGGGGACGCCGAGCACCCGCATGCCAATTTCATATTCCTGATCCACCACTGAAAATCCTTGCAGGGCGACCTTGCGCAACTCTGCGTTGATGTCGTCCAGCGAGGTCAGTGTGTAGGGTGTCAGTTCCCGAGGCTGGACCCGGGCAAAATACTGCGCGAGTTCTTCCTCGGCCAGTATCGACAGCCAGATGCGCCCGCTGGCGGTGCAGTACATCGGCACCCGCGAACCGGGCCGGATCGACATCGAGGAGATGTGGCTGTAGCGACTGCGCACCACGTGGATGATGTCATCACCGTCCCGCACCCCCACCGACACATGCTCCTGAGTGGTCCGCGCCACCTGCTCGACAATCGGCCGGAGCATGCGCGGAAGCTGCGCCGAATCCACATAAGCCTGGCCGATGCGCAGGGCCTTGGCTGTCAGCCAGTACTGGCGTCCGTCCGTCTCGACAAACCGTTCATGCACCAGCGTCAGCAAAAAGCGCCGCGCCGCGCTTTGGGTCAGCCCGGCCATGCGCGCTGCCTGCGGCACGCTCAGGCGCGGGGTTTCTTCGCTGAACAGCTGCATCAGGCCCAGGCCCTTCTGCAAGCCGACGATCAGGTCACGGGGATGAATAACGGGATCTTTCATGTTCGGGCGCCAACGAAATCAGCCAATTAGTGCGATTATCGCAGTAGCACTGCGATTAACAAGCAAAAGCGCCGACAGCCGCATTGTTGCTCTCCCGACCGCCTCGCAAGATGGAGCCACAACAACTCCAACCAGGTCAGGAGATCATCATGATCCGCGGCTCGACTGAATTAGTGGCGATCCTGGGCTCACCCATTGCCCAGGTAAAATCCCCGGAAAACTTCAATAGCTGGTTTGCGGCCCACGATGCCGATCTGGCCATGCTCGCCATCGACATGAGCGAACCGGCGCTTGCAGGCTTCATCGCGTCCCTGCGTGGCTGGAACAACCTGCGCGGTTGTGTAGTGACCGTCCCCTACAAGCAAAGCCTGGTGCCATTGCTCGACGAGTTGAGTGAACGGGCTGCGGCGCTGCGCTCGGTCAATGTGATCCGCCGCGAAGCCAATGGCCGCCTGATTGGCGACAACGTCGATGGCGCAGGCTTCCTCAAGGCCGCCCGTGCCCACGGCTTCCAGCCTGCCGGCAAGCAGGCACTGGTGCTGGGATCCGGCGGCGTCGGGGCGGCCATCGCCTATGCCCTTGCTGAAGCTGGCGTACGCCGCCTGACGGTCGCCGATGTCCGTCCCGCCCAGGCCCAGGCGCTGGGCGATCTGCTCAAGCGCGCCTTTCCTGCGCTCGACATTGGTTATGGGGTCGAGGATTTGTCCGAGGTCGACCTGCTGGTCAACGCCTCGCCGGTGGGCATGGGTGACAGCGGTGAACTGCCGGTCCCGGTCACCCTGCTGGAAAGCCTGAATAGTGCAGCGCTGGTCGCCGATGTGGTGACTCAGCCGGTCATCACTCCCCTGCTGGCACTGGCCCGCGAACGCGGCTGCTGCATCCAGACCGGCCCGGAAATGGCCCGGGCGCAGATGGGCAATCTGGGCGCCTTCATGGGCGTCATGCCGGTGGACGCTTGAGCGCACAAGGGGCAACAGCATGAACGCATTGACTCATCCCGCTGAGCACAACCAGGCGCAAGCCTGGACCCACCACCATGACGTAGTCGTACTCGGCAGCGGGGCCGCCGGCTTTGCTGCCGCGACTACCGCTGCCTGCCGTGGCCTGAAGGTATTGCTGGTCGAGAAGGCCGCAACCTTTGGCGGTACTTCGGCGGTTTCCGGCGGCGCCATCTGGATCCATGGCAGCGACCAGGCCCGAGCCGCCGGCATCGAAGACAGCCGCGCCGCAGTACGCACTTACCTGCAAAAAACCATCGGTGCCGGCTTCAACGCCGAGTTGATCGACGCCTATATCGAGCGCGGCAGCGAAGCCTTGCGCTTTCTCGAGCAGAACAGCGAACTGGCTTATGTGCTACGGCCCTTCTCGCCCGACTACTACCCGCAGGAAGAAGGCGCTACCGACAGAGGCCGGGCGCTGGAGATGGTCGAATATGACGGTCGTCGTCTCGGGCGCCATTTCAAGCATCTGCGCAAGCCGCCCGAAGGCATGTTGTTGTTCGGCGGCATGATGGTCAATCGCGTCGATATCCAGCACTTTCTCAGTTTCAAGCGTTCCGCGAAATCACTCTGGCACTGCCTCAAGCTGATGGCCCGCTATGGCCGTGACCGCATCAGTCATGAGCGTGGCACTCGCCTGACCGTCGGCAATGCCCTGATCGCCCGACTGGCGACGACAGCCTTTGCCAAGGGCGTCGAACTGTGGCTCGACAGCCAGAGCGAAGCGCTGGTGATCGAACAGGGTCGGGTCACCGGCCTGGTGATTACCCGCAATGGCCAGCGCCTGCGGGTACAGGCTCGCGGCGGCGTGATCTGTGCCACCGGCGGTTTTGCGGCAGGCGAAGTTGCTGCCAGCCAGCGGCCCGACACCGGCAGCGAACACCTGAGCATGTCACCGGCAACCAACACGGGTGATGCCCTGAAGCTTGCCGAGCAGGCGCAGGCTGCGGTCGGCGAAGGGTTGGCAGCCAATTTCTTCTGGGCTCCGGTATCCCAGGTTCGCCGCCCCAATGGCGAGATGGAGCGTTTTCCCCATCTGGTCACCGACCGCGCCAAGCCGGGCATCATTGCGGTCAATCGCACCGGACAACGCTTCGTCAATGAGGCCAACTCCTACCACTGTTTCGTCCAGGCCATGCAGCAGGAAGGCGGCGCCAACGCACCCTGCTGGCTGATTGCCGATGCCCAGGCGCTGAACAGCTATGGCCTGGGCCTGGCACGCCCCAAACCGGTGGATAACTCGAACCTGATCGAGGCGGGCTACCTGCACCGCGCCGATACACCGGAACAACTGGCCCGCCAGTTGGGTATCGACCCCAATGGCCTGGTCGAGACCCTCGTGCGGCACAACACCGACGCACTCAGGGGTGTCGATTCGGCATTCGGCAAGGGTTCGAACAGCTACAACCAATCGTTGGGCGATCCCCATCATCAGCCCAACCCCTGCCTCGCGCCACTGACCAAGGCGCCCTGGTATGCGATCCGCATCGCCACCGGCGACCTCGGTTCGGCGCGCGGCCTGGTGACAAACGCCAACGCCAATGTACTCGATCGTCAGGGCCTACCGATCACGGGCCTGTACGCCGCCGGCAACGACATGAATTCGATCATGGACGGCACCTATCCCGGCCCCGGCATCACCATCGGCCCGGGCCTGACCTTTGGCTATATCGCCGCCACCCACATCGCCGAATGCATCCGCACCGGCGCAAGTCACTGACTGGAGATTCAACTCATGTTCTATGAACTGCGTACCTACACCATCAAGCCCACCCGGCTGGCTGACTGGCTGGCGTTGTATCAGAGCGACGCCCTGGCAGTGCAGACCGAGCATCTGGGAAAACTGGTGGGGTTCTTCACCACTGAATTCGGCGAAGCCAACCAGGTGGTGCATATCTGGGCCTATGAAAGCCTGGATGAACGCATGGCCCGCCGTGCGAGCATGGCGGCAGACAGTCGCTGGGCCGAGTTCAGTCGCAAGAACAAGGAGCTCGATGCGGTGGTTCGACTGGAGTCGCGGATGATGCGGCCTACCGGGTTTTCACCGCTCAAGTAGCCTCACTTCGGAGAACCATCCATGAACACACCCGAGCGCATCGACTGCGACGTGCTGGTCATCGGCTCAGGTGCCGCGGGCCTGGCCACGGCGGTGACGGCTGCGCACCATGGCCTGAAGGTCATCGTCGCCGAAAAGCACAGCCAGCTTGGCGGTACCAGTGCCTGGTCCGGTGGCTGGCTGTGGGTGCCGGGCAATCCACTGGCGATCGCTGAAAGTCAGTCGGAAGTCAACGGCGCACCCGAACGCTACCTGCAACATGAGCTGCACAACCCCGAGCTGGATGAACGCGTGCGGGCCTACCTGCAACACGGCCCGCAGATGGTCGAGTTCTTCCAGCAAAACACCGAACTGGCCTTCTATTCCGGCAGCCGCATGCCGGACATGCACGATGGGCCCGGCGCTGTTCGCGGTGGCCGCTCGCTCTGTGCCCAGCCCTATGACGGTCGCCGTCTCGGCGCCTGGATCAAACGCTTGCGCCCGCCGCTGGACTTGATCAGCCTGGGCGGCATGGGCATTGCCGGTGGTGCCGACCTGGCGCATTTTTTCAACGCCCGGCGCTCTTTGCGCTCGGCACTGCATGCAGGCCTGCGCCTGCTTCGACACTGGCGTGACCGCCTGGTGCATGGCCGCGGGTTGCACTTGGTCAATGGCAATGCACTGGTCGCCCGGTTGTTGCGCAGCGCGCTGGACCTCAAGGTACAGATTCTCACCGATTCCCCGGTCGCAAACCTGGTGCGCGATGGCCAGAACGTCATCGGCGCCGAGCTACAGACCGCCAACGGCAGTTTACTGATCCACGCCCGCCAGGGCGTGGTACTGGCCGCCGGAGGCTTTCCTCATGATCAGGCGCGTATCGGGCAATTGTTCAAGCACCCCGAACACCTCTCGGCCGCGCCCTTGAACAACACCGGCGATGGCCTGCGCCTGGGCGAGCAGGTCGGCGGCCAGATCAGCGCCGACCTGGCCCATCCCGCCGCCTGGGCCCCGGTGTCGCGGGTACCGCGCGCGGACGGCAGCTTCAGTGCTTTCCCACACCTGCTCGACCGGGCCAAACCGGGCTTCATTGCCGTACGCCGCGATGGCCGCCGCTTCGTCAACGAGGCCGACTCCTATCACGACTTCATGAATGCACTGTTCAAGGCCACGCCAGCCGGCGAAGAAGTGGCCGCCTGGCTGATTTGCGATCACCCGACGCAGCGGCATTATGGACTCGGCTGGGCGAAGCCGTTTCCATTCCCGACCGCGCCCTACCGGCGCAAGGGCTATCTCCACCGCGGGCAGACCTTGAGCGAACTGGCCCGCCACTGCAGCCTGGACGGCGCGCAACTGGAGGAGACGGTTGCGCAATTCAACGCCCAGGCCAGCCAAGGTCGAGACCCGCAATTCCAACGCGGCGCCTCAGCCTACAACAAGGCCCAGGGCGAAGCACTGCACGGGCCGAACCCTTCACTGGGGACGCTCGAGCAAGGACCTTTCTATGCGGTAAAACTGGTGGCTGGCAGCCTCGGCACGTTCGCCGGGCTCCGGACCGATGCCTGCGCCCGCGTGCTCGATGCCCAGGCCACGCCCATTCCCGGCCTGTTCGCGGTCGGCAATGACATGGCCAGCGTTTTCGGCGGGCATTACCCCAGCGGCGGAATCACCCTGGGGCCGGCCCTGACCTTTGGCTATATCGCCGGGTTGACCCTGGCCGAGGCTATGCCTGCAGGTAGCGCAGCACCGAGTCGCAGATCATCTCGCGATGCCGCTGCTTGATTTCGTCGTCGAGGAAATCCAGCTGGAAGATCTCGCCGAAGGTGTGTCGGTTCGAAACCCGGTAGAAGCAGAAGGAGCTGATCAGCAGGTGCACATCCAGCGCATTGAGCCCGGAACGGAAAACACCCTGCTCGGCACCGCGCGCAAGGATTTCATCGAGGGCATTGAGCACGGTCTTGTTCATCGAGCGAATCGCCGTGGACTGCTTGATGAATTCGCCGTTGTGCAGGTTTTCGTTGCAGACGATGCGCACGAAATCGACGTTGCGGTCATGGTGATCGAAAGTGAATTCGACCAGCCGACGCATGCCTTCGCGCGGCTCGAGCTCGGCCAGGTGCAGGTTGCCTTCGGTGCGACGGATGTCGCCGTAGAGTTTTTCCAGCACCTCGACGTACAGCTGCTCCTTGCTCCCGAAGTAGTAATAGATCATGCGCTTGGAGGTATGCGTGCGCTCAGCGATCGCATCCACCCGCGCACCGGCCAGCCCCTGCTGGACGAACTCGGTGATGGCCGCCTGGAGAATATTCTCGCGGGTTTTTTCCGGATTGTTCTTGCGGCTCTTGCGCGGTGCCTCGGCAGGCTCGACAGAGAGTGCTGGAGTTGTCGTCATACTGGACTCACGGCCATCGATAATCAGCGGCAATTATGGGCCCGATGGCGTAGCGAAGGAAGCCTGGAGCAAGATAAGCCCCAGGCGCCTCGATTTCCATGCAGATCCCTACAGTTTCGCGTGACGCAGGCCACCGCTACGGGCCTTGGCCATGGCCGCCAGGCGCACTGCAACGTTGGCCGCACCGTAGCCGGCATAGCCATTGCGCCGTTGCAGCACTTCAAAGAAGAAGCGCTCTTCGAAGGCCTCGGTATAGACGTGGAACAACTCGCCGCCCTGGGCATCACGGTCGTACAGCACATTGTAATAGGCCAGCTCGCTGAGAAACTCATCGTCGAAATCAAAGCGGGCCGCCAGATCGTCGTAATAGTTCAGCGGAATATCGAGCAAGGCCAGACCCGCCTCCTTGGCCTGCTTGACGGCAGTAAAGATGTCGTCGCAGTCGAAGGCGATGTGGTGCACCCCCGAACCGCGGTAACTGGACAAGGCATGGGAGATCGCCGTGTTGCGGTTCTCCGAGATGTTCAGCGGCAAGCGGATCGAGCTGCAGCGACTGCGCAGGGCGCGACTCTTGACCAGGCCATAAGGGTCCGGCAGCACCACTTCGTCGTCGGCCTTGAAATCCAGCAGGCTCTTGTAGAACAGCACCCAACTGTCGAGGCTGTCGGGAGGCAGCGCCATGGCCATGTGGTCGATACGCTTGAGGCCGACCGGGCTTGCCGGCAACTGTGCCAGGCTGAAGTCGGTGTCATAGATGGTCCGGCCTTCGGCATCCTGATCCACAAGGTAGATCAGGCTGCCATCGGGTGCGCGCACCGCCGCCAACTCACGCTCGTTGGGCCCGACCAGGCCACGGTACGGTTGGCCATGGTAAGCCACCGCCCGCTCCAGCGCCTGGGCACTGTCCTTGACCCGGATCGCCGTCGCACACAGCGACGGGCCGTGGGCTTCGAAGAAGTTGTGGGCAAAAGAATAGGGTTCGGAATTGAGGATCAGGTTGATATCGCCCTGGCGCAGCAGGCTGACGCTCTTGGAGCGGTGTTGCCCGGCCTTGACGAAACCCAGGCGCTCCAGCCAGGCGCCGAGCTTGGCACCCAACGATTCATCCACGGCGAACTCGAGGAACTCGACACCGTCGTAACTGCTGGCCGCAGGTGGCGCGAACAGGTTGCCCAGCAGCGTCGCAGGTTGGGCCCGCTGCTCGAGCAGTTGCCGGGTCTTTTCCTCCAGGTACAGCAAGGAGCGCAGGCCGTCAGCGGCATTGGCCCGTGGCGGCGCGGCGCGGAACCCGTCGTTGAAGATTTCCAGCGACAGCGGGCCGTTGTAACCGGTCTCGATGATCGGCGCGAGAAAGCCCGGCAGATCGAATTCGCCCTGGCCCGGGAAGCAGCGGAAATGCCGGCTCCACTCCAGCACATCCATGGCCAGGATCGGCGCGTCAGCCATCTGCACGAAGAAAATCTTGTCGCCGGGGATCTCGCGGATCGCGCTGGGGTCACCCTTGAGCGACAAGGTATGGAAGCTGTCCAGGATCATCCCGAGATGGGGATGGTCGGCTTGCCGGACGATGTCCCAGACCTGCTGATAGGTATTGACGTGCCGGCCCCAGGCCAGTGCTTCGTAACCGATCCGCAACCCACGAGCACCGGCGCGCTCGGCCAGCAGATGGAGATCGTCGACGAGGATCTGGCGCTCTCCCAGCGAGTCGGCGGCCACGTTGCTGCACACCAGCACCAGGTCGGTACCAAGCTCCTGCATCAGGTCGAATTTGCGTTCGGCGCGTTCCAGGTTGCGCGACAGACGGTCACGCGGGCAGCCCTCGAAATCACGAAACGGCTGGAACAGCGTGATTGCGATGCCGAGGTCGGCGCACATCTGGCGGATCTCGCGCGGGCTTCCATCGTAGTAGAGAAGGTCGTTTTCGAAGATCTCGACACCGTCGAAACCCGCGGCGGCAATGGCTTCGAGTTTTTCCGGCAGAGTACCGCTCAACGAGACGGTGGCAATCGAACGCTGCATGTCATGGCTCCAGTAGGCGTAGGCGCAGCCCAGGTAGGAGGATTATTGGTGGGGTGATTCTATACCTCAACTCAAAGCGTACGAACTAGTTAGTTTTGTGTGCGATTATCGACCAGAATACCATTCAGCGAATTGACGCTTTTTCGATCAATGCGCAACATCTTCACCCACAGGGCATTCGCTCAAAGGGCCACAAGCCCCGCGAAAAATGCCAGGACCGAAACTGCTGTAACCCAGCGTCACCAAACCCAGGCACCACCATAAACATAAAAATTCGGGTAAACGCTCATGCATACATTCAACGCTTCGCCTCCCTGCTCGCTCCCCTTGCGTGCGTCCGCCATGCGCACTTGCATCCCCCATCGACGCCTACTGGGCCAAATGGCATTGCACCGCTGAACACGTAGGGTTCACGTCGTCTTCCAGGCCTTGGCCGGAAACGACGATTCCCGGTCAGCGAACCAATCCCTGCCTCTTTCTGAATTGCCGTATCCGCCTGCACGATGCAGCGTGGTCAGTCAGTTCCTGCACCCGCAAATGTGCAGAAAGGGTTTGGCTCCAGACCAGTCGAAGTCCGATAGCTGGGTCGATTCCAGCGTCATGAAACGGATGGCCACAATAAAATGATCCATACTCAAAGCTCCTCCCAGGCGCCGAACATGGTTAACCCTCACGCCGGTATCGGAGACCAGATCCGTGGTGCCATGGCGGTCGGCAAGACCCGTTGGGCAATGCTCGCCCTGGTGTTCTTCGCCACGACCCTGAACTACATCGACCGCGCCGCCCTTGGCGTGATGCAGCCGATCCTCGCCAAGGAGTTGAGCTGGACGGCGATGGATTACGCCAACATCAACTTCTGGTTCCAGGTCGGCTACGCGATCGGCTTCGTACTGCAAGGCCGGCTGATCGACCGGGTCGGGGTCAAGCGCGTGTTCTTCTGCGCCGTACTGCTCTGGAGCCTGGCCACCGGTGCCCACGGCCTGGCAACTTCGGCGGTCGGCTTCATGGTTTGCCGGTTCATTCTGGGCCTGACCGAAGCGGCCAACTACCCGGCTTGCATCAAGACCACCCGGCTGTGGTTCCCCGCTGGCGAACGCGCTGTCGCAACCGGCATCTTCAACGCCGGGACCAACGTCGGTGCCATGCTCACGCCAATGCTGCTGCCGCTGATTCTTACTGTCTGGGGCTGGCAGGCCGCGTTTGTCGCCATGGGCTGCCTGGGCCTGATCTGGGTAACTTTTTGGGGCTTGAAGTACTTCAACCCCGAAGACCACCCGAGCGTGAACAAGGCCGAGCTGGACTACATCCAGAAAGAAGTCGAGCCAGAGCAAACCCGCGTACCTTTCTCGCGCATACTGCGCATGCGCGGCACCTGGGCCTTCGCCCTGGCCTACTCGATCACGGCGCCCGTGTTCTGGTTCTACCTGTACTGGCTGCCGCCGTTCCTGAACCAGCAATACAACCTGGGCATCAACGTGACCCAGATGGGTATCCCGCTGATCATCATCTACCTGAGCGCCGACTTCGGCAGCGTCGGCGGCGGCATCCTCTCCTCGTTCCTGATTGGCCGCGGCATGGCGCCGGTCAAGGCACGCCTGTTGTCGATGCTGTTGTTCGCTGCCACCATCGTCAGTGTCATCTTCGCCGCGGGCGCCAGCAGCCTGTGGGTCGCGGTACTGGCAATCTCCCTGGCCATCGCTGCGCACCAGGCCTGGACTGCAAACATCTGGAGCCTGGTGATGGACTACACGCCCAAGCACCTGATGAGCACGGTGTTCGGCTTCGGCGGCATGTGCGCCGCCATCGGCGGGATGTTCATGACCCAGGTGGTCGGCTACATCCTGACCACCACCAACAACAACTACACGCTGTTATTCACCATGATCCCGGCCATGTACTTCATTGCCCTGTTGTGGATGTACTTCATGGCGCCACGCAAGGTTCCGCGTATCGAGGATTGATCTCTGATTGCGAGCGCTACGCGCTCGAGCTGGTGCGCCATTGCGACAGCCTGCGGCAGCGGCTACACCGATCGAGTAAAGCCGATCTCATGTAGCCGCTGCCGCATGGCTGCGCTAAGGGCCGTAGGACCTTCATTCAATGCGGCTGCGTTGTAACCAGACTGCCGCCAGCCCACTGAGGCAGATCACCGCAATACCGATCTGCGTGGTGAGATCCGGGGCATGGGAAAAGAGCAAGAAGCCCAACAGCCCGGCGAAGACAATCTGGCAATAGCCGAACGGCGCCAACAAGGCCGGTGGTGCATGCCGGAAGGCCTGGGTCAGGAACAGGTGCGCCAGCATGCCGCAAGCGCCCAGCGCCAGCATCAACGCCCCATGGAACAAACTCGGCACCTGCCAGAAGAACGGCACCAGCGCACTCATCACCACGGTATTGAACAACCCGGCGAAAAAGTTACTGGTGGTCGGACTGTCGACCTCACTCAGCTTGCGGGTGAGGATCTGATAGAAACAAAAACACAGCGCGGAGCCGAACGGCAACAACACCGCAGGTGTGAATAATTCGCCGCCCGGATGCACGATCACCACCACTCCGACAAAACCCGTCAACACCGCCAGCCATTGCCCTCGCGTGACCTGTTCGCCCAACAGGGGCACCGACAACGCCGTCACCAGCAAGGGGGCAAGGAAGTTGACCGCCGTCGCTTCGGCCAGCGGGATGAACTGCAAGCCGCTGATGAACAACAGGCTGGTGCCGAGCAGGCACAGGGCGCGCAAGGCCTGCAGCAGAGGCTTTCGAGTGCGCAGAACACGCAGGCCCGATTGCGGCAGGAAGATCCCCATCATCAACAGGGTGTGCGCCACATAACGGGCCCAGACCACCATCATGACGGGATAGAAACCCGTGAGGTATTTCGACAGCGCATCGTGACTGGAGAACAGGAAGGTCGCGGCCACGACCAACACAATGCCCTTGAACGGTTGGCTGACACCGGCGAGCGATGTGCTGGAAGTGGTCATCGGTAACTCTGAGCAGAAGGGATTAGAGATGGGTCAACAGCGCCCAGGTCTTGTCGATGGCCAGTTGTGCACGCTCCAGGGCGCTGACACCCTGCTCGAGCAAGCCCAGGGTTGGGATTTCCAGGCTCAATGGCAAGTCGGCCGGCAGGTTGCGCAACAGCCCCAGCAAATCGCAATCGCCGTCACCGGGGAAGCGCCGCTCATTGCGGGCCTGGCGAAGGATTTCATCCATGTCATCCGGACGCGGGCCGGCCACGTCGCACAATTGCACGTAGTGCGTGCGTGACGCGGGCAATCGGCGCAAATCTTCCAGGCGCGATCCCGAACGATTGAAATGGAAGGCATCGACCAACACGCAGCCATTCTCTCGCCCGGCGTTTTCGACGATACGCATGGCCTGCACCAGGTCCCTGGCGTCAGTCCAGGGCATGAACTCCAGGTGCGGGTGCAAGCCGTACTGCGCAGACAGATCGCACAAGGCCGCGAAGTTTTCTGTCAGGCGTTGTTCATCAGGATCGTTTCCAGCCACCAGCAACTCGCTCGCGCCAAACTCGGCACCGACCGCCAGGATCGCTGCGAAATCGCTGACGCGCGTTTCCGGCTTCAGCCGCAGGATCTCGACGTCAAATACCTGGATGCCGGTGTCGCGCAAGCGGGCGACCGTCTGGCGTCGCAGGTCGGCATCGCTGACCAGCGGGAAATGCTTTTCCTGAGGAGTTGCCGGCTCCAGGCGCAACCCCACATGGCTATAGCCGGCGCGAGCGGCCACCTCGACCATTTCCGGGGGCGACAGCTCCAGCACGGTCAGGGCTGCCAGGGATATGATGCGTTGGCTCATGAATGTTCCTTCAGCGGCCTTGCGGCCGCTTGTCATGGGTTATCAGATGGTTTGCGGTGCACAGGCGCGACCGCTGGCGGCGGCATCGCGAATGGCCTCGATCAACGCCAGGGTGCGCGCCGCGTCGGCGGCACTGACCAGCGGCTCTGCCTGGCCGCGGGCGACCTCGATGAAGTGCAGCAACTGCAGGCGCAAGGCCTCATCGGCACTGAACGACTCCTGCACCTGCAGCAATGGGTCATGCCAGCCCGCCCCGGCTTCGGCATAGTGCCAACGCTTGAGCTGAGGAATGCTCAAGGCACCACCAGTGCCCGCCAACAGGTAGCAAGGCTGGTCGGCCTGGCGCGGATAGACCGGGTTTTCTCCAGACCCCAGCTCCCAGCTCCACGGCGCGGCCACAGCGTCGGAACCGGTCAGGCTGCCCAGCGCTCCGTTTTCGAATTGCAACAGCACGGCGACGCAGTCCTCATTGCCGAAGCCGCGCACGGCATTGCTGGTGATGGCCTGGACCTGACGCACTTCGCCACACAGGTGACGCAGCAAGTCCAGGTCATGGATCAGGTTGGTCAGCAGCATTCCAGCGCCCGCCTCGCGGCGCCAGGGAATGTCGAAATAGCTGTCGGGTTTGCGCAACTGCCATAGCGCAGTGACGTTGGTCAGCGTGCCCAGCGCCCCGCTGCTGACGATTTCGTGGGCGCGAGCGATCAACGGGTTGTGCCGCCGATGGTGCCCGACCAGCACCGGAACACCCGTAGCAGTTGAGGCCGCTACCAGCTCACGCACCTCATCCAGATGGACACCCACCGGCTTTTCCAGCAGCACCGGCACACCGGCTGCCAGGCAATCGAGCGCGGTAGTGACGTGCAGCGCGTTCGGATTGGCGACGATCACCGCTTGAGGCTCGACCTGTTCGAGCATCTGCCGATGATCGGCAAAAAACGGCACGCCGCATTCGGCCGCGAACGCCGCCGCCTGCGGGCCGGGGTCGGCCACGGCGCAAAGCTGCGCCTGGGCCAGGCCACGCAAATGCTGGTAATGCTGGCGCCCCATGACGCCAGCGCCGATCAGGGCAATCCGAAGGGGTACGTTCAAAGCGGTAGTCCTCTGGGTGTTGTTGTTTTCTCCGATTTATTTAGAACTCAGTTCCACTTTCTTGCAAGAAGAAATTTGCGGGCAAAAAAAATGGCAACGCTGTGCGTTGCCATTTTTTTGTGCGACCGCTTTACGGTCGATCGCGGGCAAGCCCGCTCCCACAGAAGCGCTACAGTGCACGCTTAATTTGTGGGAGCGGGCCGGGCGGCGCTCCGCTTGCCAGCGATGAGGCCTTACCAGGCGACATCAAAAACGGGCCGATCTCAACCAAACAATTCCGACGCAGGACTCGCCCCCGACAACTCCGCCGCCGCACTCAACAGCAACGGCGCCAGTTCATGCAAACGCTCCTCCGGCATCCGCGCAGTCGGCCCAGCCACGCTCAGCACCCCAACCACATGCCCCGCCAACGGATGACGCACCACCGCAGCCAGCGCGGACGTCCCTACCGCAGAGCTTTCCACGACCCAGGCATAGCCATGCTCGCGGGCGATACGCAGACGTTCGAGCAACTCGGCGTTGGACGCTGGCGCATTCGGACCAAAGTCTTCGCGGTTGGCAATGCCCTGGCGCTCGACCAGCACCAACGCTTGCGCATCACTCATGCTGGCCAGCCAGGCATGCCCGGAAGCGGTATAGAACAACGGCGCATCGCGGCCCATATCCGGGTCATAGCGCAGGCCGGAGCGTGCGCCCTGGGACTTGGCGATCCAGGTTTGGCGCTCGCCATCGATCAACCCCAGGCGCACCAGCTCGCCGGTTTCCTGGGCCAACCGATCAAGGATCGGCTGGACGATATCCGCCCCACTGCTGGCCAGATAGCGAAAGCCCATGGCGACCAGTTTGGTGCTCAGGTGATAGCGGCTGTTTTCCGGATTCTGGCGCACATAGCCCAGCCGGATCAACTCGCCAAGCATGCGGTGCGTGGCGCTTTTGGGGATGTCCAACTGCTCCGCCAGGGTCTGCATGGGCAACCCGCGGGGATCACTGGTAAGGCTTTCGAGAAGACTGAAAGCGCGTTCGATCTGACTGCCGGCCATGGTTTTGGGTCCTGAAAATTTTGCCGATTCTAAAGAGCGCCGTCGAAAGCGCAAACCACTGTCCGATCTTCGCCCGTTTTTGCAACTCACCCACTTGGCGAATGGCAAAAGCCAATCATAGAATGTGGAACCAAGTTCCATAATAATACAATTCGCCGACGTTCCCGGCGAGGAGACTTCAATGACTGCCCCTACCCCACGCTCTACCACAGTGGACTGCGATGTCCTGGTCATCGGCTCGGGAGCGGCAGGCCTGTCTGCAGCGGTGACGGCTGCCTGGCACGGGCAAAAGGTCATTGTGGTGGAAAAGGATAATGTCTTTGGCGGCGCCACGGCCTGGTCCGGCGGCTGGATGTGGGTACCCTGCAACCCGCTGGCCCGTCGCGCCGGTATCCTCGAGGATCGCTCGTTGCCGCGTACCTACCTCGAGCATGAGCTGGGCGAGCAGTTCAACCCGGCCATGATCGATGCCTTTCTCGAGGCCGCGCCAAACATGGTCGCGTTTTTCGAAAAGCATACGGCGCTGCAGTTTGCCGATGGCAACGGCATTGCCGACATTCATGGCCAGACACCCGGCGCCGGTACCGGTGGTCGCTCGGTGATCGCCGCCCCCTATAACGCACGCAAGCTTGGCAAGCTGCTCGGGCGCTTGCGCAAGACCATGCGTGAAACCTCCTTCTTGGGCATGCCGATCATGGCCGGCCAGGACCTGACGGCGTTCCTGACCCTGACTCGTTCGTGGCGCTCTTTCATCCATGTGACCAAGCGATTCACCAAGCACCTGTGCGACCTGACCCTCAAGGGCCGCGCCCTGCATCTGGTCAACGGCGTAGCACTGGTCGCACGCCTGGCCAAATCGGCTGAAGACCTGGGGGTATTACTCTGGGAATCGGCACCGGCCAAACGCCTGCTGCATGAAGGCGGTCGAGTTACTGGCGCCGAAATCGAAACTGCTCGCGGCCCGGTCACGATCAAGGCGCGCAAGGCCGTGGTACTGGCCGCCGGGGGCTTTGCCAACGATATCGAGCGGCGCAAGGCACTGTTCCCGCGTACGCCCACCGGCCATGAGCACCTGGCACTGCCGCCGCTGGGTGCCAGCGGCGATGGCCTGCGCCTGGGTGAAAGCGTCGGTGGCCAGGTCGCTGACGACCTGGTTTCCCCGGTCGCCTGGGCACCGGTGTCGAAGGTGCCTTACAAAGACGGCAGCCATGGCCATTTTCCGCACATCATCGAGCGTGGCAAACCCGGCATCATCGGCGTGCTGGCCAACGGCAAGCGCTTCGTCAATGAAGCCAACGGCTACTACGACTATGTCGCCGCCATGGTGGCTGCCGCACCGGGTGAGGAAGTCGCGTCCTGGCTGATCTGCAGCCACCGGTTCCAGCGTCGCTACGGTCTGGGTATCTCGCGCCCCTTCCCGTTGCCAGTCGCTCCCTTCATTCGCTCCGGTTACCTGAAAACCGGCGACACCATCGAGGCATTGGCCCGCGCCTGCGGCATCGACCCGGTCGCATTGAGCCAGACCGTCAGCGAGTACAACCGCCATGCCCGCCTGGGCGATGACCCGGAATTCGGTCGCGGTTCGACCCCCTACAACCGCAAACAGGGCGATGCGCTGCATATGCCCAACCCCTGCGTCGCACCGATCGAACAGGGGCCGTTCTATGCCGTCAAAGTCGAACCCGGCTGCTTTGGCACCTTCGCGGGGCTCAAGACCAACGAACACGCCCAGGTACTGGAGGGGCAGAGCCGGCCCATCGAGGGGCTGTATGCCGTCGGCACCGACATGGCCAGCATCATGGGCGGCCATTACCCGGCCGGCGGTATCAATCTCGGCCCGGCCGCGACTTTCGGCTATATCGCCGGTCGCCACATCGCTGGTGTCACGGCCTACGAACAACCGGCGGGCTAAGGTTTCTGACAATCTCGTGGGAGCGGCCCTGGCCGCGAATGAGCACGACTCCGGCCCCTTCGCGGCCAGGGCCGCTCCCACGATTTCAGCGTTTACTCAGAAGTCGAAGAACACCGTCTCGCCTTCGCCCTGAATACGAATATCAAACTGGTACGCCAGCTTGCCATTCACTTCACAGCGGCGCGCTACCAGCGTCTCGCGACGCTGTGGCTGTTCGATCAGGTTGAGCACCGGGCACTTGGCGTTGGCCTCGCTTTCATCATCGAAGTACAGCCGGGTCTGCAAGTGGATGTTGATGCCACGGGCGAACAGGGTCACGTTGATGTGCGGGGCCATCGGTACGCCAGCGGCGTTGTCGACGATACCCGGCTTGATGGTCTGCAGGGCCCATTCACCGGCATCGAAGGTTGTCGCGGTACGGCCGAAGCTGTTGAAGGGTTTTTCCAGGTTGTAGTCGGCGTCGTAACGGCCGGCATGGTCGGCTTGCCAGAACTCCAGGAAGGAGTCGCGCACCAGATGGCCGTTGCCGTCGTAAACATTGCCAAACACCAGAATGTGCTCGCCCGGCGCACCGGACTTGGCCATCTGGTTCCAGATTTCCTGGTCGCGGGTCGGGTTGCCGGCCGCTTCCAGCGCCAGGCCGATGTGAACGTAAGGGCCGGCCGTCTGCGAGGGGGTTTCAGGCAGCAATTGGATAGGCATTCGCGTGGCTCCTCAGCAGTTTTCGAAGTGGGTCTTGCGCTGGCCGCGCAGTACGATGTCGAAGCGATAGGCCAGGCAATCCATCGGATTGGCATTACCCATGTCGAGTTTGGCAATCAGGCTCTGCATCGCTTCGGGATTGGCGATCGACTTGACGATCGGGCACAGCGGGATCATCGGGTCGCCTTCGAAATACAGCTGGGTGATCAGGCGGGTTGCAATCGACGGGCCGCTGATCGAGACGTGAATGTGCGCCGGGCGCCAGTCGTTGGGGCCGTTGCGCCATGGATAAGGACCCGGCTTGATGGTGCGAAAACTGTAGTAGCCCTCGCTGTCGGTCAGGGTCCGGCCGACACCACCGAAGTTCGGGTCCAGCGGCGCCAGGTACCGATCATTCTTGTGACGGTAGCGACCGCCGGCGTTGGCTTGCCAGATTTCCACCAGCGTGTGTGGAACCGGCTTGCCGTACTGGTCGCAGACGCGACCGGCGAGGATGATGCGTTCGCCGATCGGCAAGCCGCCATTGTTGAAGTTCAACAACAGGTCGTTGTCGCGCTGGCCGAACTTCAGGTGCGAGAAGTCCGGGCCGGTGGTTTCGCTGGCAGATTGAGGAATGCTGACCAGGGCCTGGCTCGGGGAGCGAGCGATGGACGTTTTGTAGTCAGGGGTGAAGGCTTTGGGGTGCCAGTTGCGATCACGGATGATGAAGCGACTGTTGTCTGCAGCAGACATGTCGTGCTCCTGTTATTGGATTTTTGGAGGGCCCTTGAGGCAGGCATGTGCTCAGTGTCCGGCAAACAGCGCAGGTCGGAAACTGAAAAGAAATGCCCAATACATAACCATATGGTTATCTGACTCTTGAGAATTCTGGGCAACCCAGGCGCCCGGACACAATGAGGGTGACCATGAGCTACCCTTTACCTTCAGGTTATGGACACGCTGCGTGCGACCTCAAGAGGACTTCCCATGCTTTGGAAAAAAGGCAGACGCAGCGACAACGTGGTCGACGCGCGGGGTGAAGGCGGCGGTCGCGGCATGCACATAGGCGGCAAGGGCTTGAGCCTGACCGCGGTGGTGCTGATCGTCGGCATCGGCCTGCTGACCGGCCAGGACCCGATTCAGATTCTCGGCCAGTTGACGGGCGAGATGAGCCAGCAAACGGCCCCGGTCGATAGCGGTTCACGCCAGGCGCCCCCGGCCAATGATGAACAAGCCGAATTCGTACGCAGCATCCTCGGCGATACCGAAGACACCTGGCGGCAGATTTTCCAGCAAGCCGGCAAGCAATACCGGGACCCGACCCTGAAACTCTTCAGCGGCCAGATCAACTCCGCCTGCGGCTTCGCCTCCTCAGCCACCGGCCCCTTCTATTGCCCGTCCGATCAGATGGTCTATCTGGACATGGAATTCTTCCGGGAGATGGAACAGCGTTTTTCGGCGGCAGGTGATTTTGCCCAGGCGTACGTGATCGCCCATGAAGTCGGCCACCACGTGCAAACCCTGCTCGGCGTTTCAGCCAGGATTCAGTCTGCGCGCCAGCGCGGCGAGCGGATGGAAGGCGACAACGGTTTGCTGGTGCGCCAGGAACTGCAGGCCGACTGTCTGGCTGGCGTATGGGCTTACCAGGCGCAGAAACGCCTGAACTGGCTGGAACCTGGGGATATCGAGGAAGCCATGAATGCGGCCAACGCCATCGGCGATGACCGCTTGCAACAGCAAGGCCGGGGGCGTGTCGTACCCGACTCGTTCACCCACGGTACCTCGGCGCAGCGCATGCGCTGGTTCAAGACCGGTTTCGCCCAAGGCCAGATCACCCAGTGCGATACCTTTGGGGCCGGCAGTCTTTAGCCCGTGGTCAGCATGCGGGACAAGGCCTGGCAATCGGCCGCATGCCAATCCGTCAGCTCCGGCCAGGGGTTGTCCGGCAGGTTGACCAGGATCGTCCGAGCCCCGGCAGCGCGCCCGCAATCGAGGTCGAAGCGGTAATCGCCAACCATCACCATGGTACTGGGCGGAACATCCCAGGCCTGGGACAGCCTCAGCAGGCCACCGGGATGCGGTTTGGGCGGTGCCTCATCGCGACCCAGCACATCCTCGACCGCGAAACAGTCGGCTATTCCGATCGCTTCAAGGGTGACATGCGCCAACTCACGGGCATTGCGCGTAAGGATGCCCAGGCGATAGCCGCGCCCGGCCAATTTGCGCACCAGTTCCACCGCACCCACGGCCGGGCGCGAAGCCACCGCCAGGTCGCGTTCGTGCTCCAGCAACCAGGCATGTTTGGCCGCAGCCTCCGCTGGCGGCAATGCCGCCAGGTGGGTGAGGATGTCGTGCTCGGGGGGAATGCCCAGCGCCTCGCGAATCGCGACAAAATCATGTACGGCCACCGTCAGGGTGCCGTCCATGTCGAACACCCAGTGTCGAATTTCGGCCAGGCTCATGCCCAGTCCTTGCGATGGCGAATCAAGCCTTCCTGGGCCGAGGACGCGACCAGCTGGCCGGCGCGGTTGTAGATGCTGCCCCGGCAAAAGCCCCGGGAATTGCCGGCCCAGGGGCTGTCCATGGCATACAGCAACCAGTCATCGGCGCGCAGGTTGCTGTGGAACCACAGCGCGTGATCGAGGCTGGCGATCTGCATATCCTTGTGCCAGACGGACTTGCCATGGGGCATCAGCGAAGTGGTCAGCAGGCCGAAGTCCGAGGCATAGGCGAGGATGTATTTATGCAGGGCGGGCGAGTCCGCGAGCATGCCATCGGCGCGAAACCAGACGTACTTGATCGGATCGCCGGCAACAGGATTGTAGGGATCCTTTTCGGTCACGGGGCGCACTTCGATCGGCTTGGCGCACAGCAGTTTGTCGCGGATATGCTCCGGGATCTGGTCGGCCATGCCCTTGAACAACTCCACTTCCGACGGCAGGTTCTCCGGCCCGACCACCTGGGGCATCTGCGCCTGGTGCTCGAAGCCTTCTTCGTCGTACTGGAAGGACGCACTGCAGGTGAAGATCGGCTGGCCCTTCTGGATCGCCGTTACCCGGCGGGTGCTGAAACTGCCGCCGTCACGGACCCGGTCGACCTGGTAGACCACTGGCAGGCCGGCATCGCCCGGGCGCAGGAAATAGCCATGCAGCGAATGCACATGGCGTGCTTCTTCCACGGTCTGGATGGCAGCGGAAAGCGATTGCCCCAGCACCTGGCCACCGTACAGCTGGCGAAAGCCCAGGTCCTGGCTGCGCCCGCGAAACAGGTTCTCCTCGATAGGTTCCAGGCTGAGCAAATCGACCAGATCGTCCAACACATGGCTCATTCAAGCTTCTCCTAAGCATGGATTCGGTGATCGGCAGGGGCTGGCAAGCGTGAGCATCGAACTCAAGTACGATCCTCTTCCCACACGACCTTGGGTGAAATCATACAGCCTTTTGACCTTCAACCACGCAAGGTCTCCAGCCACTGCGCCCGGTCGATCCGGTACAGCACATGGGGTGTGAGTGGATGATCGGCCGGCAGGCGCGGATGGTCGAAATCTCCGCCCAGGTCGCGTTGCATGCCGATGGCCTGCATGACTTTCTGCGAAGGCAGATTGCTCTGGCTGGTAAATGACACCACTTCCTCGAGCCCCAACTGACCGAAGGCGCAGCGCAGGCAGGTCCAGGCCGCCTCGCTGGCAAAGCCCAGGCCCCAGTGGCGCCGGGCCAGGCGCCAGCCAATCTCGACAGCCGGCGTGAAGGGTGCATCGAAACCGACATGCAACAGGCCTGTCAGGCCGATGAAAGCGCCGGTATCCTTGCGCTCCAGCGCCCACAGGCCGAAGCCGTATTCAGCGAAATGGCCACGAATCCGCCCGATCAACGCCGCGGTTTCCAGGCGACTCAAGGGCGCGGGAAAATAGCGCATTACCTGCGGGTCGGCACACAGCGCCGCAAACTCGGGCAGATCATCGTCGTGCCACTGGCGCAGCAACAAGCGTGCGCTCTCGAGTTCAAGAATCGGGTTCATCCTCAGGCTCCTCTGTCGACCTCTGTTGAGTGTAAGCGCTGGCAACCGAGGGGCCGCAACTGGCAAGATCCAGATCCGGGTCCTGTCTTGAAATTTCCATGCCGCTGCCACTGATCTACCACGACGACTACAGCCCGGCGTTTCCTGCCGAGCATCGCTTCCCGATGGACAAGTTCCGCCTGTTGCACGATCACCTGATCGACAGCGGCCTGACCACCGAGCAAGCCCTGTTGCGTCCGGAAATCTGCCCCGGCGACATCCTTGCCCTGGCCCATGATCCGGCCTACATCGCTCGCTACATGTGCGGTGAATTATCTCGCGAAGACCAGCGTCGCCTCGGCCTGCCCTGGAGCGAAGCCCTGGCCCGGCGCACCGTGCGCGCCGTCGGCGGTTCGCTGCTGGCTGCCGAACAGGCGCTGGAGCACGGGCTGGCCTGCCACCTGGCCGGTGGCACCCATCATGCTCATTATGACCATCCGGCCGGCTTCTGCATTTTCAACGACCTGGCAGTGATCAGCCGCTACTTGCTGGAAAGCGGCCGGGTCGGCCGGGTGCTGATCTTCGATTGCGATGTTCACCAGGGTGATGGCACCGCGCGCATCCTGGCAGACACCCCGGACGCCATTACCGTGTCGCTGCACTGCGAGCAGAACTTCCCGGCGCGCAAGGCGCAAAGCGACTGGGATATCCCCTTGCACCGGGGCATGGGCGATAACGAATACCTCAAGGTGGTCGACGATGCCCTGAATTACTTGTTGCCGCTGTATAAGCCCGACCTGGTGTTGTATGACGCCGGCGTGGATGTACACAAGGACGATGCCCTGGGTTACCTGCAACTGACCGATGCAGGCGTTGCCGCGCGTGATGAGCGCGTGCTGCGCCATTGCCTGGGTCGAGATATTCCAGTAGTCGGGCTGATTGGCGGCGGCTACAGCAAGGACCGCCAAGCCCTGGCCCGTCGTCACGGCATCCTGCACCACAGTGCCCAGCGGGTATGGGAAACCTTGTAGTTACCCACAATGGCTGTGGAGCGGCCTGTGGATAACCTGAGCGAAAGGTCGTTCAGGCCCTGTAGCTTGTGCCCTGCAGCGTGCTGTACGTTTTTTGTTCACTGCCTCCCGGCGTTCGCCTCGGGTACAATGCCCGGCTTATTTCAGCGACCTGCAGCCCGTCATGACCAATACCACTCCCCTCCAATGCGCCCACGCCGTCATCATCGGCGGCGGCCCGGCCGGCCTGATGGCGGCCGAAGTGCTGAGCCTGGCAGGCGTGAAAGTCGACCTGTATGACGGCATGCCCTCGGTAGGACGCAAGTTCCTGTTGGCAGGGGTCGGCGGGATGAACATCACTCACTCCGAAGCCTATCCGGTATTTCTCTCCCGTTACGCCGAGCGCGCGGCCGACATTGCGCCGCTGCTTGAGGGGCTCGATGCCGCTGGCTTGCGGGAGTGGATTCATGACCTGGGCATCGACACCTTCGTCGGCAGTTCGGGACGGGTTTTCCCTACCGACATGAAGGCAGCACCCCTGCTTCGCGCCTGGCTCAAGCGCCTGCGCGATGCCGGCGTAGTTATCCACACCCGCCATCGCTGGTTGGGCTGGAATGATGACGGTTCGCTGCACATCGCTTATCCACAGGGCGAGTTGGCGATCAAGGCTGACGCCGTAGTGCTGGCCCTGGGCGGTGGCAGTTGGGCGCGACTGGGGTCCGATGCGGCGTGGTTGCCCTGGTTGCAAGCCAAGGGCGTCGCCCTGACGCCGTTGCAACCGGCCAACAGTGGCTTTGAAGTGCAGGCCTGGAGCCCGTTGCTGCGCGATAAGTTTGCCGGCGCGCCGCTGAAGAACATTGCCCTGAGTCTCAATGATCAGCCGCCGCGGCTGGGCGAATGCGTGCTGACGTCTGGCGGGTTGGAAGGCAGCCTGGTCTACGCCCTGTCGGCGCAGATCCGCGAGCAGATCAACCAGGCCGGCACCGCTACGCTGGCACTCGACCTGTTGCCGGGCAAGCCTGTGGACAAGATTGCGGCCGCCTTGAGCAAGCCACGAGGTTCACGTTCGATGGCCAAGCACCTGCACAGTCAACTGGGGCTCGATGGGGTCAAGGCGGCCCTGTTGCGCGAGTTGACGTCCAGGGAGACCTTTGACGATATGCAGCAACTGGCGCGGGCGATCAAGGCATTGCCGGTGACGCTGGTGCGCCCTCGCCCGCTGGATGAGGCGATCAGCACGGCCGGTGGCGTGGCGTTCGAGGGGCTGGACGAGCAGCTGATGCTGCGGCACTTGCCGGGCGTGTTCTGCGCCGGGGAGATGCTTGATTGGGAAGCGCCGACCGGGGGGTATTTGTTGACGGCGTGTTTTGCCAGTGGGCGCAAGGCGGGGTTGGGGGTGTTGGAGTGGTTGCGGCGTTGATCGTAATGCGGCCGCGTTGCGGCCGAGCGCAGCCTGGCGGCAGCGGCTACAAGAGTCCGACGCAACACGGTCGGCGTAGCCGCTGCCGCAGGCTGCGCTCGGGCGCAACGCGGCCGCAGGATCTCGAATTCGCTTAAGGCTTACGCTTACGCGGCCCGGTATTGAACG
Organism: Pseudomonas sp. LS1212; assembly: GCF_024741815.1. Taxonomy (NCBI): domain Bacteria; kingdom Pseudomonadati; phylum Pseudomonadota; class Gammaproteobacteria; order Pseudomonadales; family Pseudomonadaceae; genus Pseudomonas; species Pseudomonas sp. LS1212. The sequence continues at coordinate 4,976,089 of NZ_CP102951.1, forward strand.
CCGGCACCTTGCGCACCGGCTTGACCGCCGGCGCTTCAACCACCGTGTCCCCACTGTCCATCCAGCGCCCCAGGCTTTTCTTGCCGCCCAACTCCTTGGGTTTCTTCGGCTTCTTCGGTTTCTTCAGCACCTGGCCGGTGGCATCGGTTGCCGGCACGCGATGTTCCGGCTCGAAATCCGGCTCTTCGTGGCGTGGCAGGGTCTTGCGGGTCAGCATTTCAATGGCCGACAGCAATTGCACTTCGTCAGCGCAAACGAGGGAGATCGCTTCGCCGGTCGAGCCGGCCCGGCCAGTACGGCCAATGCGGTGGATGTAATCCTCAGCCACGATCGGCAGATCGAAGTTGACCACCAACGGCAAGTCTTCGATATCCAGACCGCGCGCAGCCACGTCGGTAGCGACCAGGATCTGCGTTTCGCGAGCCTTGAAACTGTCCAGCGCGCGCTGGCGAGTGGCCTGCGGCTTGTCGCCATGGATACCGTCGGCATTCACGCCCTGGCCCTGCAGGCGCTCGACCAGTTGATCGACACCGTTGCGGGTCTTGGCGAACACCAGCACCTGCTTCCAGCGTTGCTTGCGCAGCAGATGGCTGAACAGCTCGGGCTTGCGCTTCTTGTCGACCGGCACGACCCACTGCTTGACGGTATTGGCCGCTTCGTTGCGCGGGCTGACTTCGACGCTCAGCGGATCGTCAAGCATCTGCCCGGCCAGCAGGCGGATGGGGTCGGAAAAGGTCGCGGAGAACAGCAAGGTCTGGCGGCGCTTGGGCAGCGCGGCATAGATGTCGCGCAACTCTTCGGAGAAGCCCAGGTCGAGCATGCGATCGGCCTCGTCGAGTACCAGTGCCTGCAACTGGGAAAACTTCACGGCGTTCTGCCGGTACAGATCGAGCAGACGACCCGGTGTCGCCACCAGCAGGTCGACGCCTTTGCGCAGCTTCATCATCTGCGGGTTGATACTGACCCCGCCATAGACCGCGTAAGTGCTCAATGGCAGGTGTTCGGCGTATTCCTGGATATTGGCATGCACCTGCTCGGCCAGCTCGCGGGTCGGCACCAGCACCAGCGCCCGTACCGAGTTGCTGGCGACCTTGGCCCCTTCCATCGTCAACCGCTGCAGCAATGGCAAGGCGAAGCCGGCGGTCTTGCCGGTGCCGGTCTGCGCCGCTGCCATCAGGTCGCGCCCGGCCAGCACGGCCGGGATCGCTTGCGCCTGTACCGGAGTTGGCGAGTTGTAGCCGAGGGTTTGCAGGGCGCGCAGCAAGGGTTCAATCAGGCCAAGTTTGGCGAATGTCATGGGAATACCGTCAGAGAGTTCAGCAATGCGCGCAGTTTACCTTGTCCGCTGCCCTTACTGCTTGCGCCATTGCGGCAGACCAATCAACACCACGGCACTGATGATCACCGCCATGGCCAGGCACTCTTCGACGCCGATCTGCTCGTTGGCAAAGACGATCCCCAGCAACACCGCCACGGCCGGGTTCACGTAGGCATAACTGGTCGCTGCCGCCGGGCGCACATGCTTCAACAAAAACATGTAGGCGCTGAACGCCAGGATCGAGCCGAAGAACACCAGATACAAGGCGAGGAACGCGCCAATCAATAGAACGGGACAACGACGAGAGGGAGGCATGCAGGTCTCGTAAACAAATGATCGGAGCGCCATCGTGAAACGCCTGCCGCTCGGCCATCTGGAGACCAACGGCAAGAAGAGCTAGCCGCGATGGCGCTTGAGCGCATCAGCGATTTTCGCCGCCGGCACCTTCTGCAAACTGCACAATAACTGGTGCGTGACTGCGCCCAGGCCATGGGTCTGACGCAGCTCGGTGGCCAGGTGCTGGGCCAGGTTGGCAGCCATCTCGGCGTCAGCCATGGCCCGGTGCGCCTTGCCGGTGTCGGGCAGGTTGGCCCAGCGGGTCAGGGTGCCGAGCTTGTGGTTGGGTGCGGCGGGCATCAGCCGTCGTGCCAGCAGCATCGAGCAGGCAAAGCTCTGGCTGCGGCTGCGGCGGATCTGCGCCAGCTCGAAATCCCAGAACTTCTGGTCGAAGGATGCGTTATGCGCCAGCAAGGGCGTGTCACCGACAAACTCGGCCACTTCATTCATGACCTGTGCCACGGGTGGCGCGCTGCGCAGCATGGCGGTGGTAATGCCGGTCAGGCTGGCGACAAAGCCGGGCACCGGCAAACCGGCATTCATCAGGCTCTGGTAGCGCTCGACAATGCGCCCCTGCTCAAGCATCACCACGGCGATTTCAGTGGCCCGGCAGTGCGGGCCCGGGGAGATTCCGGTGGTCTCGAAGTCAATGACTGCAATACGTTCCAAACGGCTCAAACCTCAAGAATTGTTTCAGTTTTTCAACAGCAAGGCGCCTTCGATCGGCACATAGCGGCTGGCGGCCCGAATCAGGGAGTTGGCGGTCAGGCCCGGTACGCCATAGGCCACCGCTTCGACGCCATGCTTGCTGATGATGCGCTCGAGCAAGAGGTCGAAGTCGCCATCGCCGGAGGCCAGCACCACCTCATCGACGTGATCGGCGGCGTCCATGATGTCGATGGTGATACCCACGTCCCAGTCACCCTTGGCCGAACCGTCGCTGCGCTGGATGTAGGGTTTGAGTTTGACCGTGAAGCCCAGGTTGCGCAGGATCTGCTGGAACTGCTGCTGCTTGCTGTCGCCGCGATCGATGGCGTAGGCGTAGGCCTCGACGATCTGCCCGCGCTGACTGATGTCCGCCCAGAGAGCGGCATAGTTGAAGTGGCAGCCATACGCCTGACGCACGGTGTAGTAGAGGTTTTGAACATCGGCGAACACCGCTATTTTCTTCACCGCACATCCTCTTGGCGCCGGGGCGCACTGGCTGGCCGCCGAAACTCAGGGCCGATTCGGCGCCCAGTATGCCAGTCTCAAGACAGATACTGTGAATATCGGGTGCAGGAACTGCACCCGAGCGTCGCCAGGCGTATCAGACGAAGGAGTCGTCGTCGGAGAAGAAACCACCGTCATCGCTGTAGTCGGTGTCTGCGAAGCCGCCCTGATCGTTGCCGTACGACTCATTGCTGGTCAGGCGCTGTTCATCATTGCCCCAACCGCTGTCGCTGGCCGGGCTCGGTTCTTCCTTGCTGACGTCGGCCACTTCCTGAGGCTGCGAGTCGTGATTGAACAGGCTGCTGATGCCCTGCGCCAGCATCACGCCGCCCGCCACACCTGCTGCCGTCTGCAAGGCACCGCTGAGGAAGCTGCTGCCCGCCCTGGCGGGTGCTGCGGCGACCGGAGGTGGCGCATAGCCCCGCTGTGGGGCAACGCCTGGCTGGCCACCGAAGGAAGAACGCGAGGGTTCGCGCCAGCCACCACCGGAGGTGCTTGTTGGTGCCGGCGCTTGTGTGGGCGCCGCCTGGGCTTCACGAGTGCCACTGCCAAAGATGCTCGAGAGAAAGCCGCCGCTGCCGGGTGCCGTGGCGGTAACCTGGGCCCTGGCCTGCTTCAGGTCGTTTTGTAACTGCTTGTTTTGTTCGTCGAGCTGCTTGAGCGCGGCTTCCTGTACCAGAATCGCCTGCGCCATGTAATACGCCGCGCTCGGTTGCTGGGCCAGGTGTTCCATGATCCGTGCCTGCGCCTGGGCGTCACGCGGGTCTGAATCCATTTCAGCCTGCTTGAGCCGGGCAAACAGTCCATCGATCAGGGTTTGTTCTTCGCTGTTCATGGCGACCTCGTAGATTGCCGGGAGAAACCGGGGCGGCTTTGCAACAAGCCAGACATGCACAGGTTAATGGGGTTGCCTGCTGCTCTTTCAATATGACCTGCATGAAACTTTTGTCATGCGGCCCACGGTCGCGGTTGGACCGCTGCGGTGCATCGGCTAAAGTGTCCGCCTGCTCTTTGCCTACGATATCGACCGATGAACCCGCTAAGCGTTTTGCGTGACTCCTTGTACTTCTTTCGCCGCAACCTGGTGAGCATCGTTCAACTGTGCCTGCCGTTGGTCGTGCTCGAATCGGTGTGCAAGCAATTGGTCGATCAGGCCACCGGCACCGAAGCCTCGCCGGCCTACGATGTGCTGGTCGGGCTGCTGTTCTACCCGTTGTATACCGCCGCGCTGATTCTCTTTCTCGATGCCCGCAGCCAGGGCCGCGAACCGCAAAAACGCGACCTGCTGGCCATGGCCCTGCGCTTGTGGCCAACCTTCGCGCTGCTGGCGGCGATGAGCACGCTGCTGATCATGCTCGGGATCTCGATGTTTGTCCTGCCGGGCATGTGGGTGATGATCAAACTGGTGTTCGCCGAATACCTGCTGGTATTGCGCGGGCTTACGCCGCTGGCAGCGATGCGCGAAAGTTTCGAGCTCAGCCAGGGGCATTTCTGGCGCATCCTGGCCTGCATCCTCGCCGTGCTGGCGCCATTGTGGCTGCTCGACGGCCTGAGCCTGATGGTTTACCCGCAACCTCAGAGCCCGGCACTGTCGCTGCTGCTCGACAGCATCAACAGCTTCCTGCAATTGTTCACCAGCGTCGTGCTGTTTCGTCTGTTCATGCTGGTTGCCGAACCCGTACCCGGCAATCCTGCACAATGACTTGGGCGCAAACGCTCTAGTCAGCTATGCTCGGGGCATTGTGCAACGCTAAGCCGAGCCGATGACCCGACTACTGCGCACCATCCTGCTGGCACTTCTGATCCTCGCCGTTCTGCTCTGGGTGCTGGCCTGGAACCTCACCTGGCACCCCGAGGAGCGTGAGCCGGTGCCGGTCGCCTGCACCCCGCAGGCACCTGTGCTGATCCCGGGCCAGGCGCTCAAGGTGATGACCTGGAACGTCCAGCACCTGGCGGGCAAACGCTATGTGTTCTGGTATGACCTGGAGGATGGCCGCGGCCAGGATGAACGCGCCACCAGCGAAGACCTCGCCTATAACCTCGATGAGGTGGCTCGGGTGATTCGCGCCGAACAACCGGATATCGTCCTGCTGCAGGAGCTCGATAGCGGCGCCAAGGCCAGCGACTATCAGGACCAACTGGCCCTGCTCCGCGAGCGTGTGGTCGATATTTATCCCTGCGTCGCCCAGGCATTCAACTGGAAGGCCGACTTCGTCCCCAACTCGCATATTTTCGGCAGCGTCGGCCGCACGCTGGTGACGCTCAGTCGCTACCAGATCAAACAGGCTGAACGCCTGCAATTGCCACAATCAAAAAGCAACCCGTTGAGCGAGTTGTTCCAGCCTCGGCGCGCCCTGCTGGCCAGTTATCTGCCGTTGCTTGGCGGCGGTCCCTTGGCCGTCATCAACACCCAGCTCGATGGTCATGCCCAGGGTAACGATATCCAGCTGCAGCAGATCCAGACCCTCTCGGACGTCCTGGATAAACTCGAAAGCCAGGGCACGCCCTGGCTGATCGGCGGAGACTTCAACCTGTTGCCGCTGGGCCAGTACCGCCGGCTCAAACCCGAGCAACGCGGTCGTTACGCGCCGGACAGCGAGCTACATGTGCTTTGGGACAAGTACCCGATGATCCCGAGCAACGCCGAAGCCAGCGGTGCCGACCGCGCTGACTGGTTCACCCACTTCCCCAACAACCCGGACTTGACGGCACCGGACCGGACCCTCGACTACCTGTTCCACAGCCCGCGCATCAAGCGCGTGGCCGCCGAGGTTCGCCAGGCAGACACCCTGCAGATCTCCGACCACTTGCCGCTGCTCGCGCGCTTCCTCCTGCCCGCTACGCCGTAGCCGCTATTTACGCGGCTTGGCGCGGGCCGTGGCTTCGGCTACCAGCGGGTCGTCGGGCCAATAGTGCTTGGGGTAGCGCCCCTTGAGGTCCTTCTTCACCTCGGCATAAGTAGTGCGCCAGAAGTTCGCCAGATCCTGGGTCACCTGCACTGGACGCCGGGCCGGCGACAGCAGGTGCAGCTTGACTTCCTGGCGCCCGGCGGCGATGCGCGGGGTCTGGGCCAGACCGAACAGCTCCTGCAAGCGAACCGCCAGAATCGGTGGCTGTTCGCTGTAATCGAGGCGGATCGATGAACCCGAAGGTACCAGCAGGTGCGACGGCGCCCATTCGTCGAGGCGCTGGGGCAGCGGCCAGGGCAGGTGATTGCGCAGGATCGAAGAAAGGTCCAGTTGGGCGAAATGGCTGAGCCGGGTCACCTTGCCCAGGTAGGGCAACAACCAGTCTTCCAGGCTCGCCAGCAAAGCGGCATCGCTGACGTCCGGCCATTCACTCTGCGACTGGGCGCTCAGATCGAGCTGGCGCAACAGCGATACCCGCGCCTGCCACTGGCGCAGCTCCGGCGTCCAGGGCAACAGCTCCAGGCCCTTGCGCCGCACCAGATTGAGCAACGCCCGGCCTCGGGCGGATTCATCCAGCCCGGTCAAGGGTTCGCTGCTCAACACCAGTTCGCCAACCTTGCGCTGGCGCTCGGCGCGCAGCACGCCTTCGCGTTCATCCCAGTCCAGCAAGTCGACACAGTTCACCTGCTCAGCCAGTACCCCGTCGAACAAGGCCGGATCGAATTCGGCGGCCAGATAAATGCGCTCCTCGCGCTGGCCCTGACGGCTCCCCAGATCGGCGACCACCAGCCAGGGCTCTTTCATCAGCGCGTCGACTTCACCGAACTGCGCCGCACGGCCATTGGCCAATCGGTACTGGGCGCCACCGGCGCCACGCTGCTGCGCCACCCGGTCGGGGTACGCCAGGGCCAACAAGGCACCCAGCCAGCGCGGGTGATCAGGATCAGCGACGGCAGCCGTCGCCTTGCCGCGCAAATAACCCCGGTATTGCCGCGCCAATTGCCGGGCACGCTGAACGCCTCCCTGCCCCCCTCTGGCTGCACGGCTTTCGCCACTGAGCAGGGCCAGCCGACTGTGCAGGTCAGCACCGGCACCGCGCAGGATATCGCGCTCGCCCAATAGCGCGGCGACGTCGCAGGCCATGCTGGCCAGGCCAAGGTCCTGCCCTCGCAACAATAGATGAGCGATTCGCGGGTGCGCCGGCAGCTCGGCCATGGCCTGGCCATGGGCAGTCAGGGTGCCCTGCGCGCCAGGTGCCAGTGCGCCCAATCGCGTCAACAGGTCCAATGCCTGGGCATAGGCCGCTGCAGGCGGGATATCGAGCCAGCGCAACTGGCCAGGCGTGACACCCCAGCGCGCCAGCTGCAAGGCCAGCCCGGCCAGATCGGCTTGCAGGATTTCTGCGCTGCCGTAGGCGGCCAGCTGTTCGTGCTGTGCTTCGGACCAGAGTCGATAGCACACCCCCGGCTCCAGGCGTCCTGCACGCCCGGCCCGCTGGGTCGCACTGGCGCGGGAGATGCGCTGGGTGTCCAGGCGCGTCATGCCGCTACCCGGATCGAAGCGCGGCACCCGCGCCAGCCCGGCATCGATTACTACGCGCACGCCATCGATGGTCAGGCTGGTCTCGGCGATATTGGTCGCCAGCACGACTTTGCGCATGCCCGGTGGAGCGGGTTCGATGGCCGCGCGCTGGGCGCTCAGGTCCAGCTCGCCATGCAATGGACAAAGCAAAATACCCGGTCTCCCCGCCAGTGCTTCGAGCAATTGTTGATGAACCCGACGGATTTCCGCCTGGCCGGGCAGGAACACCAGCAGGCTGCCGGGCTCGTCGTTCAGTGCTTGCAATACACTGTCGACGACGCGAGGCTCGATGTATTCACCGATCTGAAACGGCCGCCCCCAGCGCTGAGTCACCGGGTACATGCGCCCTTCGCTGCTGACCACCGGCGCATCGTCGAGCAGGGTCGACAGCTTCTCGCCTTCGAGGGTGGCCGACATCAGCAGGACCTTCAGCGGCTGCTCGTCGCGAAACAGTTCCCGACCATTCAAGGTCAGGGCCAGGGCCAGGTCGGCATCGAGGCTGCGCTCATGAAATTCATCGAATATGAGCAGGCCAACGCCTTCCAGCGCCGGGTCTTCCTGCAAGCGGCGGGTCAGAATCCCTTCGGTGACTACTTCGATGCGGGTCTTGGGGCCCACCCGGTTTTCCAGGCGAATGCGGTAGCCCACGGTTTCCCCGACCTTCTCCCCCAGCTCACTGGCCAGGCGCTCGGCGGCAGCCCGTGCCGCCAGCCGCCGGGGCTCGAGCATCAGGATCGATTGCCCGGCCAGCCATGGCTCGTCAAGCAGCGCCAACGGCACTCGCGTGGTCTTGCCGGCGCCGGGCGGCGCCTCGAGCACGACCTCATGGCGCGTCGCCAGGGCCTGGCGCAAATCGGGCACAACGGCATCAATCGGCAAAGAAATCATGGTAGTCCTCAAACAATCCGCCAAGTATAACGGCGAACCGAGCACCTATTATCATGGTCTTAGCTATATGGGCAGGCCCTTTGCCTGTATCGTTGCGACCTTCATCATGGAGATCTACATGCGCATTCCCTCCCGTGTAATCGGTGGCGTCCTGGTCGCTACCCTGCTGACCCAACTGACCGCATGCGGCACACTGTTCTTCCCCGATCGTCGTGGCCAGATCGAAGGCAAGATCGACCCCGTGGTTGCTGCGCTGGATGCGATAGGCATTCTGTTTTATGTGATTCCCGGCCTGATCGCCTTCGCGGTCGACTTCGCCACTGGCGCGATCTACCTGCCAGGCGGGAGCACCGCCCAGGTCGCACCGCAAAAGCTCCAGCAAGCCATCGGCGCAGACGGCAGGGTCGACAGCGGCAAGCTGCAGGCTATCCTGCAAAGTGAACTGGGCCAGCGCCTGCCGCTCAACGACCCGCGCCTGATCCAGCACAAGGGCAGCGTCGAACAACTGGCCATGTACGGCCTCGACCCGGCAGCCTGACCCGCACAAGGACGCCTCTGCGCCATGATCGACCGCGCCGAACACGAACGGCTGCTGCGCCTGGCGACCCGAGCCTCGTTGGCGGTCGCCAGTATCTTGATCACCGCCAAGGCCATCGCCTGGTGGCTGAGCGGTTCGGTCAGCCTGCTCGCCGGGCTGACCGATTCGATACTCGACGGCGTCGCCTCGTTTCTCAACCTGCTCGCGGTGCACTACGCCCTGCGTCCGGCCGATGACGATCACCGCTTCGGCCATGGCAAGGCCGAAGCATTGGCAGGCATGGCCCAGGCGCTGTTCATTGCCGTGAGTGCGGTGCTGATCGGCGTTCAGGCCGTCAAGCGCCTGCAAAACCCGCAACCGCTGGGGGATGCCGAGCTCGGTATCGCCGTGATGCTGTTTTCGCTGGCGCTGACCGTCGCCCTGCTATTGCTGCAGCGCAAAGTCATCCGCCTCACCGGCTCGACCGCCGTTCGCGCCGATTCCCTGCACTACCGCTCGGACCTGCTGCTCAACGCCAGTATCCTGGTGGCCTTGCTGTTGGCGCATTTCGGCTGGCCGCAACTCGATGCCTGGTTCGGCCTGGGGATCGCTCTGTATATTCTCTGGAGTGCCGTGCAAATCGCCCGCGAAAGTACGGCGACCCTGATGGATAAGGAACTGCCGACCGACGTCAGCGAGCAGATGCTCCAACTCGCTTGCAGCGTGCCCGGCGTGCTGGGCGCCCACGATTTGCGCACGCGTGTATCGGGCAATTACTGGTTCGTGCAGTTGCACCTGGAATTGCCGGGGCACCTGACGTTGTCCGTTGCTCACGATCTCTGCGAACAGGTCGCTGCCGCGATCACCCGGCAATATCCGCGTGCCGAGGTGTTGGTGCATGCTGATCCGAAAGAGGTTGTCAGATAGTGGTTGCCTTCGAGGGCCTCATCGCTGGCAAGCCAGCTCCCACAGATTCTGCGGCGTACTTGTGGGAGCTGGCTTGCCAGCGATGAAGCCCTGACAGGCACACCCCCACACGATCAATAAACGCTATATCCCCGCCCACTCAAGCACCCACCCAGCGCCCGACGATAATTGTCGGCCACATAAGCCGGTGGCGCATAAGTCGCCGCTGCCGGGTCGAAGCCGGTTTGACCGAACGCCCAGCGATGACATTCATAGCGATCCTGGTCGGTCTGATGCGGTGACTGCTCATAGGCCGGATAGGCAATCACGTCATAGCTGCCGATGGGCGGTGCCACCACGACATAGCGCGCGCCGTGTGGGCGGTACCAGTAGCCTCCGGAGTAGACGTAGTCATTGCCGCGCCCATCCGGACGGTCCGGCCAGCGCCTATCGTCATGCCGCGCCCCCTGCCCGCCGGCCTGCCAGTGCCGGGGAATGTCCTGGTAATAACCACGGCGGGGCGTCTGGGTCTGGCGCACCTCGTCAGGTTTGCTCTGGAGTGGCGATGAGCCAGGCTCCTCGGCCAACGATTGCGCGCTCACGCTGAGACCGAGCAAACCAAAACCTGCCAAACGCCAGATGCACGACTTCATGCTTTTCCTCGTGGGATAAGGCCGTATGAATAAGACTGCAGTGTCGCTATCAGTCCGTCTGAATCAGATATCGGCCAGCGAGGGAAAAATTGCAGGCAATAAAAAAGGGAGATCTGGAAGACCCCCCTTTGAGAATTTCGTCCGTGCTCGACGCTTTTGACGCCGGCTCACCTCACGCCGTCTTCTGGACAGTGTGTAGCCCGGGGGCCGACACAACCCTGTTGGGTTGCTGGCCGCAGCTGGCCTGATTCGGCTAGCTGCACTGGACTCATGTCCGGGCAGTGATTCTGGTGATAATAATAGGGCGACGGCACCGACAGAGGATTGCGAAGATTGCTCAATTAAACACAGCTTGCGCAATTTTTAACTTAAGATAGATAATTTACCGCAATAGAAACGACAAAGGCCTGTTCCATGAGCAAACTGGACCGTTACGACCTCAGCATTCTTGCCGAATTGCAGCGCGATGCACGCATCTCCAACCAGGAACTGGCCGAACGCATCGGCCTGTCGCCCTCGCCCTGCTCACGTCGGGTCAAGCAGCTGGAAGACGATGGCTACATTTCCCGGCAGGTGGCCCTGCTCGACCGCAAGATGCTGGGCTTGAGCCTGACTGCCTATGTAATGATCGGCATGGACCGGCACACGCCCGAGCGCTTCGAGAATTTCGAAGCAAAGATTCGCAGCCTGCCCCAGGTGCTCGAATGCAACCTGGTAACCGGCATGGAAGCGGACTATCAGCTCAAGGTGGTGGTGCCGGACATGGACCACTATCAGCAGTTGCTGCTGGGCCATCTGACCCGCATCGAGGGCGTCACCAGCGTGCGCTCGAGCTTTGTCCTCAATCAGGTGCTGTCCAGCACCGAACTACCCTTGACCCATCTGCGCACGTGACGACAGGTCATGCACGGCCGGACAACGCTCGCGTATAATCGCGCCCGCATTGCCTGTCTGGAGAGAATCGATGGATCCTGCGGTATTCGAAGAGTGGATGATGACCATCCTGGTCACCATTCTGATTGGTTTCATGGGCTTTATCGTCTGGGATTTGGCGAAAAAATCCAAAGCCGGCCGGTTCGGCACCTTCATCCTGTTTTTCGTGCTGGGCCTGGGCATCCTCGCCTTCGTCATCAAAAGCGTGGTTATCGGCTACGTCGAAAGCGCCTAGAGGCGGGCGGGCACTTCCCGCCACTGTCCCTGTTCAAGGCCATCGAGACTCCACTGGCCGATCCGCACCCGCACCAGGCGTAGCGTCGGCAAGCCGACGGCCGCGGTCATGCGCCGCACCTGGCGATTGCGACCTTCCTTGATCACCAGTTCAAGCCAGTGAGTCGGCACGCTTTTGCGAAAGCGTACCGGTGGATTGCGCGGCCACAAAGTGGGCTCTTCGAGCAAGCGCGCTTCTGCGGGCAAGGTCATACCGTCATTGAGCTCGACGCCCTTGCGCAATTGCTGCAGGTGCTCCTCGGTCGGCTCACCTTCCACTTGTACCCAATAGGTCTTGGCCAGCTTGTGTTTCGGATCGGCGATGCGCGCCTGCAATTGGCCGTCATTGGTCAGCAGCAACAAACCTTCGCTGTCACGGTCCAGACGCCCCGCCGGGTAGATGCCCGGCACGTCAATGAAGTCTTTCAGCGTCGCTCGCCCTGCTTCGTCGCTGAACTGGGTCAGCACATCGAATGGCTTGTTGAACAGGATCAAGCGAGGTTCTGCTGGCGGCGCCTTGGCCACACGGCGTTTGGCCAGGGGTTTGCCACCGGGCTTGGCCGAAGGTCGACGGGGGGCGGAACGCGGAGGCAAGGACATGAGAAGGAACACTTCAAACCGACAGGGCCGCCAATCCTAGAGGCACCTGCCGGTTTGAGCAAACCTCAACGGAACGGCGGCTCGTCGAAGCTGCGCAGTTTGCGCGAGTGCAGCGAGTTCAATTCCGTGCGCAGCAGGTCGAGGGCGGCGATGCCGATCTTCAAATGCTGGCTGACAGCGCGGTTGTAGAAGGCGTTGGCAGCGCCTGGCAGCTTGATCTCGCTGTGCAGCGGTTTATCCGATACACACAGCAAGGTGCCGTAAGGTACCCGCAGCCGATAGCCCTGGGCGGCGATGGTGCCGCTCTCCATGTCCACCGCCACGGCCCGGGACAAGTTGATCAGCGGTCGTTCCTGGGCCCAGCGCAGCTCCCAGTTGCGATCGTCGTAAGTCAACACGGTGCCGGTACGCAGACGCTTCTTCAGTTCATCGCCACGCTCACCGGTAACTTGCGCCGCTGCTTCTTGCAGGGCCATCTGCACCTCGGCCAGGGCCGGGATCGGAATATTCGGCGGCACCACGCGGTCGAGAATCCCGTCGCGGCGCATATAAGCGTGGGCCAGCACATAGTCACCGATGGTCTGCGACTGCCGCAGACCGCCACAATGACCGATCATCAGCCAGCAATGCGGGCGCAGCACGGCCAAGTGGTCGGTAATGTTCTTGGCGTTGGACGGGCCAACCCCGATGTTGACCAGGGTCACACCGTCGCCATCGGCGGCGATCAGGTGATAGGCCGGCATCTGGTAGCGATGCCAGACCACGCCGGCGACCAGCGCCTGGGCTTCACCGTTGTCCATGCTCTTGTCGATGATCACGTTACCCGGCAGCACCATCCGCACGAAACGCGGGTCGTCACGCAGTTGCTCCAGGCCGTGGATGATGAACTGGTCGACATAACGGTGATAGTTGGTCAGCAGGATCCACGGCTGCACATGCCGCCAGTCGCTGCCGGTGTAATGCACCAGGCGGCGCAGCGAAAAATCCACGCGCGCCGCATCGAACAGCGCCAGCGGCAACGGGTCGGCATTGCCCCAGTCGTACAAGCCATCGGCGATGCCGTCTGTTGCGGCCGACAGGTCCGTGCTGGGGAAGACGCGCGCCAGGGTAGCGGCGGTAATGCCGGTGCCGGCCAGCTCGTCGCCTTGCTCGACCACATAGGGGTAGGGAATATCCTGCTCGCTGACGCCGACTTCCACCGTCACCGTGAAGTCGCTCATCAATGGCCGCAATTGCTCCAGCAGATAAGCACGGAACGCCGCCGGATGGGTCACGGTGACGCTGTAGGTACCCGGTAACTGAACCTTGGCGTAAGCCCGGGTGGTGGTTGGCACTTCGCCCTGGCAGCGGTAGATCAGGCGAATTTCGGGATAGCGGAACTGGGCGCGTTCGTCCGCGTCGGGTTCGGTCCGATCCTTGAGGTAGCGCTTGAGCGCCTGGCTCAAGGCATCGGTAGCCTGTTGATGCAAGGCCGCCAGAAGATCGACGGCTTGCTCGGCGGTATCAACGACAACAAAAGCTTCAGCGGTTCGGTTCACGATGAAACATCCTGTCTGATCTTGCAGAACTCCATCTTGCCTGTAACAGCGGGTAAAGGCACGCCCGCCATCAAGCCGTTCAGCGCGGCGTGCTGCGCTGCACCAGCGCTTCGACCTCCAGCCCACGCGGCAAGGTCCCGAAGACGCGCCCGCCGGTGCCCAGGCGACTGGCGATAAAGGCATCGCTGACCGCAGAGTTTCCGGCCTCGAGCAACAACTTGGCCTGCAGGCCCAAGGCAATGTCTTCGATCAATTGCCGGGCGCGGTACTGAATGTCGCCGGTGTCCTGGGACGCCAATTTCAGTATTTCGATATGGGTAGCCAGGCGTTTGTCGCCATGGCCATCGCCCAGCTCGGCGAACAGTGCATCGAGCACGCCTGGCTCCTTGGACAAGGCCCGCAGCACATCCAGGCATTGCACATTGCCAGAGCCTTCCCATGTCGAGTTGACCGGGGCTTCGCGGTACAGGCGCGGCAGGATACTGTCCTCGACGTAGCCGGCGCCGCCCATGCATTCGGCAGCCTCGTTGATCATGGCCGGCGCGCGCTTGCAGATCCAATACTTGCCCACGGCCGTGACCAGCCGGGCGAAAAGCACCTGCTGCTGGTCATTGGGTTGATCCAGGGCTTTGCCCATGCGCAGGCTCAAGGCCAATGCCGCTTCACTTTCCAGCGCCAGGTCGGCGAGCACGTTCTGCATCAACGGCTGCTCGCTGAGCAGGCGCCCGCCGACACGACGGTGTGCGCAATGGTGGGCCGCCTGGGTCAAGGCCTGGCGCATCAGTGCGCTGGAACCGACCATGCAATCAAAGCGGGTCATGGCAACCATCTCGATAATGGTCGGCACGCCTCGCCCTTCTTCACCGACCATCCAGGCCAGCGCCCCGCGGAACTCCACCTCGCTTGAAGCATTGGAGCAGTTGCCGAGCTTGTTCTTCAGACGCTGGATGTAGAACTCATTGCGTGTGTCGTCCGGGCGATGGCGCGGCAGCAGGAAGCAGGTCAGGCCCTTGTCGGTCTGGGCCAGCGTCAGGAAGGCATCACACATCGGCGCCGAGCAGAACCATTTGTGCCCGACCAGCTCATAAGCCTGGCCCGGGCCGCCAGCACCAACCGGATAGGCCCGCGTGGTGTTGGCGCGCACATCGGTGCCACCCTGCTTCTCGGTCATGGCCATACCGATAGTCACGCCGGCCTTGTGTGCCATCGACACATTGCGCGGGTCGTATTCGGTAGCGAGGACTTTGGGCAGCCATTGCTCGGCCAGGTCCGGCTGCAGCTTCAGCGCCGGCACGCTGGCGAAGGTCATGGTCAAGGGGCAGCCGCTGCCGGCTTCGGCCTGGCTATGCAGGTAGGTCATTGCAGCCCGGGCCACGTGCGCACCATCACGCGGGTCGGCCCAGGGCAGAGACGGCAGGCCATGCTCGATGGCCGTGCGCATCAACTCATGATAAGCCGGGTGGAACTCCACCAGGTCAATGCGATGGCCGAAACGATCGTGACTGCTGAAGACCGGCTTGTTCTGATTGGCCAGAAACCCTGCCGCCATCAATGGCCCGCCGGCCAGCGCGCCATAGGTGTCGATACGCTGTTCGGCCCAGCCCGCCCCGTATCGGCGTGCCCATTCCTGCAGGGGCAGGTCAATACGATAAAGGTTGGCCCCATCCAACGAAGGCGGCTGATTAGTGACTTCATGGGTTTCAGCGAATTGATGCAGATTCATTGAGGGGCTCCTTGGATAAAGGCCGATTCAGTTCAGTGAATCACGGCGCAGCCCTCACTCAAAGTGTCATATCAGCCGAAACATCGGCGCTTTAGCCATCAGCCGAGGACAGCAACCAGCCGTGCAACATCCCCTGCAACTCCTCGAAACGGACTGGTTTGGCCAGACAATCGCTCACCCCTGCCTCCAGGCAAAGCTCACGCTCCCCCTGCTGCAACCTGGCCGTCAACGCCAGCACCGGCAGATGGGCACAGCCTGGGATCTCGCGCAGTTTGCGGCAAATGCCAAAGCCCTCCTGCGAAGGGATCCGGCAGTCCAGCAGCACGGCATCGAAGCGTTCGCGGCGCAGAAGCTCGAGCGCGCTCGAGAGATCTTCGGCCGTACGGACCCGGTAACCCAGCTTGAGGAGCATGCCGCGGACCACCAGCTGGTTAATGCTACTGTCATCGATCAACAGCACCGTGCATTCGTAGGCCGCCCGCTGCGGCTCCCGCGCCATGAAGGGTGCGGGTGCTGCGGCCGGCGCCGGCGGCAGCTCACATTGCCCCATCCGTACCGTCAGCTCGAAGCTGCTGCCTTGCCCGGGCGTGGAACGATGGGTCAAGCTTCCGTCCATCAGCTCGGCCAACTGCCGGCATATCGCCAGACCGATCCCGAGCCCGCCGTGCTCGCGGGTCATGGAACCGTCGAGCTGATAAAAACGCTGGTACAGCGTCGCCTCGTCCAGGTGGCCGAAACCGATACCGCTGTCGCTGACCTTGAACATCAGCTCGAGGGTTTCGTCAGCCGTGCTCCGGCCACTTACCTGCAGGCTAACTATGCCCTGGCGGGTGAACTTGATCCCGTTGTCGAGCAGGCAGGCCAGGCACAGGCTCAGCTTCTTGGCGTCGCCCACCACTTGCTCCGGCACCTGCGATGCAACCTCGATGGTAAACATCAGGCCCTTGCGCTGGGCCTGCCCGGAAAATTGCAGGCGCAGGCTTTCAAGCACGCCACGCAGGCTGAAGGCCTCGCGTTGGGGGTAGAGTTTCCCCGCCTGCAGTTCGGTGAGGATCAGGATGTCATCGACCATCCGCATCATGTCGCGCGCGGACCCGGCGGCCGTCTGTTGGTACTGGGCAAGCTCGGGGCCCAAGGGCACGGTCTGCATCAACTCCAGCGAACCGATCACCCCATTCATCGGCGTACGCAGCTCGTGGGTGACGGTGGCCAGGAACTCATCCTTGAGCCGATTACTGTTGGCCAGTTGCTGGTTGAGCACCTCGAGTTTTTGCCCGGCATCGAGCAAGGTCTGCGCCTGCTGCTCGCGCATGCTGTTGATCCGGTCGGCCAGAGCCAGCGATAGCAGCCCGACTTCCAGGGCCGAACCGATCTGGCTGGCGTACATGGTGATGAAGATGTTGGGCAGATACCCCAGAACCATCAACGTATTGATCACCCCGCCAAGCAGGAAGGCCGACCAGGCGATGATGAAATACCGCGCCACGCGCAGGCCCCGCCACCAGGCGACAATGCCCGCGGTGAAAATGGCCACGGTGAACAACAGCGCCAGCAGCGTTGCCAGGCGCAGCGCAATTCCGTAGCTCATGGTCAACGCCATCAACACCACGATTGCGCCGCAGGCCATCAGCGCCAGCAACAAGCGGTCGAGCACGCGACTGTGCACCGCCGTTTGCAGGAAACTGCGGGCGAACTGGCAGCCAAAGAAGCCGGCCGCACCGATGAAAAAGGGCGTTGCCGCGTTGGCCCACCAAGGGTTGTTCGGCCAGAAAAATTCCACGCCCGCGCCATTGACCGATACCTGATACAGGCCAAACGAAGCGATATAGAGGATGTAATAGAGATAACTGGTGTCGCGCACACTGAGGTAAATGAACAGGTTGTAGACCAGCATCCCCAACAACACGCCGTAAATCAGCCCAAGCACATAGATGCGTGCAGGCTGCTCCTCCATATAGGCATGGCTGGACCAAAGGGTCAGCGGGGCCTGGACGGAGCCTTGGCTTTTCAGGCGCAGATACACCGTTCTGGATTGCCCCGGATTGAACGGCACCCCGAACAGGTAGTTATTCTGCTTGATCTGTCGACTGACGAACGGCAAGGCATCGCCGGTGCTCCGGACCAATTGATAAGCCCCGGCCGCATCGGCCAGATACAGTTCCAGGCTATCGAGCGGCGGATAGGCCAACTCGAGCAACCAGTTGCGTGGGGCTGAAGAAGCGGTCGTGTCGTAGCGTAGATCGATGCGCAGCCAGAACGCCGAGGTCGAGTACCCGGCATTGAGCACGTCGCCGAGGTGCGGACGAAACTGATCACCCAGTGCCGCAGAACTGACTTGCTCAATCGTGGCATTGCCTTCGCGGTCTTCGAAAACCTGCATCACTCGCCCCAGGGGGAGGCTGCGAGTGGTGTCATCGAAATCGACCGCACAGGCCAGCATTGGCAGCCAACCCACCAGTAGAATCAGCAAATAGTGCATACAGCCCCAGCATAGCCTGTCCGAGTGCGTCGCGAAGCCTCCCCAGTCCTTTTGAGGCGACGTATTGCGGCAGTGCCTGTTATCAATATCGAAGCACTCTAGCATAGCTTCCGAGGGCCTGTTCACGCCAAACAAAAATACCAAATAAAGGCTCTAAATCAGTACTTTCAGAGAAAATCAGAAAAAAACGCTGACGCCTCGATCAAAAAATCAATGACAAGCAGGCAGACCTGTAAAAAGCGTTTGGTGGTAAGCTCGCGCACCATGAATATCTATAGCTCCCGCCCTGTTGTCCTCTGTCTCTCCGGCCACGACCCAAGTGGCGGCGCCGGCTTGCAGGCAGATATAGAAGCCCTTATCGCTCAAGGTTGCCATGCAGCGCCCGCTGTCACCGCCCTGACCGTGCAGGACACCGTCAATGTCAGCGACTTCCGCGTCCTGGACCGGGAGTGGGTGTTGGCCCAGGCCAACGCCGTGCTCAACGACTTGACCGTAGCCGCCGTCAAGCTGGGCATGCTCGGCTCGCTGGAAATGGTCGACACCGTCGTCGAACTGCTCCAGGCCCACCCGCACCTGCCGCTGGTGTGCGACCCGGTGCTGCGCGCCGGCGGTGGCGGACGCCTGGGCAAGGACGAAGTCGGTTACGCCATGCGTGAACGGCTGCTGCCGCTCGCGACCATTGCCACCCCCAACCTCCCCGAAGCGCGCATCCTCGCCGAATTGCCCGAAGGCACGGCAGACGAGTGCGCAGAAAAACTCTTGCCGTTTTGCAAGCATCTGCTGATCACCGGTGGCCACGGTGACGAACACGAAGTGCACAACCGTTTGTACAGCCGCGATGGCACTCGCCAGACATTTACCTGCCAGCGCCTGCCGGGCAGCTACCATGGCTCCGGCTGCACCCTGGCGAGCACCCTGGCCGGGCGCCTGGCCCTGGGCGAGCAACTGCAAAGCGCCGTAAAAACAGCACTCGACTACACATGGCGAACCCTGCGTGACGCAGAGCAGCTCGGCAAGGGCCAGTTCGTGCCACGCCGACTGCCGCTGGATTTCTGCTCCTGACGACCGGCCTTGAGGCGCACCCGATGCTCATGTTACGAGAATTACGTGGCTTGTATGCCATCACCGACAGCCAATTGCTGGCCGGCAAGTTTCTTCCCTACGTCGAGGCGGCACTCGATGGCGGCGTCACGCTGCTGCAATACCGTGACAAGAGCAGCGATCAAGCGCGTCGCTTGCGCGAGGCCGAAGCGCTGCGCACGCTGTGCGAACGCTACAAGACCCAGCTGATCATCAACGATGATGCAGAGCTTGCCGCACGCCTGGGCGTGGGTGTCCATCTGGGGCAAACCGATGGCCCGCTGACACCGGCGCGAACCCTGCTCGGTCGCCAGGCGATCATCGGCGCTACCTGCCACAGCCAGCTCGAGCTCGCCGAGCAGGCAGCCCGCGAAGGCGCCAACTACGTCGCCTTTGGCCGCTTCTTCAATTCCAACACCAAGCCCGGTGCTCCGGCGGCCAACCTTGAACTGCTCGACCAGGCCCGCACACGGCTGAAACTGCCGATTGCCGTGATTGGCGGCATCACCCTGGAAAATGCCAGGCCGCTCATCGCCCACGGCGCCGACCTGCTGGCGGTGATCCACGCCCTGTTCAGCGCCGACAGCACGCAGGAAGTCACCCGCCGCGCTCGCGCTTTCAATGCCTTGTTCGAATCTGTCTGATTTAAAGAGAACCCATCATGTCTCGTTCCGAAATCCTCTTTGCCAATGCCCAAAAACATATTCCCGGCGGTGTGAATTCTCCGGTTCGCGCCTTCAAGAGTGTTGGCGGCACGCCGCTGTTCTTCAAACATGCGGCCGGTGCCTATGTCACTGACGAAGATGACAAGCGCTACGTTGACTACGTTGGCTCCTGGGGCCCGATGATTCTCGGCCACAGCCACCCGGACGTGCTCGAAGCCGTACGCAGGCAACTGGAGCATGGGTTGTCCTACGGCGCACCGACTGCCATGGAAACCGAGATGGCCGACCTGGTCTGCTCGATCGTGCCATCGATGGAGATGGTCCGCATGGTCAGCTCGGGCACTGAAGCCACCATGAGCGCCATCCGCCTGGCGCGTGGCTTTACCGGCCGCGACAGCATCATCAAATTCGAAGGCTGCTACCACGGGCACTCCGACAGCCTTCTGGTCAAGGCCGGCTCCGGCGCCCTGACCCAAGGCGTTCCAAGCTCTGCGGGCGTACCCGCGGCATTCGCCAAACACACCTTGACCCTGCCGTTCAACGACATCGATGCCGTCGAGAAAATGCTCGCCGACGCAGGCCAGGAAGTGGCTTGCATCATCGTCGAGCCCGTGGCCGGCAACATGAACTGCGTGCCACCGGCACCTGGCTTTCTCGAAGGCCTGCGCACCCTCTGCGACAAGCATGGCGTGGTGTTGATTTTCGACGAAGTGATGACCGGTTTCCGTGTCGCCCTGGGTGGCGCCCAGGCGCACTATGGCGTGACGCCGGACCTGAGCACCTTCGGCAAGATCATCGGTGGCGGCATGCCGGTCGGCTGCTTCGGCGGCAAACGTGAAATCATGTCGCACATTGCCCCGCTGGGCCCGGTTTACCAGGCGGGCACCTTGTCCGGCAACCCGCTGGCGATGGCCGCTGGCCTGACCACGCTGAACCTCATCAGCCGCCCGGGCTTCCACGCCGAACTGAGCGACTACACCAGCCGCCTGCTCGACGGCCTGCAACAGCGCGCCGATGCCGCCAGCATTCCTTTCGTGACCACCCAGGCCGGTGGCATGTTCGGCCTGTACTTCAGCGGTGCCGACGACATTGTCACCTTCGATGATGTAATGGCCAGCGACGCCGACCGCTTCAAGCGCTTCTTCCACTTGATGCTCGAGGGTGGCGTGTACCTGGCGCCAAGCGCCTTCGAGGCTGGCTTCACCTCTATCGCCCATGGCGACGCCGAACTGAAGATCACCCTTGATGCCGCCGAGCGCGCGTTCGCTGCACTCAAGTAATCGCTCTGCGCGCTCGGCCTGCGACCGCTTTGCGGTCGAGCGTCGCAGCGGCGCACCGAGCCTGTGGCAGCGGCTACATCGACCGTGCCAGGCCGAACTCTGTAGCCGCTGCCGAATGGCTGCGCTCGAGCGCGCAGCGGTCGCAGAAATGCCAGGTTCGACGCCATGACTTCCCACGCGGCAGAAAAACGAGTAAAGACTTTGTAAGGTTGGCCCTGCTTATTTCATAATGTGCCACCAGTACATTCCCTGGCCGGGTCCGCCCGCACCTATGCAGAGGTAAGTCGATCCCCATGAACCGCACCGGCCGCGCCCTTGCCCTGGGCTGCCTGTTGCTTCTTCACCCCCTGCTGGCCTTGGCAGGCGGTAATTCGTTGTTGATCCCAGCGATGGGCCGCTGCACCCTCAATACTCAGCCCGAAGACTTGCCGCAAGCGCTTGCCGCGTGCCAGCAGGCCGCAAAATCGGGGGATATCCAGGCGCAGTACGAACTGGGTGAGTTTTATTACGACGGCAAGAATGCCCCGCGCGACCTCAATAAAGCCCTGAATTATTTCGAGCAGGCCTCACTGCAGGGCCACGCCCAGGCGCAATACAATCTGGGCGTCATGTTCTTTCGTGGCGAAGGTGTGCCGGCCAACAACGTTCAGGCTTACATCCTGCTGAAGATGGCGGCGGTCAATGGCTTCGAAGAGGCGCTGGACGTCGCCGACCAGGTCTCCGGGCAAATGCGGCGCGAGGAACTGGAAGTCGCGACTCAGGTGCTGGGGCAAATTTTCCGCAAATACCTGCTGGAGCTGCAGACGGCCGACGGCCGTACGCCCTTCGCGCCGCTGCCTTGAAGCCGGTTACTTGTCCGGCATCGGCATGGGGAATGGCATCACGTTGCTCACCCCACGCGCTTCGCTGATCTTCGGAGTTCCCAGGCGCTCGACTTCATCGATGCGGATGATCGAGTGCATCGGTACAAAGCTGCGCACAACACCTTCAAATTGCGCCTTGAGCTTTTCTTCGCTCGGATCGACGACAACCTGGGTACGCTCACCAAAGACGAACTCTTCCACCTCGAGAAAACCCCACAGGTCACTTTGATAGATCTGCTTGGCGTACATCTCGAACACCTGGCCCTGGTTAAGGAAAATCACTTTGTAGATTGGCGCTTCGCGTTTGGTCATCTTGGGCGGGTAACAGTCGGGAAGAGTGAGGAGGGCGAAAACTATAGCATAGCGGCCAGACAGGCAACGCTAGGAACCGATGGCCGCGACCACTATAATATGCGGTTCTTTGAATCACCTGATGATCGCGCATGAGCAAGAAGCTTTATATCGAAACCCACGGCTGCCAGATGAACGAGTACGACAGCTCGCGCATGGTCGACCTGCTGGGTGAACATCAAGCACTGGAAGTCACTGCCCGCGCAGAAGACGCCGACGTCATCTTGCTCAACACTTGCTCGATCCGCGAACGCGCCCAGGACCGGGTGTATTCCCAGTTGGGTCGCTGGCGCGAACTCAAGCTCAATAAGCCGGAGATGGTCATCGCCGTCGGCGGCTGTGTCGCCAGCCAGGAAGGTGAGGCGATTCGCGATCGCGCGCCCTACGTCGATGTCGTCTTCGGCCCGCAGACCCTGCACCGCCTGCCGGAAATGATCGACGCCGCGCGCACGACCAAGCTGCCGCAGGTCGACGTTTCCTTCCCGGAAATCGAAAAGTTCGATCACCTGCCCGAACCGCGCATCGACGGGCCGACGGCCTATGTCTCGGTGATGGAAGGCTGCAGCAAGTACTGCACGTTCTGCGTAGTGCCCTACACCCGTGGCGAAGAAGTCAGCCGTCCTTTCGACGACGTACTGGCCGAGATCATCCACCTGGCCGAGAACGGCGTACGCGAAGTGACCCTGCTGGGTCAGAACGTCAACGGCTATCGCGGCCTGACTCACGACGGCCGCCTGGCCGACCTGGCAGAACTGATCCGCGTGGTCGCGGCGGTCGAAGGTATCGAGCGCATTCGCTACACCACGTCGCACCCGCTGGAATTCTCCGACAGCCTGATCCAGGCCCACGCCGAGGTCCCGGAACTGGTCAAGCACCTGCACTTGCCCGTGCAGTCGGGCTCGGACCGGGTTCTGGCCGCCATGAAGCGCAATCACACCGTGCTCGAGTACAAGTCCAAGCTGCGCAAGCTCAGGGCCGCCGTACCAGACATCTGCATCAGCTCGGACTTCATCGTCGGCTTCCCTGGCGAGACCGAAAAAGATTTCGAGCAGACCATGAAGCTGGTCGCCGACGTCGGCTTCGACTTTTCCTACTCCTTCGTCTACAGCCAACGCCCGGGCACGCCCGCTGCCGACCTGCCGGACGAAACCCCCGAAGCGCTGAAAAAAGAGCGGCTCGCCGTACTGCAACATCGTCTCAACCAGCAAGGTTTCGAGATCAGCCGACAAATGGTCGGCAGCGTCCAGCGCATCCTGGTCACCGATTATTCGCGCAAGGATCCCGGCCAGTTGCAGGGCCGCACCGAGAATAACCGTATTGTCAACTTCAGCTGCGACAATCCCAAGCTGATCGGCCAGTTCGTCGACGTGCACATCGATGCGGCACAACCGCACTCGCTGCGCGGCTCGCTGGTGCAATGACCGACCTTGAACCGGGCCTGCAGTCGGGCCCGGTCACCCCTCATCGCTTAAGAGCTTTCGCGCTCAGGCAGGTGGGGTTATCCTTGAGTTCATATCCATTGCCGTCGGGCGGCTAAAAAACAACCTTGAACGCACCCATAGAACCCCATCGCTTCATTCTCGAGCCCTTTGAGGCTCGCCGCTTCGCCAATCTTTGCGGGCAGTTCGACGAGCACCTGCGCCTGATCGAACAGCGCCTGGCCATCGAGATCCGCAACCGCGGCAATCAGTTCGAGCTGATTGGCGAACCCCAGCACACCACCTCCGCCGAGCACCTGCTCCGACGCCTGTACCGCGAGACCAAGGCCACCGAACTGTCCCCGGACATGGTGCACCTGTTCCTGCAGGAGTCCGCCGTCGAAGAACTGGAAAACCCGGCTGCCGCAGAAGTCGGCGTAGCCCTGCGTACCCGCAAGGGCATGATTCGCCCGCGCGGGCTGAACCAGCAGCGTTACGTCAAAGAGATTCTCGGCAACGACATCAACTTCGGCATCGGCCCGGCCGGTACCGGCAAGACCTACCTGGCAGTGGCCTGCGCGGTGGACGCATTGGAGCGCGAGCAAGTACGCCGCATCATGCTGGTCCGCCCCGCCGTCGAAGCCGGGGAAAAACTTGGTTTCCTGCCTGGCGACCTGGCCCAGAAGATCGACCCGTACCTGCGCCCGCTCTACGACGCCCTGTATGAAATGCTGGGCTTCGAGCACGTGGCCAAGCTGATCGAGCGCCAGGTCATCGAAATCGCCCCGCTGGCCTACATGCGCGGCCGCACGCTCAACAACAGCTTCATCATTCTCGACGAAAGCCAGAACACCACCGTCGAACAGATGAAAATGTTCCTGACCCGGATCGGCTTCGGCTCCACCGCCGTGATCACCGGTGACATCACCCAGGTCGACCTGCCCAAGGGCACACGATCGGGCCTGAATCATGTCATCGACGTGCTGAAGGATGTTCCGGGCATCAGCTTCACCCACTTCAAACCCAAGGACGTGGTTCGCCACCCATTGGTGCAGCGAATCGTGGAAGCCTACGAGCGCTTCGACGCCCGCACCACCTCAGCCGAGGACGGGGATAGACGCCGCGATGCTTGAGCTTGATCTGCAACGGGCCAGCACCACGCCTGGCCCCAGCGACGGCGACTTTCGCCGCTGGTGCGAGCTGGCCCTGCGCCAGCGCAGTGCCGACTCGGAGATGACCATTCGCCTGGTCGATGAAGCCGAAGGTCGCGAACTCAACCACACCTACCGCCACAAGGACTACGCCACAAACGTGTTGTCCTTCCCGGCGGATGTGCCAGACGACATGCTGGATATCCCCCTGCTGGGCGATCTGGTGATTTGCGTCCAGGTGGTAGAGCGCGAGGCCGCTGAACAAGGCAAGGCGCTGGACGCCCATTGGGCGCACCTGGTCATCCATGGCTGCCTGCACCTGCTGGGCTACGACCACATCGAAGACGATGAGGCCGAAGAAATGGAAGCACTGGAACGAACGTTGCTTGCCGAACTGGGTCACCCGGACCCTTACGCCGACGACGAAACCGACACTCCGATTAATAACAATTTCAAGGATCACGAGTAAGCGCCATGAGCGAAGACCGATCGAGCAACGGGCAGAAGTCCTGGCTGGGAAAAATCACCCAGGCTTTTGCCCATGAGCCGAAAAACCGCCAGGAGCTTCTCGAGCTGCTGCGCGAAGCCCACCAGAACAAATTGCTCGACAGCGAAGCACTGACCATTGTCGAAGGCGCCATTCAGGTTGCAGACCTGCAGGTTCGCGACATCATGGTCCCGCGTTCACAGATGATGAGCATCAAGTCGACGCAAACACCCCGCGAGTTCCTGCCGGCGGTGATCGACGCCGCGCATTCGCGCTATCCGGTGATCGGCGAAAGCCACGACGATGTTCTGGGCGTGCTGCTGGCCAAGGATTTGCTGCCGCTGATCCTCAAGGAGAACGGCGACAACTTCAACCTCAAGGATTTGCTGCGCCCGGCAACCTTCGTGCCCGAATCCAAGCGCCTCAACGTGCTGCTGCGTGAATTTCGCGCCAACCATAACCACATGGCCATCGTCATCGACGAATATGGCGGCGTGGCAGGCCTGGTCACCATCGAGGACGTACTGGAGCAGATCGTCGGCGACATCGAGGATGAGCATGACGTCGAGGAAGACAGCTACATCAAGCCGTTGCCCAGCGGCGACTTCCTGATCAAGGCACTGACCCCGATCCAGAACTTCAACGAGTTCTTCGACTGCGAGTTTTCCGACGACGAGTTCGACACCGTCGGCGGGCTGGTCATGAGCGCATTCGGGCATTTGCCCAAACGCAACGAGACCACTGAAATCGGCGCTTACCGATTCCGGATTCTCAACGCCGATAGCCGCCGGATACACTTGCTGCGCCTGACACCTATTTCTCGTTAAGATTTGCGTTAAGGATAACCATGCGTTGGATCACCCGCCCCGGCTGGCCCGGTAACCTGCTGGCCGTGGCGGCCGGCGCAATCACCACCCTGGCACTGGCGCCATTCGATATCTGGCCACTGGCCTTGCTCTCGCTGGCTATTTTCTACCTGGGGCTACGCGACCTGACGCCACGCCAGGCTCTGGGCCGAGGCTGGTGTTACGGGTTCGGCACCTTTTCTGCCGGCACCAGCTGGATCTACGTCAGCATTCACACCTATGGCGGCGCCTCTGCCCTGCTTGCGGGCTTCCTGATGCTGGCATTCATTGCTGCCATCGCCTTTTTCTTCGCCCTGCCCGCCTGGCTCTGGGCTCGCTGGGTTCGCCGCAACGAAGCACCGCTTGCCGACGCCCTGGCCTTCGCTGCCTTGTGGCTGGCGCAAGAAGCCTTTCGCGGCTGGTTCCTGACCGGTTTCCCGTGGCTCTATGCCGGTTACAGCCAGCTCGATGGCCCGCTGGCCGGGCTTGCGCCGCTCGGTGGCATGTGGCTGATCTCCTTCAGCCTGGCATTGACCGCGGCCCTGCTGTGCAACCTGCATCGACTGACCGCGCGCAAGAGCTTTCTTGCCGCAGGCATGGTCCTTCTTCTGGCGCCATGGGCCATCGGCTTGAGCCTCAAGGGGCATGCCTGGACCAGCCCGTCGGGCGCCCCCCTGAAAGTCGCGGCAATCCAGGGCAACGTCGAGCAGAGTCTGAAATGGGACCCGGAGCACCTGAATGCGCAACTGGCCCTGTACCGGGACATGACCTTGACTTCGAAACAGGCCGACTTGATCGTCTGGCCGGAAACCGCCGTTCCGTACCTGAAAGAATCCGCCCAGGGCTACCTGGACATGATGGGCAACTTCGCCAGTGACCGCCGGGCAGCATTGATTACCGGCGTCCCGGTGCGAGAAGTGGTTCACGACCAGAAGCGCTACTACAACGGCATTACGGTAACGGGCGAAGGTGACGGCACGTACCTCAAGCAAAAGCTGGTGCCTTTTGGCGAATACGTTCCGCTGCAGGATCTGCTGCGCGGCCTGATCGCCTTCTTCGACCTGCCGATGTCGGATTTCGCGCGCGGCCCGGCGGACCAGCCCATGCTCCAGGCCAAGGGTTATCAAATCGCACCCTACATCTGCTACGAAGTGGTTTACCCGGAGTTCGCCGCCAGCCTTGCCGCGCGCAGCGACCTGCTGCTGACCATCAGCAACGACACCTGGTTCGGCACCTCGATCGGCCCGCTGCAACATCTGCAGATGGCCCAGATGCGCGCCCTGGAGGCCGGCCGCTGGATGATTCGCGCCACCAACAATGGCGTGACCGGCCTGATCGATCCTTTCGGCAAAATCACGGTGCAAATTCCGCAGTTCGAACGCGGCATTCTCTACGGCGAAGTCGTGCCCATGCACGACCTCACACCGTATCTGCAATGGCGCTCCTGGCCGCTGATCATTCTCAGCACACTGCTGCTGGGCTGGGCCCTGCTGGCCAGCCGCATCGCCAAGACGGTCTGACGTCAGCGATAGAACAGCCGGTAACCGAGCAGGCCAACCGCTTCATTGAGCAGTTGGCCGCTCTGCCACATGGCCTGACTCTCTGGCATCCAGCCACCGAACGGCCGCGCCTTGTCGACCCCGAGAAAACCCACGGGGGCGGGAACCACGGCAAAGCCCGCCTGCTCGAAACTCCAGCGTGAACGCTGCATATGCCAGGCCTGGGTCACCACGACCACGCGCTTGATACCCTGCGGCAGCAACAGCGCTGCACTCAGCTGGGCGTTTTCCCAGGTGGTGCGGCTCTGCTCTTCTTTCCAGCGCACATTCACCCCGAAATCGTTGTGCAAGGACACCGCCATGACCTCGGCCTCACTGGGCGGCAGCCCGAAGTGCAAACCGCCCGTCGTGAGCACCGGCAAGCCGGAAGCCTTGGCCAGACGCGCGGCATAGCGCATCCGCTCCATGGCAATGACCGACGGCTGGTCAACACCGCCCCAGGCCGGGTCGGCGCGTTCGCGCCCAGCTCCCAGTACGACAATGGCATCGGCCTGTTGCGCAAGGGCCGCCCACTGGCTCTCTGCCAACGCAGGCTCGGTCTCCAGACGCTTGGCCGCCGTCTCCACGGTAATCGGCAGGCTCATGAGCCATAGCCCGCCAAGACCGAGTACAAAGCACAGGGCGGACAGCCGCGGCCAGGAGCGCCGCAACCACCAGGCAACGAGCAGCAGCAGGAATAAACCGCCTGGTGGCAGGAGCAATTGTTTTAAAAAGTAACGAACAGGCATCGGGCATCTCCATGAATGCCCGAAGCCTAAGGGGATTGACGCTCGGCAACAATATCCGCAGGCCGCTCGTTTGATAGCGCATGATGGAATCAATGCGCTGGGGCCTGCACCTGACTCATTTCAAAGGTTATTTGAATTGCAGCGCTTTGGATTTCGCCGTGGTTTTTTTTGAAGTCTTGTCTTTCAGCCAGACAATCCTGGCCGAATGATGCGACTCTGTTTGCTCCTGAGCACCGGAGCTTCCATGCCCTCCTACCGGATTGGAAACCAGATAGGCGTTGATCAATTCGAATTCAGCGCGGCTCAGGCCACGTAACTCCAATTCAGCAGGCATTTCATCTCGTAATCGAACCGCTGTTCTGGCGACATCCAAGGCTAACCCCAGACGGTCGATCAGCCGTTCGAACAACTCCGGCTTCATTGCTTTCAGCTGCGACTCTGCCATCCGCTCACCTCATCGAAGATAAAACATACTCCCCACACATGAGCTTAGCGCTGCCCGCAAAACCAGCTGGATGCCGCGACCAACGGATGCGCCGGGCCTTGCGAGGCCAACCTGACGCAATCAGGGTTTCCCTCGATAGAGGGGGGTCATGTATGCTACTGCGTTGATTGTTTGTCACCCTATTGCCGTGCGCAGCGGATTTCACGCTGCCTGGATAAGGTCACCCATTTCTCAGCGCAAAGTAGCCATGCACGAACTCTATCAGCCCCGCGAAATCGAAGCCGCCGCCCAGTCGTTCTGGGACGAGCAAAAGTCCTTTGAAGTAAGTGAACAGCCTGGCAAGGACACCTACTACTGCCTGTCTATGTTCCCCTACCCCAGCGGCAAGCTACACATGGGGCACGTGCGCAACTACACCATTGGCGACGTGATTGCCCGCTACCAGCGCATGCACGGCAAGAATGTCCTGCAGCCCATGGGCTGGGACGCCTTCGGCATGCCGGCCGAGAACGCCGCGATGAAAAACAACGTCGCACCGGCCAAGTGGACCTACGAAAACATCGCCTACATGAAGAACCAGCTCAAAAGCCTGGGCCTGGGCGTGGACTGGTCGCGCGAAGTCACCACCTGCAAGCCCGATTACTACCGCTGGGAACAATGGCTGTTCACTCGCCTGTTCGAAAAAGGCGTGATCTACCGCAAGAACGGCACCGTGAACTGGGACCCGGTCGACCAGACCGTACTGGCCAACGAGCAGGTCATCGATGGCCGTGGCTGGCGCTCGGGCGCGCTGATCGAAAAGCGCGAAATCCCGATGTACTACTTCAAGATCACCGCTTACGCGGATGAACTGCTGACCAGCCTCGACGATTTGCCGGGCTGGCCCGAGCAGGTCAAGACCATGCAACGCAACTGGATCGGCAAATCCCGTGGCATGGAAGTGCAATTCCCCTACGACCAGGCCTCCATCGGCGAAGCCGGCGTATTGA
The DNA here is from genome assembly GCF_024741815.1 of Pseudomonas sp. LS1212. Lineage (NCBI taxonomy): Bacteria > Pseudomonadati > Pseudomonadota > Gammaproteobacteria > Pseudomonadales > Pseudomonadaceae > Pseudomonas > Pseudomonas sp. LS1212. The sequence continues at coordinate 5,005,816 of NZ_CP102951.1, forward strand.
AAGTCTTCACCACCCGTCCGGACACCCTGATGGGCGCGACCTACGTCGCCGTTGCCGCCGAACACCATCTGGCAACGCTGGCAGCGCAGGACAATCCTGAGCTGCAAGCGTTCATCCATGAGTGCAAGAGCGGCAGCGTGGCAGAAGCCGACGTCGCCACCCAGGAGAAAAAAGGCCTGCCGACGTCGCTGTTCGTCGAGCACCCGTTGACCGGTGAGAAGCTGCCGGTGTGGGTCGCCAACTACGTCCTGATGCATTACGGCGATGGCGCCGTGATGGCTGTTCCGGCTCACGACGAACGCGATTACGAGTTCGCCCACAAGTACAACCTGCCGATCAAGAACGTGATTCGCACCAGCGCGGGCGACGAAACCCCTGCTCCGTGGCAGGACGCCTACGGCGAATACGGCCAGCTGATCAATTCCGGTGAGTACGACGGCCTGGACTTTGCCGGTGCGTTCGATGCCATCGAAGTCGCCCTGCTGAAAAAAAACCTCGGCGCATCGCGCACCCAGTTCCGCCTGCGCGACTGGGGCATCAGCCGCCAACGCTATTGGGGCTGCCCGATCCCGATCATCCACTGCGACACCTGCGGCGATGTACCGGTACCGGAAGACCAACTGCCCGTGGTTCTGCCCGAAGACGTGGTACCGGACGGCGCCGGCTCGCCGCTGGCGCGCATGCCCGAGTTCTACGAGTGCAGCTGCCCGAAATGCGGCGCGCCTGCCAAGCGTGAAACCGACACCATGGACACCTTCGTCGAGTCCTCGTGGTACTACGCCCGTTACGCCTCGCCGCGCTACGAAGGCGGCCTGGTCGACCCGGCTGCAGCCAACCACTGGCTGCCGGTCGACCAGTACATCGGCGGTATCGAACACGCGATCCTGCACCTGCTTTACGCGCGCTTCTTCCACAAGCTGATGCGCGACGAAGGCCTGGTCAACTCCGACGAGCCGTTCAAGAACCTGCTGACCCAAGGCATGGTCATCGCCGAGACTTACTACCGTCTCGAAGCCAACGGCGGCAAGACCTGGTTCAACCCGGCGGATGTGGAGCTGGTGCGTGACAGCAAAGCCAAGATCATCAGCGCCAAATTGATCAGCGACGGCCTGCCCGTCGAGATCGGTGGCACCGAGAAAATGGCCAAGTCGAAAAACAACGGCGTCGACCCGCAATCGATGATCGATCAGTACGGTGCCGACACCTGCCGTCTGTTCATGATGTTCGCCTCGCCGCCTGACATGAGCCTGGAATGGTCCGACTCCGGTGTCGAAGGCTCCCATCGCTTCCTCAAGCGCGTCTGGCGCCTGGCGCACGCCCATGTTGGCCAGGGCTTGCCTGGCACGCTGGACATCGCCGCACTCGACGACGATCAGAAAGCCATTCGTCGCGCCATCCACCTGGCCATCAAGCAGGCCAGCCAGGATGTCGGCCAGCACCACAAGTTCAACACCGCCATCGCCCAGGTAATGACCTTGATGAACGTGCTGGAAAAGGCGCCTCAGGCCAATACCCAGGACCGCGCATTGCTGCAGGAAGGCCTGGAAACCGTGGCCCTGTTGCTGGCACCGATCACCCCGCACATCAGCCATGAATTGTGGAAGCAGCTGGGTCACCCTGGCGCCGTGATCGACGCAGGCTGGCCGACACTGGACGAAACCGCACTGGTGCAGGACAGCATCCAGCTGGTGATCCAGGTCAACGGCAAGCTGCGTGGCCAGATCGACATGCCGGCCAGCGCCAGCCGCGAGGACGTCGAAGCGGCCGCTCGGACCAACGAGAACGTGCTGCGCTTCACCGAAGGCCTGACGATCCGCAAGGTCATCGTCGTGCCCGGCAAGCTGGTCAATATTGTCGCCAACTGATCACAGCGAGCGCCCGGACATCCTCCGGGCGCTGCGCAATCAGTCGGCCCACAAGGTTTCAAGGGAGCATCAAACATGATCAAACGCAATCTGCTGGTAATGGGCCTTGCCGTATTACTCAGCGCCTGCGGTTTCCACCTGCGCGGCACCGGCACCACTGAACTTGCGATCAAGGAGCTGGACCTGAGCGCTCGCAACGCTTATGGCGAAACCGTGACCCAGCTTCGTCAAGTGCTCGAAAGCAGCGGTGTGAATGTCCATCCGGGCGCGCCGTACAAGCTGGTCCTGGTCAACGAGAGCGAAACCCAGCGCGCTGCCAGCTACGCCGGTTCCTCAGGCTCGGTCGAGTATCAGCTGAACAACGTTCTGAGCTATGAAATCCTTGGGCATAACAACGTGTCGTTGCTGAACGACAAACTGGAAGTCCAGAAGATCTACGTCCACGACAGCAACAACCTGGCCGGCTCCGACGAGGAAGCTTCGGAAATTCGCCGGGAAATGCGTCGTGAAACCGTGCAGCAGATGGTTCTGCGCCTGCAGTTGCTGAGCCCTGCACAGCTCGACCAGTTGCAGCAGGATGCCGACAATCGCGCCAAGGCCCGAGCCGACGCGATCGAAGCCGCTCGCCGCGCCCAGGAAGATCAGCCGCAGCAATCGCCATTGCAGCTGCCTATCAATTGAATCGGCCGGGGCGCTGAGCGCCCCGCCAGCCAACGACCATGAAGCTCACACCAGCCCAACTCAACAAGCACCTGCAAGGCAGCCTCGCGCCGATCTATGTGGTCAGCGGCGATGATCCCCTGCTGTGCCAGGAAGCCGCGGACGCCATTCGGGCCGCCGCTCGCCAGCAAGGCTTTGACGAGCGGCAGGTCTTCAGTGCCGATGCCAGCTTCGATTGGGGAACCCTTCTGCAAGCCGGCGCCAGCCTTTCGCTGTTCGCGCAAAGACGCCTGCTGGAGCTGCGCCTGCCGTCGGGCAAGCCCGGTGACAAGGGCGCTGCGGCCTTGATCGAGTACTGTTCGCGCCCCGCCGAAGACACCTTGCTGCTGATCAGCCTGCCGAAGCTCGATGGCAGCGCGCAAAAAACCAAGTGGGGCAAGGCCCTGGTCGAAGGGGTACAGACCCAGTTCATCCAGATCTGGCCGGTCGACGCTGGCCAATTGCCCCAGTGGATTCGTCAGCGACTCTCCCAGGCCGGACTTGCCGCGCAACAGGATGCCGTCGAGCTGATCGCAGCGCGGGTCGAAGGCAACCTGTTGGCAGCCGCCCAGGAAATCGAAAAGCTCAAACTGCTGGCAGAAGACAATCAAATCACGGTTGAAACTGTTCAGGCCGCAGTGGCCGACAGTGCTCGATTCGATGTGTTTGGCCTGGTCGATGCGATTCTCAACGGCGAAGCTGCCCATGCCTTGCGCATGCTCGAAGGCCTGCGCGGCGAAGGCGTCGAACCGCCGGTGATCCTCTGGGCCCTGGCCCGCGAGCTGCGCGTGCTGGCCAGCCTGTCCCGGCAGTACAGCCAGGGCGTACCGCTGGATAAGGCCTTCAGCCAGGCCCGACCGCCGGTCTGGGACAAGCGCAAACCGCTGATGAGCAAAGCCCTGCAACGGCATTCGGCGTTGCGTTGGGGCCAATTGCTGCAGGATGCACAACGGATAGACGCCCAGATCAAGGGCCAGGCGGCGGGTTCGCCCTGGACCAGCCTGGCGCGGCTTTCGCTGTTGATGGCGGGGCAGCGGGTGGTGTTGCCTGCCGAGTAAGCTTTGTATTGCCTGATCCGGCCTCATCGCGGGCAAGCCCGCTCCCACAAGGACCGAGATTGAGCCCGAATCCTGTGGGAGCTGGCTTGCCAGCGATGAAGACAGCACGGACTCTCTGGTATGCTACCGCGCGATCAAAAACACCCCGGAGCATCAGATCATGAGCAAAAAGCCATCCCCGCATGGCCCCAACAAGGCCAAATCCATCATCGCCCAGCCCCTGTTCCGCAGCCGCCAGGAACAACCGAAAAAGGGTAAAGGCAGCTACCGCCGCGAAGCCTTCCAGTCGAAAAACTGGGAGGCTTCTTACTTTTTGGCGGCATGAAGCCTTGAACCAAGGCAGGCATGGTATGGTCACTACCTGACCTGTAATACCTGGACCTGTGCATGCCCTTAAGTCTTTCTCATCGCTGGCAATTACGCCAACTGATCGCTGCCTCCAGCCTCATCCTCCTCGTCGCCTGCGCTGAAAAGCCCACGGCCGCCGACGCCCTGCCGCTGGTACCTGCCACGCCTGCTCCGGTGGTGCCCAGCACTGCACCCATCGATGCAGCCATCGAAATCCAACCGACCCAGTCGTTCAGTGAATGGCAGGCCGGCTTTCGTCAGCAAGCCTTGCAGGCCGGCATTACCGCAAACACCTTCGACCGCGCCTTCGCCGGTGTCACACCGGACATCAGCGTAATCAAGGCCGACCGCAGCCAACCCGAGTTCGCCCGCCCAGTGTGGGAATACCTCGATGGCGCACTGTCGCCTGTACGCGTGCGCAAGGGCGAGGCGCTGCTCACCCAGTACGCGGACATCCTGCAAAGCATCGAACAGCGCTATGGCGTCGACCGCAGGGCCCTGGTGGCGGTTTGGGGAATGGAGAGCAACTTTGGCCAGTTCCAGGGCGACAAGTCGGTGATCCGCTCGCTGGCAACCCTGGCCTACGAAGGTCGCCGCCCGGCCTTCGCCCAAAGCCAACTGCTCGCTGCCCTGCAGATCCTGCAGAACGGCGACATCCAGCCCGAGAGCATGCTCGGTTCCTGGGCTGGCGCCATGGGCCAGACCCAATTCATCCCGACGACCTATAACACCCATGCGGTGGATTTCGACGGCGACGGTCGCCGCGACATCTGGAACAGCGCGGCCGATGCCCTGGCTTCGACCGCCCACTACCTGCAAAGCTCTGGCTGGCAGACTGGCCAACCCTGGGGGGTGGAAGCCCAGCTGGCGCCGAACTTCGATTACGCGCTGGCCGATGGCAGTATCCGTAAAAGCGTGGCCGAATGGCTGCAGCTGGGCGTGAAACTACCAGCTGGCACCAGCCTGCCAGCAGGTGCCGAGCAGCTGTCCGCCGCCCTGCTGCTGCCCGCAGGCCACCGCGGCCCGGCATTCCTGCTGTTTGACAACTTCCAGGCGATCTTGAAGTACAACAACTCATCGTCCTACGCGCTGGCCGTCAACCTGCTATCGGAGCGCCTCACGGGTTCGGGATACATTCGCGGCGAGTGGCCGAAGGATGATATGCCGCTGAGCCGTACGGAGCGCATCGAACTGCAGACCCTGCTCAGCGCCAACAATTATGACGCCGGCAACCCCGATGGCATCATCGGCGCCAGTACGCGCAAGGCGATCCGTGCCGCCCAGCAAAGCCTGGGCTGGCCGGCCGATGGCTACCCAACCCACAAACTGCTCGAAAGCCTGCGCAACCGCTGACAGGCCCGCCGCAGAAACAAAACGACCGGCTCGCACCGCCAGAGGCAGTGGGCCGGTCGCTTCACAACGCCAGGATCAGAGCTTGATCCTGGCCTCGTGCGCCTGCTGGTCGGCATGGTACGAAGAACGTACCAGAGGACCGGAGGCGACGTTCTTGAAGCCCATCTTGTAGCCTTCCTCGGCAAACCAGGCAAAGGTATCCGGGTGCACGAAGCGCTGCACCGGCAGGTGGCTGCGCGAAGGCTGCAGGTACTGGCCCAGGGTCAGCATGTCGATGTTGTGCTCGCGCATGCGCTGCATCACCTCGATGACTTCCTCGTCCGTTTCGCCCAGGCCCAGCATCAAGCCGGACTTGGTCGGCACGTGAGGCACCAGCTCCTTGAATTTCTGCAACAGGGTCAGCGACCACTGGTAGTCCGAACCCGGGCGCGCAGCCTTGTACAGGCGCGGCACGGTTTCCAGGTTGTGGTTGAAGACATCCGGCGGCTCTTGCGCGGTGATGGCCAGCGCAACGTCCATGCGGCCACGGTAGTCCGGGACCAGTGTCTCGAGCTGAACGCCAGGCGACAACAGGCGAATCTCGCGCAGGCAGTCGGCAAAGTGCTGGGCACCGCCGTCACGCAGGTCGTCGCGGTCCACCGAGGTGATGACCACGTACTTCAGGCGCAGGTCGGCAATGGCCACGGCGAGGTTCTTCGGCTCATCGACGTCCAGGGGTTTTGGACGGCCATGGCCAACGTCGCAGAACGGGCAGCGACGGGTGCAGATGTCACCCATGATCATGAAGGTCGCGGTACCGCCCGAGAAGCACTCGCCCAGGTTCGGGCAGGAGGCTTCTTCGCAAACGCTGTGCAGCTTGTGCTTGCGCAGCAGTTGCTTGATACGGTCGACTTCCGGCGAAACCGGGATGCGCACGCGAATCCAGTCGGGCTTCTTGGGCAGCTCTTCGGTCGGGATGATCTTGACCGGGATGCGAGCGACCTTTTCGGCGCCGCGCAGTTTCACGCCAGCTTCTACCTTCGGACGGGCCTCGCCAGGTCGGGCCGCGCGCTCAGGCGTCGGGATCACGGTTTGCACGGCGTCTTGCACCGCTTCATGCGCAGTAGTCATATTCAGTCGATTCCGCCCGTAAGGGTCGTCTGCTCAGCATAGTCGAGGTGTTTGACGAGCTGCGCACGCAGCCGGGCACTTACCTCGGCAAATTCAATCGGCCCTGCATGGTCGCGCAGCTGGGTCATCGCCAGCCCCGCATAACCGCAGGGATTAATCCGCTGGAATGGCGCCAGGTCCATATCCACGTTCAAGGCCAACCCATGGAAGGAGCAGCCGTTACGAATCCGCAAGCCGAGGGAAGCGATTTTCGCTCCGTCGACGTAGACCCCGGGGGCGTCCGCCTTGGCGGCCGCCTCGACGCCGTAACTGGCCAGCAGGTCGATCAGGCTGCGCTCGATCCGGCTGACCAGATCGCGCACGCCAAAACCAAGCCGGCGAACATCCAGCAACAGGTAGGCAACCAACTGGCCGGGGCCATGATAAGTCACCTGCCCGCCACGATCGACCTGAACCACCGGAATATCGCCCGGCAGCAGCAGGTGTTCAGCCTTGCCGGCCTGCCCCTGGGTGAACACCGCCGGATGCTGGACCAGCCAGATCTCGTCGGCGGTCTGCGGGCCCCGCTCGTCGGTAAACCGACGCATGGCCTGCCAGACTGGCTCATAGGCCATCAGGCCAAGTTCGCGAAAGCCCAGGCCCGGCATTACAGCACCATGTGCACGATACCGGTAGCGCGCAGGGCACTATTGATATTGCGCAATTGGTCTTCGTCGGTGGCAATGATATGCAGCTGTACCGTGGTGTACTTGCCGTTGCTGCTTTGCCGCTCGGCCAGGGACTTGATGTCCAGCTTTGCGTACTTGGCAAGAATTTCGATCACAGTGTCCTTGAAGCCGACAACGGTGTCGCCGATCACCTTGATCGGGTAGTCATCGACGGGAAATTCGATCTTGTGCGACTTAACGTCAGAGTCTGTCATGGCAGTAACCGCCTCATGAGCCATGGCGACGGGCATGCCCTGCGTCCGGTCCGGCGCGGGGCATGCAGGTCGACAATCAGTTGAACAAGCCGTAGAAGAATAGACGAATGCTATCCCACACGCGGCGCAAGAAACCACCTTCCTCGACAGCGTCGAGGGCAATCAGGTCGGCGCTGTGCACAACCTTGTCATCGAGTTTGACCTCAACTTTACCGATAACATCACCCTTGGCGATCGGCGCGATCAGTTGCGGGCTCATGGTCATGCTGGCGGCCAGCTTTTTCAATTGGCCTTTAGGCAACGTCATGCTCAGGTCTTCGGCCAGGCCGGCCTTGATCTGACGTGCATCGCCCTTCCAGACTGGCGCCTGGGCCAGCTCGGTACCCTTCTGATAGAAGGTCTGGGTTTCGAAGAAGCGGAAACCGTAGGTCAGCAGCTTCTGGGTTTCGGCGGCACGAGCCTGTTCGCTGTTGGTGCCGAACACCACGGCGATCAGACGCATGCCGTCACGCACGGCCGAGGAGACCATGCAAAAGCCGGCTTCGTCGGTGTGGCCGGTTTTCAGGCCATCGACGGTCTTGTCGCGCCACAGCAGCAGATTGCGGTTAGGCTGCTTGATGCCGTTCCATAAGAACTCCTTTTGCGAGTAGATCGCGTAATGTACCGGATCTTCATGGATGATCGCCCGCGCCAGCACCGACATGTCGTGCGCCGAGGAGTAGTGCTCCGGGTTAGGCAGGCCGGTGGCGTTCATGAAGTGGCTGTTGGACATGCCGATTTTTTCGGCCGTCTTGTTCATCATGTCGGCAAAACCGTCTTCGCTGCCGGCGATGTGCTCGGCGATCGCGACGCTGGCATCGTTGCCGGACTGGATGATGATGCCGTGCAGCAAATCGCTGACACTCACTTGCGTGCCGACCTTGATGAACATGCGCGAACCACCGGTGCGCCAGGCGTGCTCGCTGACCGTTACCGGGTCGTTTTCGCCGATCTGGCCGCGACGGATTTCCAGGGTCGCGATGTAGGCCGTCATCAGCTTGGTCAGGCTGGCTGGCGGCAGACGCTGGTCGCCGTTGTTTTCAACCAGGATATTGCCGCTCGAGGCTTCCATGAGCACATAAGACTTGGCAGCGAGTTGCGGCGCAGCCGGCATCATTTGCTCTGCCGCCCAGGCGGCAGGGGTGATCATCAGCGGAACAAGCAGGCTCAGGCGTTTGGCAAAGGTGGTGATGTTCATCCGTCTCTCGAAATTGCTAATGGGCACATGCCCTCGCGGGCAAAACGTGTTTCCAGGCCCTGGGGCCTGGCGGGCAAAACAGCCATTGTACAGGCTGTTTTGCAATTGGGTGTCAGTCTGCCGTCACTACGCTCGGCTGGCCGAGGTTGGCCAGGCGTACGCTGTTCTGCACTTGCTGGGCTTCGCCCTGGCTGTCGATCGGCCCCAGCCGGACCCGATGCAGCGTCTGCTGGTTGCGCACGATCGAGCTGATGAAGACCGGTGCACTGACCATCGTGCTCAACTTCGACCGCAACAGCTCGGCAGCGTCGGGGTTGGCGAACGCGCCCACCTGCAGATACAGACCAGCGGCCTGGGCCGACGCGTTGCTGTTCGCCTTGACCTGTACCGGCAGTACGGCCGCGGCATGCTGCTGCGGCGGTGGCGTCCACTGCTCGACGGTACCGGTGGAGGCCGTCAGCGCCGGTTTGGCCTGGGCAACCTGCGGTTGGTTGAGCATCAGCGGTGCCGGACGGCCCTTCTGTGCCCACCACTGCTGCGGGTCGATGCCTTCGACCTTGACCCGGGCCGTACCGGTCTCGGCGTAACCGAGTTTCTTGGCCGCGGCATAGGACAAATCGATAATGCGATCGGAATAGAACGGCCCCCGGTCATTGACCCGCAGAATCACGCTCTTGTTGTTGTCCAGGTTGGTCACCCGTACGTAGCTGGGCAAAGGCAGCGTCTTGTGCGCGGCACTCATCCCATAGAGATCATAGACCTCGCCATTGGCAGTGTTCTGCCCGTGAAACTTGGTGCCGTACCAGGACGCGGTACCCGAAGCGACATAGTTTCGGGAATCGGGAATCGGAAAGTAGGTCTTGCCCAATACCGTATAGGGGTTGGCCTTGTAGGGGCCGGTGTGCTGGGTTGGCACGGCGTCGGGAATGCGCGAGACATCCACGTCCCACCACGGCGCACCGTCTTTATGTGCCCGGTTGATGTCCAGCACGGGCTTGGCGCGGACCGGCGTGGCCTGCTGCTGCGGGCGACTGGTAGAGCAACTGGCCACCATCAGGGCCAGCGTTGCGCAGGTCAGCAGCTTCAACGGTGTGCGACTCGGCAGTGCCCGCATTATTTGACGCCCCGTGCTTGAACCAGCATTTCCGACAGTTGATGCACCGCCATAGCGTACATCACGCTGCGGTTATAGCGCGTGATCGCATAAAAGTTCTTCAGGCCCATCCAGTATTCGGGGCCGTTCTCACCTTCAAGCCGGAAAGCGGTGACCGGCAGATCGTTGCGCAGCGCATCATGACTCGACCAGCCCAGTGCTCGCAACTCCCCGGCTGTCTTGACCGGTTCGATGCCCGGGGTGAGCCCTTCGTCGACGCGCTCGCCGCGGACCTGCGCCCGGCTCACTACCCCTTCCCCCGCCACCCAGCCATGACGCTTGAAATAACTGGCGACACTGCCGATGGCATCGTCCGGGTTGTTCCAGATGTTGATGTGGCCGTCGCCGTCGAAATCCACCGCATAGGCCCTGAAGCTGCTCGGCATGAACTGCGGCAAGCCCATGGCCCCGGCGTAGGAGCCCTTGAGGGTCAGCGGGTCGAGCTGCTCTTCACGGGCCAGCAGGAGGAATTCACGCAGCTCCTTGCGGAAGAAGTCGGCACGCGGCGGATAATCGAAGCCCAGTGTCGAGAGGGCATCGATCACCCGGTAGTTACCGGTATTGCGGCCAAAAAAGGTCTCCACACCGATGATCGAGACGATCACCTGGGCGGGCACGCCATAGTCCTTTTCGGCACGGGCCAGGGCCACTTCATGCTGACGCCAGAAGTCGACGCCGCGGGCAATGCGCGCATCGGTGATGAACATGGGGCGGTATTCTTTCCACGGCTTGACTCGCTCGGCCGGGCGCGAAATGGCGTCGAGAATAGACTGCTTGCGCTCCACGTCGCGGAACACACTCATCAATTGCTCTCCTGCGAAGCCATAGTCGCGGGTCATCTCGCCCACGAACTCGGCCACTTGCGGCGAACCTTCATAGTCGCCGGCCGCCGCGTGTTGCGACGCGCCAAGGATGCTTACCAAGCCGACCCAAGGAACACATCGAGTCGCCCAGTTACGCACTACTTGCATGAAATTCTTCACCTTAATCAAACCTGTGCGATCCACTTGCGATGGGTATGGATCGACATTAGCACCCCAAACGCCGACAGCAGCGTCACCAGCGAAGTTCCGCCATAACTAATGAAGGGCAGCGGCACGCCTACGACGGGCAAGAGGCCACTGACCATACCGATATTGACGAAAACATAAACAAAAAAAGTCATGGTCAGGCTACCTGCCAGCAATTTGCCGAACAGGGTCTGCGCCTGGGCAGTGATCACCAGGCCGCGACCAATCAGCAGCAGGTAAATCAGCAACAACGCGCAAATACCGACCAGCCCGAACTCCTCGCCCATCACGGCAATGATGAAGTCGGTGTGGCTCTCGGGCAAAAAGTCCAGGTGCGACTGGGTACCCAGCAGCCAGCCCTTGCCGAATACACCGCCCGAGCCAATGGCCGCCTTCGACTGGATGATGTTCCAGCCGGTCCCCAGCGGATCGCTTTCGGGGTCGAGAAAGGTCAGCACGCGCTGCTTCTGATAGTCATGCATGACAAAGAACCACATGGCTATCGCGACCGGCACGGCCGCTGCGATAACGCTGATAATCCAGCGCCAGCGCAGGCCACCGATGAACAGCACGAAGGCCCCGGAAGCCAGAATCAGCAGCGACGTGCCGAGGTCCGGCTGGCGGACGATCAGAATGAAGGGAAGACCTATCAGCATCAGACTGATTGCGACATGCTTGAGATGCGGCGGCAGCGAGCGTTTGGCCAGGTACCAGGCGATAGTCGCCGGCATGATGATCTTCATGAATTCAGACGGCTGGAAGCGAATCACCCCTGGGATGTTGATCCAGCGGGTGGCCCCCATGGCGTTGTGCCCCATCACATCCACCACGACCAGCAATATCACCCCGAACACGTAGGCCAACGGCACCCACCGTGCCATGAAACGGGGTTCGAACTGGGCGATCACGAACATCGAGACCAGGCCGATACCGAAGGAGGTGGCCTGTTTTATCAGCAGGTCCCAGTTCTTGCCACTGGCCGAATACAGCACGAACAGGCTGCCAGCGGCCAACGTCAGCAGCAGGATCAGCAAGGGGCCGTCGATATGGATGCGCTGCAGCAGGCTGGCGCGGCGACGCATCACATCCTCGCTGGAGAGCATGCGGTCGAAATTACTCTTCACGGGCCGGAGCCTCCGCTACTGAAGCGCTGGTAAATTCCGGCTTGAGGTGTCCATCGGCGCCGAGCAGCCAGGCATCCATCACCTGACGCACCACGGGCGCAGCGACACCGGAGCCGGATTCGCCGTTCTCGACCATCACCGACACGACAATCTTCGGATTGTCGGCCGGGGCAAAGCCGACGAACAAGGCGTGGTCGCGATGGCGTTCCTGCACCTTGGAGCGGTCGTATTTCTCGCCCTGCTTGATCGCCACCACCTGGGCGGTACCACTCTTGCCGGCAATGCGGTATTGCGCGCCGATCGACGCCTTGCGCGCTGTACCACGCGCACCGTGCATGACCTGCTCCATGCCATGGGCGACCTTGTTCCAGTCCGATTTGTCGCGCAGCACGATATCTTCCATCGGGTTCTCGTCGACCGGCGGCAAGCCCTCGATGGTCTTGGCCAGGTGCGGACGATTCCACTTGCCCTTGCTGGCGATCAAGGCCGTGGCCTGGGCCAGCTGCAGGGGAGTGGCCTGCATATAACCCTGGCCGATCCCCAGGATCAGGGTTTCACCCGGGAACCAGGCCTGGCGCCGCGTTGCCCGCTTCCATTCACGCGAGGGCATCAAGCCGGGGGATTCTTCGAACATATCCAGGGAGACCTTCTGGCCGATGCCGAAACGGTTCATGTAACCGGACAACCGATCGATGCCCATCTTGTGCGCCAGGTCATAGAAGTAGGTGTCGTTGGAACGCATGATCGCGGTGTCCAGGTCCACCCAGCCATCGCCGGTACGGTTCCAGTTTCGGTACTTGTGGTCGTAGTTGGGCAGCTGATAATAGCCCGGGTCGTAGACCCGCGAAGCGGCGGTGACCACGCCACTGTCGAGGCCGGCAATCGCCACTGCCGGCTTGATCGTCGAGCCCGGTGGATACAGACCGCGCAGGACCCGGTTGAACAATGGCCGGTCGATCGAGTCGCGCAGCTCGGCATAGGCCTTGAATCCGATGCCGGTAACGAACAGGTTGGGATCGAAGCTCGGCTGGCTGACCATGGCCAGTACTTCCCCGGTGCTCGGATCGAGCGCCACGATCGCCCCCCGGCGACCGCCCAGGGCAGCCTCGGCTGCTTCCTGCAACTTGATGTCCAGGCTCAGGACGATGTCCTTGCCCGGAATCGGGTCGGTGCGCTTGAGCACGCGCAACACACGGCCGCGGGCGTTGGTCTCGACCTCTTCGTACCCCACCTGGCCATGCAGTTGCGGCTCGTAGAAGCGCTCGATACCTGTCTTGCCGATGTGGTGGGTGCCACTGTAATTGACCGGATCGAGGGTCTTGAGCTCTTTCTCGTTGATCCGCCCGACGTAGCCGACCGAATGCGCGAAATGCGCGCCCTGTGGATAGTGGCGAACCAGCTGCGCCACCACTTCGACGCCAGGCAGGCGGAACTGATTGACCGCAATCCGGGCGATCTGTTCTTCGGTCAGCTCGAACAGGATCGGCACCGGCTCGAATGGCCGGCGCCCTTGCTTCATGCGCTTTTCAAAGAGCGTGCGGTCTTCGGGCGTTAATTGCAGGACTTCGACGATGACATCGAGCACCTGCCGCCAGTCACCCGAACGCTCGCGCGTCATGCTCAGACTGAAGCTCGGCCGGTTGTCGGCAACGATTACCCCATTGCGGTCGAATATCAGCCCACGTGTCGGTGGAATCGGCTGCACATGCACCCGATTGTTCTCGGACAGGGTCGAGTGATACTCGTACTGGATCACCTGCAGGAAATACAGCCGGGCAATCAGCACGCAGATCAGCACGACGACCGCGACTGCGCCGACCATGACGCGGCCACGCACCAGACGGGCGTCTTTCTCGTGATCCTTTAGGCGAATCGGCTGCGACATTAAGAAAGGCTTACGGCTTATTTGTGATAAGGGTGCCCGGACAGGACGGTCCAGGCGCGATACAACTGCTCACCGATGAGTATCCGTACCAGCGGGTGTGGCAAGGTCAGCGGCGACAGCGACCAGCGCTGCTCGCTGCGCGCACAGACTTCCGGCGCCAGCCCCTCGGGGCCGCCGACCATGAAGTTCACGGTACGCGAATCCAGCCGCCAGCGGTCCAGCTCGACCGCCAGTTGCTCGGTACTCCAGGGCTTGCCATGGACCTCGAGCGTGACGATCCGTTCCCCCGGCTGGACCTTGGCCAGCATGGCCTCACCCTCCTGACGAATCAGGCGGGCCACGTCGGCATTCTTGCCACGGGTATTGAGCGGGATTTCCACCAGTTCCAGTGCCAGCTCGGAGGGCAGACGCTTGGCATATTCATGCCAGCCGTCTTCCACCCACTTGGGCATGCGCGAACCGACCGCGATCAGGCGCAGGCGCACAGCAGTCCCTTATTCCTGGTCTTTGTTGAGCTTGGTGAAATGCTCATGGGTGACCTCGGGGCTGTGATGCTTGCCGTCGGCGGCACGGCTTTGCTCGGCACCTTTCCACAGACGCTCGAGGTCGTAGAACTGACGAGCGGAGGCAGTCATCATGTGCACGATGACGTCGTCCAGGTCCAGCAGAACCCAATCGCTGTCGCCCTTGCCTTCTTCACCCAGCGGCTTGGCGCCCTGGGCCTTGACCATTTCGCGAACTTTTTCGAGCATCGCGTTGATCTGGCGGTTGGAGGTACCGGTGGCGATGATCATGTAATCGGTGATGCTCTGCTTGTCGCGAACATCGATCACCAGGACGTCCTGGGCTTTGACGTCTTCGAGAGCGGCGACTGCCACTTTGACCAGTTCTTCGCCTTTCATTACTTGGTTCTTCATATAAAACTCGTTCAGCTCGTATGTTTGGAACGCTTCAAAGCACAGGCTCGAAGCATTCCTTCAGTTCGACGCACGGTACAGACCGTGCGCATCGATGTAGGCCAGTACCGCGTCAGGCACCAGGAAACGTACCGACTTCCCGCTGGCCAGCAGTTGACGGATCTGGGTGGCCGACACCGCCAGGGGTGTCTGCCAGACGAATGCAATCTGCCCGCAGGAGCCCTTGAGGGCCTGCGGGTCACTGACCGAACGCGCCGCCAACAGGTTGCGCAGGGCATCCGGTGGCTCGATGTCGGCATCCGGTCGTTGCAGCACCAGGATATGACAGTACTGCAGCAGCTCTTCCCAGCGATGCCAGGTCGGCAAACCACAGAAGGCATCCCAGCCCAGCAACAGAAACAATTGGTCGTCAGCGGCCAGTTCGGCCCGCATCAGCTCCAGGGTGTCGATGGTGTAAGACGGCTTGTCCCGTTGCAATTCGCGGGCATCGACCGTCAAGGGCGCAACGCCTTGCACCGCGCATTCGACCATTGCCAACCGGTCCATTGCCGCGACCTGCGGCGTGTCCCGATGTGGCGGCCTTGCGTTGGGCGTCAGGCGCAGCTCATCGAGCCCGAGCATTTCGGCCACTTCCAGCGCACTGCGCAGGTGACCGATGTGCACCGGGTCGAAGGTCCCGCCGAGCACGCCAATGCGCCGAGCTAACGGCGCGGGCACAGCTTTGCTGGCTGACGGGCTGTGATGGGCCAAGTCAGATCGGCTCCTGACCGCGCAACTGGCCATCGCCGATGACCACGTACTTCTCGCAGGTCAGGCCTTCCAGGCCAACCGGGCCACGGGCGTGCAGCTTGTCCGTGGAAATGCCGATTTCCGCGCCCAGACCGTACTCGAAGCCATCGGCGAAGCAGGTTGGTGTGTTCAGCATTACCGAACTGGAGTCGACTTCGGCCATGAAGCGCCGGGCCTGGCCCTGGTGTTCGGTGACGATCGAATCCGTATGGTGCGAGCCATAGTGGTTGATGTGTTCGATGGCCTGGTCCAGCCCATCGACCACCCGAATCGACAGAATCGCCGCCAGGTATTCGGTGTGCCAGTCTTCTTCGCTGGCCGCCACGGCATCGATCAATTGGCGGGTGCGCTCGCAACCGCGCAACTCAACGCCTTTCTCCCGGAATTGTGCGGCCATCGCCGGCAAAAACTCGGCAGCAACGCGCTCATCGACCAGCAGGGTCTCCATCGCGCCGCAGATGCCGTAACGGTAGGTCTTGGCATTGAAGGCAATGCGCTGGGCCTTTTCCAGGTCGGCATCGGCGGCTACATAGACGTGGCAGATACCATCCAGGTGCTTGATCACTGGCACGCGTGCATCGCGGCTGACGCGTTCGATCAGGCCCTTGCCGCCACGCGGCACGATCACATCGACGTACTCGGGCATGCTGATCAGGGCACCGACAGCGGCGCGATCGGTCACTTCCACCACTTGCACCACGGCGGCCGGCAGACCGGCATCGGCCAGACCGCGCTGGATGCAGGCGGCAATGGCGCGGTTGGAGTGAATCGCTTCGGAGCCGCCACGCAGAATGGTCGCGTTGCCCGACTTCAGACACAGGCTGGCTGCATCGATGGTCACGTTCGGCCGCGACTCGTAGATGATTCCCACGACGCCCAGCGGCACGCGCATCTTGCCAACCTGGATACCCGATGGTCGGTAGCTCATGTCGCGGATCGCCCCGACCGGGTCCGGCAAGCTGGCTACCTGACGCAGACCGACGATCATGCCGTCGATACGTGCCGGCGTCAGCGCCAGACGTTCGAGCATGGCCGGCTCGAGCCCATTGGCCCGGCCTGCGGCCAGGTCCAGCTCGTTGGCGGCGGTCAATTCGGCGCGAGCCTGATCCAACGCAGTGGCGGCGGCCAGCAGGGCGCGGTTCTTCTGCGCGGTGCTGGCACGGCCGATCACGCGCGAAGCTTCGCGGGCGGCGCGACCCAAACGGGTCATGTAGTCAAGAACGGACTCAGTCATGGTCTCAGTGGTCTTGGCAAAGAGGAAAGCGGCTGATTATAGCTGTCGTACCCGTCCACGGACAGCGGTGGCAGGCGGATGGTCGAAATGAGCTGGAGGAAATCGTGCATTCAGCTGCGATTAAGCCAGAAATTGCTATCATCGACGTCCCGTTCTCCTGGTGACCGCCGATGCGCGACAAGCCCTGCGCCCTGCCTTGGCATGACGCTCGACAGCTGCCCGACGATTTTTTTGACCGTGACGCCCAGGTTCTGGCCAAGGAGCTGCTCGGCAAAGTCATCCGTCATCGTCATGGCCCGTATTGGCTTTCAGCACGCATCATCGAGACCGAAGCTTATTATTGCGCCGAAAAAGGCAGCCACGCCTCCCTCGGCTATACGGAAAAGCGTAAGGCGCTGTTTCTGGACGGCGGCCACATCTATATGTACTACGCCCGTGGTGGCGATTCGCTTAACTTTAGCGCCCAAGGGCCGGGCAACGCGGTATTGATCAAGGCAGGCTACCCTTGGCTCGATCAATACAGCGACAGCAACAGCCTGGCGCAGATGCAATTGAACAACCCCGACGCCAGCGGCAATCCGCGCCCGATCGAACGGCTGTGTGCGGGCCAGACCTTGCTGTGCAAGGCGCTGGGCCTGAAAGTGCCGGCCTGGGACGCCAAACGCTTCGACCCCGAGCAACTGTTCGTCGAAGACCGCGGCATTATCGTTCAACGCATTATCCAAACCACGCGCCTGGGTATACCGAGCGGTCGCGACGAACACTTGATGTACCGTTTCGTCGACGCAGACTTTGCCCGTCACTCTACCCGCAACCCCTTGCGACGGGGACAGGTCGAAGGTCGCGACTACATTTTACTGGCACAAGGAAACTGAAGCATGGGCCAATGGCTCGACAGCATGACCGGCTGGTTGACGGCAAATCCTCAATGGCTGGGGCTGGCAGTTTTTCTGGTGGCTTGTATCGAATGCCTGGCAATTGCCGGGATCATAGTGCCCGGCACCGTGCTGCTGTTCGCCATAGCAGTGCTGGCCGGCAGTGGCGCCCTGACCCTGGGCGAAACCTTGCTGCTGGGATACGTGGGCGGCATGCTCGGCGACGCGGTGTCCTACTTTCTGGGACGACGCTTCCACCAGAACATTCGACGCCTGCCGCTGCTCCGGCACCATCCTGAGTGGATCGGCAGCGCTGAGCTCTATTTCCAGCGCTATGGCATCGCCAGCCTGCTGGTCGGCCGCTTCATCGGCCCGCTGCGACCGATGCTGCCAATGGTGGCCGGAATGTTCGACATGCCGCTGCCGCGCTTCATTATTGTCAGCCTGATCGCGGGTGCTGGCTGGTCGGTCGCCTATCTCTTGCCCGGCTGGGCGACCGGGGCGGCCATGCGCTTGCCCCTGCCGGAAGGTTTCTGGCCTGAAGCGGGCGTTGTCGCCGGCGCACTGGCGTTGCTGCTGGGGCTGGGCATCAACAGCAGTCTGCGCAATCAGCCGAGGGCGACCCAAATGGTCGCGGTACTGTGCCTGAGCCTGCTTATCGCCCTGTTCATTGGCTGGCCGTATCTGACCCAGCTCGATCAAGGCTTGATGACCTTGATCCAGGAGCACCGAAGCAGTGCGATCGATAGCGCAGTGGTAGTGATCACACGGTTGGGCGATTTTCGTACCCAGCTCATGGTCGGTGGCTTGCTGACAGGGTTGTTGTTGCTGGCGCGGCAATTGCGACCAGCGCTCTTCGCCGGCTCCACCCTGCTTTTTACCGCCCTGGCCAATGGCAGCATCAAATGGCTGTTCGCCCGGGCACGCCCGGAAGTGCTGACGAGCCCGCTGACGACTTACAGCATGCCCAGCGGCCACAGCTCGGCATCCTTTGCGCTCTTTCTGGTACTGGCCGTCCTGGCAGGACGAGGACAACCGCCACGCATGCGCCTGACCTGGCTGCTGCTGGGCAGCCTGCCGGCCCTGTCGATTGCATTATCACGGGTGTATCTGGGCGTCCATTGGCCGACCGATATCCTCGCCGGCATGATGCTGGCCTGCAGCGTTTGCGCCATCAGCCTGAGCCTGATCCAGTTGCGCACGCCATTGGTTGCCATGCCGTTGCGAGTCTGGTGGCTGATCGTACCGGGCTGCGTTGCACTGCTGACATTTTCCGCCCTCTATGCACTGCCGCACGCCTTGGTGCGCTATCAGTACTAGCACGCCCTAAGCGAACAGTTCGCCCTGCAGATCATCGAGCAACGCCTGAATGGCATCCAGGCGTTGTTGCGGATCGTCGAGCGTCAGCAGATCGATCTTGTCCAGCTCCGAGAATGGCAACAGGTAAGCCAGCTGATTGGCCAGCGACTGTTGCCCGGTCGCCCTGGTACCCATATTCAGTGCCGCTACCATCGGGTGCTCGGCCAACGCATTGAGCAATGCGACCAGGTCGGCGTCCTCCTCCTGCAACGGCGCTTCAGGGAAATCCGGCAGCCATTGGACTTCTGCCAGAATCAACTGGTCGCGCTGGACCTCGGTACTTTCCACGCGAAAACGCCGCCCGCCCTCCACGCGAATGCCGAGCAAGCCGTTATCCTGCTGCTGGAAATCCCGAATCAACGCTTCACAGCCGATCAGGGCATAACCTTCGGGAGCTCGCCCAACCTCTTCGCCATCGAGGAGGCAGACCACGCCGAAGCCTGCGCCTTGCTTCATGCAGCGGCCAATCATGTCCAGGTAACGCGCCTCGAATATCTGCAAGTCGAGGATGCAGCCCGGAAACAGGACGGTATTGAGCGGAAACAGCGGCAACGTCATAACAATTTCCTTAGGCAATCAGGCTTACGGCCAATGGCAGGAAGACGGCGGTGGCGACACCCATCAGGCTCATTGCCAGGGCGGCGAACGCCCCGCACTCCTCTCCCTCCTGCAACGCCACGGACGTGCCGACGGCATGAGCAGTCATGCCCAGCGCCATGCCCCGGGCTGCCGGGCTATGAACACCACAACGGGACAACACAGCAGGACCGAAGATGGCACCGATCACGCCCGTGATCAGCACAAACACCGCCGCCAATGCCGCGACACCCCCCATCTGCTCAGCCACCAGCATGGCAATTGGCGAAGTCACCGACTTTGGCGCCATGGTCATGAGAATCATGTGTTCGGCACCAAACCACCAGCCCAGCAACAGGCAGGCCCCTGTAGCCACCACACCTCCCACTACCAGCGTAGTAAAAGTTGGCCAGAACAACTGACGGATGCGGCGCAAGTTGAGGTAGAGCGGAACCGCCAGCGCCACTGTGGCCGGCCCGAGCAAAATGCTGAGAATCTCGGTGCTTTTTCGGTATTCGGCGTAAGTCAGGCCACAACCCAGCAGTACGCCGATGACCAACAGCATCGAAACCAGCACCGGCTGCAGAAAAATCCAGCGGGTCTTTTCATACGCCGCAAGCACCAGCTGATAAGCCCCCAGGGTAATACCGATGCCGAACAGGGGATGGTGGACGACCGAGTCGAGCGCACCTTGCCAATCCAGCGTCATGAGCGCTCCTCTCGGCGCGCCTGACGCGTGATCAACTTTTGCATCAAGACCCCGGCAAAGGCGACCGATATCAGCAACGAGAGCACCAGTGCCCCGGCGATGGCCCAGAAGTCCGCGGCAATGTCGGCGGCATGGACCATCACCCCGACCGCCGGCGGTACCAGCAACAGCGGCAGGTAGCGCAACAGGCTCGAAGAGGCTTCGTTCAATGGCGCTCCCACTTCACCGCGGATCATGAGGTAGGCCAGGAGCAACACGAGACCGATGATCGGGCCCGGCAACACCGAGAGAAATAGATGATTGATCGCCGTGCCGAGCAATTGGAACAGCACCAGCCACGTCAAACCGCGTAACAGCATAGGAATCTCCATCAGGCTCGCCGGGCATTATAAGCACGCAGCCGCCGTGCCTATATATCGCCATTCGCCGCAGGCATTCGGGCTTGACCCGCGCGGGCTGCCATGCTGATCTAGGCGCGCTGAAGATATTTGCCAGAAAACTATAAAAGCAATGACATCAAGGAGAGTCTCTATGCCCCAAGTACCCGTTGCGGAGCTCAAGGATTATGTTGGAAAGGAACTCGGATATTCCGAGTGGCTCACCATCGATCAAGAGCGCATCAATCTCTTCGCCGAAGCCACTGGCGACTACCAGTTCATCCACGTAGACCCGGTCAAAGCCGCCCAGACCCCGTTCGGCAGCACCATCGCCCATGGCTTCCTGTCCTTGTCACTGATCCCGAAACTGATGGAAAACATCCTCGTCATGCCTGAAGGCCTGAAAATGGTCGTCAACTATGGCCTGGACAGCGTTCGTTTCCTTCAGCCGGTCAAGGTCAACTCCAAAGTCCGACTCAAGGTAGACCTCACTGAGGTCACTGAGAAAAAGCCTGGCCAGTGGCTGCTCAAGGCAACCGCCACCCTGGAAATCGAAGGCGAGGAAAAACCGGCCTATATCGCCGAACCCCTGTCGCTCTGCTTCGTTTAAGCGCGGCATGATGCGAAACAGCCATCGTGGCTGTTTCGCACAGGACATTCTGCGGCATACTCGAGCCCTTACTTGTCCGGACCCTGCCATGCGCTCACTCGTTCCTCTCGCCCTGACGTTATTGCTCACTGCCTGCGGTGACGGTGAACCCCTTTCACCTCCCGATGCACGCCTGCCCGACGGTGGCCGTTATCGGGGTGAAGTGGTCAACGGCGCTCTCCAGGGGCCAGGGCGCGTGGACTACCCCAATGGCAGCTGGTACGCCGGCAACTTCATCAACGGCCAATGGCAGGGCGAGGGCGAATGGCATGGCAGTAATGGCGAAGTCTATCGCGGCCAGTTCGAGCAGGGCCTGTTCCATGGCCAGGGCAGCCTGCTGGCCAACGGCAGCAGTTACACCGGGGGCTTTCGGATGGGCCGACGCGAAGGCGAAGGCACCCTCAAGGATGCA
Source organism: Pseudomonas sp. LS1212 (assembly GCF_024741815.1). Lineage (NCBI taxonomy): Bacteria > Pseudomonadati > Pseudomonadota > Gammaproteobacteria > Pseudomonadales > Pseudomonadaceae > Pseudomonas > Pseudomonas sp. LS1212. The sequence goes on from NZ_CP102951.1 coordinate 5,027,477, forward strand.
GACCTGACCTATCGCGGCGGTTTCAAGGCCGATCAGTATTCCGGTGCCGGTCACCTTGAACTTCAGGACGGCAGCCAGTACCAGGGCCTGTTCGCCCGAGGCAAACCCAACGGCGAAGGCATCCGCAGCGACGCCAGCGCCAATCAGTTCAGCGGCCACTTCGTCAATGGCCAGCTGGAAGGCAACGGCACCTTCAACAGCGCCGAGGGCGACCAGTACATCGGTGGTTTCCATCACAACCAGTTGCATGGCCGAGGCCGCTACGAGAACGCCAATGGCGATGTCTGGATCGGTCAGTTCAAGGAAGGCTCGCTCACCGGCAAGGGTGAGTTGATTGGCGCCGACGGCAGCCATTACAAAGGTTTTTTCCGCGACTGGCGCTTCTCTGGCCAAGGCCAACTGGCCCTGCCCGATGGCAGCGTCTATGTCGGCGGTTTCGAAAACGATACCTATCACGGCATCGGCCGCCTGACCCAGACCGACGGCAAAGTGCAGAGTGGGCGCTGGCTCAACGGCCAGCGCGTACGCGATGAAAAAGGTCGACTGCTGCCTGACCCACTGGAACTGGCCCTGCTCAATCAAGGTCGCCTGCTTGATCAGGCCCTGGCCGGCGTGCCCGCCTCGACCCCGAACATCGAACTCTACAGCCTGACCCTGGCCGGCGATGGCAAGCAGAGCGTGTTCCTGCGCGAAGCCGATTTTGTCAGCCGGATGCTCGCCAGCCGGTTTGGCGCCAACGGCCAGATCAGTCTGGTCAATCACCGCGACCACCTCGGTGACCGGCCGATGGCAACCCGGGAAAACCTCGGCCGCGCCGTCCAGACCCTGGCCGAGCGTAGCGGCCCGGAAGACCTGATATTCATCTACCTGACCAGTCATGGCACCCACGAGCATGAACTGGTACTGGATCAACCGCGTTTGCAACTGTCGGATCTGCCTGCCGACGAGTTGGCGACCGTCCTCGCCCCCTTGAAGAGCCGCAACAAGATAATTGTCATCTCGGCGTGTTATTCAGGAGGCTTCATCGAGCCGCTCAAGGATGAAAGAACCCTGATCATGACCGCCTCGCGCGCCGACCGGGTGTCCTTTGGCTGCTCGGAAGAGGCTGACTTCACCTACTTTGGCGACGCCCTGTTCGCCCGGGCCCTGAACCAGACCGACGACCTGCAGCAGGCTTTCGACCTTGCCAGGACTCACGTCGCCGAGCGGGAAACGAGCGAAAATTTTGACGCCTCGGAACCGCAGATCTGGGCCCCCAAAGGCGTGCTGGAACATTGGCAGCGGCTGCGCCAACAGCAGGCCCGTCAAGCCTTGCGAAGTGCTTCTTCAACCGTCAAAGAGGCAAAATCCGCGAGCAGCCACTAAGCTGTGTGTATCAAGGGGGACACATTATGTACTTGACGCCTCAGCATGTACTGCTTGCCGGAGCCACCGGTTTGACGGGGGAGCATTTGCTCGATCGCCTGCTGAACGAGCCAACGATCACCCGCGTTCTGGCGCCAACCCGGCGACCGCTCGCCGAACACCCGCACCTGGAAAATCCGGTGGGTAAATTCACCGAGCTACTGCCGCAGCTGAAGGGTCGCGTGGATATCGCCTACTGCTGCCTGGGCAGCACCATCAAGCAGGCCGGGTCGAAAGAGGCGTTTCGCGAAGTGGACCTTGACCTGGTGGTTGCCTACGGGAAACGTGCCCGTGAGCTGGGCGCCCGGCACTTGATCGTGATCAGCGCCGTGAATGCCGATGCCCGGTCCGCGATCTTCTACAAGCGGATCAAGGGTGAGGCTGAACAGGCACTCAAGGAACAGGACTGGCCACAACTGACCATCGTCCGCCCTTCGCTGCTACTGGGTAACCGCTCCGAGCCGCGCATTGGGGAGAAACTGGCAGCACCGTTATCCAAGCTGATTCCCGGAAAATACCACGGCATCCAGGCCTGCGAGCTGGCTCGCGCCCTGTGGCGCCTGGCGCTGGAAGAGCAGGATGGGATTCGGGTGGTGGAGTCAGACGAGTTGCGCAAGCTGGGCAAGCGGGTCAAGTAACTGCCAAGGCCGCTTTTGTGGGAGCTGGCTTGCCAGCGATAGCATCACCGCGATGATGAAGACAGTCCACGGCGCCCGCATCGCTAGCGAGGGGAGCGCCGCCCGGCCTATCCCACAGGAGATGATTACAAGCCGCCGCTCGCCTGAAAACTGACGCCCAAAACCGTCAGCAACGAGAGCGGCAGCAACACGGTATCAAGCAAGGCGCTGGCCGGCAGATCCAGGCCGGGATAGCTCGGCGCCTGGGCACCGAAGCGATCCTCGGCGCAGCAGCCGCCTCGCAGCGCATACCAGTCCAACCGCGTGCCGGAATAGACGATCGGCGCCCCGGGCTTGGCCGCATCGAGCGTTCGCACGCTGGCACAGCCGACCAGCTGCAGCGCCAGCATTGCCCCGATCAACAGCCTGATCACTCATCGCCACCCATATGATGCTCGCCCCAACGCGGCAGCATGTCCTGTGGAATATCCAGCAGGTTGAGAATCCGCGCGACCACGAAGTCGATCAGGTCGTCGATGGTTTGCGGCTGATGATAGAACCCCGGCGCCGCCGGCAGAATCACCGCGCCCATGTTCGACAGCTTGAGCATGTTCTCCAGATGGATCGTCGAGAACGGCGCTTCACGGGGTACCAGAATCAGCTGCCGGCGCTCCTTGAGGGTGACATCGGCAGCCCGCTCGATCAGGTTGTTGCAGGCGCCGCAGGCTATCGCCGACAGGGTGCCGGTCGAACACGGCACCACCACCATCGCGCCGGGCGCACCGGAGCCGGAAGCGACCGGCGACATCCAGTCTTCCTTGCCATAAACCCGGATCTGCCCGGCCGAAGCGCCGGTGTACTCGGTCAGGAAAGCCTGGATGGCCTGGGGCTTGGCCGGCAGCACCACATCGGTCTCGGTCGACATCACCAACTGTGCAGCCTTGGAGATCAGGAAGTGCACTTCACGGTCTTCGCGGATCAGGCAATCGAGCAGGCGCAGGCCATACTGCGCCCCCGACGCACCGGTCATGGCCAGGGTAATGCGTTCCGGGCCGGTCATTGCAGCGCCTCGGCCAGCTTGCCGTGCAGCCCGCCAAAGCCGCCGTTGCTCATGATAACCACATGGGTACCGTGCTGCGCCTGGCTTTTGACGCGTTCGATGATCGCCTCCAATGTGTCGGCCACGATCGCCGGTACCGGACATTGCGCCGCGGTAGCGCCCAGGTCCCAGCCCAGGTTGGGCGGTGCGTACCAGATCACCTGATCGGCATCGCGTACGCTCTCGGGCAAGCCATCACGGTGCGCACCGAGCTTCATGGAATTGGAGCGAGGTTCGATGACCGCAATCAACGGTGCATCGCCGATGCGCTTGCGCAGGCCGTCGAGGGTGGTGGCGATGGCGGTCGGGTGGTGCGCGAAGTCATCGTAAATGGTGATGCCCTGCACCTCGGCGACCTTCTCCATGCGCCGCTTGACGCTCTTGAACGCGCTGAGCGCTGCAATGCCCATTGCCGGAACCACGCCAACATGCCTGGCTGCCGCCAGCGTTGCCAAAGCGTTGGCGACGTTATGTTGACCGGTCAGGTCCCACTCGACCACGCCCAGGGTTTCGCCTTCGAAGCTCACCTCGAAGCGCGAGCCATCTTCGCTGAGCAGCTTGACCTGCCACTGGCCACCGGCACCGGTGGTCTGCACCGGCGTCCAGCAACCCATCTCGATCACCCGTTGCAGGGCGGGCTCGGTGGTCGGGTGAATGACCAGCCCCTCGCTCGGAATCGTCCGCACCAGATGGTGGAACTGGCGCTCGATGGCCGGAAGGTCCGGAAAAATGTCCGCATGGTCGAATTCAAGGTTATTCAGAATGGCCGTACGCGGACGGTAGTGCACGAACTTCGAACGCTTGTCGAAGAACGCGCTGTCGTATTCGTCGGCCTCGACCACGAAGAACGGCGTGCCGCCCAGCCGCGCCGACACCGAAAAGTTCTGCGGTACGCCACCGATCAGGAACCCCGGGCTCATCCCTGCATGCTCCAGCACCCAGGCGAGCATGCTGCTGGTGGTGGTTTTGCCATGCGTTCCGGCGACTGCCAGCACCCAACGGCCCTGCAGCACGTGATCGGCCAGCCACTGCGGCCCCGATACATACGCCAGGCCCTTGTTCAGCACGTACTCCACCGCCGGATTGCCGCGCGACAGAGCGTTGCCGATCACTACCAGATCGGGTGCAGGATCGAGTTGCGCGGCGTCATAACCCTGGGTCAGTTCGATGCCCTGGGCTTGCAGCTGGGTGCTCATGGGCGGATAGACATTGGCGTCGGAGCCGGTGACGTGATGACCGAGCTCCTTGGCGAGTACCGCCAGCGAGCCCATGAACGTGCCGCAGATACCGAGAATATGAATGTGCATGATTGACCTCGTAAAACATCGAGGCAGGTTAGCCCAGGGCGGGAAAAATCGCATCCTGTGTTTCTACAAGGCTGCTCACCGGTACGCCGCGCACCGCTCTGAGTGCGGGCGTGCCGGTGCATCAAGGGCTACGCCCCGCGAGCAATCCCGTGCTTGCGCAATTTTCGATACAGGGTATTTCGACTCACCCCCAACTGCGCCGCCACATGAGTCATGTGCCAGCGCTGTTGCTCCAGGACCGTCAGCAGCGCGTTGCGCTCGGCGTCATCGAGGGGGTTTTCGGGGTTATCCACAGGGGTAGCCACCTGCGGGGCGGGCTTGCTCCGGCGAATGATGGCCGGGAGATCTTCAAGGCAGATGCGGCCGTCTTCGCTCAATGCCACCAGGGTGCGCAAGACGTTGCGCAGCTGGCGTACATTGCCGGGCCAGGTAAAGTCGAGCAGCGCCTGGCGGGCGGCGGGTTCGAGGGTCACCTGATGTTCGCCGGCTTCTTCGGCCAGTACGAAGTCCAGCAGTGGCGACTTGTCGCTGCGCTCGCGCAAGGCCGGCAAGGCGACCTCCAGGCCGTTGAGGCGGTAGTAGAGGTCTTCGCGGAAGCTGCCGTCCTCGACCCGGCCAAGCAAATTGCGGTGGGTCGCGCTGATGATGCGTACATCCACCGGCTGCGGCTCGCCACCGATCGGCACCACCATGCGGTCTTCCAGCACGCGCAGCAGCCGCGTCTGCAACGCCAGCGGCATGTCGCCGATTTCATCGAGCAGCAGGGTGCCGCCATCGGCCTGTTGCAGCTTGCCGCGCATGCCTTCCTTGCGCGCACCGGTGAAGGTGCCGCCGCGATAACCGAACAGTTCACTCTCGATCAGGCTTTCCGGAATCGAGGCGCAGTTGAGTGCGACGAAAGCCTTGTTGGCGCGGCCACTGGCATGGTGGACAGCCTTGGCGAAGGCCTCCTTGCCCGAGCCGGTCTCGCCGTTGATCAACAGTGGCACATCGCGCTCGAACACCCGCAGGGCACGACGAAAGTCGGTCTGCAAGGCCGGGTCGACCAGGCAGATGCCGGCCACGGGACGTACAGGCAGCGACACTGGGCGGGCTTGAATCGGTTGCGGTATCACTCGTGGCTGGCCGCGCAGGGTCGCGAACAATGGCCGGCCGTCGCGCGTGCGCAGCGGCCAACTGGCGCTGGCCAGGGTACTGGCACGGCCGAGCAGCTCGTCCAGCGAACAATCGAAGAAGGTCTCGACCGGCTTGCCGAGCAAGCCGCCGCGAATGTGCCCCAGCAGGTTCAGCGCACTCTGGTTGACGGCACAGATGCGCCCTTCCCCGTCAAACGCCAATAGCCCTTCGCTGAACAGGCCGAGCGACTCGGCCTGCAGATGAAAGCGCAGCAACCACTGGTTCTCGAAGTAGCGCAGGAAATAACAGCTCTCGATCATTTTCGCCGAGAGGTTGACCAGCGCCATGGTGTGGAACTGGCTCTGGCGCGAGACTTCCTGGCGTGCCGACGACACGTCGAGCACCGCCAGCAATTCACCGTGCGGGTCGAATACCGGGCTGGCCGAGCAGGTCAGGCCGGTGTGGCGCCCACGAAAATGCTCTTCCTGGTGGATGGTCAGGGACTGTCGTTCGACCAGGCACGTGCCGATACCGTTGGTGCCTTCGCGGGCTTCGCTCCAATCGGCGCCCAGCCACAGGCCGGCGCGCTCGAAAATCTTGCGCTCGGTCGGCGCCGTGACGCAGTTGAGGATGATGCCGCGCGCATCGGTGAGCAATACCGCATGACCGGCGCCGGAAAGCTGTTGATGCAGGCTGCTCATCTCCGTGCCGGCGATCTGCAGCACCTGCTGCAGGCGCTCACGGCTTTCGAGGATCCGGCCATGTTCAAGCACGGTCGGCGCCATGGCCATGGCCGGGTCGAGGTGGTAATCCTCGAGGCAGCGCAGCCAGGAGCGGGCGATCGACGGATCGCTGCCGGGCCCCTCCAGGCGGGCCTTGCCTTGGGTGACGGTGAGCACTTGCTGGGCGTGCCGACTCAGATGATTGCTCTGCACTTTTATTGTTCTCCCGGGAGGGTTGCGCCCAGCATCCTCCAGGCTGACGCGCATTGCAACGCTGGCTCGGCCGGTGAGTCACAGGCTGTACCGCGAGCGGTACAAAGTGTCACTCCCCAGCGTTCCATCCCTGCCACAACTATACTGAACAGATGCCTCCCACAGACGTCAAAACCCTATCCAGTCAGGGGTTTCAAGGCGCTGGCCTGACCTTTGCTCTACATTTCTCAGGCGCAACAGCGCACTCCCCAACCAAATACAAGAACCAGGAGATACTCACCATGCGTTATGCACATCCCGGTACTGAAGGCGCCATCGTTTCCTTCAAGAGCCGTTACGGGAACTACATCGGCGGCGAATTCGTAGCGCCGGTCAAGGGTCAGTACTTCACCAACACTTCGCCTGTGAACGGCCAGCCGATTGCCGAATTCCCACGCTCGGGCGCCGAAGACATCGAAAAAGCCCTTGATGCCGCCCACGCTGCTGCCGACGCCTGGGGGAGCACGTCGGTGCAGGCACGTTCCCTGATCCTGCTGAAAATCGCCGACCGCATCGAGCAGAACCTCGAAACCCTGGCTATCACCGAAACCTGGGACAACGGCAAGGCGATTCGCGAAACCCTGAACGCAGACATCCCGCTGGCCGCCGACCATTTCCGCTACTTCGCCGGCTGCATCCGCGCCCAGGAAGGCAGCGCTGCGGAAATCGACGGTAACACCGTGGCCTATCACATCCATGAACCGCTGGGCGTGGTTGGCCAGATCATCCCGTGGAACTTCCCGATCCTGATGGCCGCCTGGAAACTCGCACCAGCCCTGGCAGCGGGCAACTGCGTGATACTCAAGCCGGCCGAACAGACGCCGCTGGGCATCACCGTACTGGCCGAATTGATCGGCGACCTGCTGCCACCTGGCGTACTGAACATCGTGCAGGGCTATGGCCGCGAAGCCGGTGAAGCGCTGGCCACCAGCAAGCGCATTGCCAAGATCGCCTTCACCGGTTCCACTCCGGTCGGCTCGCACATCATGAAATGCGCGGCCGAGAACATCATTCCCTCGACCGTGGAACTGGGCGGCAAGTCGCCGAACATCTTCTTCGCCGACATCATGCAAGCCGAGCCCAGCTTCATCGAAAAAGCCGCAGAAGGCATGGTTCTGGCGTTCTTCAACCAGGGCGAAGTCTGCACCTGCCCTTCCCGTGCACTGGTGCAAGAGTCGATCTACGACGAATTCATGCAAGTGGTGATGAAGAAGGTCGCGCAGATCAAGCGTGGCGACCCGCTCGACACCGAGACCATGGTCGGCGCCCAGGCCTCCGAACAGCAGTTCGACAAGATCCTCTCCTACCTCGACATCGCCAAGGAAGAAGGTGCCGAGCTGCTGACCGGCGGCAAGGTGGAAAAGCTCGAGGGTAGCCTCGCCAGCGGCTATTACATCCAGCCGACCCTGCTCAAGGGCCACAACAAGATGCGCGTGTTCCAGGAGGAAATCTTCGGCCCGGTGGTCAGCATTGTCACCTTCAAGGACGAAGCCGAAGCCCTGGCCATCGCCAACGACACCGAGTTCGGCCTCGGCGCCGGCCTCTGGACCCGCGACATCAACCGTGCCTACCGCATGGGCCGCGGGATCAAGGCCGGTCGCGTCTGGACCAACTGCTACCACCTGTACCCGGCGCATGCCGCGTTCGGCGGTTACAAGAAGTCCGGCGTGGGTCGTGAAACCCACAAAATGATGCTCGACCACTACCAGCAGACCAAAAACCTGCTGGTCAGCTACGACATCAATCCGCTGGGCTTCTTCTGATCAAGCGGTAAACAGTGCGGCCTTCTTCTGAAGGCCACACTGGCTTGAGGGATGTTGCACCCATCACACCAGACCGGCACAAAGCCGGCTAAAAGAATAATAATCAGGTGAACTCTATGCCCAGCGAACATTCCGGCGTTGCGCCGGCAGGCTCCTCCGTTGACTTCGAAAAAGTCGGCTCCGATTACTTTCAACAACGCGAATTGAAAAAAGGTGCGGCAGGCTGGGTCCTGCTGGTCGGCCTTGGCGTCGCCTATGTGATTTCCGGCGACTATGCCGGCTGGAACTTCGGCCTGGCCCAGGGTGGCTGGGGCGGGATGTTCCTGGCGACCCTGCTGATGGCGACCATGTACCTGTGCATGTGCTTCTCGTTGGCCGAGTTGTCCTCAATGATCCCCACCGCCGGTGGCGGCTACGGCTTTGCCCGCAGTGCATTCGGGCCTTGGGGTGGTTTCCTCACGGGTACCGCGATCCTGATCGAATATGCCATCGCCCCGGCGGCGATCGCCGTATTCATCGGCGCGTATTGCCAATCACTGTTCGGCATCGGCGGCTGGATGATTTACCTGGCCTTTTATGTGGTGTTTATCGGCATCCACATCTTTGGCGTCGGTGAAGCCCTGAAGCTGATGTTCATCATAACCGCCGTCGCGGCGATTGCCCTGGCGGTCTTTCTGATTGCCATGGTGCCGCATTTCAGCATCAGCAATCTGCTCGATATCGCACCGACCAACGCTGTCGGCGCCAGCAGCTTCCTGCCGTTCGGTTACGTCGGGGTCTGGGCGGCGATTCCTTACGCCATCTGGTTCTTCCTGGCGGTGGAAGGCGTGCCCCTGGCTGCCGAAGAAACCAAGAACCCGCGCCGTGACCTGCCACGCGGCCTGATCGGCGCGATGCTGGTGCTGGTCAGCTTTGCCCTGCTGATCCTGGTGATCGGCCCGGGTGGCGCTGGCGCAAAAGCCTTGATGACCTCCGGCAACCCGCTGGTAGAAGCCCTGGCCAAGGCCTATGGCGGTTCGACCTGGATGGGGAGTTTCGTCAACCTGGTCGGGCTTGCCGGCCTGATCGCCAGCTTCTTCTCGATCATTTACGCCTATTCTCGGCAAATCTTCGCGCTGTCACGCGCCGGCTACTTGCCGCGCAAGCTGTCGGAAACCAACAAGAACAAAGCGCCGGTCATGGCCTTGATCATTCCTGGCATCATCGGTTTCGGGTTGTCGCTGACCGGCCAGGGTGACCTGTTGATTCTGGTCGCGGTGTTCGGCGCTACCCTTTCCTACGTTCTGATGATGGCCGCGCACATCACCCTGCGCATTCGCCGCCCCAAAATGGACCGCCCATACCGTACACCGGGTGGCATATTCACCTCGGGCATCGCCCTGGTATTGGCCTGCATTGCCTTGGTCGCAGGCTTTCTGGTGGATCCGCGCGTGGTGATTGGCGCCGTGGTCATTTATGGAGTGTTAATTGCTTATTTTGCTTTCTATAGTCGCCATCACTTGGTAGCCGGAACGCCCGAAGAAGAGTTCGCGGCGATTCAAAAGGCCGAAAAGGCCCTGCACTAAGCGGGACGACAACCTCGCCGCAGGTACTGCCTGCGGCGTCATGGAGAATCTGTATGGCACATTTTGTTCATACTGTCGGCGGCCAGACATACCGCTTCGACAGCCTCAAGGAAGTGATGGCCAAGGCCAGCCCGGCGCGCTCCGGGGACTTTCTTGCCGGTGTCGCTGCCAGCAACGATGGCGAGCGGGTTGCCGCGCAAATGGCCCTGGCCGATATCCCGCTCAAGCACTTTCTCGAAGAAGCGTTGATCCCCTACGAAGCCGATGAAGTCACCCGGCTGATCATCGACAGCCACGATGCGCAGGCCTTCGCCGCTGTCAGCCACTTGACCGTGGGCGGCCTGCGTGACTGGCTGCTCAGCGAGCAGGCCGACGAAAACAGCCTGAGGGCACTGGCCCCTGGCCTGACCCCGGAAATGGCCGCCGCCGTGTCCAAGCTCATGCGCGTGCAGGACCTGATTCTGGTGGCCCAGAAAATTCGAGTCATCACGCATTTTCGCGGCACCCTGGGCCTGCGCGGCCGCCTTTCGACCCGCCTGCAGCCCAACCACCCCACCGACGACCCGGCCGGCATTGCCGCGAGCATCCTTGACGGCCTGCTGCACGGCAACGGCGATGCCATGATCGGCATCAACCCGGCCACCGACAGTATCGCTTCGATCTGTACCCTGCTGGAAATGCTCGACGCGATCATCCAACGCTACGAAATCCCGACCCAGTCCTGCGTGCTGACCCACGTCACCACCTCGATCGAAGCGATCAACCGGGGCGTACCGCTGGACCTGGTGTTCCAGTCGATCGCCGGCACGGAAGCGGCCAATGCCAGTTTCGGCATCAACCTGAATGTACTCCAGGAAGGTTACGAGGCCGGCCTGAGCCTCAACCGCGGCACGCTCGGGCAAAACCTGATGTACTTCGAGACCGGCCAGGGCAGCGCGCTGTCGGCCAACGCCCACCATGGCGTCGATCAGCAAACCTGCGAAACCCGCGCCTATGCGGTGGCGCGCCATTTCAAGCCGTTCCTGGTCAACACCGTGGTCGGCTTCATTGGCCCGGAGTACCTCTATAACGGCAAGCAGATCATCCGCGCCGGCCTGGAAGACCACTTCTGCGGCAAGCTGCTCGGTGTGCCGATGGGTTGCGACATCTGCTACACCAACCATGCCGAAGCCGACCAGGACGACATGGACACGCTACTGACCCTGCTCGGCGTCGCCGGTATCAACTTCATCATGGGCATCCCCGGTTCCGACGACATCATGCTCAACTACCAGACCACCTCTTTTCACGATGCGCTCTACGCCCGGCAGACCCTGGGCCTGAAACCCGCACCGGAGTTCGAGGCCTGGCTGGCACATATGGGTATTTTCACCCAGGCCGATGGCCGGGTACGTTTTGGTGACAACCTGCCACCGGCCTTCCGCCAGGCCTTGGCGCAATTGGGATGAGAGAGCCAACCATGGACCCGAAAAACCCAAGCCTGGATAACGCCGCCAACCCGTGGCTCGAGCTGCGCCGCCTGACCCCGGCCCGGATTGCCCTGGGCCGCACCGGCACCAGCCTGCCGACCAGTGCCCAGCTCGACTTCCAATATGCCCATGCCCAGGCGCGCGATGCCGTGCACCTGCCGTTCGACCATGCCGGGCTCAGCGCGCAGCTGAGCGAGCGCGGCCGCGACAGCCTGCTCCTGCACAGCGCCGCCCATAACCGGGACAGTTACCTGCAACGCCCCGATCTGGGACGGCGCCTGCATGAAGACTCGGCTCTGCAACTGCGCGAATACGCCAAGGCCAATCCGGGCGGCGTCGACCTGGCCATAGTGATCGCCGATGGCCTGTCGGCATTGGCTGTACACCGCCATGCGGTGCCGTTTCTGACGCGCATGGAAGAACAGTCACAGGCCGAAGGCTGGTCGATGTCGCCGGTGATCCTGGTGGAGCAAGGTCGCGTCGCCGTGGCCGACGAAATCGGCGAACTGCTGGGTGCGCGCATGGTGGTCATCCTGATCGGCGAGCGCCCGGGCCTGAGCTCACCGGACAGCCTGGGCCTGTATTTCACCTACAACCCCAGGGTCGGCCTGACCGACGCCTACCGTAACTGCATCTCCAACGTGCGTCTCGAAGGCTTGAGCTATGGCATGGCGGCCCATCGCCTGCTGTACTTGATGCGTGAAGCCTGTCGGCGTCAGTTGTCAGGGGTCAATTTGAAGGATGAGGCGCAGGTGCAAACCATTGAATCAGAAGCAAATGACTCAAATAAGGGAAACTTCCTACTCTCCAGGCCCCATTGAACCAGGGTTAGCCCGATTGCGCTTTTACTCCGCTTTGGGCAGCATTTGGCCAACGGCTGCCCGAGATTCGCCGCCAAAACCCGATAGAACATGAGGCCTGTTATGCGAATCATCCAAGCAACCCTTGAGCATCTGGACTTGATTGCACCGCTGTTCGTCAAATATCGCGAGTTTTATGGCGAGCTGGCCTACCCCGACTCCTCCAGGGCATTCCTGGAAAAGCGTCTGCGCCGCAAGGAATCGGTCATCTACCTGGCCCTGTCCGACGATGACGACAGCAGGCTGCTGGGCTTCTGCCAGCTCTACCCGAGCTTTTCCTCCCTGTCGCTCAAGCGTGTCTGGATCCTCAACGACATCTTTGTCGCCGAAGATGCCCGCCGCCAGCTGGTCGCCGACCACCTGATCAAGACGGCCAAGAAAATGGCCAAGGAAACCCAGGCCGTACGGATGCGTGTGTCCACCAGCAGCAATAACGACGCCGCGCAGAAGACCTATGAGTCGATTGGCTTTCGCGAAGACAAGCAGTTCAAGAACTACATTCTGCCCATCAACTCGGACTAAGCCCTGGGTATGTCGCTCGCCGATCACCCGGCGGGCGTCGCTCTGACATTCGCCGCTACAAACTGCTCGGGCAGAATCAGCCACTGCCCGTATAATGCCGGCCTCCAAAGTTGTGTGAATTTTTACCCAAGTGCCCATCGCTTGGGCGGCAGACCGCATTGTGCAAGCCAATTTCACACAAGCTTCTCGCATTACCCGTAGTATCGGGTTCTAAACACAGGTGTCGCACATGGAATTCAACCCGCTGGACCTCATTCTGCATCTCGATGTCTACCTCGACATGCTGGTCACCAATTATGGGAACTGGATCTACGCCATCCTGTTCCTGGTGATTTTCTGCGAGACAGGTCTGGTGGTCATGCCCTTCCTGCCGGGCGACTCGTTGCTGTTCATCGCTGGCGCAGTCGCCGCAGGCGGCGGCATGGACCCGGTACTGCTCGGGGGTTTGCTGATGGCCGCCGCGATTCTGGGCGACAGCACCAACTACATCATCGGACGCACGGCCGGCGAACGCCTGTTCAGCAATCCGAACTCAAAGATATTCCGTCGCGATTACCTGCAACAGACCCACGACTTCTATGACCGCCATGGCGGCAAAACCGTGACCCTGGCGCGCTTCCTGCCGATATTGCGCACCTTCGCGCCATTCGTCGCCGGTGTCGCGAAAATGCCTTACCCACGGTTCCTGACCTTCAGCGTCGTCGGCACCATCGGCTGGGTTGGCGGGCTGGTCACACTGGGCTACTTCTTCGGCAATGTGCCCTTCATCAAGCAAAACCTGTCGTTGATGATCGTGGCAATCATCGGCATATCGCTACTGCCGATGATCATCGGGGTGGTCCGCAGCCGCATGCAGCGCAATGCCGCCAAGGCCCATACGCGCTAGGCCATGTGGTCCCTGCAGGCCTGGCGCCGCCGACGCACTCTCGCCCGTCATCCGGTAGACCCGCAGCTCTGGCAGCGGGTACGCCATCGCCTGGCGATTCTCGATGGGCTCAGCGCCGAGGAAGACCAGCGCCTGCGCGAGTCCAGCGTGTTGTTTCTTCAGGACAAGGTCCTAAATGCCTTGTCCGGTGTCGAGCTGGACGCAGAAGCGCGGCTATTGCTCGCCGCCCAGGCCCAGCTGCCCCTGCTGCACCTGGGTGATTTGAACTGGTATCAGGGCTTCCATGAAATCGTGCTGTACCCGGACGACTTCCTCAGCCCGCAGCGACACCGCGACGCCAGCGGCGTGGAACACGAGTGGGAAGGCGAGCACAGCGGCGAGGCCTGGCAACAGGGCCCGGTGATCCTGGCCTGGCCAGGCGTGCTGGCCAGCGGTGGCTGGGAGGGCTACAATCTGGTGATCCATGAGTTGGCGCACAAACTCGACATGCTCAACGGCAACGCCAATGGCCTGCCGCCGCTGCACAGCGACATGCGCGTGAGTGACTGGGCCAGCGCCATGCAACACGCCTTCGACGACCTCAACCGGCAACTGGACCACAACCCCGATGCCGAGACGGCAATCGACCCCTATGCGGCAGAAGACCCCGCCGAATTCTTCGCTGTGACCAGCGAATACTTCTTCAGCGCGCCGGACCTGCTGGCCAAGGCCTATCCAGAGGTTTATCGTCAACTGAAGGGATTCTATCGCCAGGATCCGCTGGCACGCCTGCAGCATCTGCACGGCACTCATCCCGATTACCAGGCCCACCACGACCAAAGTAGTGGCTGAACCAAGCGCCGGGTATCCGAGCAGACGTGGCAAGCGCCACGGAATGTGCCTATAATCGCGACCAATTTTTGGCCAAACATGGGGGCAAAGCCCAATGAGCTACAGCAAGATTCCGGCTGGCAAAGACCTGCCGAACGACATCTACGTCGCCATCGAGATTCCGGCCAACCACGCGCCGATCAAATACGAAATCGACAAGGAAACAGATTGCCTGTTCGTCGACCGTTTCATGGCCACCCCGATGTTCTACCCGGCCAACTATGGCTTCATCCCCAACACCCTGGCCGACGACGGTGACCCCCTCGACGTGCTGGTCGTGACCCCTTACCCGGTTGCCCCAGGTTCGGTCATCCGCGCCCGTCCGGTCGGCATCCTGAACATGATCGACGACGGCGGCGGCGACGCCAAGGTCATCGCCGTACCGCACGACAAACTGTCGCAGCTGTACGTCGACGTCAAAGAGTACACCGACCTGCCACCGCTGCTGCTGGAGCAGATCAAGCACTTCTTCGAGAACTACAAGGATCTCGAGAAAGGCAAGTGGGTCAAGATCGAAGGCTGGGGCAATGCAGACGCAGCCCGCGCTGAAATCATGAAGTCGGTTGCCGCCTACAAGGGCTGAGTCGACAAATGATGCAAAAAGCCCCGAATCACCGAGGCTCAGACGGCCGAAAACCCTGTAGCCGCTGCCGCGGGCTCGGTGCGCCGCTGCGACGCTGAGGTCCAAAGGACCTCCAAACCTGCACCCCACGGTCGCATGCAACGCCGACAATCTGAGCCCCGGTTATCCGGGGCTTTTTTATGCCCAACACTTTTCCATCAGCCACCACCCAAAAATCCTACAACACCTGAAGCAACGACTGTACGCCAGGAGCAAAAAGCCCCCTTCAATTGAACACCCCGTTTATTTAAACGGCGCCAGCAGCTCATTAAACTTCATCCCCATGAACACATCAGGCGACCGCTTAAAAGCCCTCCTTCGCGAGTGCGAACTTTCCCCCTCGGAATTTGCGACCCACCGCAACGTCACGCCACAGCACGTGAACAATTGGTTCAAGCGCGGCGTACCGCTGGCAAGGGTCGACGAAATCGCCGAGCTGCTCTGCGTGCAGAGCAAATGGCTGCGTACCGGCAAGGGCCCAAAACACCCGCCCAGCCCGCCTCCGTCTGCAGAACCGCGCTCGTCACGGCGAAAGCCCCCCGAACCACTGGATCACTGGAGCAACCTGGCCGCCCACACCACCGACGACGCCCACCTGCCCCTGTTCCAGGTGGAAGGCGCCCGCCTGCGCCAAATCCCCGAACGCAGCATCCGCCTGCCCCTGGCTGCCCTACACACGCTTGGCGTGGACCCCGCGCAGGCTTATTGCCTGCGCATGCCCGACGACAGCCTGGGCGAGAAACTACAGCGCGGCGCAAGCCTGGCCATCGACCGCCGCATGACCCGCATCGTCGAAGGCGAAATCTACGCCCTGCTGCACAACGGCCTGCTGCGCGTGAAGTACCTCTCCCCGCTCCCGGCCGGCGCTGTGTTACTGCGAAGCCACAACGAAACCGAGCACCCGGAAGAGATCATCAGCGCCCAGGACATCCAGTCTCAGCGCTTGCAGGTATTGGGTTGGGTATTCTGGTGGGCCACCCTGAGCGCGCGCCGACCGGGCTAAAACGGCCCTGGTAACGTTCAGTAACCTGTCCGCACGGCGAAAACGTTACTTTTTTGCTGGGCATCGAGGCGCATTATCAGTATGCTACGCCCCACATTTTGGCATCGGCCTGCTACTTGCAAGCCCGACTGCCTGGCGACACAGATGACTTTCTCGTCTCGCCTCCCCAGCCGACATCAGGTCGCTGGAGCAACAATTTGAAGGCGATTGCGGTTTACCAAAAATAAGCCAAGAACGTCCCCGAGAAGCCGGCCACAAGCCGGCTTTTTAATTCCTATAGGCCGCAGATTATAAGGGCTCTAGGAAGCACCGCCTCTCAGACCCACACTTTGACCCACACATCCGCGCCACCACCGTGCGCATATTCGATTCAGTCTCTTCGACGTAGCCTGACCCTTCCGAACCCAAAGCTAAAGGGCTGCTCCCCAGCCTCAAAAACCTTTGCTAATCACTGCCATAACAGATGGTAAACTCCTGACATTTTGCGCCTGACGCGCCCGTAATAGGCAAAAGGAATTTCTGATGTCCGCCCTAATTACCTTGCTAGATCACTATCGCAACGCTTCCGTAACTGAGCGCGAAAAAGGTACTTATTTCGAGGAGCTGATCTACACATACCTTCGTAACGAGGCCACCTATCGAGACCTATACGAGCAGGTCTGGACGTACTCAGACTGGGCGAAGGAGCAGGGCTTAGACAAGCGCGACACCGGCATTGACCTAGTAGCTAAAACCCAAGGCACAGGTGAGTATCACGCGGTTCAGTGCAAGTTGTACGCATCGGATTACCGGGTACAGAAGAAGGACATCGACAGTTTTTTTACCGCTTCCGGCAAAAAACCTTTTACCCACCGCATCATCGTAGCCAGCACTAACAACTGGAGTGAGCACGCGAACGATGCATTGCAAAACCAGCATCAGACGGTCAGCAAAATTGATCTCAATGATCTTGAAAACAGTCAGATCGACTGGGCCAAGTTCAAGCCCAGCCAGGCGCCTGTTCTCAGGGCAAAAAAGAAGCTTCTTGAGCATCAGCAAACTGCTCTAAACGCTACTGAGTTCGGGCTAAAAACTGCGCATCGCGGCAAGCTGATCATGGCTTGCGGTACAGGTAAGACCTTCACTAGCCTGAAGATCGCAGAAAAGCTGGCCGGTAAAGGCAAGCGTGTTCTGTTCCTAGTGCCGAGCTTGTCACTCTTGTCACAAACCCTCACCGAATGGACTCAAGAGAGCGGGACTCCGCTGCATAGCTTCGCAGTGTGCTCTGATAGCGATGTAGGTAAGAAGCGCAAGCAAGACGACGATGTGGTGCAAACATTCACCCATGAGCTGCGATATCCAGCTACAACCGAACCTAAGCGCCTGGCGTCGGAAATGGCTAAACGTCATGACGATGAGCACATGAGCGTGGTGTTTTCTACCTATCATTCGATTGATGTGATCAGTCGTGCCCAGCATGAACACGAGTTACCGGAGTTTGATCTGGTTGTCTGCGACGAAGCGCACCGCACCACAGGTGCGACCTTCGGTGAAGACGACGAAAGCAATTTTGTCAAAATCCATGATGCCGATTACATCCGCTCGGTAAAGCGCCTGTACATGACCGCCACTCCGCGCATCTATGGCGACAATGCCAAGATCAAGGCCGAATCCGGGGACGTGACGCTGTGCTCAATGGATGACGAAACTCTTTATGGCAGAGAATTGCACGTCATTACCTTTTCCGAGGCAGTAAAGCGTGGCCTCTTGGTCGATTACAAGGTGTTAGTTCTAGCTGTAGAAGAAAGCCATGTCAGCCGCAGCCTGCAAAAAATGCTGGCCAGTGAAGACAACCAGCTCAAGGTCGATGATGCTGCCAAGATCATCGGTTGTTGGAAGGCGCTGGCTAAGCAAAGCATGGCCGAGGATCTCGTAGGTGATAGTGAACCGATGAAGCGTGCAGTGGCCTTCTGTCAGGTCATCGAGCCCAATTACAAAGGCAGCAAGCATAAGGTCAGCTCCAAGAACATCTCCAGCATGTTCCAGTCGGTAGTCGAGGCCTACCAAGAGTCAGAAAGCGTTGAGGCGGCTTCTCGTCTAACCTGCGAAGCAGCACACGTGGACGGCGGAATGAACGCCAGCCAGAAGGAAGAAAAGCTCACATGGCTTAAGGGTGATACTCCAGAGAACACCTGCCGCATTCTCAGCAACGTTCGCTGCCTATCTGAGGGCGTGGACGTACCTTCCCTAGACGCTGTGCTGTTCCTTACCCCACGTAACTCGCAGGTAGATGTGGTGCAGTCGGTAGGTCGGGTGATGCGTAACGCCCCCGGCAAGAAGCGCGGCTATGTGATTCTGCCTGTGGTGATTCCGGCTGGCGTTGAAGCACATGATGCTCTCAACGATAACCAGACCTACAAGGTGGTCTGGCAAGTATTGCAGGCTCTGCGCTCTCACGATGACACCTTCGATGCCATGGTTAATAAACTCGACCTGATCGGCCATGACCCACGCAAAATGGAAGTCATTGCTATCACCGACAAGGTTGAGAGGAAGCAAAAGAACAGTTCTGGCACCAAGAATAAAGATGCTGGTAAAGGTCGGTACGGCATTGGTAGTAAAAACAAGCACGATGCCGAAGGGCAGATAACCCAGCAGGCAGACTTGAGCTACGAAGTTGGCGACATCGAGCGCGCCATCTACGCCAAAATCGTGCAGAAATGCGGTAATCGTCACCATTGGGAAGACTGGGCTAACGACATTGCCAAGATTGCTCGCACGCACATAGACCGTATCCAGGGCATTCTGGAAAACTCAGAATATGTCTCTGAGAAGGCCGCTTTCGAAGCTTTCGCTATCGAATTACGTGATGATCTGAACGACAGCATCTCGGATGAAGAAATTATCGAAATGCTGGCCCAGCACCTGATTACCAAGCCGGTCTTCGACGCTCTCTTTGAAGATTACAGCTTCGCCAAGCACAACCCCATGTCACAGACCATGCAAGGCGTACTGGACGCGCTGAACGAGCATCGGTTGGATAAAGAAGCCGATACCCTCGAAAAGTTTTACGCAAGCGTCAAGCAACGCGCGGAGGGTATCGACAACGCAGCGGGCAAGCAGAAAATCGTGGTCGAGCTGTACGACAAATTCTTCCGCAACGCTTTCCCGAAAATGACTGAGCGTTTGGGCATCGTCTACACACCAGTCGAGGTAGTGGACTTCATCATCCACAGCGTTAATGACGTGCTGCAAAGCGAATTCGGTCAGAGTCTGGGTAGCGATGGCGTCCATATCATCGATCCCTTCACAGGCACCGGCACCTTTATCACTCGTCTCCTGCAATCGGGGTTGATGACTCCTGAACAGATCAAGAACAAGTATCAAGGGCAGATCCACGCCAATGAATTGGTGTTGCTGGCCTACTACATTGCTGCGATCAACATCGAGGCTGTCTATCACAGTCTAGTCGGTGGTGATTATGTGCCTTTCGAAGGTATTTGCCTTACAGACACCTTCCAGATGTACGAAAAGGAAGACCTGGTGGATGCGTTGTTGGAGCAGAACAGTGCCCGGCGAAAGAAACAGAAGCAGTTGGATATCCGCGTGATTATTGGTAACCCGCCGTATTCCGCAGGGCAAACTAGCGCCAACGATAATAATGCCAACGTCGCCTACCCTCATCTTGATGACCGCATTCGCAGCACCTATGCCGAACGATCCACGGCAACCAATAAAAATGCACTATACGACAGCTATATTCGTGCCATTCGTTGGGCTAGCGACCGCGTTGGAGACAGTGGTGTGATTGGTTTTGTCACTAATGCCGGGTTTGTCGAGGCCAACACCGCAGATGGACTTCGCCAATGCCTGGCTGATGAGTTCTCTAGTATCTATGTATTCCATCTACGTGGTAATCAACGTACTTCGGGTGAACTATCTCGAAGAGAGGGAGGAAAGATATTCGGTAGCGGTAGTCGCGCTCCTATTGCCATTTCGCTTTTGGTGAAGAACCCTCAGGCCAAGCAGCATGGAAAGATTTACTTTCACGATATTGGCGACTACCTGAGCCAGTCGGAGAAGTTGGAGAAAATCAGCGGTTTTGCCAGCATTGCCGGAATCACGGCAGACGAAGCCTGGCAGGTAATCACTCCGGATGAGCATGGGGACTGGCTGCAACAGCGTGACGGTAGCTTTGCTGAGTTTATTGTTTTGGGAGATAAAGACAGGAATCCGGCTCCCAAGCTGTTTGCAAACTACTCAAGTGGTGTAAAAACTCAACGTGATGCCTGGTGCTACAATTCGAGCAAAAAAAACGTAGTTGCCAATATGCAAGGCATGATTTCTTTCTACAATAATGAGGTGACGCGTTTCAATTCTGCTCATGTTGGTTTAGATAGACCAGGCCGAGAGTTGAAGATAGATAGTTATATCAATGCCGATCCGACGAAAATTAGCTGGACGCGAGCATTGAAGCAAGATTTGGTGAGGGATCGAAAGTTTTCTTTTGATGAAACTTGCCTTGTTACTAGCCTGTATCGCCCGTTCACTAAACAGTGGCTGTATTTCAATCGTCGTTTTAATGAGATGGTTTATCAGATGCCGCGCATCTTTCCGGATGCGAATGCAAAAAATCTTATGATTATGGTAAAGCAGCGCTGGGCTGGCGAAGGCCAACTAGCTTTAATGGTTGATAGTATCCCAGAGCTACAAACTGACGGGGGAACCCAATGTTTCCCGCTGTACCTTTATGACGACATTGAGACAGAGGCGCAGGAAGGGGGATTATTTGAGCAGCCAGGTTCAGTTCAACGCACGCGTCGTGATGCCCTTACCGACGAAGGGTTGGAGCATTTTAAGGCGGCCTATCCTGGAGAGCAGATCAGTAAGGAGGACGTTTTCTATTACGTCTACGGCGTACTGCATTCACCGGAATATCGCGAAAAGTACGCGGATAATCTTTCCAAGGAGCTGCCGCGCATACCTCGCGTAAAAACAGCAGCCAGTTTTTTTGCATTCTCAAAAGCAGGCCGTACTCTCACGGAGCTGCACATCAATTACGAAACGGTCACCCCCTACCCGGCCAAGGTAGTAGGTGGTAGCCAGGACACTGATTATCGTGTCGAAAAAATGAAGTATGGTAAGAATAAGGATAAGACCATCCTGCACTACAATGAGAAAATCACCATTACTGGTATCCCGCTGGAGGCTTATGACTATGTTATCAACGGCAAGCCGGCTCTGGATTGGGTGGTGGAGCGCCAATGTGTGAAGATTGAAAAGAATAGCGGCATTGTTAGTGATTCCAATGATTGGGCTATGGATACTATGGTCGATCCTAAGTATCCACTAGAGCTATTTCTGCGGGTGGTCACTGTAAGCCTCGAAACGATGAAGGTTGTAAAGGCGCTTCCAGCGTTAGCGATTTAACGGAGAGGTATCTTGTGGAATGAAGTACGTAGGAGAGGAAGAATTGGAACGGCTGTCTAGAGTTCAATTCTTCACTCTTGTTATCCTCCGCGTATGACAATTTTTAAATGACATTCGGTAGAAAATAGATTGGTGCACCTGCCCACATCCGTTAAATTGCATCAAGGCTGTCAAGGGAGAATGCGGAAGCCGCAGCCCGCGCAGCCCCGTAGGGGTGAGCAGGAACGGGTGAGCAATTCAGCAGCGCGGCCCTTGATAGCGATTTCCTAAGTAGCCTGGTGATGGTGTGCGGGGAGTGCTCTTCTCCTCGCGCACCTGCCCTGGCGGCGAGGCATGGGTTGACAAGGGGCAACGCCCCTTGGTGTTTGCAGTCCAGCGGCACGCTGGCCCACCTTCCGGCACGGAAGTGTAGTGGGTTACACATAGTGTTCCAGTTTAGAGTTGCGCCACCAGTTGCTCCATTTGCATAATGGAAGAACAATAATAAGAACACCACGAGGTGTCACCATGATCCAAAGAAACATCTTTTTATTACCCGAAGACAAGTGCGCACTATGGGCAAAAGCTAGTGCAAATTTCCCCGGGGAAAAGCTCGGTGAAATAATGAAACGAACACTTTCTGACCTCTCGAAAGAGCGGTTTGTCCCAGACTTTTATGAAATCCGTCGAGTAGACGTTCCTGCTGCTTTTGATGCGCTACTAAAGCTTCAGAGTACAGGTTTGGCGCACAGACACTTCGAAACAGACAATGAGGAAATTCGGGAAGTCTTGGAAATTGAGATGACGCTTCTGAACGCTATCATGATTGCCTTGGCACTGTTACTCGATGTATTTTTTTACATGTTGCCGCCAAATGCCAGCGGAGGCGACAAGCTGCCTCCTACAGCCTCTGGAGTTGAAAACAAGCCATACGTGCCTACGTGGAAGAGGCAGCCTCAAGTCGGCTACGACGGGCCATCGCTATGACTTATGCGATCCTGCGCACAAAAAAGCTCAAGAGCTTTGGTGCTGTAGCGCGTTCAGCGCGTCACACTTTTCGAGAGCAGCCGACACCGAATGCAGACCCTGAATTGAGCCAGTTCAACAGGGGCACCGGAGCAAAAACCACCGCCAAGCTCGTGGAAGCCCTGAAGAAGGGCTTGCCGGAAAAGTTGAGGGCTGGATCAGTGTTATGCATCGAGTACATGATCAGCGCGTCCCCGGAAGCTTTTAAGCGACACGGGGGCAAGCTGGATGACCTGGGTGATGGGTATTTCAACGACGCTTTGAGATGGCTCAGGAAGAAACACGGCAAAGAAAACGTGATCGCTACAACTGTGCACTTGGACGAGCGCACACCGCATTTGGTCGCTTACGTCGTGCCGCGTACTAAGGATGGCCGGCTGTCGTGCCGCGATTTTCTGGGCGGCCCGGCGAAGTTGAAAGCGATGCAATCGGACTTCTATGAAGTCTGTGGGAAGCCATGCGGGCTCGAGCGCGGCATCGAAGGCAGCAAAGCAAAGCATCAGGAGCTAAAACAGTTTTACGGCGCGCTGGTGGGCTCAGGTGAAGCTCCAAAGCTTGAAGCCAGAGACTATGCGGCTGCCGCCATAGGCATTAAAACAGCCACTTGGCGGAAAGCTGAGGCTTTAGCGAAGTCACATTCACAGGCCGCAGCGGTGGCACCAACGATGAAAAAATCCTTCGCATCGAGGCAGAGGGCATTGCACAAAAAGGCTGAACAGCTGAGCGAACGCCTTCATGTTTTCGAGCATAAACGCCTTTTGCTCAAACAAGCGGAATCAGGGCTTGAGGTGCGCGCCAATGCGCTCGTCGAGCGTGAAAGAGCCGTCAGTGCATCGGAGCTTAATGTCTTGGCTTTAGAAACTGAGAGAGACGCTTTTGAGCGTCGTATTGAGATACTTGAGGCGAGTCAAAAAAATCATAAAGCCCCTATTCGGGGCCTGAAATATGAAAGCTCACATACACTGGGCTAGTTACAATGTTGCTTTAAAACTCCTCGCGGTAAGAATTGAATTCGCCGCATACCTTGCATTCTTCAGTAATCGCAACAACCCAGTCACCCTCGTCGTTCTTCCCCAGGTTTCTTTCTTCGACCACTTCAAACGCATGGTCGCTAAATTGTTCGCATTTTTTGTCAGGCATCGGCATTGCTCTTATAATTGCTGAATGTATAAAATCAAACGTCAAGATAGACGTCGATCATCCCGCAAATGGCGCATTCCCGGGTGATTTCATAAACCGGATCTTCATCCGTGGGATTAGTGAGACCGAGATTAACTTCAGAGACTTTCTCAAACTCATGATCGCTAAACTTTTCGCATTTTTCGTCAGGCATTGGCATTGCTCTTTATGTGTGCGTTTGAACACTGACCGAGGAGAGAAACCTCGGTTTCAATCAGGCGATCAAGCGCATAGAGCTTTTTGTTGAGCTCGTGAAGCGCTGTGCTACCAGGAGTCCGAGAAGCCGTATCAATCATGTTTTCGATGGGGTCAAGCTTGCACATAACGGCCATCAGGCTGTTGAGGCACGCGCGATAATTCTCTTCTTTTTCGAGTTGAGCATATTCAGTGGGAACCATTATTTCCTCCATTTTGTAGGTGCTTTAGCACGCTTGTCTTTCGGGGGCACTTTCATTCATTTATCTCATTGGCTTGTAGCTGTTAAGACCGAATGTAATGAGCCACTGTTGCACCTGAGCCGAATTGTTCGATGGCGCTATAGGTGGTGATGACGGGAGTGTTTCCATCCGTTACCAAATTGAGGAGCTTTTTATGTGCACGACTTTGTATCGGTTAAATTTTTTCGGGTAGTAGTAAGTCCCACTTCTCAACCGCAAAAAGAGCCACCTCGTGAAGTGCGCAGTCATTCCAGTCCGTGTGCGTACGTAAGTTGAGCATTTTTTCAAATAACTTCTTGTTTGAGCTATCCAGGCTCTGATAGCCATTTAAGTTCACCTTCCAAAAATCGGAGCACCAGTACCAAGACGCATAGGCCCTGGCGAACCATCCAGACGCACCCCCTCCAAGAGCTATGAAATCCCTGACATCAGAAAGGTTTTCTTCAAAGTTATCCGACATAAAGTCTCCGTGGTGCGTTTTAGCTGTATCAGCTGATTGTGGAAATTAAGCGGGTGACGACGCCTGCTTTCTAGATAAGCTTACGACCGATCACTACGAGCAGGTCTGAAGGTAAAGTGGGGCAGAGAGCTCTACCCTACTTGAATAATTAACAATAATTGCGTTCTGGCCCGCTCAACCACCTGCGATGATTTTCTCGGCTAATTTTGTGTCAATATCCTCACACAACCCGGATATCGCCACCGAAGTTACGTCGTCTTGATGCTTGATCCCGACAATCTTCTCTACACGTTCGCCAAATGAGTTCAGCCCAAGCTCCTTAATGAATTGAAGCTTACTGGCCTCACCTAGAAAAAAATCTACTCTTGCTCCCAACTGAATGTCGTTCCGACCCTCAACATCCTGGTCAACATGCAGACGATTGGCCAGCTTAAGAATATTCTCTGGACATCCTGACATTCGCTTTACTTTCGCCAGAGCCCTCAGTTTTCCGCTAGCCCCTTTGACTCCAAATGGCTGATATTGCCTACCGCCCATAGCTTTGATAGCGCACTGGTATTTATACGCAGTGCCAGAATTGGCACTGATGTTTTGACCACCTGAAAGCGCAAAAACCAAATACCCATAGATGTAGGTTGCCGCGCTCGCCGCCGATGCGTTTTCTTTGGGCAACCCGATACGGATAATATTCTTTTTATTATTCTCAAAATATGAATGTGGCCTATTTGAATAGATCCGCCTGATGGCTTTTTCGACCACCGTTTCTACACCGGATGCGTGGAAGACGAGGATGTGCCAGTGCGGACAACCATCTTCGTGCACCTCTGTAACTCTGAATCCGAAATAACTCTCAGAGGGCTTAAGCCCCTGCTCCTTGAGCGCCCCTCCTATTGCTTTCCAATCCTGACCGATAGATTTATTAGCATCACGCGGACTGAGATTTTTGTTATAGCTGTTTTTCCCCATAGACGGATTCGAGTGATACTCACTTGACGCTGTAAGTGTGATGAACATCCACCCCCATCCCTTACTGGCCGCAATTTTTTCCATGGCCTTGATATTCACGTATAGCTCGTTGATCCGATTGGCCTGTTGAGCCCGAGCCACCTCTAACAACGAAAACACCACTGGACGATCATGCTCGACCGAGCCACTGACCACTTTGTAGACTCCGCTCAAAAATTTATCTGTCTTTGATTTCCTAGCTTTCATCATGGCCATAGTTGCGTCACTACAACACTGCTCGCGAGCAAATTTACCCAACTGCCGCCTCATCTGCGCCAGATGCTCCCGTCTTTGATCTGCTAGTCGATTGATCTGTCGGCGCCACCAGCGGGAATCACTAAGCCTGCTAACCAAACCGTCCAGCGTTGATTGCTTTGTAACTCGCACCCTCACACCAAAAGCATGTGCCGACCGTACATGGGTAGTTTTTTCTAACTGAGTGGCGTTTTTTAAATATTGGTCATGAGCCATAGCGATTACTCGCGCCAGCTGTGTTAATCCGACTTCATCATAGTCCGCAATTTGATCGAGAGGAGACTCCGGGCTAGGAAGAATCGAAAAGTAAATGTCATCGTCCCACCCTTGAAAATAACCATACTCGTTTTCGGTTTCGAAATAAAAACCAAGCTGAGCCTTAGTTGGGAAAAGCTCTTCAAAAATATCGGCAGGAGTGACCAACGGAATGATTGCAGAGACGGGAATCTTCTTCATGTAATGACACTCACACAAAGACGGGCATCGACCCACGCTTGAATCTCTTCAGAACTCCATCCCACAGCTCGTGCGCCAATTGATTTGGCCTGAGGGAATTTTCCTTTCTGCATCAGCTCATAGATTGAGGAACGCTTATAGCCAGTAGCTTGCATGACTTCAGGTAAACGCATGACACGACGATTCACGATCAGGCTCCAGGGCTCTTTCGAAGCTAGGGTTGGTGACCGTGAACTCTAATGACTTTTTGAAGCATGAAAACTCCCAGCCGTATCGGATATCCCCATATCCGTTACGTCCTTGATGGTTTTCGACGCCCGCCTTTTTGGGCGTACTCAGGGGCCTCCGGCTTGATCCATTCCCTCAGGCGGTCAGCCGAGCCAGGCAAGAACTCGAATAAATTAAGACTGATCATCGCTTTGTAGACCTTCTCAGCCATTTCTCCGCTCCGGATCTCCTGTCGCGTATCATCGGCCCAGAACCGGCGAGCCTGAGCCCTCGCCAGAGTTATCATGAGTCCTTTCGTCTTGCTTTGACGCTCGAGTGGCGCCATCCTTGCGACTTCAACATCGATGCGATCACTCGCAATTACGATGGCGATATTGCACATAGCGATCAGGATCTTCTGCGCCCCATATCTAATTTCTCTGGCCGATTCAGGGCTCTCGTATGCAGCCATCTCAAGCTTAAAAAACCCTTCAGCGAAATCCTTCAAGGCCATGCCTTTTACTTCCTCATCACTAATCAGGAGGCATATTGTCTCGGCCATATTGTACAACCGTATATAATCTAGCGGCTTATCTGAATCGCGCAACTCTTCGTCGATCTGGTCTGTCAATTGCAACAGTGCAGCACCAACAGATTTATAAGTCGGAGTGGATGTAGCTTTCATATCTCGCACCCTATGTTCAACCTTGTAACATTTGACTCACCGGTAGCAAATTTTGCCCAAGCGCTCATCAGATTTCGACGCTTTTCAAAATAATCAGTCCGGGAATAGGCACTCTCCGTTTGGGTACGTTCATCATGTGCCAAGGACATCTCACAAATTTCGCGTGGGAAATCCGTGGACTCAGCAGCCCAGTCTCTGAACGAACTTCGAAAGCCATGCCTGGTGATGTCTTCATACCCTAACTGGTGAAGTAAATTCCTGATAGCATTCGCATGCATTGCTCCGCTTGCCCCCCTCCCAGGAAAAAGAAAGTCAGTATCGGCCCTCTTTTTTAGCTCTGCTAAAAAGACTACAACTTCATCTGCCAGTGGAATTTTAAATTCCACCTTCATTTTCATTCTTTCTGCCGTTAATGACCAAACTTTTATGTCCAAGTCAAATTCATCCCACGTAGCCAAACGAATCATGTGGCTACGTGCGCCAGTGAGAATTAGTAACCGGGCTGCGTAAGCGTCACGGGACGATATCTCAGCGAGCTGGGACATCAGGCTCGGAACCCTCATCCAGTCCATGGCGGCATGATGCACCCGTTTCCTAGCTTTCTTTTTCTCTTGATTGTCTAGAAGGTTGACTAGATGGCCGCGCCATCTGGCAGGATTATCACCATGTCGCCAGCCCAGCGCCTTGGCGGCATCGAGTATTAGCTCAATCTGTCCCCGCACCTCGTCAGCCGTGCGCGTTTTACTCGCCCAAATGGGAGTTAGTATTTTCAGCACCGCATCTGTATCAATCTCTCCAACTGGCATCGCACCAGCCAGTGGAAATGCGTGAAGCTCGAGCTTCCTCCACCACCCCCGGTACCATTTTTCAGACCACGCGCGGCCATGCCTTTGACGGTAGTCCTCCGCTGCCGCCATGAATGTTACCTTTCGCGCCTCATTGTCGCTGGCGGCTTTTCGTCGCGATTCTCTGTCAGCCGCACGCGCATTTAATGGATCTACTCCTCGGGCAATCCCGCGACGGGCGTCTTCGGCAGCTTCCCTAGCCACAGCCAAAGAGGCGGTTGGAAACGCGCCTAGCCCCATATATCTAGTTTTTCCATCGATCTTGTAGCGGTAAATCCAGCTCATTCCCCCAGTTTTACTGACTTGGAAATAGAGTCCCTTACCGTCGCCGGTCATCCCCGGCTTCGCCGCTTTCGCCAAGCTTTTGATCTTTACAGTCGTCAACCCTGCCATCTGCTTCCACCCACACTTTGACCCACACCAAAACACCAGATTTCAATGCATCGCACTGGATGTTAATGGATGGATACTACCCTTAAGACCCATTAAAACAAAAGGATAGCTGGAGGCTCACAGACATTAGCGGACGTAAGAAAAGCCGGCCACAAGCCGGCTTTTTAATGCTCAAATGAAAGTTATTCTCGCCCACCAAACTCTTCTCCAGACAAGCGTCGGCCCAATGATTCCACCGAGCTCGCTTGCCCCCCCACAAAACTCAGTTGTCACGTTTGTTGCCTTTTTTTGTTCTCGTGACGTTAACTGTTCATTTGCACTCACGCCCCTGCGTGCGATGCGGTGAGGAGCCTCACCAGCCCTCTGGAGCACTCATGAAGATAGGCCTGATTTCTGACACCCATGGACTGCTCAGGCCTCAAGCCGTGGCCGCTCTGCAAGGCTGCGATCACATCATCCACGCAGGTGATATCGGAAAACCGGAGATCCTTACAGCATTGCGGCAACTGGCACCGCTGACCGTCGTGTACGGCAACATAGACCGCGATCGAGATTGGGCGCAGCACTTGCGGAAGGTCGAAATCGTCAAGCTGAAAGACTTTGCCCTGCTTGTCACTCACGAACGGAAAGACGTTCCTGAGCCGTTACCACAGGGTGTGCAAGTGGTTGTGACGGGACACTCTCATAAACCGTGCATCCATAAAAAAGATGGGGTGCTTTATATCAACCCTGGCAGTGCCGGTCCCCGGCGGTTCAAACTACCGATCAGTATGGGTTATGTGACCTGCACGGCAGGCAAGGTCAGCGGACAGCTGATCGACTTGGCGCCCGATACTCCAGTTATCGCCTGATCCGTCCGACACCCATTATCAGCAACGTCGCCTTGCACCACTCCCGCAAACAACGATAGGCTTCCCCTGTCGCTGCAAATTCAGCGACCAGGCGTGAGAACCTGCGATGATTATTGAAAGGCGCACAAGCGCCCACCATTCACCGGCGCTTTTTTGTTGTCTGTGTTATGGCGGCTGTGCGTGGGCACGTTTCGGCGTGGCCGGTGTCCTTTCAAGCCGGTTTCTCACACCCGCGTACAGCTGCCACCCCAGCCCGTGAGAAGGCCGGTAGCAGCTCCACTATTGAAAGGAGTTGTACCATGATCAAAATCGTTCCCGATCCACCACCAGCCTCAGACGAAACCTCTCCCGCCGGTACCATCCACAAAACTGCCGAAACCCTTTTCGGCTCCTGCGACGCAGGCCATGCTCCCCTCTTCTCCGTACGCGCCGGTATCAATGCCGAAGATGCGCTGATCCATGCCTCGCTGTACTTGAAATGCGCCTGTGATACCGCCAATGCGGCGTGTAACAGTGATGCCCATGTGCCGAAGGGGTTGTTGTGGTCGGTACTGCATTCGGCCGAGATTGCCAAGGCGTTGGTCGATGCATTGGTGGATGGGGCTGAGGCTCGGGCTTTGAGCAAAGCCAGCAGTTCGGAGACGTAGGCGATATAGCTGGCGACCGCTCTGCGGTCGATCGCGGGCAAGCCCGCTCCCACATGGAAGCGGGTTCAGTACTTCAAAGGACTCGGTAAGTTTTCGCTCAATCTCAAACAGGCTGTAGATCGCGCAAGGCCTCAGGATGCTGGCTCGCCACACGCAGCAGCGTTTGTGCAGCACCAGTTGGCTGGCGTCGGCCCTGCTCCCAGTCTTGCAGCGTACGCAGGCTGACGCCCAGTAACTGAGCAAAAGCGCTCTGAGAAACACCGACCTTGGCCCGGGCCTCGGTAGCAGCTGAAAGTTTTACTTCTGTTACACGAGCAGCCTTACCGGCCTTCATTTGGCGAACTGAAGTCAGCAAGTCCTTCTGAAATTGTTCCATTTCATTGTCCATTACTGATTTCCTCTTTCAATTGGCTCAGAAATGCTGAGGGGAGATTGTCAAACTTCGCCTTGGTGTACGCAATCAGCAACCAGATACAGCCTTCGGAAAGCGTGTTGTAGTAGATGACTCGCGTACCACCTCGCTTGCCTATCCCGGCGCGGGACCAGCGGACTTTGCGCAAGCCTCCAGTACCGGGAATGACATCACCGGCCAATGGATTGGATGCCGGCCAGGTGATGAACTCCTGGCGCTCACCATCGCTCCATATAGCCTCGGCATAGCGCTTGAAGATTTCAGTCTCGATAATGGTGTACATGGCAAAACTATACGGCAAAGCCGTACAGTCGATCAAGGTACGATCTGCGTTTCCAGGCCTATCGTTGGCGAGCGCTCTGGTCGAGCGCGACTCCGAGGCGGTCGCGGGCCTCGTCTCCCTCGACGTATTGCGCTATTTCGATAGGAGTCGCCAAAGTGAAACCCTCGTCAGGTATTGCCCTTTAATAATCTAGCGGTCATCCGATAGCGGTGTCCACGTTACCCACAAACTTCACATAGCCCACCACCTCTCAACCGACGGTCGCCCACTCGGCAATCCCCCCAAAAATACGCTTAGCTAAAACACCATGACCTGGTCACCCAGGAGCCCTGACAGCGGATGAGGGATCAATCATGGTTGCACTCACCATCAATGCCAAAGCGCAGCGACTCGACGTACCCGACGACATGCCCCTGCTCTGGGTGCTGCGCGATGTCGCGCATCTGACCGGAACCAAGTTCGGTTGCGGGATCGCGCAGTGCGGCGCCTGTACGGTGCATGTGGATGGCGCGCCGTTGCGGTCATGCATCACGCCCGTTTCGGCGGTGGCCGGTAAGTCCATTACCACCATTGAAGGGCTGTCGGCCGATGCTTCGCACCCTGTGCAGCGGGCCTGGGCCGAGTTGGATGTGGTGCAGTGCGGTTATTGCCAGTCTGGTCAGATCATGTCGGCGGCCGCGCTGCTGGCGAAGACGCCGAAGCCGACCGATGCCGATATCGATCAGGCCCTGGCCGGCAATATTTGCCGGTGCGGTACCTATCCGCGCATCCGGGCCGCCGTTAAGCGCGCGGCCGAGTTGGTTTAGCCGGGGAGCATGTCATGGATAGCCACAACGATATTTCCCGACGCCGCTTTCTCAAGAACACCGTCGTCGTCGGTGGAGCGTTGGTGATTGCCTTTGCCCTGCCCGGCGGCAAGCGTCTGGCCTGGGCTGCCGACACCAATACCACCACTTTCAGCCCCAACGCTTTTCTGCGCGTGGGCAGCGATAACAGCGTCACCGTTCTGCTTGCGCACTCGGAGATGGGCCAGGGCATCTGGACAGGCCTGGCGATGCTGATTGCCGAGGAGCTGGATGCCGACTGGTCGAAGATCAAGGTCGAGCATGCCCCGGCGGATGCGGCATATGGCAGCAAGGTGTTCGGCGGCTTGCAGGGTACCGGTGGCTCGACCAGCATCTGGTCGGAGTTCGACCGTTATCGTCAGGCGGGCGCCGCAGCGCGAACCTTGCTGATACAGGCAGCTGCGAAACGTTTTGATGTGCCTGTGACGGATATTCGGACCGAGAACGGTGAAGTCATTGTCGGTGACAAGCGCGTACCTTACGGCGACCTGGCGGTCGAAGCCAGCCAGTTGCCGGCGATCGACCCGGCCAGCCTGACACTCAAAGAAGCGAAAGACTGGAAGGTGATCGGCAAGCCAACCAAGCGCCTGGATACGCCGGAGAAGATCGACGGCAGCGCGCGTTTCGGCATCGATGTTCAATTCGAAGGGCTGATGACCGCCGTGGTGGCGCGCTCGCCGTTTTTTGGTGGCACTGCCAAGTCGTTCGATGCGACCAGGGCCAAGGCTGTGCCCGGCGTCCGCCAGGTGGTCCAGGTGCCGAGCGGTGTCGCGGTGATCGCCGATCATTATTGGGCCGCAAAGCGTGGCCGAGATGCGCTGACCGTCGATTGGGATCCGGGCCCTCATGCGGGCCTCGACAGTGTCCAGTTGCTCACCGACTTCAAGCGCCTCGCCACGACCAAGGGCCAGCCCGCCGCCCAGGCCGGCGATGTCAGCGCCGGCCTGGGCAAGGCGGCCAAAACCATCGATGTCGAGTACAACGTCCCTTATCTGGCCCACACGCCGATGGAGCCGCTCAATTGCACGGTCAAGCTGAGCCCTGACAAGTGCGAGATCTGGACCGGTACGCAATTCCAGACCGTGGATCAGCAGGTCACGGCGAAGATCACCGGCCTGAAGCCCGAGCAGGTGGAAATCCATACGATGTTTTTGGGTGGCGGCTTCGGTCGACGCGCCACACCGACCTCCGATTTCGTCGCTGAAGCCGTGCAGGTGGCCAAGGCTGCCGGTGTACCGGTCAAGACCGTCTGGAGCCGCGAAGACGATGTGCACGGTGGCTATTACCGCTCGATGTTCCTGCACAAGGCGCGTATCGGGCTTGGCGACGATGGCCTGCCGCTGGCTTGGGAGCATGTGATTGTCGGCCAGTCCCTGGCGACCGGCACCGCGTTCGAGGCCATGCTGGTGCATGAAGGCATCGACCATACCTCGGTCGAAGGTGTCGCCGACTCGGCCTATCTCAAGCGCTTTGCACACCATGTCAGCCTGCACTCGCCCACGACCGGCATTCCAGTGCTGTGGTGGCGCTCGGTGGGGCACAGCCATACCGGCTTTGCCATGGAATCGATGATCGATGAATTGGCCCACGCTGCCGACAAGGACCCGGTCGAATACCGGCGCATGCTGCTCAAGGACGACCCACGCATGCTCGGTGCGCTCAACCTGGCCGCGCAAAAGGCCAACTGGGGCTCACCCCTGCCCAACGGCCATGCCCGCGGCGTGGCCGTCCATGCGTCGTTTGGCAGTTACGTCGCGCAGGTGGCCGAGGTTTCGGTGACGGACGACATTATCCGCGTGCATCGGGTGGTCTGTGCGGTCGATTGCGGTGTCGCGGTCAATCCCCAGGGAATCGCCGCGCAAATGGAGTCCGGGGTTGCCTTTGGCCTCAGCGCTGCCCTGCACAGCAAGCTCACGCTCAAGAACGGGCAGGTGCAGGAGTCGAACTTCCACGACTTTCAGGTGCTGCGCCTGAACGAAATGCCGGAGGTGGAAACCCACATTGTGGCCAGCACCGACAAGATGGGTGGCATAGGCGAAACCGCGGTTCCGCCGGTTGCACCTGCGGTGGCCAATGCCGTGTACGCATTGACCGGGCAACGGTTACGCGAGCTGCCCCTGCAATTGGCCGGGGTGTGAGGAGAATCCTAAGTCGCGCAATGGCGGGCGCGATTTTCCAGCCTTGCTCAAACATGTCAGCGAAGACAAACTGGTGCTGTGGGGCTGGAGCCCTGGCGGCAATCGGGCGCCGGTCTCGGTCCCGCACGATGAGTTCGTCGCTCAATTCGAGCGTTGGGCGCAAGCGGGTGGGCCCTGCCCGGATTCCGGCGGCTGATGGGGGTACGGTTTGACGGTATACTTCAGCCCCTCGATTTGCCCGCCAGCCCCGGCTCTGCTAGTGTCGCGCCGTTCGACACCTACCGAGATAGCCGCCATGGCCCGAAAAAAAGCTGCCGTTGATTTCGAGCAATCCCTCGCGGAGCTGCAAACGCTGGTCGAGCGTCTGGAAAACGGCGAGCTCTCGCTGGAAGACTCCCTGACTGCGTTCGAACAGGGCATCCGCCTGACCCGCGAGTGCCAGCGTGCGCTGGCCCAGGCCGAGCAAAAGGTCCAGGTGCTGCTCGAGCGTGACGGCGAGCTCGCGCAAGAGCCCTTCGATGTGGAACAACCTGAATGATTGCCATCTACCAGGCCAATTGCCAAGCGCGCGTCAACGATGCCCTGGACAGCTTGTTCATCGCACCTTCGGTTGAACTGACCCGCCTCTATGAGGCCATGCGCTACAGCGTGATGAACGGCGGCAAGCGTGTACGCCCACTGCTGGCCTACGCCGCCTGCGAAGCGCTCGGCGGCGCGGCGGAACAGGCCAACGGCGCAGCCTGCGCGGTCGAGCTGATCCACGCCTATTCGTTGGTGCACGATGACCTGCCGGCCATGGACGACGACGACCTGCGTCGCGGCCTGCCGACCACCCACAAGGCCTTCGACGAAGCCTGCGCGATCCTGGCCGGCGACGGCCTGCAGAGCCTGGCGTTCACCGCCTTGCTCGACCCGCGCCTGAGCCCGCAGGACGAGACGACCCGCCTGGCCATGGTCCAGGCCCTGGCCCTGGCCGCAGGCCCTGCCGGCATGGTCGGCGGCCAGGCCATCGACCTGGGTTCGGTCGGCCTCAAGCTGGACCAGAAGGCCCTCGAATTCATGCACCGGCACAAGACCGGCGCCCTGATCGAAGCCAGCGTCACACTGGGCGCGCTGGCCAGTGGTCGAGCTGAAAAAGCCGAGCTCAAGTCCCTGCAAGCCTACGCCCGGGCCATCGGCCTGGCGTTCCAGGTGCAGGACGATATCCTCGACGTCGAGAGCGACACCGCGACCCTTGGCAAGCGCCAGGGCGCCGATATCGCCCGCGACAAGCCGACCTACCCGGCGCTGCTCGGCCTGGACGCCGCCAAGGCCTATGCCCTGGAGCTGCGCGATCAGGCCCTGCACGCCCTGCGACCGTTCGACGCAGCCGCCGAGCCGCTGCGTGAATTGGCCCGGTATATTGTCGATCGGCGTAGTTGACAGGTTCTGTATCGCCTGCGATGGCCTCATCGCTGGCAAGCGGAACGCCGCCCGGCCAGCTCCTACGAGCAGTCTGCGATGCAATAAGGTAAACTGCCGCCCTCTTCAAACTTATAACGATTCGCCTGATGCCCACGACGTTTCAAGAGATTCCCCGCGAACGCCCGATCACGCCCCTGCTCGACCGCGCCGACACCCCTGCCGGTTTGCGCCGGCTCGGCGAAGCGGAGCTGGACACCCTGGTCGACGAGTTGCGCCAGGAGTTGCTCTATACGGTTGGCCAGACAGGCGGACATTTCGGTGCCGGCCTGGGCGTGATCGAGCTGACGGTGGCCCTGCACTACGTCTTCGACACGCCGGACGACCGTCTGGTGTGGGACGTTGGTCATCAAGCCTATCCGCACAAGATCCTCACCGGTCGCCGCCAGGCGATGGGCAGCCTGCGCCAGAAGGACGGCATCGCCGCGTTCCCACGCCGCTCCGAGAGCGAGTACGACACCTTCGGCGTCGGCCACTCCAGTACCTCGATCAGCGCCGCCCTGGGCATGGCCATCGCCGCGCGCCTGCAGAACAGCTCGCGCAAATCGATCGCCGTGATCGGTGACGGTGCGTTGACCGCCGGCATGGCCTTCGAGGCCTTGAACCATGCGCCTGAAGTCGACGCCGATATGCTGGTGATCCTTAACGACAACGACATGTCGATCTCGCGCAATGTCGGCGGGCTGTCGAACTACCTGGCCAAGATTCTCTCCAGCCGCACCTACGCGAGCATGCGCGAAGGCAGCAAGAAGGTGCTGTCGCGCCTGCCCGGCGCTTGGGAAATCGCCCGTCGTACCGAGGAATATGCCAAGGGCATGCTGGTCCCCGGTACGCTGTTCGAAGAACTGGGCTGGAACTACATCGGCCCGATTGACGGCCATGACCTGCCGACCCTGATCGCGACCCTGCGCAACATGCGCGATCTCAAGGGGCCGCAGTTCCTGCACGTCGTGACCAAGAAGGGCAAGGGCTTCGCCCCGGCCGAGGCCGACCCGATCGGCTACCACGCGATCACCAAGCTCGAACCGCTCGACGCGCCTGCCGCCGCCCCGAAAAAGGCCAGCGGGCCGAAGTACTCCGCAGTCTTCGGTCAGTGGCTGTGCGACATGGCCGCTGCCGACGAACGCCTGGTCGGGATCACCCCGGCCATGAAGGAAGGCTCGGACCTGGTCGCCTTCAGCGAGCGCTTCCCGGAGCGTTATTTCGATGTGGCCATCGCCGAACAGCATGCCGTCACCCTGGCGGCCGGCATGGCCTGCGAGGGCGCCAAGCCGGTCGTCGCTATCTATTCGACCTTCCTGCAGCGTGCCTACGATCAACTGATCCACGACGTTGCCGTGCAGAACCTCGATGTGCTGTTCGCCATCGACCGCGCAGGCCTGGTCGGTGAAGACGGCCCGACCCACGCCGGCAGTTTCGACCTGTCTTTCTTGCGCTGCATTCCCGGCATGCTGTTGATGACGCCGAGCGATGAAAACGAACTGCGCAAGATGCTCAGTACCGGCCATCGCTATGTCGGCCCGGCCGCTGTGCGCTACCCGCGTGGCACCGGCCCGAATGCGCCGATCGAGGGCGATCTCGAACCCCTGGAGATCGGCAAGGGCGTGATTCGCCGCCAGGGCCAGAAGACTGCGCTGCTGGTGTTCGGCGTGCAACTGGCCGACGCCCTGAAAGTGGCCGAGAAGCTCGATGCCACGGTGGTGGACATGCGCTTTGTCAAACCACTGGACGAGGCCCTGGTACGCGAAATAGCCAACAGCCACGCACTGCTGGTCACCGTCGAAGAAAACGCCGTGATGGGCGGAGCCGGTGCCGCGGTCAGCGAGTTCCTCGCTCGCGACAACCTGCTCAAGCCGATTCTGCACCTGGGCCTGCCGGACATCTACGTCGAGCATGCCAAGCCTGCACAAATGCTCAGCGAATGCGGCCTCGATGCGGCTGGTATCGAAGCGTCGATCAACCAGCGCCTCGCAGCTCTCGCCAACGGCTAAGCCCTACCGCTTCACGGCACTCAGGTGTCGTGAAGCGCGATTTCGGTTATCGGGAAGAAGGTCGCGCATGGATGTTTGGCCTGACCTGGACGCCGGAGTCATAGCGCCGAAGGTTCATCGCTCTGGCGCTATCAGCTCGCAGAGTTTGGCGATCGCTGCAATCATCTGCCCGCTCGGCCGTTCAAGGCCTTTATCGGTCACCAGCAGCAATCGCCCGCGCGCCACCGCCGCGACCTGCGGCCAGGCTTTCCAGGCGTCCAACTGCGCCTGGCTGCTGGCGAGGATCGCTTGCGGATTGCGTTGCAGCACCGATTCGACATTGACCTGCGGTGCGGGCAGTGTCAGGTCGGCAAACACATTGCGCGCACCGCACACAGCCAGGGCATCGCTGATGATCTGCCCACCACCGACGGTGAAGAGCGGCTTGTCCCAGACCTGATAAAACACCGGCACTGGCTCGTCGCGTCGATAACGCTGGCGCAGGTTGTCCAGTTGCTGGCGCAAGTGTGCTGCCAGTTTTCGGCCACGCTGCGGGTGCCCGAGCCGGTCGGCAATCGCTTCGATCTGGACGATGAGTTGTTCGAGGCTGCGGGGTTCGGCGACGTAAGTGGGAATGCCGAATCGGCCAAGCTGCTCACGCTGAGCCGGGCCGACACTGCCGGGCCAGAGCAACAACAGGTCAGGCTTGAGGCTGAGCAGACGCTCCATATCCAGTTGGCCATATTGCCCCACCGACGGCACGCCGTTGAGCGCTGGCGGCCGCTCGCCCGCATCGAGCACGCCCACCAATCGATCGGCGGCGCCCAGCTCGAGGACGATTTCGGTCAGCGAAGGCGCCAGCGAAACGACGCGCTCGGCAGCCTGCACAGGCCCGAACAACGCCAGCAACAGACAAGCAAGCAGGCGCAGCATCAACCCAGCTGGCGAGGAATACGGTAGAGGTACAGCAGCACCACGCTGGAAATGGCCAACAGGATCAGCGGGACCGCTTCCAGGCCAATCGGCACCGCCAGCGCGGCAATCCAGGCCGGCAAGCTCGCCATGTGCAGGGCAACGCGACGCGTTTGTGCCAGGGCATTCCAGGCACCCGGTTCTTCGGGAGTATCCAGGGCCTTCTGGGTCGCGATCAAGGTGTGCTTGTAAGCACGAAAGCGCGGCAGGCTGATGAACATCGAAGCAACGCCAACGATGAAACACGGCATGACCAGGATCGGCCACAGGGGTTTGTTGTCGCCAAATATCCAGCCCATCACCAACAAGGGCAGCAAGGCCAATACCAGCTGCAACCACCAGGCCACGGCCAAGCGGCGGCGTATTTGCGGCCGGGTCACGCCGAACCGACCTCGCCCTGGTGCTCGCTACCCATCATATGGCCGAGCTTGCCCGCCTTGGTGGCCAGGTAGTGCTTGTTGTGCGGGTTATGCCCGGTATGCAGCGGCACACGCTCGGCCACGGCAATGCCCATGGTGGTCAGCGCCTTGACCTTGCGCGGGTTGTTGGTCATCAGGCGCAGCGACTTGACGCCCAGGTGTTCGAGCATCGGCAGGCACATGGCGTAATCACGCTGGTCAGCGGCAAAGCCCAGGCGCTCGTTGGCCTCGACGGTATCGGCGCCGCCATCCTGCAATTCATAGGCACGGATCTTGTTCAGCAGGCCGATGCCGCGGCCTTCCTGGCGCAGATACAGCAGGACGCCACGGCCTTCACGGGCAATCGCCTGCAAGGCTGCCTCGAGCTGGGAACCGCAATCGCAACGCTGGCTGAACAAGGCGTCACCGGTCAGGCATTCGGAATGCAGACGACCCAATACCGGATCCCCATCCGCCACATCCCCGAGGCTGAGCACAACGTGCTCGCGACCGGTGGCCTCATCGAGAAAACCATGCATGATGAATGTTGCAAAGGGGGTAGGCAGCTGAGAAGCGGCAACGAAGACGACGGGCACCTTGTGCTCCTGATCAATATTGGACTTGAAATTGGCAAGGAGGTGCATTGTAACAGCAGCGTCCTGCCGACGCTCAGGCTCAATTATCGGACATAACGATCGAAAAGTTTGATCACTGGCTGGCCTGCTTCTGTTCCCCATCGAATGGATAAGGCTGCTGCCAACGCTCGAAAATCTCTCGCAACTCTCCGCTGGGTACCAGGCTGTCCATGCGTTGATCGAACAGCACCAATAAAGCCCGACCCTGCGGGGTATCGGCAAAAGCCAGGTACAGAGGAAGTTCGATCAGATGCGTACGCCGGTATTCGGAAGGCCTCTGCGAAAGGCTCAGGACGTATTCGACCTCGGTCTGCGCATCGATGTAGTAGTCCGCCCGGCCGTTCTGCAGCATCGAGAGAATGCTGCTGCGCCGTTGAATCTCGTAAAACCGTTTGATATTCGGCAGATAGCGCTGAAACTCATAGCCACGAACCCAGGTCAGACGGTACTGGCCCAGCGTCTCGAGCTGCGGTACCGGTTTGCTGGTCAGGCTCAGGGCATAGATATGATCGACATCGAAATGCCAGCGCGGGTAAAGGTTGTTATCGACTTCGCGATCATAGGAGCCTACCCAGGCCTCCGCTTCGGCCTTCTGGACCAGGCCGATTGCGCGGGTATAGGGCTCGCTGCGAATCTGCAGGGTAACGCCGGCAGGTTCGAAGACCTTGCGCAGGATGTCCCAGGCAAGCCCGGTGCCATCCTTGTTGGTGTAGTCGATCCACTCCTCGCTCACCACACGCATATGGGTGGGCTGTGCGGTCGGCGATGCAGCCCATGCCGTGGTGCCCCCCAATACCCAGAGCAGCGCCAGCAATCCCCATTTGCGCATTCCCTTGCCTCCCTTTAAGTGAAGCTCCATACGAGACCTTGCATGGCCAGCCAGGCAAAGACTCCGGCCAGCACATCATCAAGCATAATCCCGACGCCGCCGTGGACGTGCCTGTCAATCCAGTGTATCGGCCAGGGTTTGAGAATATCGAAGAAGCGAAACGCCAAAAAACCCGCCAGCAACCAATACCAGCCTTCCGGCACCAGCCAGAGGGTTATCCACATGCCGACCATTTCGTCCCAGACGATGCCTTCGTGGTCATGCACCCGCAAATCGTCGGCGACCTTGCCGCACAGCCAGAAGCCGAACAGCATCGTCACCCCGAGCATCAACCAGTAGCCCCAGTCGGGCAACATCTGCCACAGCGGGATGAATGGCAGCGCCACCAACGAACCCCAAGTGCCAGGGGCCTTGGGCAGGGTCCCTGAACCGAAGCCAAAGGCGAGGAAATGCCAGGGATTGTGCCAGACCGAAGGCGGAATATTCTCCGCAGGGACCTGGTTGGGGTGGTCTGTCACGGTGTCTCCCGAAAATGTTGATAACCCCGGGTCACCGGGGTGATGTCCTTGCCATCGCGATCATGCAGGGTAACCCCCTGCCCCTCGAGCACTTTGCCGATCACCGTGATCGGCAAGCCGGCTTCGAGCAGACCGGGCAACTCGGCGGCAGGCAAGGTGAAGGCCAGGATGTAATCGTCGCCGCCGGCCAAGGCTGCCTTTTGTGCCTGCGCAGGATCGAGAAAAGCCTGCAACGCCGCAGACAGAGGGACTTTGTCCAGCTCAACCTGCAGGGCAACCTTCGAAGCGAGCGCGATATGCCCGCAATCGGCCAGCAGCCCGTCCGAGATATCCAGTGCCGCCGTAGCCTTGCCGCGCAGGCTCTGGCCCAAAGCCAATTGTGGCGACGGCGACCAATAACGGGCCAGCAACGGCTCGGCGATCGCCGGTTCAGCGCTGCGCTCACCCAACACCAGGGGCAAGGCCCCGGCCGCATCACCCAGCGCCCCACCTACACACAGCAGATCGCCTGGTTGCGCGCCTGCCCGGGTCAACGCCTTGCCGGCCGGCACGCTGCCGAACACAGTGACGGTCAGGCTCAAGGGACCACGGGTGGTGTCGCCGCCGATCAGACTCAAGCGGCAATGCTGGGCCATCTGGTTCAAACCGCGGGCATAGGCTTGCAACCAATCGGCAGTCACCGTCGGCAAGGTCAGAGCAAGGGTAAACGCGATGGGGGTGGCGCCCATGGCAGCCAGATCGCTGGCGGCGACGGCAAGGGAGCGTTGCCCGAGGAGAAAGGGGTCGCTGTCGTCGGGGAAATGCACCCCGGCAACCAGCGTGTCGGTGGAAATCGCCAGCTGTTCACCAGCAGCGACCGCCAACAAGGCGCAGTCGTCACCAATACCCAGCGCGACGCCCTCGCCCGCCTGCGCACAAGGCGCAGCGGCGAAGTAGTGTCGGATCAGCTCAAACTCGCCCATTGGCAGCAAGCGCAACGATCAGCGCTTTTGGGCCCGCACTTCGGCTTCGCGAAGCCGCGGCGCCAGTTTGTCCAATACGCCATTGACGAACTTGTGGCCATCGGTGGAACCATAGACCTTGGCCAGCTCGATACCTTCGTTGATCACAACGCGGTAAGGCACGTCGACGCGCTTGAGCAATTCCCAGGTGGACAGGCGCAGGACGGCCAGTTCAACCGGATCGAGCTCTTCGATGGTGATGTCCATGCACGGTGCGAGCGCAGCGTCGATTTCAGCCTTGTGGGCCGGAACGCCGTGCAGGATCTCGCGGAAGTACGCACCATCGATGTCGCTGAAATCGTTGTCGACCCGAAACTGCGCTTCGATCTCGTTCAGCGAATGCTTGGCCATATGCCATTGATACAGGGCCTGCGTCGCAAGCTGACGAGCTTCGCGGCGCTTGGCGCTCCTGGATGGCTTGCCGGCGTCCGCCGGCTTTGGATCGCGCGGGTTGAAACGATCGCTTTCGTCGCTAATCACTTGGCCTCCAACTGCGCCAGCAGGCTGACCATTTCCAGAGCGGACAGCGCGGCTTCAGCACCTTTGTTGCCGGCCTTGGTGCCGGAGCGTTCGATGGCCTGTTCGATCGAGTCGACGGTCAGGACGCCGAAGGAGACCGGTATGCCGAACTCCATCGAGACCTGGGCCAGGCCTTTGGTGCACTCGCCCGCCACGTATTCGAAATGCGGGGTTCCGCCACGAATGACCGCGCCCAGCGCGATGATCGCAGCGTATTCGCTTTGCTGGGCGACCTTCTGTGCCACCAGCGGAATTTCGAACGCGCCGGGAGCACGGATGATGGTGATGTCGCTTTCGCTCACGCCATGGCGAACCAGGGCATCAACGGCACCGCTTACCAGGCTTTCGACGACGAAGCTGTTGAAGCGGCCAACCACCAAAGCATAGCGACCTTTGGGGGCAATGAAGGTACCTTCGATGGTCTTCAGGGTCATTCAGGAATTCTCATCTTAAAGAGCCAGGCCGCCCGGATGCGGCCTGCAGGAGTTTGGGTCACGAATTTCAGCCAGGAAACATGCTGTCTTTATTCGGAGGGCACGTATTCTACAACTTCCAGATCGAATCCGGATATCGCATTGAACTTCATTGGCGAACTCATCAGGCGCATTTTGCGCACCCCGAGGTCGCGCAGGATCTGCGAACCGGCACCGACGGTGCTGTAGGTGGTCGGGGATTTCACCGTCGTGCTCTCGGCGCTTTCGCGAATGTGCGCCAGCAGGACGTCTCCATCCAGCGGATGCCCCAGCAGCAGCACCACGCCGCTGCCCGCCTCGGCCACGGCGCTCATGGCCGCACGCAGGCTCCAGCGGCCCGGTTGCTTGACCATCAGCAGGTCGCGCAGCGGGTCCATGTTGTGCACTCGCACCAGGGTCGGCTCTTCGGCGCAGATGTTGCCCAGGGTCAGGGCCATGTGCACGTCGCCTTCGACCGAATCACGGTAGGTCACCAGGTTGAACTGGCCCAGCTCGCTGTCCAGTGGCTGCTCGGCAATCCGCTGAACGGTACGTTCGTGGATCATCCGATAGTGAATCAGGTCGGCGATGGTGCCGATCTTGATGCCGTGTTCGGCGGCGAAGGTTTCAAGCTCAGCGCGACGCGACATGGTGCCGTCATCGTTCATCACTTCGCAGATCACGCCGCTGGGCTCGAAACCGGCCATGCGCGCCAGGTCGCAGGCAGCTTCGGTGTGGCCGGCGCGAGCCAGGGTGCCACCGGCCTGGGCCATCAGCGGGAAAATATGACCAGGGCTGACGATGTCTTCGGCCTTGGCGTCCCGGGCAGCGGCGGCCTGCACGGTACGGGCGCGGTCGGCGGCGGAAATGCCGGTGGTGACGCCGGTGGCTGCCTCGATCGAGACGGTGAACTTGGTACCGAAGCCCGAACCGTTGCGTGGTGCCATCAGCGGCAGCTTGAGCAGCTCGCAGCGGTCGCGGGTCATGGGCATGCAGATCAGGCCACGGGCGTGCTTGGCCATGAAGTTGATGTGCTCGGCCTTGCAGCATTCGGCGGCCATGATCAGGTCGCCTTCGTTCTCACGGTCTTCGTCATCCATCAGGATGACCATCTTGCCTTGGCGAATGTCTTCAACCAGTTCTTCGATGCTGTTGAGCGCCACGCGGCACCCCCTTTCAATTCAGGATTTGAGGTAGCCGTTGGCGGCCAGGAAACTTTCGGTAATGCCACCCTGGGCAGGTTCGGCAGCCTTGTCACCGAGCAGCAGGCGCTCCAGGTAACGGGCCAGCAGGTCCACTTCCAGATTGACCCGGCGACCCGGACGGTAGTCGGCCATGATGGTCTCGGCCAGGGTGTGCGGCACGATGGTCAGCTCGAACTCGGCGCCATCGACCGCATTCACGGTCAGGCTGGTGCCATCGACGGTGATCGAGCCTTTGTGCGCGATGTATTTGGCCAGCTCCTTGGGTGCACGGATGCGGAACTGGATGGCACGGGCATTTTCATTGCGCGCAACCACTTCACCAACACCATCGACATGGCCGCTGACCAGGTGACCGCCCAGGCGAGTGGTGGGGGTCAGGGCTTTTTCCAGGTTGACCCGGCTGCCGCTCTTGAGATCGGAGAACGCCGTGCAATCGAGGGTTTCGCGGCTCACATCAGCCCAGAAGCCATCGCCCGGCAGTTCCACCGCTGTCAGGCAGACGCCATTGACCGCAATACTGTCGCCCAGCTTGACGTCGCCCAGGTCGAGTTTGCCCGTCGCTACATAAACCCGTACATCGCCGCCTTTGGGGGTCAATGAACGGATGCTGCCGATGGATTCGATAATGCCGGTAAACATGGGTCCTCCTCGAGAACAGGGCTGGCGCTGGGCGCAAGCCTGGAATTATACGCTGAGCGCTGGTGCAGGGATGGCCGTGACTTGCCAATCATCGCCAACCGCGCGCATTTCAATGATTTTCAGTGTGGGCGCTTCGCTCATCCGTGCCATCGGCCATTCGAACAAGGGCCGTGCAGTGGAACCGAGGAACTTGCCGGCGATGAACAACCGGTATTCATCGACCAGCCCCTGACGCGCGAAAGCTCCGGCCAGACGAGGGCCCGCCTCGACCAGCACTTCGTTGACGCCGCGCCCGGCCAGTTCGGCCAGCAGCTTGCGCAGATCGACCTGGCCATCGCTGCCCGGCATCGCCAGCAGTTCCAGCCCGGCCTGCTCATAGCGCTCACGCGCCTGGGCTGCGGCGCGGGTCACCACCAGCGCGGGGCCGGCCTGAAAGAACGGTGCGTCGAGCGGCGCCCGCAGTCGCCCGTCGATCAGCACCCGCAAGGGCGGCCGGGCCAGCGCCAGGGCAGCCAGTTCCGGCTCGAGCCCCAGCTCATCGGCACGCACGGTCATGCGGGCGTTGTCGGCGATAACGCTTTGGGCGCTGGTCAGGACCACGCTGGAGCGCGCCCGCAGCCGCTGTACCGCAGAGCGTGCCGCCGGGCCGGTAATCCACTGGCTTTCGCCGCTGGCCATCGCGGTACGCCCATCCAGGCTCATCGCCAG
Source organism: Pseudomonas sp. LS1212 (assembly GCF_024741815.1). Taxonomy (NCBI): domain Bacteria; kingdom Pseudomonadati; phylum Pseudomonadota; class Gammaproteobacteria; order Pseudomonadales; family Pseudomonadaceae; genus Pseudomonas; species Pseudomonas sp. LS1212. The sequence goes on from NZ_CP102951.1 coordinate 5,072,373, forward strand.
CTTGACCCGCACATACGGCAGGCCCTGCTCCATGCGCTTGATGAACCCCGGGTTCAGCGCCCGCGCTTCGTCTTCCAGCACGCCGCTGGAGACTTGAATACCAGCCTGGGCCAACCGCAACAGGCCACGACCGGCGACTTCCGGGTTGGGATCCTGCATGGCGGCCACCACGCGGGCGACGCCAGCCGTGACCAAGGCGTCGGCACAGGGCGGAGTCCGGCCATGATGGCTGCAGGGCTCAAGGGTCACATAGGCCGTCGCGCCAAGGGACTGTTCACCGGCCTGGCGCAGCGCGTTCACCTCGGCATGCGGTTCGCCGGCGCGTACGTGCCAGCCTTCGCCCACCACCTGGCCGTCGCGCACGATCACGCAGCCGACCCGCGGGTTAGGGTGGGTCGAATAGAGGCCCTTGCGCGCCAGTTCCAGGGCACGCGCCATGTAGTGGGCGTCAAGCACGCTTTGCTCTGCTGGCATAGTCACTCTTTGGCCGGCTCACGGGCCAGGCGGTCGATTTCTTCACGGAATTCGTCGAGGTCCTGGAAGCGCCGGTAAACCGAAGCGAAACGGATATAGGCGACTTCATCGAGCTTCTGCAGCTCGGCCATCACCAATTCGCCCACGACCAGGGATTTGACTTCACGCTCGCCGGTTGCGCGCAGCTTGTGCCTGATGTGCGCCAGCGCCTCTTCCAGTCGCTCGACGCTGACCGGGCGCTTCTCCAGCGCACGCTGCATACCGGCGCGCAGTTTTTCTTCGTCGAACGGCTGACGGCTGCCGTCCTGTTTGATAAGACGCGGCAATACCAACTCGGCCGTCTCAAAGGTCGTGAAACGCTCGCCGCAGGCCAGGCATTCGCGGCGGCGGCGTACTTGCTCGCCCTCGGCGACCAGTCGCGAGTCGATGACCTTGGTGTCGTTGGCACCGCAGAAGGGACAGTGCATGGTGGCAGGCAACAAAAAAAGGGAGGGCCATGGTAGCGCATCCCACTGGCAAGACAAGCCAAAGGGGTTACCATCGGCGCAGGAAAAATTCCCCCTGGGAGATATCAATGTCATTTCGAGCGCTCCTACTGCTCGGTTTCGCCAGCCTGCTCGTTGCCTGCAGCAGTAGCGCACCCAAGCCCGACACGTCAAAACCGGTGGTTCAGACAGCACCCAGGGCTACTCCCGACCAGGGGCCACTGCCGGCCCATCAGCGCGAGGTGAGCGGTTCCTTGCTGGGCGTTCCGGCCGGTGCAGAGGTCGAGCTGGCTTTGTTGGTTATTGATGAGCGCAGCCGACCACAACGCCTGCTTGCCAGCAGCAAGCTCAACGGCACCAACCAGCCGCTGCCGTTCCAGCTGCGTTTCAACCCCGAATCCTTTCCCGCCGGGGCGCGCGTCGAGTTGCGCGGCCGTGCCAGCCAGGCCGGGCAATTGATCCTGCACCTGCCTTCGCGGCGCATTACCCAGGCGACGACCCAGGCACTTGGCCCCTTGCGATTTGAAAGGGCCCCTTGATGACAGTCGCGCACCTGCAACAAGCCTTGAGCGAACTGCTCGGCGATGCGCAACTGGTGGTCAGCGAGCTGCCCGAGACGGCGCTGAAGCTGTGGCTGATCGACGCCGAAAACATGGATCGCGCCTTCACTGCCGAAGAGACCCGGCGCATTCTCCACGAACCGCCCTACTGGAGCTTTTGCTGGGCCAGCGGCCTGGCGATGGCCCGCTACCTGGCGCAACAGCCGCATTGGGTCGAGGGCAAGCGCGTGCTGGACTTCGGCGCCGGCTCCGGAGTGGCGGCGATTGCCGCGGCCAAGGCCGGTGCACTGGAGGTCGTGGCCTGCGACCTCGACCCGCTGGCGATCGACGCCTGTCGCGCGAACGCGACGCTTAACGGGGTCGAACTGCAGTACTCGCTGGACTTCTTCGAAGAGGCGGATCGCTTCGACCTGATCCTGGTCGCCGATGTGCTCTACGACCGCGCCAACCTGCCGCTGCTCGATGAGTTTCTCAGCCGTGGCCGCGAAGCGCTGGTGGCCGACTCGCGGGTGCGGGATTTTCAGCATCCGATCTATCGGCGGCTGGAGATGCTCGAGGCCTTTACCTTGCCGGATCTGGCGGAGCCGATGGAGTTTCGTAATGTGAGCCTGTATCACGCGCAGCGTGCTTGAGGGCCTCATCGCTGGCAAGCCAGCTCCTACAAGTCGGTGCAATACTTGTAGGAGCTGGCTTGCCCGCGAAGCGATCCAAAGAACAACACCCGCTTTCAGCCAACCCCACCAGCCTTTATAGTTAAACCATTCAATGCTCACCGAGATACCCCATGAGTCAGGACACGCCGTATATCTTCGACGCCAGCGCTGCCAACTTCGACCAGCTGGTGATTCAGAACTCCTTCCACAAGCCGGTACTGGTGGATTTCTGGGCCGAATGGTGCGCGCCCTGCAAGGCGCTGATGCCGCTGCTACGGCATGTTGCCGAGAGCTATCAGGGTGAACTGCTGCTGGCCAAGGTCGACTGCGAAGCCGAACAGGACATCGTCGCCCGCTTCGGCATCCGCAGCCTGCCGACCGTGGTGCTGTTCAAGGACGGCCAGCCGGTCGACGGCTTTGCCGGCGCACAACCGGAGTCGGCCATCCGCGCCATGCTCGCGCCCCATGTGCAGGCGCCGCCACCGGCAGAAGCCGACCCGCTTGAACAGGCGCAGGCACTGTTCGCCGAAGGGCAGTACGCCCAGGCCGAAGCCATCCTGCAGACCTTGCTGGCAACGGAAAACACCAATGCTGGCGCCCTGATCCTGTACGCCCGCTGCCTGGCTGAGCGTGGCGAGCTGGGTGAAGCCCAGATCGTTCTCGATGCCGTGAAAAGCGACGAGCACAAGGCCGCGCTGGCCGGCGCCAAGGCGCAACTGACCTTCCTGCGCCAGGCCGCTGACCTGCCCGACGCCGCCAGCCTGAAGTCGCGCCTGGCACAAAACCCCGCCGATGACGAAGCGACGTATCAGCTGGCAATCCAGCAATTGGCCCGCCAGCAATATGAGGCGGCACTCGATGCCCTGCTCAAACTGTTCGGGCGCAACCGCACCTACGAAGGCGGCCTGCCGCACAAGACGCTGCTGCAGGTGTTCGAGCTGCTGGGTAATGATCATCCGTTGGTTACGACTTACCGGCGCAAGCTGTTCGCCGCGCTGTATTGATCCGCACTCAATCGACCCAGTGATAAAGCGGCGCATCCGCGCCGCTTTCGACCTTCACCTGCTCACAATGACGCAGACGCACCAGCAGGCGTTTACCGGCTGCCGTGCTTCCCGTCAGCCCTTCGAGCTGTTCCAACAGCTCAGGGCCATTAATCTGCCCCGCCTTGCGCAGCAAATCCCTGGCCGTCTGCCAGAGCGCGTCATCCTGCCGGAGCGGGGCACTGCTCGCCGCCGTTGTGGCGGGCTGGGCCTGCACCTGGTTGCCGAAATGCGCCCCCAGTTGCGCCCAGTCGGCCTGATCGAGCTCAAGTGTCAGGTCAACCGGCAAGTCACCGATGGTTCCACGGATTCGCAACATCGTTCTGCTTCCTCGTATTGGCTGCCTGCATGCTCCCATGGGCCAGCCTCTTCGCCAAGCGCAGTGGCGAAGCGCGAATAAAGTTGTTATAACATTGCACTTTATTTTCAGTACCTCCCCGGAGATTTCCATGCGCCGCCTGTTGCTAATCCTGTCCCTTGCCTTGCTGCCCCTGGCCGCTGCTCACGCCCAGGAAGATCACGATCACGCGCATGATCACGAACACGGCAGCCTGGGGCCCCATGAGCACGGGGTTGCCCACCTCAATGCCGTTCTGGATGACAAGGCACTGGAACTGGAGTTGGAAAGCCCGGCAATGAACCTGGTCGGCTTCGAACATGCCGCCAGCAGCGACGGTGACAAGGCCAGGGTTGCCGCAGCCCGAGCCCACCTGGAGCAACCGCTCGACCTGTTCAATCTTCCAAAGGACGCAGGTTGCAGTGTGGCCAGACAGGAACTGGAAAGCCCACTGTTCGGCGACAAATCGGCAGCCGATGACGATCACGCCGAGCATAGCGAGATCCACGCCCACTATCGGTTCACCTGCACCGCAGCCAATAACTTGAAACACCTGGACCTTTCGCAATTGTTCAAGGCCTTCCCCGCCACCCAGAAAATTCAGGTACAACTGATCGCCCCGAGCGGTCAGCAAGGTGTTGAAGCCACACCAGGCACCGCCACCCTGAAATTCTGACCCCGGCCCCTCTTGCAGCAGATCGGCCAGGGCAACCCGGCCGCCTATTTATGAGCCAAGCACTAATCGAGTTGACTGACCTGGGCTTCTCCTGGCCGGGTCAGGCCCCGCTTCTGGATATTCCGGCCTTGCGTCTTGAACCTGGCGAAACCCTGTTCCTCAAGGGCCCCAGTGGCAGCGGCAAGACCACCCTGCTCGGCCTGCTCGGCGGCGTACAGAGGCCCGACCGCGGCAGCATCCGCCTGTTGGGCCAGGAGCTGACCGCGTTGTCCTTCGCTGCCCGCGATCGCTTCAGGGTCGACCACACCGGCTACATTTTCCAGCAGTTCAACCTGCTGCCGTTTCTTTCGGTTCGAGAAAACGTCGAGCTGCCGTGCCGCTTCTCGCGCCTGCGCGCCCGCCGCGCCGAACAGCGCCATGGCAGCATCGACCAGGCCGCTGCCAGCCTGCTCGCCCATCTGGGGCTCAAGGACCCGGCCCTGCTCGCCCGGCGGGCCGATACCCTGTCAATCGGCCAACAACAGCGGGTCGCCGCCGCACGCGCATTGATCGGCCAGCCGGAATTGGTGATCGCCGACGAGCCGACTTCCGCGCTCGATGCCGACGCCTGCGAGGTATTTATCCGCCTGCTGTTCGCCGAGTGCCGGGAAGCCGGGGCCAGCCTGCTGTTCGTCAGCCATGATCAACGCCTGGCGCCGCTGTTCGACCGCTACCTCTGCTTGTCAGAACTCAATCGAGCAGTGCTTCCTGCTTGCACAGGGGAGGTGTGATGTACCTGTTCCGACTTGCGCTGGCCAGCCTGGCCAACCGCCGCTTCACCGCCTTTCTCACCGCGTTTGCGATTGCCTTGTCGGTATGTCTGCTGCTGGCGGTTGAGCGGGTGCGCACCGAAGCCCGTGCCAGCTTCGCCAGTACCATCAGCGGCACCGACCTGATCGTCGGCGCCCGCTCCGGCTCGGTCAACCTGCTGCTGTACTCGGTCTTTCGTATCGGCAATGCCACCAACAACATCCGCTGGGACAGTTACGAGCATTACGCCAGCAACCCACAGGTCAAATGGGCTATCCCGATTTCCCTGGGCGATTCGCACCGGGGCTACCGGGTAATGGGGACCAACCAGAGCTACTTCGAACACTATCAGTACGGCCACCGGCAGAACTTGCAACTGACCCAGGGCCGGGCTTTTACCGATGATCCATTCGAAGTGGTGCTTGGCGCCGAAGTCGCCGATGCATTGCATTACAAACTGGGCGACAAACTGGTGCTGGCCCACGGCGTGGCCGCTATCAGCCTGGTCAAGCACGACGACAAGCCGTTCACCGTGGTCGGGGTTCTCAAGCGCACCGGCACGCCCGTGGACCGGACGCTGCATATCAGCCTCGGCGGCATGGAGGCGATTCACGTCGACTGGCACAACGGCGTTCCCGCCCGGGGTGCGGGCCGTATCAGCGCCAATCTGGCGCGCAACCTGGACCTCACGCCGACGGCGATCACTGCTTTCATGCTCGGCCTGAACAACAAGATTTCGACCTTTGCCCTGCAGCGCGACATCAATGAGTTTCGCGGCGAACCATTGCTGGCGATTCTGCCTGGCGTGGCCCTGCAGGAGCTCTGGAGCCTGATGGGCACCGCGGAAAAGGCACTGTTCGTGATCTCTCTGTTCGTAGTGCTGACCGGTTTGATCGGCATGCTCACGGCGATACTGACCAGCCTCAATGAGCGCCGACGGGAGATGGCCATCCTGCGCTCCGTCGGCGCCCGCCCTTGGCACATCGCCAGCCTGCTGGTGCTGGAAGCTTTCGCCCTGGCCCTGTCAGGAATCGTCGCGGGGCTCGCGCTGCTTTATCTGGCGATTGCCCTGGCGCAAGGTTACGTCCAGTCGAAATACGGGCTGTACCTGCCGCTGGCATTGCCGAGCGAGTATGAGTGGACCTTGCTGGGGATCATTCTCGGCGCCGCCCTGGTCATGGGCAGCGTACCGGCCTGGCGCGCATACCGGCAGTCACTGGCCGATGGCTTGTCCATTCATCTATGAGGAACTTGAAGATGCTACGCGCAGTGCTGGCGTTATTGCTGCTGGTTGCCCTGCCCCTCTGGGCAGCCGAGCCCCGTCCGCTGGATTGGGCAGAAATGATTCCGCCAGATGCGCCAAAAGTCGCCCCGAAAATGGCGCCTATCCATGACCTCTCGCAGCTGAGCAATGCCCTTGCCGCCGAATCGGCACCCGCCGCCCGGCAGCAATCGCCGGCCGCCCCGGTGGTCAAGGCGCTCGATGGCCAGCAGGTCAAGTTGCCCGGTTACATCGTGCCGCTGGAAGTGAGTGATGAGGGGCGCACCACCGAGTTTCTGTTGGTGCCGTACTACGGCGCCTGCATCCACGTGCCGCCGCCGCCCTCCAACCAGATCGTGCACGTCATCAGCGAGATCGGGGTGAAAATCGAAGAGCTGTATCAACCCTACTGGATCGAGGGGCCGATGCTGGTCAAGGCTTCAAGCAGCGAATTGGCCGAGGCCGGCTATCAGATGGAAGCCGAGAAAATCTACGCCTACGAGCTGCAGTAAGCACACGAATCAGGGCCTTTCGCGGTTTCATTGAGCTGGGTCAAAGCTGGCACATGGGCGCTCTTTACCATTGGACGTAATAAATTTTTAACGCCCTTTGGAGCCTTCCATGCACCAGTCCTTGCTCAGCGCCTCGCTCATCGCCCTGGCGCTCGCAGCCCCGTTCGCCCATGCCCACCAGGCCGGCGATTTCATCATGCGTGCCGGCGCGATAACGACAGCACCCAACGAAGACAGCGGTGAGCTGAAACTCGACGGCGCAAAGATTTCCGGGACCAAGGCCACCCTCGACAGCGACACCCAACTGGGCCTGACATTCGCTTACATGCTGACCGATCACCTGGGTATCGAGCTGCTGGCAGCCACCCCCTTCCAGCACACCGTCGGTGTGCGCGGCATCAGTGCCGCCACCGGCATCGCCGGCCTGGACGGCAAGCTGGCAGACATCAAACAACTGCCCCCCACCCTGTCGCTGCAATACTATCCAATGACGCCGACTTCCAGGTTCCAACCCTATGCAGGTATCGGCATCAACTACACGATGTTCTTCGATGAAGACCTCACCAGTGCCCGCAAGCAGCAAGGCTTCAGCAACCTGAAGGTGCAGGACTCGATAGGCCTGGCCGGCCAGCTTGGCCTGGACTATATGCTGACCGACAACATGCTGGTCAACGCCTCGGTCTGGTATGCCGACATCGACACCAAGGCCACCGTCGACGGGCCGACCGCACTGGGTGTAGGCCGGACCAAAGTCGACGTTGACGTCGATCCATGGGTCTACATGGTCGGTATTGGCTACAAGTTCTAAGCGATCTGTCGGGCGCGGCGAAGGCCTCGCCGCTCCCACTGTGCTTCAGCGGCCCAGCAGATGGGCCAGGCCAACCGTAATCGGCGTCGGCTCAGGGAAAGCGAAACGCTCGAGCAAGCGCTGATTGTTGGCCCGCGAGTGGCGAATGTCGCCAGAGCGCGCTGGTGCATGACTCACGGCCGGCAGACCGCCCAAAACGCTTTCCAGCGCCGCCAGCAACTGCTTCAAGGACGTTGCCTGGTTCAGCCCGACATTGACCGCCCCCTCCTCGACCTGCTGTTTTTCCAGCGCCTGCACCATCACCGCGATCAGATCACCGACGTAGACGAAGTCCCGCGTCTGCTCGCCATCGCCAAACACCGTGATCGGCAAGCCTTTCTGAGCTCGTTCACTGAAGATGCTGATGACCCCGGAATAGGGCGAGGAAGGATCCTGGCGCGGCCCGAAAATGTTGAAGAAGCGGAACACCACCGGCTCCAGGCCATGCTGGCGGCGGTAGAAGTCCAGGTACTGCTCGCTGGCCAGTTTGTCCACCGCATAGGGTGTCAGTGGCGCCTTGGGCGTGTCTTCGACGATGGACTGGCCTTCGCCATTGTTGCCATACACCGCTGCGCTTGAAGCAAACACTACGCGCTTGATTCCGGCCAGGCGCATGGCCTCGCAGACATTCAAGGTGCCGATGAAATTGCTCTGGTGGGTCCTGGCCGGATTCTCCACCGAAGCCTGTACCGACGCCACGGCCGCCAGATGCACCACGGCCCGGCAGCCTGCGGCGGCGCGAGCCACCAGCGCGGCATCGGCGACATCGCCCTCGATCAGTTCGACCTGCGGGTTATCCAGCGGCAGGTTGTTGCGCTTGCCGGTGGACAAGTCATCGAGTACCCGCACGGCGTAACCCTTTTCGAGCAGGGCATCGACCAGATGGGAGCCGATGAAGCCTGCGCCGCCGGTAATCAGAATAGGTTCATCAGCCATGACGATAGAATCTTTCCAATAGAGTCGGAAGACCCGCACGCCAGGCGCGCGGCTTGATACCAAAGGTGTGCAGAATTTTCTTGCAGGCCAGTACCGCATGCTGCGGTTCTTCCGCCGCATCCGGACGTGCCGCATGGGCCTGCGGTGTCGGCGCCTCGACCGCCAGCTTATGCCGGCTGGCCGCTTCAGTCAGGATAGCCTGCCCCAGCACTAGCGGGGTCGTCGCTTCGTTACCCGCGTAATGATAAGTACCCCAGAGCGGTGCGGCACAGTCGAGCTGCTTGAGCACCGAAATAATGACCCGGGCAGCATCATCGACCGGCGTCGGGTTGCCACGTCGATCATCAGCCATCAACAGCTCTTGAGCCTTTTCGGCCAGCGTCAGGAAGCGCCCGAGCACACCCTCGGGGCTGTCATCGAGCAGCCAGCCAAAGCGCAGCAACACATGCTGCGGACAAGTCGCCCGCACGCTTTTCTCCATCCGCCACAAGGCCTGGCCACGCAGGCCCAGGGGGATCGGCTCATCCCTTTCACTGTAGGCCGTGGCCCGGGAACCATCGAAGACCCGGTAGCTGGACGGTTGCACAAGGATGATGTTGTGGTGCTGACAGAGTTCAGCCAGGCGCTCCACCGAGCGCTCCTGTACAGCCAGGCGCGCCTCGCTGACGCTTTCGGCCTGGAACCAGTCGAAATAGTAGGCAAGGTTCACCAGCGCATCGGGGCGGGTGTCATCCAGCAGTTGGGTCAGGCTCGCAGCATTCCAGCCGGTTTCCGGCGGGCGTGGGGCGAGGAAGCCGATGTCTTCCTCGGCTCCGAGGCGAATCAGCGCTTGCCCGAGGGCATTCCCACCACCCAACAGCATCAGGCGCATTCGCATAGAGTCAGCAGGTCCGGTCAGATCTAGAAGGATGAAAACCCTTATTTTGCGGTTTCCGGCGAGTGAAGTCCAACGGCGTGCCAAGCGCCCCGCTACGACGCTTGGCAGAATTTCTTATAAAAATGTAATTGCCGAAACCCTTTCATAACAAGAAAACAAACCACAAATAAAAAGCCCGGCGCATCGAGGAGCATGGGCAGCCGTTCGCCAGAAGGGAAACTCACCTGTTCAATCCGCATCATGCACCTCCTGTTTCTTTACATTCGGTTTAGCCCACCCCCTTTGCTTGTCAAAAGCCGTTTATCTGGTTTTCCCGAGATGCTTTACACAGGCCAAAAAAAAGGCTTCTCAGTCCTTTACAAACTGAGAAGCCATTCTTCTTAAACTGGGTATAAAATCAGCGAGTTATAAAGTTATCTTTACAAAACTGACTTTTATCCGGGCTAGAACGGAATATCGTCATCAAAACTGTCGAAATCCGGTGCCGGCTGCGGCGCTGGCTGCTGCGGAGCAGCTTGACGCGACGCCTGCTGCGGGCGTGGAGCCTGTTGGCGTGGCGCCTGGCTCTGGTTGTAGTTGTTGCCACCTTGTTGTGGCTGCGAACCGTCCTGGTTCTGCGGACGACCGCCAAGCAGCTGCATGGTGCCCTGCATGTCGACAATGATTTCGGTGGTGTAACGCTTGATGCCGTCCTTTTCCCACTCGCGCGTCTGCAGTTTGCCTTCGATGTAGACCTGCGAACCCTTGCGCAGGTATTCACCGGCGATTTCGGCGACCTTGCCGAACATCGACACACGGTGCCACTCGGTGCGCTCGACCTTCTGGCCGGTCTGCTTGTCGGTCCACTGCTCGCTGGTTGCAAGGCTCAAGTTGGTCACTGCGTTACCGTTAGGCAGGTAGCGAACTTCAGGATCCTGGCCGCAAGTGCCGACCAATATGACTTTGTTAACCCCACGGGCCATAACGTTCTCCTAGGCTTCGCACGTCTGGGGCGCCGGATTGACCAGGCTTTCCAGGGACGAACGATCCAATATTTCTGTATCCAATTTGATATAGACGGCGGCTTCATCTGCCACCACCACTGCATCTGTCACACCCGGCACGGCCTTGAGGCGCTCGGTCAAGCCCGCTTCGCGTATCGCCTCGGGCGACAACGGCATACGCAGGCTCGTCACGTAGGGTGGTTCGCGCATAGTAACAGCTATGGCCAGCCATAGGGCACAGAGCCCGGCACAGCCAAGAAATACCACGCTCAATCCACCCTGCTGGAATAACCATCCACCCAGGATGCCACCCACTGCCGCCCCCAGGAACTGGCTGGTGGAATACACCCCCATGGCCGTACCCTTGCCGCCAGCCGGTGAAACCTTGCTGATCAGCGAAGGCAGCGACGCTTCCAGCAGGTTGAAGGCAGTGAAGAAGATCACCGTGCCGACCACCAGTGCCTGCAAGCTGTCGCCGAACTCCCAGAAGAATAGTTCAGCAAGCATCAAGACACAGACCGCACCCAGCAACACGCGTTTCATCTTGCGCTTCTTTTCACCATAAATGATGAAAGGAATCATCCCGAAAAAAGAAATCAGCAAGGCGGTCAGGTAGACCCACCAGTGCTCCTCTTTTGGCAATCCGGCGCGCTCGACCAGCGCCAGCGGCAAGGCGACGAAACTGGCCATCAGAATGGCGTGCAGGACGAAAATCCCGGCATCGAGCCGCAGCAGGTCGGGATGACGCAAGGTCGGCCCCAGTGCCTGGCGGGCGACGCCCGATTCACGGTGTTGCAGATGACTCGGCGCGCGCGGCACGACGAACGCCACCAGTACGATACCGACCAGCGCCAGGCCTGCAGTGGCCAGGAACAATCCGGACAAGCCGAAAGCCCGCGTCAGCAGAGGCCCGATCACCATCGCCACGGCAAAGGACAAGCCGATGGTCATGCCGATCATGGCCATGGCCTTGGTCCGGTGCTGTTCCCGGGTCAGGTCGGACAGCAAAGCCATCACGGCCGCGGAAATCGCTCCGGCACCTTGCAGGATCCGCCCGGCGATCACCCCCCAGATGGTGTCGGCATTGGCCGCAAGAAGACTGCCCAGGGCGAAGACGATCAACCCAAAATAAATCACCGGGCGCCGGCCGATGCGGTCGGAAATGACCCCGAACGGAATTTGCAGGAACGCCTGGGTCAGTCCGTAGGCGCCAATGGCAAGGCCTATCAGCGCTGGCGTGGCGCCGGCCAGGTCCATGCCATAGGTGGCCAGTACCGGCAGCACCATGAACATGCCCAGCATGCGGAACGCGAACACCATGGCCAGACCGCCTGCTGCGCGGGTCTCGCTGCCGCTCATGCGGTCGCTGTAGGGATCTTGCATGGATAAACCTCGTGTGAACCGGCGGCGATTCTACCAGCCCCATCGATTAACGGCATATACGTGACGCTTTGCCGCGTACTGGCCTGGCGCCGTATACTCACTCGTTTACGCCCGCCAAGCGAGGCCGCAGTGGACAAGATCCTGATTCGTGGGGCACGAACCCACAACCTGAAGAATATCGACCTGACCCTGCCACGGGACAAATTGATCGTGATCACCGGGCTGTCCGGTTCCGGCAAGTCCTCGCTGGCATTCGACACCTTGTATGCCGAGGGTCAACGCCGCTATGTGGAGTCGCTCTCGGCCTACGCCCGACAGTTCCTGTCAATGATGGAAAAACCCGACGTCGACACCATCGAAGGGCTGTCTCCGGCGATTTCCATCGAACAGAAATCGACCTCGCACAACCCGCGCTCGACCGTCGGCACCATCACCGAGATCTACGACTACCTGCGCCTGCTCTACGCCCGCGTAGGCACCCCGCGCTGCCCGGATCACGACATCCCGCTGGAAGCCCAGACCGTCAGCCAGATGGTCGATCTGGTATTGGCCCAGCCCGAAGGCAGCAAGCTGATGCTCCTGGCCCCGGTGATTCGCGAGCGTAAAGGCGAACATCTGGCAATCTTCGACGAGCTGCGCGCCCAGGGCTTTGTCCGCGCCCGCATCAATGGCAAGTTGTATGAGCTCGACGAACTGCCCAAGCTGGACAAACAGAAGAAGCACACCATCGAAGTGGTGGTCGATCGCTTCAAGGTTCGCGAAGACCTGCAGCAGCGCCTGGCCGAATCCTTCGAAACCGCGCTGAAGCTGGCCGACGGCATCGCCCTGGTCGGGTCCATGGATGACGAGCCCTTCGAGGAGATGATCTTTTCGGCGCGCTTCGCCTGCCCGATCTGCGGCCACGCCATCAGCGAACTCGAGCCCAAGCTGTTCTCCTTCAACAACCCGGCCGGCGCCTGCCCGACCTGCGATGGTCTGGGGGTCAAGCAGTTCTTCGACATCAAGCGGCTGGTCAACGGCGAGCTGACCCTGGCCGAAGGGGCGATTCGTGGCTGGGACCGACGCAATGTCTATTACTTCCAGATGCTCGGCTCCCTGGCGGCCCATTACGGTTTCAGCCTGGAAGTCCCGTTCAATGAACTGCCTGCCGAGCAGCAGAAGGTCATTCTCAATGGCAGCGGCAAGCAGAACGTCGATTTCCGCTACCTGAACGACCGCGGCGACATCGTCAAGCGCTCGCACCCCTTCGAAGGGATTGTGCCTAACCTGGAGCGCCGCTACCGCGAGACCGAGTCTGCCACCGTGCGCGAAGAGCTGGCCAAGTTCCTCGGCACCCAGCCTTGCCCGGACTGCCGCGGCACACGCCTGCGCCGCGAGGCGCGGCATGTGTGGGTCGGCGAGAAAACCCTGCCTGCCGTTACAGGGCTGCCTATCGGTGATGCCACCGAGTATTTTGGCGGCCTGAAACTGACCGGCCGACGCGGCGAAATTGCCGACAAGATTCTCAAGGAAATCCGCGAGCGCCTGCAGTTTCTGGTCAATGTCGGCCTGGATTACCTGACCCTCGATCGCAGCGCCGACACGCTCTCCGGTGGCGAGGCCCAGCGCATTCGCCTGGCCAGCCAGATCGGTGCGGGCCTGGTCGGGGTCATGTACATCCTCGACGAGCCATCCATCGGTCTGCACCAGCGTGACAACGACCGGCTGCTGGGCACCCTCAATCACCTGCGCGATATCGGCAACACCGTGATCGTGGTGGAGCATGACGAAGACGCCATTCGCATGGCCGACTACGTTGTCGACATCGGTCCAGGCGCCGGCGTGCATGGCGGCCATATCGTCGCAGAGGGTTCGCCGGCCGATGTCATGTCGCACCCGGACTCGCTCACCGGCAAGTACCTTTCCGGGCGCGTGAAGATCGTCGTACCGGCCGAGCGCACGCCACGCAACAAGAAGCTGTCGCTGACGCTCAAGGGTGCGCGTGGCAACAATCTGCAGAACGTCGACCTGGAAATCCCGATCGGCCTGCTGACCTGTGTGACCGGCGTCTCGGGCTCCGGCAAATCGACACTGATCAACAATACCCTGTTCCCGCTCAGCGCCACTGCGCTCAATGGCGCGACCACCCTCGAAGCCGCAGCGCACGACAGTTGTGACGGCCTGCAACACCTGGACAAAGTGGTGGATATCGATCAAAGCCCTATCGGTCGTACGCCACGCTCCAACCCGGCGACCTATACCGGCCTGTTCACTCCGATCCGCGAGCTGTTTGCCGGCGTGCCCGAGTCGCGCTCACGCGGTTATGGCCCGGGGCGGTTCTCCTTCAACGTCAAGGGCGGTCGCTGCGAGGCCTGCCAGGGCGATGGCCTGATCAAGGTCGAGATGCACTTTTTGCCGGACATCTATGTGCCCTGCGACGTGTGCAGGAGCAAGCGCTACAACCGCGAAACCCTGGAAATCAAATACAAGGGCAAGAGCATCCACGAAGTGCTGGAGATGACCATCGAAGAAGCGCGTGAGTTCTTCGACGCGGTGCCAGCCCTGGCTCGCAAGCTCCAGACGTTAATGGATGTAGGGCTTTCCTACATCAAGCTCGGCCAATCGGCTACCACGCTGTCAGGTGGCGAGGCGCAACGGGTCAAGCTGTCCCGCGAGCTGTCCAAGCGCGACACAGGCAAGACCCTGTATATCCTCGACGAGCCGACCACGGGCCTGCACTTCGCCGATATCCAGCAGTTGCTCGATGTATTGCATCGCTTGCGCGACCACGGCAATACCGTGGTGGTGATCGAGCATAATCTGGATGTGATCAAAACGGCGGATTGGCTGGTTGATCTCGGGCCTGAAGGAGGATCGAAAGGCGGTCAGATCATCGCCTGCGGTACGCCGGAAGAAGTGGCCGAGATGAAGCAGTCCTATACCGGGCACTACCTCAAGCCACTGTTGCTGCGCGACAAGGCCTGAACCCAGGACCCGCTCCTACACAGAAACGAAAAAGCCCCTGCCATTTGCGTGACAGGGGCTTTTTTACAGCCGCTTAAAGCTGCGACTGCAGATAATTCTCCAGACCGATCGACTTGATCAGCCCCTGCTGCTTTTCCAACCAGTAGGTGTGGTCTTCTTCAGTGTCTGCCAGCTGTATGCGCAGAATGTCGCGGCTGATGTAGTCCTTGTGCAACTCGCAGAGCTCGATTCCCTTGCACAGCGCAGCACGGACCTTGTACTCCAGGCGCAGGTCACTGGCGAGCATCTCGGGGACCGTGGTGCCGACATCCAGATCGTCCGGGCGCATGCGAGGCGTACCTTCGAGCATGAGAATACGGCGCATCAGGGCATCGGCGTGCTGTGCCTCTTCCTCCATCTCGTGATTGATACGCTCGTAGAGCTTGCTGAAGCCCCAGTCTTCGTACATCCGCGAGTGGATGAAATATTGGTCACGGGCTGCCAGTTCGCCGGTCAGCAACGTGTTGAGGTAATCGATTACGTCTGGGTGACCTTGCATCGCCCTACATCTCCCTGCTTGAAAGTTATAGTTTGAACCAGCTTTGCCAACAGGTCACTCAACATCACGTAGAAAATGCGAAAAAAATCGGCAAACAGAAGTGATTTGCATTGAAAAACCGCCCAAATGAGGGCGGTTCTTCTTATCATTTCGACTTAGCCGTGTTTTGCATCCAGCGCCTTCCTGATGCCTTCACCATAGGCTGGATCTGCCTTGAAGAAATGCTGCAACTGACGCTCAATGACATCCCCGGAGACGCTAACCAATGTCCCGGCAATGTTATCGATCAACAGCGCCTTCTGGTCATCACTCATCAGACGGAACAGCGCACCGGCGTGGCTGTAGTAGTCGATATCTTCACGGTGGTCGTAACGATCGGCCGTACCACTGAGAGCCAATGGAGGTTCAGCATACTGCGGCGCCTGTTTTGGAGCGTCGCTGTAGCTGTTAGGCTCATAGTTAGGTGCAGCACCGGTGCAACCCAAGGCCATGGCACCATCGCGCTGGTAGGTATTGACCGGGCTCCTCGGCGCGTTCACCGGCAGTTGCTGGTGATTGGTACCCACGCGGTAACGGTGCGCATCAGCGTAAGCGAACACACGGCCCTGGAGCATCCGGTCAGGGGAAAGCCCGACACCAGGCACCAAGTTGCTCGGCCCGAACGTAGCCTGCTCTACTTCAGCGAAATAGTTCAGCGGGTTGCGGTTCAATTCAAGCTCGCCGACCTCAATCAATGGGAACTCTTTCTGCGACCAGGTCTTGGTCACATCGAATGGGTTCTCATAATGCGCAGCCGCCTGGGCCTCGGTCATGATCTGGATGCAAACACGCCATTTCGGGAAGTCACCACGCTCAATGGCCTCGAACAAATCGCGCTGGGCGTAATCGGGATCGGTACCCGCGATACGCGCAGCGTCGGCCGGCGACAGGTTTTTGATGCCCTGCCTGGACTTGTAGTGCCATTTGACCCAGTAACGCTCGCCCTGGGCGTTGATCAGGCTGTAGGTGTGGCTACCGAAGCCGTGCATATGACGGTAGCCGTCAGGGATGCCCCGGTCGGAGAACAGGATAGTGAGCTGGTGCAGCGCCTCAGGCGAGTGTGACCAGAAGTCCCACATCATTTGCGCGCTCTTCAGATTGCTCTGGGGCAGACGCTTCTGGGTGTGGATAAAGTCCGGGAATTTCAATGGGTCGCGAATGAAGAACACCGGCGTGTTGTTACCCACGATGTCCCAGTTGCCTTCCTCGGTATAGAACTTCAAGGCAAAACCGCGTGGATCACGCTCGGTGTCAGCCGAGCCGCGCTCACCACCTACCGTGGAGAACCGCAGGAAAGTCGGAGTTTGCTTGCCAACGGACTCGAACAGCTTGGCGCAGGTGTACTGGGTGATGTCTTTGGTAACGGTGAAGGTGCCATAGGCACCCGAGCCCTTGGCATGCACCCGGCGCTCAGGAATATTCTCGCGATTGAAGTGTGCGAGTTTTTCAATGAGATGGAAATCTTCCAGCAAAAGCGGGCCGCGCGGACCAGCCGAACGAGAATTCTGGTTATCGGCCACTGGCGCGCCACTGGCGGTAGTCAGTGTTTTATTCTGGCTCATGATCTGTCTTCCTCTGTCAGACTTTTGTGCTGCCGGCTAATCGGCTGGAAAGTCAGTATTGGCTACAAATATGACATTCACAAATTAATAGACTGACTCAGATCAATAGATTTCTACTAACCATATAGAAACAAAAAACCGGGCGCCAAGGCCCGGTTTTTTGTTTCAGACTGTCGTCTTATTCAGCAGCTTCTACTACGCCACCGACAGGACGATCAACCAACTCGACGTACGCCATAGGCGCGTTGTCGCCAGCGCGGAAACCGCACTTGAGGATACGCAGGTAACCGCCCTGACGGGTGGCATAGCGCTTGCCCAGATCGTTGAACAGCTTACCAACGATGGCTTTCGAACGAGTACGGTCGAAGGCCAGGCGACGGTTAGCTACGCTGTCTTCTTTAGCCAGGGTGATCAGCGGCTCGGCAACGCGGCGCAGTTCCTTGGCTTTCGGCAGGGTAGTTTTGATCAGCTCGTGCTCGAACAGCGACACCGCCATGTTTTGGAACATGGCCTTGCGGTGCGCGCTGGTGCGGCTCAGGTGACGACCACTTTTACGATGACGCATGGTTCATTCCTTACCAAACTTACGTTCGGTGATTACGACGATCAGGCAGTCGCCTTGTCGTCCTTCTTAAGACTTGCAGGCGGCCAGTTGTCGAGGCGCATGCCGAGGGACAGACCGCGGGAGGCCAGAACGTCCTTGATTTCAGTCAAGGATTTCTTGCCCAGGTTCGGAGTCTTCAACAGTTCTACTTCGGTACGCTGAATCAGGTCGCCGATGTAGTAAATGTTTTCCGCCTTAAGGCAGTTAGCCGAACGTACAGTCAGTTCCAGATCGTCAACCGGGCGAAGCAGGATCGGATCGATCTCGTCTTCCTGCTCGACTACCACTGGCTCACTGTCACCCTTGAGGTCGACGAACGCAGCCAACTGCTGTTGCAGGATGGTTGCAGCGCGGCGGATAGCCTCTTCAGGATCCAGAGTACCGTTGGTTTCCAGATCAATAACCAGCTTGTCCAGGTTAGTACGCTGTTCGACACGGGCGTTTTCCACCACGTATGCGATACGACGTACCGGACTGAACGAAGAGTCCAGCTGCAAGCGACCAATGCTGCGGCTTTCGTCTTCATCGCTCTGACGCGAATCGGCCGGTTCATAACCACGACCACGAGCTACGGTGAGCTTCATGTTCAAGGCGCCGTTGGACGCCAGGTTAGCGATTACGTGATCGGGGTTAACGATCTCGACATCATGATCCAGCTGAATATCGGCAGCGGTAACCACCCCCGAACCCTTCTTCGACAAGGTCAGCGTAACTTCGTCACGACCGTGCAGCTTGATAGCCAGACCTTTAAGGTTCAACAGGATTTCAATGACGTCTTCCTGTACACCTTCGATTGCCGAGTACTCATGGAGTACACCGTCAATCTCGGCCTCGACTACTGCACAGCCGGGCATTGAGGACAACAGGATGCGTCGCAGCGCGTTGCCCAGGGTATGGCCGAAACCACGCTCGAGAGGCTCGAGCGTAATCTTGGCGCGGGTTGGACTGACGACCTGCACATCAATGTGGCGGGGCGTCAGGAACTCATTTACCGAAATCTGCATGGATGCACCTATTTTCTAGCCCTTACTTGGAGTAGAGCTCGACAATCAGGCTTTCGTTGATGTCGGCGGACAGGTCACTGCGAGCAGGAACGTTCTTGAAAACGCCCGACTTCTTCTCAGTGTCTACTTCCACCCACTCAACGCGGCCACGCTGGGCGCACAGTTCAAGGGCTTGAACAATGCGCAGCTGGTTCTTCGATTTCTCGCGAACCGCGACCACGTCACCCGGACGAACTTGGTAGGACGGAACGTTTACAGTCTTACCGTTGACGCTGATCGCTTTATGCGAAACCAGCTGACGGGATTCAGCGCGAGTAGCGCCGTAGCCCATACGGTAAACAACGTTGTCCAGACGGCATTCGAGCAGTTGCAGCAGGTTCTCACCAGTAGCGCCTTTCTTGCCGGCAGCTTCTTTGTAGTAACCGCTGAACTGACGCTCGAGAACGCCATAAATACGACGGACCTTCTGCTTTTCACGCAGTTGGGTGCCGTAATCGGATTGGCGACCACGACGCTGGCCGTGGATACCTGGGGCTGCTTCGATGTTGCACTTCGATTCCAGAGCGCGAACGCCGCTTTTCAGGAAAAGATCTGTGCCTTCACGACGAGACAGTTTGCATTTTGGACCAATGTAACGTGCCATTTATCTGTCTCCTGATTACACGCGACGCTTCTTCGGCGGACGGCACCCGTTGTGCGGGATTGGCGTCACGTCGGTGATGCTGGCGATCTTGTAGCCGCAGCCGTTCAGAGCACGAACAGCGGACTCACGACCTGGACCTGGACCCTTGACGTTAACGTCGAGGTTCTTCAGACCATATTCCAGCGCAGCTTGACCAGCACGCTCAGCAGCTACTTGAGCAGCGAACGGGGTGGACTTGCGAGAACCGCGGAAACCCGAACCGCCGGAGGTAGCCCAGGACAGAGCGTTACCTTGACGATCGGTGATGGTCACGATGGTGTTGTTGAAAGACGCGTGGATGTGGGCGATGCCATCAACCACTGTCTTTTTAATCTTTTTACGAGGACGAGCAGCAGGTTTTGCCATGACTAAATTCCTGTCGATTCGCTGGTGCGATTACTTGCGGATCGGCTTACGCGGACCTTTACGGGTACGCGCGTTGGTCTTGGTACGCTGACCGCGTACTGGAAGACCACGACGATGGCGAAGACCGCGGTAGCAGCCCAGGTCCATCAAGCGCTTGATTTTCATGTTGATTTCGCGACGCAGGTCACCTTCAGTGGTGAACTTCGCCACTTCGCTACGCAGCTGTTCAATCTGCTCGTCGCTCAGATCCTTGATCTTTGCGGCTGGGTTGACCCCAGTCTCTGCACAAATTTTCTGTGCAGTAGTGCGACCAACACCATAGATGTAGGTCAGCGAGATAACAGTGTGCTTGTTATCTGGAATGTTGACGCCTGCAATACGGGCCATTCAGTGGGACTCCAATTGACAGCTACCTACGCCCCGGAAGCCAAGAAATAGGGCGCGAGATAATATCGCTGTAATAACAAATAATCAACCCAGCAGCGCACTAGCTGCCGGGCTTGAAGCACAAATCACACTCAGCCTTGGCGCTGCTTGTGACGTGGTTCCGCGCTGCAAATTACTCGAACAACACCTTCGCGGCGAATAATCTTGCAGTTACGGCACAGCTTTTTCACCGATGCACGAACTTTCATCACCAACTCCTCGAACCTTAAGGGTCTCTCAGCGCAGCAAACCGCTGCCACCGTAGCCTTTCAGGTTGGCTTTCTTCATCAGGGATTCGTACTGGTGCGAAACGAGGTGCGATTGTACTTGGGACATGAAGTCCATCACAACCACTACCACAATCAGCAACGAGGTCCCGCCAAGGTAGAACGGAACGTTTGCCGCAACCACCAGGAACTGGGGCAGCAGACAGACGGCCGTCATATAAAGAGCACCGAACATGGTCAAGCGGGTCAGAACGCCATCGATATAGCGTGCCGACTGCTCACCCGGACGGATACCCGGAATAAAGGCACCGGACTTCTTCAGGTTTTCCGCTACGTCTTTCGGATTGAACATCAACGCCGTATAGAAGAAGCAGAAGAAAATAATCCCTGCACTAAACAGCAGAATATTCAACGGCTGACCAGGAGCGATCGACTGCGAGATGTCCTGCAACCAGCCCATACCTTCAGACTGACCGAACCAGGCACCCAACGAAGCCGGGAACAGCAAAATGCTGCTCGCGAAAATAGCTGGAATGACGCCAGCCATGTTCACTTTCAGCGGCAAGTGGCTCGTCTGCGCAGCGAAAACCTTGCGGCCCTGCTGACGCTTGGCGTAGTGAACAGCAATACGACGCTGGCCACGCTCGATGAACACCACAAAACCGATAATCGCTACTGCCAGCAAACCGATCGCGACCAGGGCGAAGATGTTGATATCACCCTGACGTGCAGACTCGAAAGACTGCCCGATTGCTGCCGGAAGACCGGCGACGATACCTGCGAAAATGAGCATCGAGATACCGTTGCCTACACCGCGCTCAGTAATCTGCTCACCCAGCCACATCATGAACATCGCACCCGCCACGAACGTGGTGACCGCGACGAAATGGAAGCCAAAGTCAGCAGAGAAAGCAACGCCCTGACCGGCCAGACCAATGGACATGCCAATGGCCTGGACCAACGCCAGGACGACGGTGCCGTAGCGGGTGTACTGGCTGATCTTGCGACGGCCAGCTTCACCTTCCTTCTTCAACTGCTCCAGCTGCGGGCTGACGGCGGTCATCAGCTGCATGATGATCGATGCCGAAATGTACGGCATGATCCCCAGTGCAAAGATGCTCATCCGTTCCAGCGCGCCGCCGGAAAACATGTTGAACAAGCTAAGAATGGTCCCCTCATTCTGTCGAAACAGGTCCGCCAGCCGGTCCGGGTTGATGCCTGGAACTGGAATGTGTGCGCCTATTCGGTAGACGATAATCGCCAGGAACAGAAAACGCAGACGAGCCCAGAGTTCAGACATCCCGCCCTTGCCGAGCGCAGAGAGAGCACCTTGCTTAGCCATTTATTCCTCGAACTTGCCGCCAGCTGCTTCGATAGCCGCACGCGCACCTTTGGTGGCTGCGATACCCTTGATGGTGACTGCGCGAGTAACTTCGCCGGACAGCATGATTTTCACACGCTGTACGTTTTGGTTAATCACGTTGGCATCCTTCAGGGATTGCACGGTGACAACGTCGCCTTCCACTTTGGCCAGCTCGGACAGACGCACTTCTGCGCGGTCCATGGCTTTCAGGGAAACGAAACCGAACTTCGGCAGGCGACGGTGCAGCGGCTGTTGACCGCCTTCAAAGCCTGGAGCAATGGTGCCACCGGAACGGGAGGTCTGACCTTTGTGACCACGGCCACCAGTCTTACCCAAACCGCTACCGATACCACGGCCCGGACGATGCTTTTCGCGACGGGAACCCGGCGCTGGACTCAGATCATTGAGTTTCATCGATTAACCCTCGACGCGCAGCATGTAGTAAGCCTTGTTGATCATCCCGCGATTCTCGGGAGTATCCAGGACTTCTACAGTGTGACCGATGCGACGCAGACCCAGACCCTTAACGCACAGTTTGTGGTTAGGGATGCGGCCGGTCATGCTTTTGATCAGCGTAACTTTAACGGTAGCCATGATCAGATGATCTCCTCAACGCTCTTGCCGCGCTTGGCAGCAATGGACGACGGGGATTGCATGGTTTTCAGACCCTTGAAAGTGGCGTGTACCACGTTCACTGGGTTGGTCGAACCATAGCACTTAGCCAGTACGTTCTGAACGCCAGCAACTTCCAGCACTGCGCGCATAGCGCCGCCAGCGATGATACCGGTACCTTCAGAAGCAGGCTGCATGTAAACCTTGGAAGCGCCGTGGGCGGATTTCAGGGCGTACTGCAGAGTGGTACCGTTGAGGTCCACTTGAATCATGTTGCGACGAGCAGCTTCCATTGCTTTCTGGATCGCAGCAGGCACTTCACGTGACTTGCCACGGCCGAAACCAACGCGACCCTTGCCATCACCAACCACGGTCAACGCGGTGAAAGTGAAGATACGGCCGCCTTTAACGGTTTTAGCAACGCGGTTAACTTGAACCAGCTTCTCGATGTAGCCTTCGTCGCGCTTTTGGTCGTTATTTGACATAACTTAGAACTCCAGCCCAGCTTCACGAGCAGCATCAGCCAGCGCTTTCACGCGACCGTGGTACTTGAAGCCAGAGCGGTCGAAAGCCACCTGCGAGACGCCAGCGGCTTTTGCACGCGTAGCGACCAGCTGGCCAACCTTAGTGGCCGCGTCGATGTTGCCAGTGGCGCCATCACGCAGTTCTTTGTCCAAAGTCGAGGCGCTGGCCAGGACTTTGCTGCCGTCGGCCGAAATGACCTGGGCATAAATGTGCTGCGAAGAGCGGAACACGCAGAGACGCACGACTTCGAGTTCGTGCATTTTCAGGCGTGCTTTGCGAGCGCGACGCAGTCGAGTAACTTTTTTGTCGGTCATTTGCTATGCCCTACTTCTTCTTGGCTTCTTTACGACGGACGACTTCGTCCGCGTAACGCACACCCTTACCTTTGTAAGGCTCTGGTGGACGGAAATCGCGGATTTCAGCGGCCACTTGACCCACCAGCTGCTTGTCGATGCCCTTGATCAGGATATCGGTCTGGCTAGGAGTCTCAGCGGTGATGCCTTCCGGCAGTTCGTAGTCCACTGGGTGCGAGAAGCCGAGAGCCAGGTTCAGCACTGTGCCTTTTGCTTGTGCCTTGTAACCAACACCGACCAGCTGGAGCTTGCGCTCGAAGCCTTGGCTTACGCCCTGGACCATGTTGTTTACCAACGCACGAGTGGTACCGGCCATTGCACGAGTCTGTTGATCGCCATTGCGAGCAGCGAAACGCAGCTCACCAGCTTCTTCAACGACTTCAACGGACGAGTGAACATTCAGTTCAAGAGTGCCCTTGGCACCCTTCACCGAAAGCTGTTGGCCGGCGAATTTTACTTCGACACCAGCTGGCAGCTTTACGGGGTTCTTAGCGACGCGAGACATGCTTATCCCCCCTTAGAACACTGTGCAAAGAACTTCGCCGCCGACACCGGCAGCGCGCGCAGCACGATCCGTCATCACACCTTTGTTGGTGGAGACGATAGACACGCCGAGACCGCCACGTACTTTTGGCAGTTCTTCAACGGACTTGTACTGACGCAGGCCTGGACGACTTACGCGTTTGACTTCTTCGATGACTGGACGGCCTTCGAAGTACTTCAGCTCGATGGAAAGCGACGGTTTTACTTCGCTGCTTACCTGATAACCCGCGATGTAACCTTCGTCCTTCAGAACTTTGGCCACAGCTACCTTCAACGTGGAAGATGGCATGCTTACGACGGACTTTTCAGCCATCTGGGCATTACGGATTCGAGTTAGCATGTCCGCTAACGGGTCCTGCATACTCATGGGCTAGACGCTCCTGATACACAAAAAAATGAGCCTTGCGGCTACAACGGTCGCCGAGACTACTCCGGGCAAAAACCCGGGCTCAGGCGAGCCGGTCATTCTAGACACACCCCAGAAATGAATCAAGCCCCAGAAGGGGCTTGATTCATACTCAAGGTCGCCGGCGGTCGGTTGATTGCTCCCCCGCCGCCGCGACTTGGGCTGTACAGCTTACCAGCTGGCTTTAACCAGACCCGGTACGTCGCCACGCATGGCAGCTTCACGCAGCTTGTTACGGCCCAGGCCGAACTTGCGGTAAACGCCGTGTGGACGACCGGTGATGCGGCAGCGGTTACGCATGCGCGAGGCACTTGCGTCACGTGGCTGCTTCTGCAGAGCTACGGAAGCTTCCCAACGCGCTTCTGGACTTGCGTTCAGATCAACGATGATGGCTTTCAGCTCGGCACGCTTCTTGGCGTACTTTGCAACCGTGAGCTGACGCTTCAGCTCGCGGTTTTTCATGCTCTTCTTGGCCATTTTCCTACTCCAATCAGTTGCGGAACGGGAATTTGAAAGCGCGCAGCAGAGCGCGACCTTCATCATCCGTACGAGCAGTGGTGGTCAGGGTAATGTCCAGACCGCGCAGAGCATCGATCTTGTCGTAGTCGATTTCCGGGAAAATGATCTGCTCTTTCACGCCCATGCTGTAATTGCCACGACCGTCGAAGGACTTGGCATTCAGGCCGCGGAAGTCGCGAACCCGAGGCAGGGAGATCGCCAGCAGGCGGTCCAGGAATTCATACATACGATCACGGCGCAGAGTAACTTTAACGCCGATCGGCCAGCCCTCACGGACTTTGAAGCCCGCGATGGATTTCCGAGCGAAAGTCACAACGGCTTTTTGACCGGTGATCTTCTCGAGGTCAGCAACAGCGTGCTCGATGATTTTCTTGTCACCGATTGCTTCGCCGATACCCATGTTCAGGGTGATTTTGGTAACGCGCGGAACTTCCATCACGTTCGTCAGCTTAAGTTCTTCCTTAAGCTTGGGAGCGATTTCCTTCCGGTAAATCTCTTTCAGTCGTGCCATGGTCTTCTACCTAGCAGTGTTCAAGCATCAACCGCTTTTTGGGTCGACTTGAAGACACGAATTTTCTTGCCGTCTTCTACTTTGAAACCAACGCGGTCAGCCTTGTTGGTTTCGCCGTTGAAAATGGCGACGTTGGAAGCGTGCAGTGGCGCTTCTTTCTCGACGATACCGCCTTGTACGCCCGACATCGGGTTAGGCTTGGTATGACGCTTCACCAGGTTGATACCACCAACGACCAGACGGTCGTCAGCGAGAACCTTGAGCACCTTACCGCGCTTGCCTTTGTCTTTGCCGGCGATCACGATGATCTCGTCGTCACGACGAATCTTTTGCATGTCGGATCTCCTTACAGCACTTCTGGGGCGAGCGAGACGATCTTCATGAACTTCTCGGAACGAAGCTCACGGGTCACTGGCCCAAAGATACGGGTGCCGATCGGCTCTTGCTTGTTGTTCAACAGAACAGCAGCGTTGCCATCAAAGCGGATAATGGAGCCGTCAGCGCGACGAACACCGTGGCGAGTGCGGACTACAACAGCAGTCATCACTTGGCCTTTCTTCACCTTACCGCGAGGAATTGCTTCCTTGACGGTAACTTTGATGATGTCACCGATGCCAGCGTAACGACGATGCGAGCCACCAAGCACCTTGATGCACATAACGCGACGAGCGCCGCTGTTATCAGCCACATCAAGCATGGATTGAGTCTGAATCATAAAATTTCTCCGACCCCTAGCCCTTAGACTTCCACAGCGCGTTCGAGAACTTCAACCAGCGCCCAGGACTTGGTCTTGGCCATCGGACGAGTTTCACGAATAGTGACCTTGTCGCCGATGTGGCATTGGTTGGTTTCGTCGTGCGCGTGCAGCTTAGTCGAACGCTTAACGTATTTACCGTAGATCGGGTGCTTGACGCGACGCTCGATCAGTACGGTGATGGTCTTGTCCATCTTGTCGCTGACAACACGGCCAGTCAGCGTACGGACGGTTTTTTCGGCTTCAGCCATGATTACTTACCTGCCTGCTGGTTGAGCACAGTTTTCACGCGAGCGATGTCACGCTTAACTTGCGAGAGCAGGTGAGACTGCCCCAACTGGCCAGTTGCTTTCTGCATACGCAGATTGAACTGGTCGCGCAGCAAGCCGAGCAGTTGCTCGTTCAGTTGCTGTGCTGATTTTTCACGAAGTTCATTCGCTTTCATCACATCACCGTCCGCTTAACAAAGGAGGTGGCGAGAGGCAGCTTTGCAGCTGCCAAGGCGAATGCCTCACGCGCCAGCTCTTCAGAAACACCCTCGATTTCATACAGGACTTTACCTGGCTGAATCTGGGCAACCCAGTATTCCACGGAACCCTTACCTTTACCCATCCGCACTTCGAGAGGCTTCTTGGTGACCGGCTTGTCCGGGAAAACACGGATCCAGATTTTACCGCCACGTTTTACGTGACGGGTCAGCGCACGACGCGCTGACTCGATCTGGCGGGCGGTGAGACGACCGCGTGCAACAGCTTTCAAGGCGAATTCGCCGAAGCTGACTTTGCTACCGCGCAGTGCCAGACCACGGTTGTGGCCAGTCATCTGCTTGCGGAACTTCGTACGCTTTGGTTGCAACATTTGGCGTACCCCTTACTTAGCAGCTTTTTTACGAGGCGCTGGTGCTTGTGGTTTCAGTTCTTCTTGGCGACCACCAATTACTTCGCCTTTGAAGATCCAAACCTTCACACCGATCACACCGTAAGTGGTGTGAGCTTCGTAGTTGGCATAGTCGATATCGGCACGCAGGGTGTGCAGTGGCACACGACCTTCGCGATACCATTCAGTACGTGCGATTTCAGCACCGCCGAGACGACCGCTCACTTGGATTTTGATGCCTTTGGCACCAATGCGCATGGCGTTCTGTACGGCGCGCTTCATGGCACGACGGAACATTACGCGACGCTCCAGCTGCTGAGCTACGCTCTGCGCAACCAGCATACCGTCGAGCTCCGGCTTACGGATCTCTTCGATATTGATGTGCACAGGCACACCCATTTGCTTGGTCAGGTCCTGACGCAGTTTCTCAACATCTTCACCTTTCTTCCCGATAACGATACCTGGGCGAGCGGTGTGGATGGTGATGCGTGCAGTTTGAGCCGGACGATGGATATCGATACGGCTTACGGACGCGCTTTTTAGTTTGTCTTGGAGATACTCACGCACCTTCAGATCTGCGAACAAGTAGTCCGCATAAGTCCGACCGTCTGCGTACCAGACGGAGGTGTGCTCCTTGACGATTCCCAGGCGAATGCCAATGGGATGTACTTTCTGACCCATCTGATCGACTCCGTTACTTGTCCGCAACCTTGACAGTGATATGGCAAGACCGCTTGACGATGCGATCAGCGCGGCCTTTGGCACGCGGCATGATTCGCTTCAGCGAACGCCCTTCGTTGACGAAAACGGTGGAGACCTTCAGGTCATCAACGTCTGCGCCTTCGTTATGCTCGGCGTTGGCTACGGCCGACTCCAGCACTTTCTTCATGATTTCAGCGGCTTTCTTGCTGCTGAAAGCCAACAGGTTGAGCGCTTCG